>JBPCQC010000091.1:0-50540 GCA_050998515.1 Verrucomicrobiales bacterium
GCGTCCCTACCCACGCCCAATACCGGCTAATTTCCATGGCGCCTCCAGCGCCGATACCATCCCGTGTCACGCTCAAAGTGCATGACAGGCTCGCAGCAGCACGAGACCAGCTCGAGAGCCCAAAGAGTAGATTCCTTGTTAGGCAGTGCCAAGCCTGCCACTGCCAGTCAGGCTGCGGACCTGCCCGGGCCTAAAAAAGCGGGCACCGCCCAGTTCAACTGACCGGCTTCTTTTTCAAAATCGGAAGCCCAGTCCGTTCGTTTTCGATCACCATGTAACCATCCGGCAAGGCCTCACACGAGCCATCCCGAACGTCTCCTGCGAAAAAGTAAATCTGCTGCTCTCGGCCACCTTTAAGCGTCGTCTTGCGCGTGTGCAGGTAATACGTCTTGCCAGACTTTTTGCTGATGGTGTTGTAAGCCATGATGTGGTGTGGTGATGTGGTTTAGATGAGGCCAGCCTGATGGAGGGTGGCGTAAGCTCCGTTCCTGGTGACAGTCTTCAGTGCGCGCGCAGTCAGGCGCACTCGAATATATCGGCCGGCCTCAGGCACCCAAATCCGTTTGTCCCGAAGATTAGGCGAGACATCCCGCCCTACCTTCTTGACATGGTTTAAACCGATCCCGCCTTTTTTCTTGGCGAGACCGCTGTGATGGATACGATTTCCGCGCCGCTTGCGCGCCCCGGTGATTTGACAAACCCTCGACATGGCAGTGGTGGATTGGGATGGCCGATTGAAAACCCTATTTGGTAACCGGGTTTACCCGCCCGTCAAAGAGTTTCTCGGCTTGCAATCGTGGCAGTTTTTGGCGAGCAAGACTGGGATGATCAATGAGTTGCGCTTCACTCGTTCGGGCCAGGCCGCGGGTTTCGCCTGCGCGGCCGTCTTCTGCCTGGCGCTGAGCGCCGCCCTCGCGTTGGCGGGCTGGAGGTGGAACGACACCCGAATGCCTGAGCCGCTTCTTCCGAGTCCATGGTTTGGTGCGGTCCCACTGTCCCTGGCGGCATTGTTGATCTGGCAGGCCTGCCGTCTGGCTCGGCAGCCGATGCTCGCACTCACCTCCGTGGGATTGGAGATCTATCCGTTCTTTCGTCCCAAGGATGATTGGCAACTTGTGGTCTGGGCCGAAGTGGCGTCGATCGAGATCGATCCGGTCCGAGACCATCTGGTGATCACGCTTTCAAGCGCAAGAAATGCAGTGATTTTCGTCAGTCTGGAGCCATTGAGCGGGAAATCGCGGCTGCTTCTGGACCGCGCTGTCGAGGGAGTGACCGCGCGGATGCGGGAATCAGGCAAGCCGCCGATGTGAGGAGAAACCCCGGCATGCGACGGTCGATCACGGGAGCGGGGGAGGGAGGGGATTGAGCGTCGGGCCGCGATAGGGGGTGATCTTCAAGCGAAAGAACCGCGCTGGGTCGGGCACAAGTTGCGTAACGGTCACCGGAAAATAGGAATTGCACGGTTCAGTGGGGTCTGTAGCGGAGGCAACGCCTTCGACCGCCTCGTACTCGTTCGGAAACGGCTCCCTGGTGGGCAGGCGGTCAGGACCGCTGATCGCCACCGAGCGCCATTCCTTCAGGTCACTTGATGTCTGGAACTCGTAAACCGAAAAGACTGTGAGCGCGGGATTGGCGCGCGCGTTAAAGCGTTTGTAGCTGAAGCTCCAGCGGCCCTGATCGTCGGTACCCATTGTGATGGCGTTCGCGGCGTCCTGTTGTGTCGGGTTCATGCCGAGGGCGAACTCGATGCTATTGACAAAGCCGTCGGCATCTGGATCCGCAGCCCCAGCGGCTCTGGCTGACCCTGGAGGGACCTTGGCATCCGGGCCGAAAAAATGCACAGCCCAATCGGTGTAGCAATCGGGAACCTCAATTTCGAGGTAGTGGGGGACCGAGGCGCCGGGCTGCGGAAGTGGCGGGGTGCCTGGAGAAATGCGGTCGGCATAAAGCGCGGCGTTTTCGGCGCGAACTTCCACCAGGAATGTCCCCGGGGCAGTTGGAGTGCCCACGATTCGCTGCGTCTGAAGATAAGTATTGTTCTCTGGTACCGCTTCGAGACTCAGCCCGGGTGGAAGAGCAAGGTTCCAAATCGTCGGGTTATTATTGGCCGTCAGGGTATAAAAAAACGGCTCGCCGGGAGTGCTATATCTTATCCTGGTCGGTTCGGCCTGAAGAGCGCTTTCAGGATTCGTGATGACTGGCATCGCGGGTTTGCTGTACCCATGCAGAGTCAGGGTGACTTTATTCCCGGTATCAGGATTTATAGTCACCCCGTCGAAAATAAGATTGTCGGTGATCTTCAGCTTCCAGGTTCCATTTCCAGGCTCACCCCAATGGCGAACGGACGAAAACGTCCAATTATTCAGGTCGTCGGCTCCATCAAAATGCGGCTCCATCAAAATGCTCTCCATCCCGCTCGGCGACGTCAGGCTCACAAAAATGTCTCCGATGTAAGTTGTCTGGATGCGGTCGAACGTCACGGTGGCATGCGTCACAATGAAATTCTGCGAGGCTCCAGACAAAAAGGAGATTTCGTAGGGGGGGGTTGCGGGGGTCCCGTCCGCGGTGGCTTCGGGCAGGTCCTTCTTTACCGTATTCACGACGGTGTGGGCGGTATGCTCGGCCCGGGCCGGAAAGAGCGGGCTGGTGAGCGCCATGTTCACTGCCCCGAGCGCACTTACCATGCCGGCGCCATACTTGTGATTAAACCAAAGATGACCTCCATTTTTTTTCCAGTCCCGTTCGATGATGGTCGCATCTTGTGGATCGGCGATATCCACGCCGTTGAAGGCGTTTAGAACAGGTGTGGCATCGGTGGGATCGGCCGCATAGGCGCTGGGTAAAACGTGGTTGGTCGCTGAACGAATCAGCATGTTCTGCACGTCCAGCCAGCTCAGCCGGGGATTGGCTTCGAGCATCAGCGCCACCACTCCGGACACAATGGCAGCGGCGGTTGACGTTCCAGACGCGCGCTGTGTGTAATTCGGGTCTGGGTAATCCCCCGAGTCGCCGCGGTTCAATCCATAAAGATCGTCGAACTGCGGTGGAGTAAGCTCCGGATTGGCGGGTTCGTTGATCGTCCAATCCGTCGTCGAGAGCAGTGACGTGCTCTGCAGGCCCCCGCGTGTCGCTCCGCCGTCATAAATCCGCTGGGGATCAACTACCCTCGAGAAAAGGTAGGGGCCACCGCCGGGAGCCGAAATCATCACGCACGAGCCCCATTCACTGTACACGCCGACATGGTGCGTCGTCGTACTGTCAAAGTGCAGGTTGAGCGGCAGCGCCAGGGCGCCGACGCAAATGGTTTCCCTGGCGTTGGCCCATCCATCCGCGTTGGCATTTTCCACTATAACGCTCCGACCATTGCCTGCTGAATTGACAAAGATGGTGCCCCGGCCACCGCGTCCTTCTTCGACCGCTCTTCTGCGCGCCCCTGGCTGGGGCGGCTGGCCTGTCACATTGATGCCGGCAACCTCCGGTCCAGGGCCGCCGAAGATTCCCACGTCGGGAGATCCCCAGCTATTGTTCTTGATATGGATCAGATTGCCAAAGGCGGGATCGGCGAATCCCGGTATCTGAGTTTGTTGGGGCGTTCCCGGATAAACGACACGACCCGGGGAGGTAAAACCGGCACCGTTGTTGAAAAGATACATGTAGGCTGCGGCGAACAATATATCCGCGGTCGGAGCGACGAGGTCGCCGCGCTCGGGGTTGTTGATCCACGTCGGGACCTGGAAAACGTTTCCTGAGTCATCCTCGTACCAACTGAGCGCTCGTATCGCCACCACCTCGCTTTCGGGCGCCACCCCGATTCCGCCAATGGTGTTATTGCCGACCGCCGCCATCAAACCCGCGAGATTGGTACCGTGGGCATCGTTGTGATACTTTTGATGGGAGGCCAGAAACGTCTCGCCTGGGACAATGCGCGGGGGGGGGAAAGGAACCTGCGCAGTCGGGGTCTGCGGCTCGATATCGTAGGCATGGTGGGTATCCGCAAGGGCCCCCTGAAGGTCAGGGTGAGTCAGGTCAATGCCATCATCAACCAAACCGATGCGAATGTTTCTTCCGCGGATTCCCGAGGTTGGGATGCTGAAGTCCCCCCATACTGGCGTGGCATCTAAGCTAATCCTGTGAGGATAGATATTGATGTCCCAATCAACAACCGTAAGTGGATTTGCTGGTGGATTGTTCCGCAAGTGCCACTGATCACGGAAGAGCTGATCGTTGGGAGTAATCGCCTTGGCTTGAACAAAGGAAATCAGATCGTGATCCGCCACGGCCACCCGCGCGTCGCGAATCAGACGCGGAACAACCTCCATCGCATCAAACGCTGATCGCGCCAGAAAGTGGATCAGTCGGCTTTCGGGTGGCGGCGTGCGATAGCCAAGTTCGTATTCCCGAGCGATTTCGTCTGGAGTAATCCCTGGGTTCAACATGACCACGATCTCGCCGGTCATGATCCTTCGGCTGCCTGCGACACGAGGCGCATCTTTGACATAAAAGACAGGAAACAGCGCGCGGCCGGCAGACCTGCCCTGGCGTTGGATTTCCTCGGACAGGTCCGCTGCCTTTTGCGCCCCGTCATGGCGGAAACAGATCAATCCGCGGTTTGGTTCGATGGCTGCCAATTCATCCAGAGCGAGTTGAAGCTTGTGATGCGAAAAAAAGCCGGCCGGCAAAATCGTCTTCGGGTCGAGGCCCCGGATCGAGTCTTGGACCGCCTTCAGCCATTCCTGCTTATTTTTGAAAAGTGGGGCCGGCGTTGGCTCGGAAACCGCCGCCATCGGCGTCGCGGCTATGTCGGGCACCCGATTCGGCACCAAGACGCCACTTTCTCGACGAATCGGGCTTGAGCCGGGTCTGAAGAAAATCAGGCCGGCACAAAACAGTAAGAGAGCCACGACAAGCGCAATGCGCACGCGACGGGCGGGAGCCTTCAACCGGGGGGAATTCATGGGGGGTGGGGGGAATGAATCTACAATGTCATTATGCGGGAAACACGGAGTCCTGCAATTTTAATTTCTGAGAAACCCCCCGATTTGAACCCATCCAAATGGAAGGGGGAGAGGCCGGTCCGGGTCACGGCCGCGGACGGCTGAAGTAATCTTCGAGGCCGGATTCGACCTCGGGATGGAGAAAGGAATATCCGGCGAGCAGTGCCTTCTTTGGATGGACGCGCTGGCTGTCAAGAAACATGCGGGCTTGGTCGCGCAGGAAGATACGCAGAATGGGGCCTGGCACCGGCAGGATGGCCACCCGGCTCAGGTTTTTGGCGAACAGGCGCGTGAATTCGGCGTTTCTTACCGGCCTGGGTGCCACCGCGTTGACTGGTCCACGCATCGATTCGGAGAGGAGGGAGTGGGATATGAGTTGAACCGCGTCGTCGATGTGGACCCAGGACATCCACTGTCGGCCGCTTCCTAATCGTCCGCCCAGGCACCAGGCAAAAATCTTTTCCAGGACCGGCAGCGCTCCGCCGCCAACGCCGAAGATGGTTCCAAATCGCAGGCTGACAACCCGGGTGCCAAAGCTTTCCGCCTCGAGGGCGGCGCTTTCCCAATCTCTGCTCACTTCAGCGAGAAATCCAGTGCCTGGGGCCGCGGCCTCGGTGAGAATATCGTCGCCTCGATCTCCATAGTAACCGACCGCCGAAGCGCACACAAAAACCGCGGGCCGCTTTTCCAGATGGCGCAAATCCTCAACCACCCTGGCGGTAAGGTTGACCCGGCTGTCACGAATGCGTTGTTTCTTTTTTCTCGTCCAGGCCCCCAGAACGCCTTCCCCGGCCAAGTGGACCAATGCCTCAAGTCCCGAGAAGTCGGTATCGCCTTCCGTATTGAGGAGCCGCACCTCGGCACAGTGTTGCAGCCGGGGCCTCGTAGTTCTCGAGAAGGCGATGACATCATGCCGGGCGGCGGCAGCAGCTTTGCAAAAACTCCTGCCCAGAAAGCCGGTCGCGCCAGTCACACCCAATAGCATCGCAATAGTTACGCTGGCGCTGCCGCCGTGGACGGCTCGAAGCTTCTTTATCTGGGACGCCGCAACAGTGTGCTGCCAGTTGACGCCGCCACGCGCACTGGCACCACGCCAACTTTGGCCTGCAAATAGTCCACCAGTTCGGCGACCGCATCGGCTTGTTTCTGGGTCGGCCATCCATCTGACAACTCGCCTATCAATGCAATCTCAAGCGAATCAACCGACCCGCTTCCAGCCGGCACCTGACGATCCCATCGAGGGCCGACTTCTATCTCACCATTTCTCGAAAGACTCCCGTTGCCTACGACGAAGTGCCACTTCAGCCCGTCGTCGTCGTGCGCCTTAAGATGATAAGAATTGAGCGATTTAGCGTTACCGGCCGAGCATTCACTTCCAACAATGAGAATCTCCCGCCAGCGCCGCCCCCCGACAAGCGCGGCATCGATCTTTTCGCGCACTGAGCGGGACAAAAAGACCCAGCCTGCCCTGGAGGGGCTTGGCCTTGGCAACGCAACGCCGGACGAGGGTTTTCCCGATACAGGCATCGCCCTCGTTTCTCCCCGCATGCGCGCAAGCAACGGGCCTTTCAGCATTCCCTTTTCGTGTGGCACCCGGAAGGCATCTGGGGTAAAAGCGCCTAAGGGAAAAGCTGCGTAGGTCTGATGGTGTGGCCCTGCCGAAAGAACCCCTGGGCCCCGGGCATTCCGCAAGACCCCCAACATCCCAATCGCCCAAAATATCCCCGCCCATAGCCAGGTCGTCCCACTTGAAAAACGTTTAAGCCGGAGCATCACTCAACCCGCCAGCACCTGCCGCGGACACCGTTCATTATATTTCACTAAACTTAAATATCAATGAACTTCGCGTTGGCGGCTTTTTTTATGCTTTCCAGCAACTCGTGACCGTGAACCGTGAACCGTGAACCGGCATGCAACGTGTTCTTATTTTGACGGCATCCTTTGGGGACGGGCACAACTCGGCCGCCGAGGCGATGGACGCCGCTCTCGAACGCGTCGGCGCCGGGCGACTTTGCAGCCGGATTCATGATCTGGTGCGGGAGGCTGAGCCGATCAAGGGGGCTTGGCTGCAGCGCGGGTATAAATTTACGATTACCCATTGGCCGTGGGTGTGGCGGACTCTTTATTATGCCGCGGAGTTGATTCCCTTCGAGGACGACCGGATGTTTTTCCTCAGGCGAGTGGAGCGGCGGCTCGTATCGGTCATCAATGAATTTCGGCCCACCGCGGTTATCTGCACATTCCCGCTCTATCCACATTTGTTGGCGAGGCTTTTTGGCGCTTCCGGTCCTCGGTGTCCCGTGTTTACGGTCGTCACTGATTCAATCGCCATCAACGAAGTCTGGCTGAGCAGCGCGACGAATTTTTATCTGACTCCCGAGGAATTGTCATCGGCGGAGCTGCGGCGGCGCGGCGTGGCTGCTGACCACATTTTCGCCAGTGGATTCCCGGTCCATCCCGCCTTTGGCGATGGCGCGCCTTCTTCACCGCCCGAACACTTCAACCGCGTCCTCTATTTCCCGTCGGTTTCCCGTCGCCTGGTCAGGCGGGCCATAAATTCGCTGTTGTCCGAGGGACCGCCCGATCTTGACCTCACGGTTATTCTGGGACGCCATGAAGACCGACTGCGGCCGGTGCGAGCGGAAATGGAGCAGAGGTATCCCGACCGCCAGGTTCGGTGGTTTGGCTGGACCACCGAAGTGGCGGCCTTCATCCAGTCCCATCATTGTGTCTTGGGCAAAGCCGGAGGCGCGACGACTCACGAATGCGCGGCTGCAGGACGGCCATTTCTAATCACGCAAATCGTGCCTGGTCAGGAAGAAGGAAATGCCGAACTCGTGCAACGCCGCGGTTCCGGCTGTTGGGTCCCCAATCCCGCCGCCCTCGGTCCGCTGCTCGCGCGCCTTCAAGGTTCCGCGCAATGGAAAAAGATGTGTGCGGCCGCCTGGTCCCATCGCCGTCCTCAAGCTGCCCTCGCCGCCGCCAGGTTTGTGCTCGACCATCTCGAATGACAAGGACCTCGGCGGCGCGACAAGCGACTGGTGGCATCCGCGGCCCCGCATTGCCTTGCGCGTACAAATCGCATTCGTCGAGTCAACTAAGCGAAAAGTGGATTCGTGGATTACGGTGTGCACTGCTCAATGATTGAGGCTTTCCTTTTCGACATAGGCAACGTGTTGGTGACGTTTGATTTTTCCCGCGCCATGAGGAGGCTGGCGGAACGGAGCGTGCTCGATTCTGATGAGATCGGCGCGAAATTGACGCCCCTCATCCTCGATTTGGAATGTGGGCGGCTTGGCAATGACGATTTCATCAGGGCCGGCATCACGGCGTCGCGCTTCTCGGGCCCTGCGGAAAAGTTCGCTGTTATTTATCGTGAGATTTTTGAACCGCACGTGCCGATGGAGTCGCTGGTGGACCAACTGCGTCAGCGCTTTCCTCTGTATCTTCTCTCGAACACGAGTTCGCTGCACCTTGACCACCTGCGGACGAGCTTTGGAGTTTTCGGTCATTTTGCCGGAGGGGTGTTTTCGCACGAAGCGGCCAGCCTCAAACCCGGTGAAAAAATCTTTCGGGATGTCATCGAGCGCTGCCGGCTCGATCCTGCGCGGACATTTTATCTCGATGACATCATTGCGAACACGGAAGCTGCGACGCGGCTCGGCTTTCAGACTTATACCTATAACTGGCGCGACCATGGCGGTTTCGAGGCCTTTTTGCGCGAGAGCGGATTGCTTTGAGCTACTATCAGAAAGGTGAAACCGCTTTCAGGAAATGCTGTTGGACAGGGTTTAGTGTTGGTTGCTGCGGCGATCATCCTTGTGTTGGTGGGGTGCGGGAAGCGAGGCAGCTCGGACGCAGCACTCCACCAGGCCGGCTCCGCCGCAGCCTCGCCCCACCCCGGGGAGGTCAATCCGACGTTCAGCCGCGATGTGGCGCCGATTGTCTTCAAGAATTGCTCAGCCTGTCATCGGCTCGAGGGCGCCGCACCATTCAGTTTGCTGACGTATGGGGAGGTGCGCAAGAAAGCGGAGACAATCGTGAAGGTCACATCGTCGCGTTACATGCCACCGTGGCTGCCGGTGGCCGGACATGGCAGCTTCGAGGGCGAACGGCGACTGATCGTCGAAGAAATTGAAACGCTACGGCGCTGGCACGAGCAGGGCTGCGTCGAAGGCGATCCGAAGGACATGCCGGCGGCGCCGCAATTTGCCTCGGGCTGGCAGCTTGGCAGTCCCGATCTTGTCCTCGAACTGCCCGAGCCGTTTGTCGTACCAGCGGAGGGCCGCGACGTCTATCGCAACTTTGTGATCCCGATCCCAATCGAAGTCCCGCGCTATATAGCGGCGATGGAATTTCGGCCGGACAAGGCGCAAGTCGTCCATCATGCCTTCATGCTCATGGATACAACGCGGGAATCGCGACGGCTCGATGCCAGGGAACCGGGGCCGGGATTCGTCGGCATGAACCCGGGACCCGGCGCACAAAGTCCCCAAGGGCATTTCATCAGTTGGCAGCCGGGGAAAACCGCGCGGCGCAATCCTCCCGGACTTTCCTGGAAACTGGCGCCGGGAACCGACCTCGTTCTGCAAATCCACATGAGGCCCACGGGAAAACCGGAGGCGTTGCGGCCAGCGGTGGGCTTGTTTTTTACCGACGAAGCGCCATCGCTTTCCCCGTTCAAATTGGTGCTGACGACCGACGAGATTGATATTCCGGCTGGCGCGGAAAACTGGTCGTTCGAGCAGCGCTACACGCTTCCGGTGCCGGTGAAATTGCTCGGAGTTTTGCCTCACGCGCACTATCTGGGAAAGAATTTGCACGGTTTTGCGCTGCTCCCGGACGGATCGAAGCGCTGGCTCTTGCGCATCGATGATTGGGACTTCAACTGGCAGGGAGATTACCGATACAGCGAGCCGGTAATCTTGCCCAGGGGCAGCGTCCTCGTGCAGCAATTCAGTTACGACAACTCTGCGGCGAACCCGCGCAATCCCAATCAGCCACCGCAGCGGGTGAGGCGCGGATTGCAGACGACCGATGAAATGGGCGAGCTCTGGTTTCAGCTCCTGCCCGCCGATCCCGAGGATTCGAGAAAACTCAACCGTGACTATCTGATCCACGTGGCAAAGCGCCGTGGGGGTGAGCTCGCGCGGAAGGCTGGCGCTGGGCAGGCTTCCGCGCATGATCTCGCCGAATTGGCGCGCACTCACATGGTACTGGGCCAGCCCGCGGACGCTGAACAGCGGCTGCGCGAATCAATCGAGCGCGATCCCGACGACCCGGAAAGCCATTACCTGCTGGGCTTTTTACTGGCGCAGCAGAGTTCCGAGCAGGAAGCCCGCGCCGAGTTGTCGAAGGCGGTCGCGTTGCGGCCGAATCATCCTGCCGCTCTTAATGGACTTGGCATGCTGCACCTGGCTCATCAGGATTTCGCCAAGGCAGCAGAGTTGTTTCGCACCGCCGTTGCGGCGGATCCTCAGAACGCTACCCCGCTGACAAACCTGGCGCGTGCGCAATTCGGCCTCGGCCGCGCCGAGGCGGCGCGCGAGACATTGCGACGCGCGTTGCTGTTGAAACCGGACGATGCAACCGCGGCGGCTTTGCTGCAAAACGGCGGCGTCGAATAGGGGCAAAAGCGGGGAGCTCATCCCTACCCATCAATGGGATCGAGAGCGGCGCCAGCGTTGCGAGCGCCGTTCATGAATTGAATGCGATCGTTAGGGTGGACATTCGAACGATTATCATGCCACATCCCTCTTAAAAATCGGTAGAGATGCGCTTCCGCGCGTCCGTAACTTGAGGCGCCCTTACTCAGGTGGCGCCGGATGCGGCAACCGGGTTGCGGTTGTCTCTCAAATGAACAAGTTAGGCGCCCAATTGCCGCCCGCTCGATGATCCGCCGTTTCTCAACTTCTTGCTTTCTGGTTGCTCTGTCGTCCTCGCTTGTCAGCGGGGCGATGGATGCGCCGGATTTCAATCGCGAAGTGCGCCCGATTCTTTCCGACAAATGTTTTTTCTGCCACGGTCCGGACGCCGGGAGTCGCAAGGCGAAGCTGCGGCTCGATACGCCGGACGGCGCAAAGAAGGTCATCGACGAGAAAAACCTCGCCGCCAGCGAGTTGCTGCGCCGCATCACAACGCATGATCCGGAGGAGTTGATGCCCCCGCGGGACGCGAGCACCGGCAAATTTCTCACGCCCGCTGAGGTGGACCTTTTGAAGCGCTGGGTCGAGGCGGGCGCCCCGTACGCAAAACATTGGGCCTTCATCCCGCCATCGAAGCCAGCCTTGCCGGAGAGGCCCGATGGCGCCGGAACCAATGAGATAGATGCGTTTTTGAAAGTTCGTCTGGGAAAGGAAAAGCTGGATTTTGGCGAGCCGGCGGATCGCGAGATTCTCATTCGCCGAGCGACCCTGGACCTGACCGGGCTGCCACCCACACCGGCGGAAACCGATGCCTTTGTCGGCGACACTTCAGCCCTGGCGTACGAGAAAGTGATCGACCGGCTGCTGAACAGTCCCCGTTTCGGCGAGCGCATGTGTCTGCATTGGCTCGACCTTGCGCGCTACGGCGATTCGAGCGCCATGCACGCCGACGGCCTGCGTGACATGTGGCCCTGGCGGGATTGGGTCATTAAGGCGTTCAATGACAACCTCCCCTTCGATCGGTTCACCGTCGAGCAACTCGCCGGCGATCTTTTGCCTGACGCGACTCTTGATCAGCGCATCGCCTCCGGATTCAACCGCAACAACGTGAGTTCCGACGAAGGCGGAGCGATTCCGGAGGAACTGCGCGTCGAATATGCCGTGGACCGCGTGATGACGACGGCAAAAGTCTGGCTGGCGCTGAGCCTCGAGTGCGCCCAATGCCACGATCATAAATACGACCCGATCAGCCAGCGAGAGTATTATCAATTCTTTGCCTACTTCAATCAGGCGAGCGATCCCGGCATGCAGAATCGCAACGGCAATCAAGCTCCTCTGGCGGAATACCGCACGGCTGAGTTCGAGTCCATGCTCGCCGACGCGCGGCGGTCGCTGGCCGAGGCGGATCAGCGCCTCGATCAATATCGATCCAAGGCTGGCAACGCATTCAATGAATGGTTGGAAAAGCAACGGACGGCACTCGCGGCGAAGGCGCCCGAACCGGAACCGGCCGGCCTCGTTCATTATTTCCCGCTTGACGAAGTCAACGGCGACAAAGTGATCAGCCTGAGCGGCCGCGTCGCGAGCGTGAGCGGGAATTTGCAAAAGGCGGACCGCGGGAAAGGGAAGCATGGATTGAAGTTCGAAGGGTCGACGGCGTTCACCTGCTCTGACTTTCCCGACTATGAACGCGATCGGTCGTTTACGTTCGCCTCGTGGGTCCGCCTGCCCAAGGGCGGTGGTGGAGGCGCGATATTTGGACGGATGGATGAAGGCCAGGAGTTCCGCGGCTACGACTTTTGGGTTCAGGGCAGCAACGTGGGCACGCATATCATCCACAAATACCCCGACAACTCGCTCAAGGTTGTCTCGAAGGCCGGCCTCGAAGAAAACAAATGGCACCTCGTCGCGGTCACGTATGACGGATCATCGAAGGCCGCCGGCGTCAGGATTTACATCGATGGCGTGCTTTCCGAGAACGCGGTCGAGCAGGACAGCTTGCGTGACACCGTGAAGACGAGCGTGCCGTTCAAAATCGGCAGCCGCAATTCGACTTCGCAGTTTCGGGGCGACCTCGATGACGTTCGCATCTACGACCGCGCGCTGCCTGTCGAGGAAATCGGGAGGCTGGCCACCAGCGATCCGGTTTCAGCGCTGATCGCCACCGCGCCCGAGCAGCGGACGCCCGAGCAGCAGAAATTGTTGCTCGAACACTATTTGCACAAAGAAGACCGGGAATATCGAAAGCTGGGCAATCAACGGGACAAAGTTGCGAAACGCGAAGCGGAACTCGCCTCGGGCAAGGTGACCGCCATGGTCATGCAGGATGAGCCGAAAATGCGCGCGACCTTTGTTCTCAACCGAGGGCAATACGATCAACCGCTTAACAGTCATGAAGTGAAGCCAGGCATGCCCGCGACTTTGCCGCCGCCCAGTGGGGAAGCGCCAGGGAATCGGCTTGGAATGGCCCGGTGGCTGGTCCAGCCGGGCCATCCGCTCACCGCCCGGGCGACCGTGAATCGTTTCTGGGCCATGCTTTTTGGTGAGGGCATTGTCAAAACGATCGAAGACTTCGGAACCCAGGGCGACGTCCCGCTCCATCCGGAGTTGCTCGACTGGCTGGCCGTTGATTTCGTCGAGCATGGCTGGGACGTGAAGCGCTGCCTCAAGCAAATGTTGATGAGCCGCGCCTATCGGCAAAGCTCGCGGGCGCCCGCGTCAATTTACGAACTCGATCCCGAGAACCGATTCCTCGCCCGCGGACCCCGTTTTCGGCTGCAGGCCGAGACGTTGCGAGACAACGCGCTTTTTCTCGCCGGGTTGCTGGTGGAAAAAATCGGCGGGCCGAGCGTGAAGCCGTATCAGCCGGACGGGATCTGGGAGGACGTCGCGCTGGATACGAACCTCTCGAAGTTTGTCCAGGATCACGGCGACAAACTCTATCGGCGATCAATGTACACCTACTGGAAGCGCAGCGCTCCGGCACCGACGATGACGATTTTCGACGCTCCAACCCGCGAGAAATGCACCGCCCATCGCCCGCGGACCAATACTCCGTTGCAAGCACTGGTGACTTTGAATGATCCGCAATTCGTCGAGGCGGCGCGCTTTTTCGCTCTGCGCCTGATCAGGGAAGGGGGCGCCGATGCAGCGAACCGGATCGATTATGCGTATGGTCTTGCGCTCAGTCGCCACGCTACGCCCCGCGAAATCGATTTGCTGGGCAGGCTCGCCGAAGACCAGCGCCAGGCCTTTACCAGCGACCCGGAAAAAGCAAAGAAATTCCTCGTGGTCGGCGAGACCAAAATCGATGCCTCGCTCGACCCCGCGGAACTCGCGGCCTGGACACTGGTGGCAAGCACCGTCCTCAATCTTGATGAGGTGCTGACGAGGAATTGAGCCTGCTTACTCGATGGGGCGACCGCGCACTTTGGTAGGGCGAAGCACTTGCTGAGCCGCGAACATTGTGATTCGAACCCGCGGCTCAGCAGAAGATGTTGCTGACCCTCGCGCGAAAAGGTAGGGCGCGCCGACCCATCGCGCCGCCGTTTTTGGGCGGACGCCTGCGGTCAGGCGTCCCTGGCAATGGGCAGTTTTAATTGCCGTGCCGCTTCAGCGGCGAGGCCGTGAGGATCGTCAACAGCGCCGCTGCTGCGAGCTTCGGCAGGCGGCATCGTGGCATCTTGTTCATCGAAGAGACGGACATGAAGATGCCGAAGTCCGCCTTCACGGCAGGTATGCAGAGCAATGGGAGTCGAGCAACCAGCGCCCAGCATCCGCAATAGCTCGCGTTCAGCGGTCAGCGTAATCCACGTATCCTCATGGTTGATGGCGGCGAGAATTGCGTCGCGCCCTGGGTCATCGCCGAAGACTTCGAGGGCAATAATACCCTGGCCAGCGGCTGGCAAAAACTCGGGAGACTCGAGCGTGGTGAGGTGGAATTCATCGGCCGCAACCTCGAGTCGGTCGAGACCGGCCTTGGCCAGCACGAGTGCGTCGAGCGAACTGTCCGCGGCAAGTTTGCGGAGTCTGGTGGGGACATTGCCACGCATTTCGATGACCCGCAGGTCGGGCCGCAATCGGAGCAACTGCCTTTGGCGGCGGACGCTGCTGGTGGCCACGGCGGCTGAGGCTGGCAAGCCTCCGAGTCCACTCCGGTGTTTGGAAATGAGCACGTCAAAGGCGTCGGCGCGGGCAAGACAGGCGGCGAGCCGAAAGCCCTGGGGCCGATCAGCGGGGATGTCCTTGGCTGAATGCACCGCAGCATGGATTTGACCGGTGGCGAGCGCTGCTTCGAGTTCCCTGACCCAAACCGCTTTGTCGATACCGGGAGTAGCTCCGCCCAGGCGCAAATCCGGCCGGAGGTCGCCCGTAGTCTGAATGACCACGTGCTCGACTCCCAATGCCGGATGGGCAGAGTGAAGCGCGGCCTTCACCAGTTCGGTCTGCACCAGGGCCAGTGCCGATCCGCGGGTGCCGAGGAGAAGTTGAGAGTTGGGGGTTGCGAGTTGAGCGTTCAGAAATTCAACGGGTCAAGGTTCACGGTCACGTTGGCAGGGCGAGGGTTCCGCCGAGCCGATTTGCTTCCGTCTCGATCATCGCTTCACAGCGGACGACTTCCTCTTCGCGGCGGGAGCGGGCTTTCGCGGCCATGGTTTCAAGATCATCGAGATTGAAGAGATAAACTCCTTCCAGTTCGTTGCAGGCGGGATCGATGTCACGCGGCACGGCGATGTCGATGAGAAAGAGTTCGCGGCCATGGCGCCTGGACAGGACGGGGCGCAATTGGGCGGGCGTAATAATGGCATGGGGAGCGGAGGTCGAGCTGATGACGATGTCCACCTTGAGGATTTCCTCGGGCCATACGTCGTAATGAACGGCGCGCCCGCCCATCTCCGCGGCGAGTTCGACCGCGCGGTCGTAAGTGCGATTCGCCACAATGAGGCTTTGTGCGCCACGACTCTGCAAACTTTGCGCGGTGCGGCGGCTGATTTCACCGGCGCCGAGAACCATCACCGTGCTATCGCGCAGTTCTCCGAAAATCTTTTCCGCCAATTCGACTGCGGCAGCGCCCACGCTGGTGGCGCCATGTTGAATCTGGGTGGCCGAACGGATGCGTTTTCCGACCCGGAAGGCATGCTGGAACAGTTTGTTCAGCGTGCGGCCCGTGGTGCCAGTCTGCTGTGCATCGGCATAGGCAGTCTTGACCTGCCCGAAGATTTCAGTCTCGCCCAGCACCATTGAATCAAGCCCGCTGACCACGCGAAAGAGGTGCCGCAGCGTGTCGAGCTCCCGGTGCTGATAAAGCTTCGCCGCATCGGGTCCAAGTTGGAAATGCCGTTCGAGAAATGAGACGACAACGCCCGGCTCGCGGCCGGCTGCGTAAACTTCCACCCGGTTGCAGGTCGAGAGCAGAACGACTTCCTCGACTCCTTCGAGTTCGCGCAGGCGCTGCGTCACCGCCGGAACTTCAGAGTCGCGCACGGCCAGCCGCTCCCGCAGCGACACCGACGCGGTTTGATGATTGAGTCCAGTGACGATCAGCGGCATGACAAATCCTAACGCCCGGAGACAACCCACAGAGTGGCCAGTGGAAGCAGAAACACTATGGTGGAGACGCCGGCGAGCCGGCGGTGAGGCCAGCCCCGCATCCATTGGTAAAGCAAAATCGCGAGGTAGACCGCCCAAACGAGCCAACTGAGGGCGAGTTTGAGCGGCGCCGGGCTTTTCTCGAGCAGATAGGCGGTGGCTATGCCGGCGGTAAGCAGGACCAAACCAAGCGTAAGCAGCCGCACCAGGCCCTTGGCCAGATTTTGCAGCGGCGGCAAATTGTAGAAAATGGGATTGAGGCGATGGCGTTTGAGCTGGCGTTCCTGGATGAGAAACATGACTCCCGCAATGGCCGCGAGCGCGAAGGCGGCGTAAGCCAGCAGAGAAACGGTGGCATGCCACTCGAGCCAGGGATCGGGACGGACCTTCGTAAAAATCGGGTCGCCCGCCTGCGGTGTATAGGCGCCCTGCAACCCTAGGGCGATGGTTTGAAAAATCCAAACCAGCGGCGAGGTGAAAACTCCGAGCAGTGAGAGCCGGTAGGCCGGTCCTATCAGCCAGTAGATGAGGACAATCCCCCAACTCACGAAAACCAAAAGCTCCCAAGGCGAGGTGATCGGGCATCGCCCCAATTCGCGCCCGCGCAAGTAAAGGACCCAGCACTGGCCGGCAAAACCCGCGAACATCAGCAGCCGGTGCGGCCATGTTTTTCGATAGGTGCCGCGCAGCAGGCAATAAGCCGCCGCAGCAAAAGCGCCCAGAAAACACAGCGTCGAAAGCATCAATGCCAGCCGTTCCGCAGTCATCGCTCAATGGAGCGAACAAACCCGCCTCAGGCAATGCTCAATGATTCGGCGTGCAACAGATCACCTGCTCGGTTAGGCATAAGCACCCTAAAGTGCCCCATTGCAGATCCCGACGTCCAGCACGAAAGCGTTTTTCACGGACTGACCTTGTCAGTTTCACGGACTCACCTCGTCGGCTGCTCCACCGCTTGTAGCTGGGGGGCCTCCTCGAGCCCGTGCTCTAAAACTGGACCATGCCTCCCAAATCGGCAGTAACCAGATCGCTCCAGCCGCCATAGGAAACCAATCCAAAGCGGGCATGCCTTGCACATAAAAGAGCTTCCACCAACTTGGTTCGTATCTCATCCTGTGCCAGCCTCATAAGTGACTAATGAGTTTCAAAATGGGTCAGGGTCATTCAAAATGGGTCAGGACGCAACATTTGACGAACTGGACAAACGCGGGTCATACTGGCCGTATGCCGCGACAACTGCGGATCGAATTTGCGGGCGCCTATTATCACGTCATGGCGTGGGGACCGGCGAGAGGCCATTTTTGTCGAAGACGAGGACCGGCGAAGGTTTTTACAAACTCTTGGTGAGGTCTGTGAGCGGACGGGCCAGCATTTGGGCGGCGCATGGTGTGCAAGAGCTTCCGCTGTCGTCCATTCAACTGCATCCAAAGCGGCGCTCTTGCGCGCGCCGCACTCCAAAGGCTCAGGCTCGTAGCGCTCGCCTCTCCATTCACATGTCAGCCGGTCGGGGGGGTCGAGCGCTGCGCGACGCGCCGGTTTTTGCGCCTGGACGCGGTCTGGCATCGTGGGATGGCGTTTGATCATCGTATTTTGATCACTATAGAAGCGGGATGCCGCCGGCGATGGGTTCGGAGAGCGACGTTAATCTGGTAAACTCACTGCGCAGTCTCGCTGAGGGCGTGATCGCAGCGGACTTTGCCGGGCACATCACGTTCATCAATCCGGCTGCCGAAAAACTCACCGGATGGAGCGCGGCCGAGGCTCTTGGGCGCGCGCTGTCTGACGTCTTTCGCATTTCGACGCCCAGTGGTGAAACGGCGGATTTTTTTCGGGTTGCCGGGGATCAGACGAAGGCTGGGATCGTGCTGACCACCCGCGATGGCGAGCTGATACCCATCGAGGACAACACGGCGCCGATCCGGGACGCCGATGGCAGCCTGGTCGGATTAATCGTTCTCTTCCGCCAACGCGATGAGATTTTTGCCGGGCCGGAGGCGGGCGGAGCGGTGCGCAGCGATATTCTCGAGAGCATTGTCGATCCGCTTTTCTGTCTCGATGCGCAGTGGAGATTCACTTACGTCAATGCCCCTGCGGCGGCGGCGTTCGGGTCGGATCGTCAGTCGCTCATTGGCCGTGTGGTCTGGAATAAATTCCCGCCCTCGGTGCACCGGCTGCACTATCAGGATTTTTGTGGAGCTTTGGTGCGCCGGGAGCCGCGAACCTTCGACCTGCACGATGAAGACGCGGGGCGCTGGTGGGAAGGCAGTCTCTATCCCTTCAATGACGGACTGCTGGCCTGGCTGCGCGACATCACCGAGAGAAAAGCGGCCGAGGAGCAGGCGGCGCGTCTTGACCGGCTCGAGTCCCTTGGGCTGCTCGCCCGCGGCTTCGCGCACGACTTCAACAATCTGCTCACTGTTTTGTTAGGCAATATCTCGCTGGCGCAAAAGAAGATTTCTCCTGATGCGTCGATGCGGGAGGAACTCGAGGCGGCGCGTGTCGCCACCAACCAGGCCCAGGGCCTGGTGCAGAACCTTCTGACTTTCGCCAAGGGCGGCGCCCCGGTGCGCAAGCGGTTGCGCTTCGAGCCATTTGTGCAGGAATTTTTGGCGACTCTCCCGCGCGCAGAAGGAATCAGTTACCGGATCGCCGCCGGGCCGAATATCACCGAGGCTGAGATTGATCCGAACCAACTGCGCCGCTTGCTGGCCAATCTGATGCGCAATTCAGAGCAGGCGATTCCCAAGGGCCAGGCCGGTGACGTGCTGGTGCGGGTGTTTGGCCGCCAGCGGGGCGCGGGTCAGCAGCAGGCCGAGCCGCACGCCATCATCGAGGTCATCGACAGCGGCCGGGGAATTGCGCCCAATAACCTGATGCGGATTTTTGAGCCGTATTTCACGACGCGGCATGAGGACCATGCCAGCGGTCTGGGGCTGACGGTTTGCGAAAGCATCACCAAAGCTCACGGGGGACGGATCGATGTCCGGTCACAGCCCGGCCTCACGGTTTTCACGGCGATGTTCCCTGCTCTGGCCGCGGAGCCGGGCCCTTCGCGGGCGGCGTCGGCGCGAACCTCGCCAACGGGCCCGCGCCGGGTGCTGGTGCTTGAGGACGAGCCGCTCATTCGCCAGCTCATTTCTGTCAACCTCAGTGCCCACGGCTACGAGGTGGAATCGACGGCCGAAGGCAGCGACACGGTGCGGCGATATCGCGAGGCGATGGACAAAGGCGTGCCGTTTGATTTGGTGATCCTGGATCTGAGTATTCCCAACGGCCAGGGGGGGCGGGAAACCATCGAGCAAATTCGCGCTTTCCATCCGCGCGTGCGCGCCGTCGTTTCGAGCGGATATTCCGACGATGCTTTGATGTCGCGCTACCTCGATTTCGGGTTTTGCGCTGTGCTCCCGAAACCGTATGAACCCACGGAGTTGGTCGCTCTGGTGGGTGAGGTGCTCGATGAGTAAGTGACATGCCGACCGTCGCCAGCTATTGCACAACGTTCCTGAAGGCGGAGATGCGGCACATCTACCGCCAGGTGACCGGCCTGCAACGCTATCGCACCTTTGTCATCTGCAAGGAGCGACAGTGCGAAGAGCGATACCCATTTGGCGACGTTTTGGTCGCGCCCAAGGCGCGTTCCAATTTTGTGCGGCGTTTTTGGCTGAAATATATCAAGCGCGAGCCTCCAATCGTCTACCGGGGCGAGTATGGCGTGCTCGCACGTCTGCTCGCGGCGCGGGAAGCGGATTTGATGCACGTTTATTTTGGCCACACCGGGGTCCACCTGTTGTCGTTCCTGCGCAGATGGCCGAAGCCCGCGCTGGTTTCATTTCATGGGATGGACATCCAGACACGAGACGATCGTGCCGGTTACGCGGAGAATCTTCGCTCTTTACTCGAGACCGTCCCCATGGTCCTCGCCCGGTCGGAATCACTGAAAGGAAGGTTGATCGAACTCGGGTGTGCTCCCGGGAAAATCCGCCTGAACCGCACCGGCATTCCCATGAGCGAGTTTCCTTTCGTCGAGCGCTGTCGCCCAGCCGATGGCGGCTGGCGTTTCGTGCAGGCGTGCCGGCTCGTGGAAAAAAAAGGGATCGATGTGGCATTGCGCGCGTTTGCGCGATTCGCCGCGCACTATCCCAAGGCACTGTTTTCCATTGCCGGAGATGGCCCGCTCGAAAAGCCGCTCGAGACCCTCGCCGCTGAGCTCGGCCTGGCGGACAAGGTGCGATTCACCGGGTTCCTTAATCAAGCTGACCTTCGAAATCTCTATCATCAAAGCCACCTCTTCGTGCACCCAAGCCATCTCACGGCCGATCAGAATCAGGAAGGGATTCCAAACTCAATGATCGAGGCAATGGCGACTGGACTGCCGGTATTGGCGACCAGGCACGGCGGCATCCCCGAGGCTGTCAGGGCTGAATTCACAGGTCTGCTCGGCCGCGAGCGCGACGAAGATGGTCTCCTCGAGAACATGGAACGACTGGCGAGTGAACCAGGCCTTTGGGAGCGGCTGGGACGGCAGGCCGCCAGGGATGTACGCGAGAATTTTGAACAGTCGAGCCAAATAGCGCGCCTCGAGGATTGTTATGACGAACTGCTCGAAATGGGGATGGGAAACCGCAAATGAACGCAAATAAACACGAATGAATTCATCTAAACTCTCCACAAAACCCATCGAGGGAGACAAACCGCGGCCTGGCGAAACTGTGGTCGAGGTCGCAGGCCCGCAGACGGTATAGGTGAAATTGCGCGCCGATTGAGCTTCTATTCCCGAATTCTGCTGTCGATCCAGATGGTTACTGGCCCGTCGTTGATCAGAGCAACTTTCATGTCAGCTCCGAACTCACCGGTTTGCACCCGCTGACCGAGCTCGCTTTCCAGAATCTGAACAAAACTTTGGTATAGTGGGATGGCGCGCTCGGGGGACGCTGCGCGAAGGAACGAGGGCCGGTTGCCTTTTCGGGTGCTGGCATGCAGCGTGAATTGGCTCACTACCAGGATTCCGCCGCCGACATCGGAAAGAGCAAGGTTCATTGCGCCGGCTTCGTCGGCAAAAACCCGCAACCGCGCCACCTTTGCCGCGAGCCACTGCGCATCGCCGGGGGTGTCCACCTCCTCGATTCCTAACAAAATAACAAACCCACGACCAATGCGGGCCGTGATTACCGTGTTGATGGCAACACTGGCTTCGCTGACGCGTTGGATGAGGGCTCGCACAATCGCATGATATTCGATGGCTGAACCCGATTTTCAATTGAGCGGACGCCTGCGATGAGCAGTCCCTCCCGCGTCTCGCCCGAAAGGTAGAGCGCGATGACCCATCGCGCCGCCATATTGGGCGGACGCCTGCGGTCAGGCGTCCCTTCCCGCTGCGCGAAAGGTAGGGCGCGATGACCCATCGCGCCGCCATATTAGAGGCGGACGCCTGGGGCAGGCGTCCCTACATGCCCGAGGTTGAAGTTTTGACACTGCGCCCGCGCGGGTAACCTTCGCAGCGCATGGAGTTTCTCCGTTTCAAGCACGCCAGATTCGCGGCCAGTTTTCCGAAGAGTTTTCTCTATTCACGGTCGCACTACTGGATGGCGCCGGCTGCAGACGGGCCGGGGCTGTGGCATGTCGGGTTCACGAAATTCTCGACCCGCATGCTCGGTGAATTGGTGGAAGCGAGCTTCGAGGTGGCGGCGGATGCGCCGATCGAGCCTGGCCAGGAGATTGGCTCCGTGGAAGGCTTCAAGGCCGCCTCCGCGGTCTATTCAGTCATGCGGGGAACATTCGGCGAGATGAATCCGGTGCTCTCCCAGGATGCCTGTGTCGTAAAGAGCGATCCCTATCAAGTGGGCTGGCTTTACTCGGCGCGCGGAGAGCCGGAGGCCGACTTTCTGAGCGCCGAGCAGTACCTGGCGTTATTGCACGAAACGATCGCGCGCCTCGCCGCTGCCGAGCACAAGGAAGGCGATGTCTAAGCTAAGGCGCGATGAACCATGGGGCGATCAAGGGCGCGATGACTCATCGCGCGAATCAAGGCAGGGCGCGATGACTCATCGCGCCGCCATTTGGGCGGACGCCTGGCTCAGGCGTCCCTACCAAGGCGCCCGCCCCGGCGTCTCGGGCCCAACTTTACAGTTGCGGTTCGAGCCAAACGCCGTTCCCGTTTGCACTTCATGCTGCTTCCCCTGACAGCACGTATTCTGGCGACCACCGACTCGAAGGCACTTTGGAAGTTTGCCTGGAACTTTGGCGTGAAGGGAATGCGATCGGTCCACCTCTTCAAAAGCCGTCTCGAACGCGGCGAGTTCTTCCCGCCCTTCCTTTATTTATCAATCCTCAATTCCTGCAACCTGCGCTGCCAGGGTTGCTGGGTTGATGTCGACAAGCCGAGGGTCTCGCTCTCGCTCGAAGATCTCAATCGCATCATCAACCAGGCGAAGGCCCATGGGAACTCGTTTTTTGGGATTCTCGGCGGTGAGCCCTTCATGCACCCGCAGTTGCTCGATCTGCTCGCTCAGCACCCTGACTGCTATTTTCAAATTTTCACCAACGGCCAGCTCATCACTGACAAAATAGCGGCCCGGCTGCGGCAGTTGGGCAACGCCACGCCGCTGGTCTCCATCGAAGGCGACGAGGTGATCAGTGACGAGCGCCGCGGCAACAAGGATGTTTACAAACGCACGCTTCGCGGACTGCAGAATTGCTTGCGGCATCGACTGCTCACCGGCGTGGCCACCAGCGTGTGCCAATCAAATATCGAGACCCTGGTGTCAGAGCAGTGGTTGCGGCGGCTGATCGCAATGGGTGTCCACTACGCGTGGTATCACACCTACCGCGTCGTCGGTCCAAACATGAGTTCAGAACTGGCTCTGGTCCCCGAGCAGGTAAAACGCGTGCGGCGGTTTGTGGTCGATATGCGTGTGAAACTCCCGATTGGACTCATCGACGCGTATTACGACGGCGAAGGCGAGGCCCTCTGCCCCATGGCGACCGGCATCAGCCATCACATTTCTCCCAACGGCGCCATCGAGCCGTGCCCGATCATTCAGTTCGCCACCGCAAATGTGCGCGATGGTGACATTTTTGAATTACTGAGCGGCTCCGAGTTTATGCGGGATTTCCGCGAGACCGCCGCGCGCCATACCCGGGGATGTATCGTGCTCGAAAGGCCCGATCTCGTAAACGACCTCGTGCACAAGCACGGCGCGCGCGACACCACGATCCGCCAGACAGCATTGGCGGAGGTTCGACAGATGCGCCCACGGCCAAGCCAGTATTTAAAGGATGTGGATCCCATTCCCGAAAAACATTGGCTTTATCGGCTGGGCAAACGATTTTTTTACAATGACTTCGGCGCCTACGATCGTGTGAATGGCGATGAAAGCGTTAAAGCGTGAACAATGAACCGCTGAAGCCCTGAATTCCTAGTTTCTCAACTCTCACTAATGGTGGAACGTGAACCAACACTTCTTTACTGCCGCTGCGCATACGCCCAGGTGGTCCCGCAAGGCGTGAAAGATGAAGTTTTGCGGTGCCTTTGTGATTCGGGCGAAACGTTCGAGATGGTTGCGGATTTATGTGAGATGGCGGCTCATCGCGACCCTCGCTTGCAGCAAATGTCGGCTGCCGCTGGCAACGGTGGCCTGCGTGTTGCCGCGTGCTTTCCCCGAGCCGTGCGCGGGCTTTTTCACCAGGCGGGATGTGCGCTGCCCGAAAGTGGAGTCGAGATCGTCAACATGCGCGTGCTGAATGGGGAGGCAGCGGCCGACCAGATGCTGGTTCGCACTGCGACCACAAACATCGAATCGAGGGTCGAACATGATCACTCATAAAGAGCGGCCTTTGCGGGTGATTGTTTACGAAGGTGAGGGCGCTCTCTCGTTGACGCCCGAGGCGCGGGCAACCGTCATGGCAGCATTGCTGGACAAGGGTTACGCCATCACCCGCGTGCAGCGCGGCCGAGGCCACCCACTTCCACCCGACAACCACACGCTCCTCGTGCTGGCGTCGTTTTCCAACGGCCATGCGCCGTTGCTCGAAGATGCCCATGGCCATGCAGACATCACGGCTCGGGACATTACAGGCCTCGATGCCGAGGGCGTTCTCGGCCTGGTCGAAGGCTTTCGTTCAAATCGTCCCATGAATCAGCCGGGGCGTTGGAAGCCGTGGTTTCCAGTCATCGACTATGACCGCTGCACCAACTGCATGCAGTGTCTGTCATTCTGCCTGTTCGATGTCTACGCCGTCTCCCCGGCGGGCAAAATCCAGGTTCAGAACAACGACAACTGCAAGACTAATTGCCCAGCCTGTTCCCGAGTTTGTCCCGAAGTGGCCATCATGTTCCCAAAATACATGCATAGCCCGATCAATGGCGACGCGGTTAGCGGCGATGACGTGCGGCGGGAAAAAATGAAGGTCGACATTTCTGCGCTCTTGGGCGGCGATATTTATTCGAAGCTGCGGGACCGCGCGGCGGCGGCGAAATCACGATTCAGCAAGGAACGGAGTCCAGACAAGGCTCTCGAAGAACGCAAAAAGTGTCTGGTCAAGCTCGCCGGCGACGGGTTCATTCCGTCAGAGGTGCTCGAAAATCTCCCCAGCCCGGATGAAATTCAGCGCAAGGCTGTAGAAGCAGCCGAAAAGGCGCGGGTTGCCTTGGCAATGCAGGGGATGTCACAGAACGACAGTCATTGACCACCGTTACCAGACTGGGGTTCGACTGATTTTTGCCCCAACCACGGAAACCTGCCGCTGGCTGCTGGCTAGTCCTGGGTGCGGTCCTCGATGTAACGAACGACATCGCCCACGGTCAATAATTTCTCCGCTTCTTCGTCGGGGACCTCGATGCCGAATTCCTCTTCGAACGCCATCACCAACTCCACAGTATCAAGGGAATCGGCGCCCAAGTCCTCGATGAATTTTGCTTCCAGTGTCACCTGATCAGCGTTCACCCCGAGTTGCTCGACAATGATATCGCGCACCTTCGATTCGATGTTGTTTTCTTCCGCCATGACGTGGATTGAGGTGGTTTGGGAAAGTCCGGCGGTTCTGTATCAGAGGGGCAACCTTTTGCAACAAAATAAAAGCTGTGAGGCGGGCGTTGAGCGGGATCCTGGAAGGGGAGGGCAAGGCTGGCGGCCAGTGCGGCGCCTGGGAACGGACGGTCGCACCCCATCTGCCGAATGGCCTGGGATTAGCCCGCGGTGGGCGGAGTATTCACCGGAGGGTTGGTGGAGGAATCAATGGCCGCAGGAGACGCCTCTTCCACATCGACCAATTCCCCATTGAAACGACTCATCAGACGGGCCAGGACACGATCGGCGCCGGCGTATTTAAGGTCGTCAACGGCGGTCTTTTTTTCGGCGCCACTGGCACTGCGATAATAAACAAACGCGAGGCCTTTATTGCGCCACTTGCGTCGATCGACACGAAACACGCTGGCAAAGGGAACTCGTTCGCCGGACGGCGTTTGGAAGGCGTCGCCTTCCGCACGCAATGTTTTGCCGCGATTTATCAGAAATGTGGCGAGAATGACCGCCGCGATGACCGCGCAACCCGCCGCAAAATTTCTTTGCTGCTCGATGTCATCATGGGTGATTTTTTCCGGCGGCTTGAGGGGCCACCCATTCTCGGCGGAGAGCTTGGCCCATGCTGCCTGCCCGCCGGGCTGGGACATAACGCGCTGGTATTCCCCATAGCGGTGCTTTTTGTCGGGGTAGCCCCACCGGTAGTCCCGGTAAAACCATGCGGCAAAAAAGGCGAACATTAGGAACATCAACGCCATGCGCCGCAAATACCACGCGGTGGTGCGGCAAACGATGGCTTGTTCATCTGGGCTGGACATATCCAGCCAAGCAAACGGTGCGATGCGGAGAGTTGTCAACTCCGGCGTGCCAGGTTACTGGTTGCGAGAGCTGGTGGGGCCGGGTCGTTCATGCATCCCCGATGCAGGAGAAACCGGTTTCGGCTCATCCTTTGTGATGACGTTTTCGGAGAAATTGGTTCGCTTGAATGAAGAAAAGTCGGCCCTTCTCAGCAGGTTCGAGCGATTGCTCGCGCCGCAGTCGGCGGCGCAGCTTGAAGCCATGGCCGGCGAAGCCGCCGCGCTGACCCGACAGTATTTCGGTCGCACAATGAGACTCTTCGCGCCGCTTTATTTATCCAACGAATGCATCAACAGCTGCGCTTATTGCGGGTTTTCCCGGGAGAATTCGATTTTTCGTGTCACGCTCAGCGTCGATGAAGTCGTGCGCGAGGGCGAGCACCTCGTCGGGCAGGGCTTTCGTCATGTTTTGTTGGTGGCAGGCGAACATCCCAAGTTCGTCTCGAGCGGTTACCTCGAACGCTGCCTGCGCGCGCTGCGTGACCGTATTCCCTCCCTTGGCATCGAGGTCGGACCGATGGAAACCTCCGACTATGCCGCACTGGCGGGTGCGGGAGCTGAAACTCTGGTTGTTTATCAGGAAACTTACGACCGCGAGAACTATGCGGCCTTGCACACGTCCGGTCCGAAGAGGGATTTCGACTGGAGGCTCGAGTGTCCAGAACGCGGTTACGCGGGTGGATTTCGGCGCATTGGGATTGGTGCTCTCTTTGGCCTGCGGGAATGGCGTGCTGAGGCGCTGAGCCTGGCCGCGCATTTGGAATATCTGCAGAAGCGCTGCTGGAAGGCGGCATTCACCGTCGCCTTTCCACGCCTGCGACCGGCGGCCGGCGGTTTTGTTCCCGGTCACATGGTGTCGGATCGGGAATTCGTCCAGATGCTGTGCGCCTTCAGGCTCTGTTTTCCGCACGCTGGCATTGTGATGAGTACACGCGAGCCGGCGGCGTTGCGCGATGCGGTTGTTCCGTTAGGCGTGACACTGATGAGCGCGGGCAGTCATACTGAGCCGGGTGGCTATACTGGCGAAGGGCGCTCGGATTTGCACCTCACGGTCAAAGGCCGCCGCGTCGAGATTGATCAACATAACCACGCCGCGGGCGGGGCCACCGCCCAATTCGAGATCTCCGATCACCGTTCCGCCCTGCAAGTTGCCAACTCGCTGCGGGCGCGCGGATTCGACCCGGTATGGAAAGATTGGGATGAAAGTCTCTCGAGCGCAGCGGCTGCGAGCGCATGACTGTTCTCATCAACGGTAAAACTCGTGAAGTCGGCGAGGGCACGACACTTGTCGAATTGCTGGCGGCACTTGGATTCAGCCATCAAGGCCTGCTGGTCGAACACAACGGGCGTGCGCTTTTTGCCCGCGAATTCGATAACACGTCGTTGAAAGATGGCGATAAGCTCGAACTGGTCCGCGTCGCTGCGGGCGGGTAGGACATCCTGCTCAAGCGGCCGAAACCTGGACGCGTTCCATTTCCGCTCCCAGCGCCATGAGCTTTTCGTCTATGTTTTCGTAGCCCCGGTCGATATGGTAGAGACGATTGACTTCGGTGGGGCCGTCCGCGCGCAACCCGGCCAGCACCAGGGCCGCCGAGGCCCGCAGATCGCTTGCCATCACCGGCGCCCCGCTCAGTTTCTCGACCCCTGTGATGATTGCCGTGGCGCCGTCACGTATGGTATGGGCGCCCATGCGGGTGAGTTCCGGCAAATGCATAAACCGCTCGGGGAAGATGGTCTCCGTAACCGCGCTGACGCCTTCGGCCAAAGTGTAGAGGGCGCAAAACTGCGCCTGCATGTCAGTGGGAAACTCGGGATAGGGCGCGGTGCGAAAGATGCCGCCTTTCCATTGTGAGCATCCTCGGATGGTAATCTCGCGGGTCGAGGCAGTGATCTCGAATCCGCTTTCTCGGAGCTTGTCGATGACGGCAGTCAAATGGTGGTGGTTCGCTTTTTTTAAAGTGACGCGCCGCCCCGCGATCGCGCCGGCCACGAGGAAGGTTCCCGCCTCAATCCGGTCCGAAATGACGGTGTGTTCCGCCCCATGCAGTTCCTTGACCCCTTCGATGACGATGCGCGGGGTTCCGGCGCCTTCGATGATTGCGCCCATCTTGCTGAGGAAACTGGCGAGGTCTTCGACTTCCGGTTCTGCCGCGGCGCCTTCGATGATCGTGGTGCCGCGAGTCAGCACCGCGGCCATCATCACGTTACCGGTGCCGAGTACGGTCGAGCCTTGTTTGCCGCGCATGTTGATCTCCTTGCCTTGCGAGCCTTTGGCGCGCCGCACGCGGATGTTGCCTCCCTTCATCTCGACCTCGGCGCCCAGTTCTCCTAACGCGCGCAGATGAATGTCGACCGGACGATCCCCGATGACACAACCCCCAGGGAGTGAGATCGTGCACTGACCGAGCCTTCCAAAAAGGGGCCCCATCACGCAAATCGATGCGCGCATTTTTCGCACCAGGTCATACGGCGCTTCGTCGGTGACGTTTTCCGCCCGAATCATAACCGTACCGCTGGCGCGTTCGACCTCGGCGCCAAGGCGGGAGAGGATTTGTGTCATGTAATTGGTGTCACTCAGATCAGGAACGCGGCGGATGACACAGGGCTCGCGAGTCAGCAGGGTCGCGGCCAAAATCGGCAGCGATGAGTTCTTCGATCCGCTGATTTGCACCGTTCCTTCGAGCGACCTCCCGCCGTGAATTACAAGCTTGTCCATTGTGAACGAAAGAACTCCGCGCCAATGGTTTTGCAAGAAAACCGATTGCCCGGCGTGGCGAAGGCAGGACTCTGGACCCGTGGCGGGCAACCTTTGCCTACCGAGTCCGCGCTGCCTGTGATTGGCAAAGTCGGCTCAGTTAGAACTTCGCCCTACCGAGCCGCAGTGCATGCCGATTGGTAGGGCGAGGCTTCTGCCGAGCCGCGCCGCTTCGAGCGCGGGCGAGGTGTCTTCCCGCCTACGCTTTCCCGTCAATTTCACCCCAATCCTGTTCGTGCAGTGCCGTATTGATGGCGAAAGCCGCTTCGGTGCCTTCGGCGGCGGCCATGATGACGAGCTGCAGCTCGCTGCGCATATTGCCTGCTACATAGACGCCGGGGGCGTTGACAGCGGCTGCCCCCTCACAGTGCACCGCACCAGCCCCGGTGAAGCAGCAGCCAAGCTTTTCGGGCAAATCAGAATGTTGAAACTGATGGGGGTAGAAAAAAAGCGCAGTGATGGGCAGCTTGGAACCATCAACGAAGTGAATGCCTTTCAACCGATCCTGATCCCCGCCCGCGAGATTGACAATCTTTTGCTCGATGATACGCACGCCCTGCTTTTTCAGGCCGGCGCGTTGCGCAGGGGTCGCCTTTGCGGGGCCGTCCGTACATAAAACAACCTGAGCGCTCCAGCAGCGCAGTTCACTCGCCAGTTCGATGGCGCAACCGTCGTTGCCATACACCGCCAGCGGCTCATCCCGGTGTTCCCAGCCATCGCAATACGGACAATGATAAACGCCTCGACCGTAGAACTCTCGTGCCCCTTCGATCTCCGGCAAGACATCGATCTTTCCTGTGGCGAGCAATAAAACTCGCGCCTCGATCTTTTCGCCCAGGCTTAATTGGACGTCAAAGTGATTCCCGTCGCGTTTCGCATCAGACACTTCGATGTCGCGCAGGGTGACGTTGGGATAATGCTTCAGTTCCGCCCTGGCGATGCGGCGAAACTCGGCGGGGTCGATTCCGTCCCGGGAGATGAATCCATGCATGGCCCGGGCGGCCCAGTTGCGTGGTTTGCCGGAGTCACACAGGAGGACCTGGCGCCGGCACCGGCCCAGGACCAGAGCTGCGCTCAATCCGGCCGGTCCGCCCCCAACAACGATGACGTCGAGCATTGGTCGCACACCGTTAACGTTTTTTCTCCGCCAGCACCATCTCCAAATACCGCTTATCGTCCGGGTTTCGGGTCTGGTTGATCAATTCCCGAAATTGTGGCTCATCGACAAAACCTCGGTTGAAGGCGACTTCTTCGAGGCAGGCGACGCGATAATTCTGCTGCCGTTCGATGGTGGCGATGTAATTGCCGGCTTCGAGCAGGCTCTGCGGCGTTCCGGTATCGAGCCAGGCGATGCCGCGCCCCAACAAGCGGACATGCAGCTCTCCAGCGTGCAGGTAACTATTGTTGAGGTCGGTAATTTCGAGTTCGCCCCGCGCCGACGGTTGCTGTTTTTTCGCCCGCCCGACCACGCTGTCATCATAAACATACAGACCCGGGACGGCGTAACTGCTTTTAGGCTGCTTGGGCTTTTCTTCGATGCTGATGACCCTGCCATCCTTGTCGAATTCGACGACACCGAACCGTTCCGGGTCCCGCACATGGTAGCCGAAAACGGTGGACCCCTTTTCCTGAGCCAGGGCCTGTCGAAAAAAGTCGAGCTTCCCATAGAAAATATTGTCTCCGAGGATCAGGACCGCTCCGCTGCCTCCGAGAAATTCTTCGGCAATCAGAAATGCCTGAGCAATTCCCTTCGGCTCCGTCTGGATGGCGTAGCGCAGAGACAGCCCAAGATTCCGGCCGTTGCCTAACAGTTTCTCGAATGCCGGGGTATCCTTGGGGGTCGATATGATGAGAATCTCCCGCACGCCTCCCAGCATCAGGGTAGCCAGGGGGTAGTAGATCATCGGCTTGTCGTAGATGGGCAGTAACTGCTTGCAGGCGATGCGAGTGAGCGGGTCCAGCCGCGTTCCGGCGCCGCCAGCGAGAATGATCCCTTTTTTAGTCATGAGCTGGAGGCGACGCTAATCACGAGAATGAAAAGCGTCAATCAAGCCGGCAGTCCGGTCGCCTCGGAAAACCCAAGGGCTTCGAGGGCGGAACGGATGCGCTCGGCCGCATCATCAAGCACTGCGACCGGCGGGTCATGGTCCTGTTTGGCGAAATCCATGTCCGTAATTTCGTCGATCGGTGTGAGGTGGAGGTGGACGTGCGGTACTTCCAGCCCGGCGATCATCAAGCCCACTTTGCGGCAGGGAAACGTGAGCTTGATGCCGCGCGCGACTTTCTGCGCCGTCAGCATCAGGTGCGTGGCGAGGTTGGGTGGGAGATCGACCCAGTGCTCGATCTCCAACCGGGGCACAACCAGCGTATGCCCCGGCCGAATGGGCGCGATGGTCAGAAACCCGACGCAATGGTCGTCTCGCCAGACGAACCGTGCGGGAACTTCGCCTTCGATGATGCGCGTAAAGAGGGTCGGCATGGAAGAGGTGGGGAAAGCTCACGCAGATCACACGGACGACTGAAATATCCGTCAAATCCGCGGTCAAATCTTTTCGGAAGCCTGGAGTCTAGACGTAGAGAAGGGCCTGTGCCAATTTCTAACTCAATCTCCACCCGCCACCCCGAAAACCTCGCGTCCCACAGCCCTGAGAAAGGTCTGATGGGCCTTCACGCGCAGGAAGAGTGAAAATTCGGAAGGGGTTTCGAAGGTGATGCAGTGGCCCGAGCAGGATAAGTGCAAGGCGATTGCCTCAGGATAGCCAGGCAGTTTCGGGGGAATCCGCGAGCGCCGGATTATGCCATTGGTCGCTCGACGGGCATCGATGCTTTTGCGGAGGTCGCGGCCGATGATTTTTTCCACGGGACCTAGCAGGCGCGATGCCAGGGGCAACTGCCCGCGCTGGAACAACTCGTAAGCATAGATGCCTTGCGCGTCATAGTCTTCATGCAAACACACCGCCAGTCGAAACTGCCGGCCGTCAAGAAGTTTTCGCCACGCGGCCACCAACGGGTGGGCCGTATCATGGAAAGTGCGATTCAAGTCAATGCCGTCGCCGTCGACCCGAGTGTTTGCCGCCAGGCCGGCTGGATTCAGGCAGGGAACAATCACGATGTTGTGGTCGTCGAGGGCTCGAATGCGGGTTTCGAACCACTGGAGCAATCCCCACGGCGCCGCCGGTTCGTCGCCATGGATCCCGCTGCTGATATAAAGACCAGGGGTCTTCGGACCAGCAGGTGATTGACACGAGATGACCGGAAAGCGGCCAGCCTGATGAATCACCGTTACTTTCCATCCGGCGTTCCGCGCGGCCGCTTGCCATCGCCATAGCAACTCGGCGGCGTCGTGCGCTTGATGCTTCAGCAAATAGCCACGCTCTTCGATGCTCATGGACGCGCCCGCCGCGCCAGTCTTTGGTTGAAGGCAATCGAACGCCGAAAATAAGCGATTCGCGCGACGAGTGGACGATGCTTCCGCAAAACCGCCCGAATCGCGGGGTTCCTGCTCTCGAGATTGTTGCTCAGAAAATGGCCCACTTGAAAAAAGTATTCGGTCTTGGTGTTCTCGAGCGAACCGATTTTCGCGGAGAATTCAGCGATTTCCTTCGAGAGATGTCCGACTTCGTTGGCGAGTTGCGCGGTGTCGTCCTTGGCTTTGACTTTTGCGGCGGCCATCTGATGCTCGAGAGATTCGACCTCTTTCTCGATCGCCTCGATGACATCGGTTTTCTTTTGAATTTCACCAAGGTCGTGGGTGAAGTCTTCCTTGAGCTTGGTTAACGCTGAGTTGGTCTTTTCAATCTCGGTGCCAAGGTTGGGCGCTTCGCCCTCGTGTTTTCGCACCACTTTGAGCTTGGCCTTCAGAATGCCGAATTTCCTCTTGGTTCCCTCTTTCCATTGCTTGAGTTCTTCAATCTCGCGCATCATGCACAGTCCTTCCTCCATCCGTTGCGCTTTGCGCTCCTTGAGCCGCAGAATCGTCTGATCGTGGTGCCATTGCCTGTCGTTTAGCTCCTCTTTAAGCGACTCACAACGAAGGTCGGTTTGACGGGTTTGCTCCCGCAACTTTTCCTGCTGTTCGTGTAGATCGAGGATTTGCCAATATTCTCCCGAGATCTCATCGATTTCCCTGACATCGCGCCAGGCCAGCCGCCCCAAGAGGTCTTCCGCCTCGCTCAGAATCTGGGTTTCTCGATTCACCGCCCCCCAACGCTGGCGTTCGCGTTTGAGGCCAAACTGCCAGGCCAGGCGTCTGAGGAAGAAACCAAATGTGTTCATGGAAGAAAAGCTGGGAAGGCTCGGCCAAGCGGGCAGCAGAATGCGACGATGAATTCACAATGTCAACTTTAGGCGGACGCCTGTGGTCAGGCGTCCTTACCCGCGCGGCCGCGTGGCGCGAAAAAGGCCGGGCGCGATGACCCATCGCGCCGCCGTGTTTAGGCGGACGCCTGCGGTCAGGCGTCTGCCCGCACGGCCTCGTCGCGCGAAAGAGGTAGGGCGTGATGACCCATCGCGCCGCCTAGGGAGCGTGGTCGCCCACCCCGGTGCGTGGCTCCTCGACGGCCGGATACCACCCTATCTGGAGAAGTTCCATTAGCTCGACTTGCCGATGGGCAGCAAAATCCAGGGGTACTCGCACCAGGAATTCACCGGCGGCAAAGGGAACTGCGCCCAACTGGGCTTTGAGCTGACTATGGATGGGCGATCCTCGGGCAGCATACGCGTAGAGCACCGTTTCCGAAAAAGGCAACGTCAGCCGGACTCCGAAGTGCTTCTGGACATCGGCAAATCCGAAATTGTAGTAATCGCTTTTTTTTGCGATGGCTCGGAGTTTTATCAGATCCTTAGAGGGAGCAAGTGTGGCCCAGTCGGTTTCCTGCCATCCCGAGGACGCCTCCCAATCGATTGCGTAGCTCCCGATCGAGCCTTCACGCAACAGCGTCAGCACGTGGGGCTCGGTTTTTTCCGCGGCTTCGACGTACAGCATCACCCGGCGCGGCAAAACTTCGGCGGTGAAAAGAGAAGCGTCCTCACGCGGCAACGGCGGAAATCTCTCATACCACGCTTTCATTCGCCGCTCCGTCTCCTCACGCTTCCTTACAAATGGAGCCATCGCCTTCCAATCGCCGGCAGCGAGAAACTTCTGTCCCACTTCCCAAGCGGCGGAAATTTCGTCCCATTGCTTCGGTTCCGGCGGTTGAGGAGGGGGGGCCGTGGCGGGGGTATCGCGCGCGTGTCGCACGAGATGCCAGACCGAGGGGATCCCAACCACCAGCACGAGCACACCCCCGGCGATGACTCGATCCAGTCTTCGTCCGGCAAACATCCAGTGTGTCACCGGCCAGTTTAGGAAAAACGCGCGGGTGCGGCTGAGAGGACGCGGAGGGCGGGGTGGCGGGGGGCCTTGGGCGGCCACTTCACTCCAATTACCTGCGAAACGATCCCGGCTCTCCTCGGACAGCTTGGGCGCCTTGCGACGGATGTTTATCTCCTGCAGTTGTCTGGCGTGGGCAGATATAAACTTTTGGTAGCGGTCCACCCATCCCGCCACGCTCGCGATGATCGCATCCCGGCGTGTTGGCCCGTCCTTGCCGGCCCCGACGCTCACAGCCGCAGGCGAACTTGCGCCTAATTCCACGGCCGGCATCTCGGCGGTCTTCGGCGTTTGCTCGGCTCCGATTGTCTGAGCTGGTTCCTCAAGTGCAGCAGTAGATGCGCGCTTGAATCCGCTTAGCCCTCGGCTTTTTTGGTGAGGGCCAAAGGCATCGAGCGCATTCTGACGCGGGGTCGCCCCCGGGATCGCAGGGCGGACAACAATGGGATCGTTAGGCGCCTCGGGCGGTTCTGCCATAAAACACAGGGACCTTCGATCCCACATATAACCCGGAGCACGGGTCCACCCGAACGAAAAAAAGCGACCAGCCATCAAGGCTGGTCGCTTTCAAAATCAAGTTCCGAGGGGCTTAAAGCCTGCGACGCCGGAGACCAAGAATCGCACTCCCTAGGACGGCCAACAGTCCGAGAGACGGCTCCGGAATGGGCACTGCATTGAAGATGACGTTGTCGATCTGATATAGTCCATCGGGATTGGTGAGTGAATTATCGTCCGCCCAGAGCACGAACATTTGAGAGCCCGCAGCCCAATTGCCCACAGGAAGCAAGACATTCACTGGGCCCGCGGTACCAAAGTTTCCGACCGGCACCCAATCGTTGGCGGCGCCAGTGAGGCTGTAATAAACCCGATGGCCAGGAATCGCATCCTCGGCGGGGGTGTTTGCCACTGCAAGATCGTAATTGACAGCCACCGTTCCTGCGGCCAGACCGGTATTGTTCTGGAGCGTCGCCATCAACACGTTCGCGGCCACACCCGTCGGCGGGGTTTCGAGATTGTCATTAAGGTCGCTCCAGCGGGGAAAACCGCTGGTGGCAATGGCGGCTGCATTAATTCCCAATTGCGCCGAGATTTCCGCCCCGATGAGAGGCAGGATCAGGGCGTCCATTGTGGCATCGTCAGTGACCGCGCCAGCGCCGGTTCCCACTCCGGCGGTCGTGGTAGACCACTCGGTGGCACCGGGCTGAGCGTCAAAAGTCTGGGGAAGATTCGCTAGCCCCACCGAAATTGCCGCCTGAATAGACGAACAAACTACGAGCGGAGTGCACCCCAGCAAAGCTTTCCTGAGTGAGAGAGAAGAAATAAATCGCATGGCAACGGCATTTTTGGCGGAACCTTCACCTAAACGCAAGAAAGAATTTCACAAAATTGAGTTTGCTACGCAGGCATTCAGTTCACGAACAGTCCGCTGGAATGAGAGCGCCCTGCTGATCAAGCGCGGAGCTCCCACGAGCCGTGTTCCCATAAAGCGCTTTATGATTCGAAAAGAATCCATATAACCCGTTGAAAATGAAAGTGCCTCGACCAGGACTCGAACCTGGAACCAATTGATTAAGAGTCAACTGCTCTACCATTGAGCTATCGAGGCAGATTGGAGGCGCGACTGGAGCGGAGGTTTCCCAACCTCCGGGACCCGACCAACAGGGCCGCCCTCGGTTGGTGAAGCGGGTCAGGAAAATAGCGGTACGCCAGGGGGCTGCAACCGGAAAGCGTTCAATGGTGCGCTCGGTGACTCGCCGATGGCTTTCAAGGGCACTGTCTCGTCAGCGCGCGTCGCCGGTGCCACCATGGTTTCCTCGAGCGCCAGCGCGCTGGCTCGAATTCTGCGCTCCGCGTTCTGAATTCTGACTTTTTGCCTCACCCCGTCAGAACCTGTTCCCGCGGGACGCCGCGCAACTCGAAAACGCGGAAGATGGTTTCTTCGATGAGGTTGTTCGGACAACTGGCGCCAGCGGTGATGCCGATGACAGCCTTGTCCTTTCCCAACAATGTCCTGGCATAGCTTGATTTCTCAGTTTTCGAGTGCAGATCAAAGTGCACGATCTCCTCGAGCGAGCGGAGGTTTTCCTGATTGCGAATAAAAAAAGTGGGCAGTTTTTGGACCCCGATTTCCACGAGGTGACTGGTGTTCGAGCTGTTGTAGCCGCCGACGACGAGCAAGAGGTCCATCGGCTCCTCGAGCATGGCGAAGAGTGCGTCCTGGCGTTCCTGCGTGGCGCCGCAGATGGTGTCGAAAAAAACGAAGTTCTTGCCTCCGGCGTCGGGTCCATCTCGATCTGCAATGGCTTGGGCGAGGCGGCGCTGCATTTCCTCAGTTTCGCTTTTCAGCATGGTGGTTTGATTGGCCACGCCGACCCGGTGCAGATCGGTATCAGGGTCGAATCCCGGAGAGTGGGCATTGGCGAACTTCTCGAGAAAGGCCTTTTTGTCACCGCCTTGGCGGATGTACTCGCAGACGTAATCGCAGTCGGCGAGGGTGAGGATGATCAAATATCGGCCGGTTTCGTTGGGGCCCTGCGCTCTCGAGGCGGTGGCTCGGGTTTCTTCGTGCTGGGCTTTGCCATGAATGATCGAGGTGAAGCCGGAATTGGCGTAATCCCGGACCCGGCGCCATACGCTCATCACATCCCCGCAGGTGGTATCGACCACTGTGCAGCCCTGTTCTTCGAGGTGGCGCATGGTGCGGGTTTCCGCGCCAAAGGCAGGCACGATCACCACGTCTTCAGGCCCAAGCTGGCGAACACACTCCTCAGGGACCGGATTAGGCAGAAACTCGATCTCCATCTCGCGCAGTTGCCGGTTGACCTCCGGGTTATGGATGATTTCCCCGATGAGATGGATTCGCCTTTCCGAAAAAACCTTCCGCGCGGCATACGCCAGGTCGATGGCACGTTCGACCCCGTAACAAAACCCAAACTGTCGTGCCAGTTTGAGCGTTGTATTTCCGACGGTCAGGACGCCGCCGCGTTCTCGCAATTTCTCGACGATCTCGCTGCGATAGTGCGACTCGACCTGCGCCTGCACGCGCTCCATCACTTCCGGCGTGCGGACGTTCACCTTCTTCGGTTTGGGCGGCGTGGCGGCAGGGGACATGGATCCAGGCCGGCTACGAACGCCGGCGTCAAATTTCACGGCTGGAAAAGCGCAGGGACGCCGAGTCAATTAATCGACGAACATTTTGCCGGGATAAGCGTGGTCTTCAAAAATGCTTTGGCTGACGATGCGGGTCGCCGGCGGATCAGGAAGTGTGGTGTCGTCAAAACGCGGCAACGATTTTCCAACCGTAGCATCTTCAGCATGCGAGGTCGCGACAAGGATCGGCGTACCCGTTGGGACCAGCGCAAAGACTTTCGGGGCCACCCGTTTCGGCAGACGAACGCATCCGTGGGTGCACGGGTATGGCTTGATGTAACCGCAATGGATCCCGTAAGCGGGAGAAAACTCGATCCAATACGGCATCGGGTATCCGACGTATCGGCCGCGGGCCTGGCTGGCTTTGCAGCCGCGGATATGGCTGCCTTCGATCGAAAAGCCGTAGGAGCCGGACCTTTTGTGGGCGATTTTGTTGTAAGCTCGAAAGCTGCCGCGTGGCGTCTCATGTCCCGCCATCCCGACGCTGCATGGAGAGGCAATGAGCACCCGATCGCCTTCGACGACATAAAGCTTTTGCGCACCGGTGCTTATTTTCACGCGCACGTTGGACGGATTTTTGGGGCGATGCGCGATCGGATCAAAGTTAATCGAGTAGAGGGCGCCTCGGGAACTGGGCTTGGCGGGGCTGGTGCAATTTGAAAGGGTCCCCACACCAGCGAGCAAAAGCCCACATGACAGAAGATGAATGGCGCAGCGAAGAGATGAGCGGGAAAACATGGCGCAAAGCTGATAGCATCGATTGAGCCTTCTCTCCACTGGAAATTCGAGGCGCAGCGGCGGCTAAGATACTCGCCGCAGGCTGTGGCAGCGAGAAGAGTGTCGCTACTACGAGCGGAACACAACCCCAGCGACACGAGTGGCGCTGCTACGAGCTGAAGGAAAGCACCTGGAGACGGCCCGCCCTCGGGCCGCACAGTGGATTTCCAGGGCGGCCGCTCCAGCGACAAGAGTGTCGCTGCCACGGGTGTCGCTGCCGCCAATGGTGGCGAGAAGCGAGTCTCTCGCTATGCTCGGCACTCGATGAGCAAATTCTCCCGGTGTTTTCTGACTTTTGTCCTCGCCTGCGGTTGCGGGCAGGCGGCGCTTGATCCTGGCGACGCCTATCAGCCGCGCGACACACAGCAGGCTGGTCAGGCACCCCCATCCCCGGAAGAGGCGGTGAAGGCGCTCGAACTGCCGGAGGGCTTTCGCGCGACGCTTTTTGCCGGTGAGCCGGACGTGCGCCAGCCCATCGATATGAAGATCGATGACCGCGGCCGGATCTGGGTTTGCGAAGCCTACAGCTATCAAGAATGGAAAAAAAGGGGCGAGGACCGCATCGTTATTCTCAGCGACAAGGACGGCGATGGTGTTGCCGACGAACGCAAAGTGTTTCACACCGGTTTTCATCACCTGAGCAGTGTCGAGATCGGTTTCGGCGGGGTGTGGGTGCTCGATTCACCTCACTTACTTTTTATTGCGGACAAAGATGCCAACGATGTTCCAGACGGAGAGCCCGAGGTTTTAGTCGAGGGCTGGACGATTGAAGGCGGGCACAACGTCGTCAATGGTCTGGCCTGGGGCCTTGATGGCTGGCTGTATGGCCGCCACGGCATCACCACGCCGTCACTGGTCGGAAAGCCGGGGACGCGTCCGGAGGAGCGCACCTTCATCGAGCCGGGTATTTGGCGTTATCACCCGTTGGGCCGGCAGTTCGAGGTGGTCTTTCGCGGTATGACGAACCCGTGGGGTTTCGATTGGGATGCCGAAGGTGAGATGTTTCTTTCAGGCAACGTCAACGGCCACCTCTGGCACGGAATTCCGGGCGCGCTCTATGAAAGGATGTTCGGAGCAGGCAGCCGGCCTCATGATTATGAAAGAATCAAAATGATCGCCGAGCGAACGCATTATCCATCGAGTGGTGATTGGAAGCAGGATTGGCTCCGAGCCGACAAGGGCCGCGACGCGACCAACGAACTGGGCGGGGGCCATTCGCATTGCGGATTGATGATTTACCAGGGAGACAACTGGCCCGAGCGCTATCGCGGTGAGCTGTTTATGTGCAACACGCACGGTCGGCGCGTCAATTGGGAGAAGGTCGAGCCCAAAGCATCGAGCTTCATCGGCCGGCACATGGGGGACATCGTCGTATCAAATAATCCGTGGTTCCGCGGCGTGAGTCTCGTGTACGGCCCGGACGGCGCGGTTTTTCTTTCCGACTGGTGCGACCACGGCGAATGCCATGACGACGACGGCGCTCATCGCAGTAGCGGTCGAATCTACAAGATTGTTTACGGCCTCGGTCACTCGCAGAAAACCAACCCGAATCTTGGAAAAAGATCTGACCGGGATTTGGCGGAGCTGCATCATGAAAAGAACGAATGGTGGGTGCGTCACGCTCGGCGCCTGCTCCAGGAACGCGCGACGACTGGCGAAGCGATGCTGGACGAGAGCGCGATCTCTCGCTTGCGGGAGCTGCTTGATGCTCCGGAGCCCGCCGCTCGATTGCGAGCGCTATGGACGCTGCAGGCCTGTGCGTTGGCGACGCCGAACGAGCTGATGAAAGCGTCGCATTCCCCCTACGGCCCCCTGCGCGCCTGGGCCGCCCGCTTCATGTGCGAGGACTACGACCTTCTTGAAGTCGAAAAAACGCGCCTGCTCAAAATGGCGGAGGAAGAGCCGGAGCCACGGGTGCGATTGCACCTGGCGGCACTCGTTCAACGGGTGCCGCCCGGACTGCGCTGGAGGCTGGGAGAGGCATTGATGAAACGCAGCGAGGACATTGCCGACAATACCTTGCAGTTGGAGCTGTGGTATGGCCTGGAACCTCTGGTCGCCGCGGATTGGGATCACGCTGCCGGTGCTCTTCCAAGCTGTGCTTTTCCCAAGCTTCGACGTTTTATGACACGTCGCATCGCAGCGGAAATCGACGACCCCGAGGCGAGAGATGCGCTCGGCCGTCTGCTCGCCGAATCGACCAAGCCGGGCGGCATCCCTGAAGACATCGTCCTGGGTGCACAAGCTGGATTGCGAGGACGAACGAATTTGCCGGCACCGCAAGGCTGGCCGGAGACCGCTGCTCAGTTGCTCTCGAATCCCACGGCAATCGTGCGCGACGCCGCACTGGATTTGAGTGTGGCCTTCGGTGACGCGGCGACCATCGAGCGCCTGCGCGCCGATGTTCACAATGCTGCCCTGCCAAACCACCATCGGGCCGCCGCTCTGGAAGGACTCGTTCGGGCCCGTGTCGAGGATTTGCCGAAGCTGCTCGTCGACGCCCTGCACATCCCGGCACTCCGACTGGCCGCCCTGCGCGGCCTGGGCATCGCCAGCGCGCCCTCGAGCGCGAACCTCATCATCGATTCCTACGCCACGTTTTCCCTCGAGGAAAAGCAAGCCGCCCTCGATGCGATGTGCTCACGTCCCGCCTTGGCGCGAGCTTTATTGGAAGCCATCGCGGTTGGCAACATCCCGCGCAAAGACCTGACTGGCACCCATGCCCGACTCGTCGCCCGTCTCGAAGGCGGCGGTCTAAAGGCCCTGCTCACCAAGGTCTGGGGCAGCATTCAATCGTCCGACGCCGCCCGGGAGGCAAAGATCATACGATATAAAGAATTGCTCAGCCCCGGTGCCTCGGCGGAGGCGGATATTTCGCGCGGCAAGACGATTTTCACGCGTGTCTGCGCGACTTGCCACGTCCTCTTTGGGGAGGGCGGGCGACTGGGACCCGATCTCACCGGGTCAGGCCGCAAAGATCTCGATTATCTTGTCAGGCACGTGGTGGATCCGAGTGCTGCGGTCCCGCGCGACTACCAGATGACTATCGTCACGCTCAAGGATGGTCACGTTCTCGCTGGAGTTGTCTCGCGCGAAGACGAGAAAACCCTCAGCCTGCAATCAGTGGTCGAGCTTCGCGTGCTCGAACGTTCCGAAATCGCCCAAGTCGAAACCCAACCCTACTCGTGGATGCCGGAAGGATTGCTCGATGCGCTCAATGAGCAGGAAGTGCGCGACCTGGCCGCCTATGTGCAGTCGGATGGAAAGTAGTCGAGGTTTCAATCTCCGAAGTTCATCGCATCGACGCGTACGTGCCGCGGTGTTCTGAGGCCACAGAGCTACCACCACACGAACGACGCAGGCACATTCCTTCTCGCCAGGGGAGTAACTTGAAGCTTATGTTCGCCACGCCATGAAACGTCGCTTCTCGCAGGCCGGGTTGGCATTAGCACTGGCGCTTGGCGCTGGTGTGGCGGGATTCTTGCTCGGCAAGAACGTGAGTTTTCGATCGTTGCCCAGGGCAGCACCCGTGTCCGCAGAGGGTCGTGAACTGGCGGTGACAACCGCAGGGCCTGGCGAAGTCAAGACGACGCACGTCTCTTTAAGCGACATTCCGCCCGCGCCGTCGCAACGTTACGACGGACCAGCGATGACCGCGGAAGCGCTTATTGCCATGGTGGGCAAAAGTCGCAGCAGCGTTCGAGCGTCGGCCTGGCTCGTGGACTTGATGGACAAACTTCCCGCGGCCGAAGTAGCCCGGCTCGCGAAAGACCTTGGACGAGCCGGCGGCGGTTATGGCAGGAGTGGCGCGTGGATGGCGCAGCAAGTGGCTTATTCTCGCTGGGCCGAAATTGCTCCAGATGATGCGCTCGCCTTTACCTTACGGATGGGCAGTGACAACCGATGGACTGCGATCGATGCAGTGTTCGGCCAGTTGGCGACCTCGAATCCCGCCAAAGCCGAATCGGCGCTCAGCCAGTTCTCCGGCCAATGGCGCGATCAGGCCCTCCAGTCGATCGCTTCCCGAATGGCGGAAACCGACCCCCGAGGCGCCATGGCATTGCTCGAGCGTCACAAAGTCCCGGGCGGCCGGTGGCCATGGCAATCAGTTATTTCGACCTGGACGGCGCGAGACCCGGAAGGAGCCGCCGCCTTTGCCATCAATTATCCCACCGATTCCAAGCGAAGGAGCTTCTTGACCAGCGTGGCCCGCGCTTGGGCCAACCAGGATCCGGAGGCCACATTGCGCTGGGCGCAAACGCTGCCCAAAGCGCAACTCCAGCGCGAAGTTTTGCAAACAACCATCGGGCAGGTCGCCTCGCGAGATCCGCAACTGGCGCTACAGTTGGCGCAACAACAGCCGCTTGGAGAGCGCGCACTCCTCCACTCCACTATTGCCAGTCAATGGGGGCAGAGCGACCCGGATGGCGCGATCAAATGGGCGCAGACCCTCGAGCGTCCTTCCGAGCGCACGGCCGCCCTAGCCGGGATAGCGAGCAATATGTACTCCATGGATGCGGAACGCGGCATGGAAATCGCCAATCTGATGCCGCCCGGACAGCAGCGAGCCGACGTTATCAATCGAGTGGCCAGTCAGATTGCTTACGACGATCCAGCCAAGGCCGCCGACTGGGCGGAAAAGCTTCCTGAGGCAGAGCGCGCCCTCGCGGTGCGGCAATTGGCGGGCAACCTCGCCGAGGCCGATCTCGATCGGGCGATGGCTCTAATCGACTCGCTTCCACCCAGCAACGAGAACAATAATGCACTGGGAAGCATCGCTGGCGTCCTGGCAGCACGGGACCCGCAGAAGGCACTCGAGTTTGCCTCGAAGCTCGAATCTGAAAGCGCGCGCCAGCAGGCCATGAGCAATGCCTTTACGCGATGGGGAAGGTCCGACATGGAGGCCGCCACATCCGCGGCGGCACGGATCGAGGACGCGACGCTTCGCGGCAATATTCTGGGAGGCCTCGCCAGTTCGTGGAGCCGCTACAATTCGTCCGCCGCCGAAAAATGGGCCGCGACCCTCCCGGCTTCCGATCGTCTTCGGGCCATGGCGGCGATCCTGCCCGCCGCCGCCGCCGATGACCCGCGCAAGGCGGCCGAGCAACTCATTCCGCTTTCGAATGAAGCGGCGGACATCGAGGGAGGCGCCGATGCCGTGGCGGGAGCCGCAGCGAATGTTGCGCGCACCTGGACCGGGCAGGCGCCCGCGGAAGCCGGTGCCTGGGCGGCCGGTTTGCCCGATGGCAAAATGCGCGACCAGGCTGTGAAGGTCGTCGCAGACAGTTGGGCTCAGTATGACGCCATCGGCGCCGCGGAATGGATCTCGCAACTCCCAAGCGGTGCCAGCCGCGACGGTGCGACCGCCGCGTTGGTTTCCAAAATCAACACCAGCGATCCGGAACGCGCCTTCGCCTGGGCCTCGAGCATTACAGACAGCGATCAGCGTCTTTCTGTGATGAAGTCCACCGTTCAGGCCTGGAAAAACTTCAACCCACAGGCGGCCCGCGCCGCCGTCGAGAACGCCGCCGTCGACGACGGGCTGCGCGAAAAACTAAGCGCCGAAGTGAAATAGTCCGGCGGCATCGGCCCTCGGCGGCATCGGCCGCTGGCCGTAAGGTAGGGACGCCTGACCACAGGCGTCCGCCAAAACGACTCGGCGCGATGGGTCATCGCGCCCTACCTTTCGCGCAGCAGGGACGCTGACCCAGGCGTCCGCCTAATATGGCGGCGCGATGGGTTATCGCGCTACCAGGAACACATGGCCACCACCGCAACCATTTTGCCTCATCGCGCGAAAAGACTGAACATAATATCGGCCTCGCTGACGGTCTCGTTGTTGACGATGCAGCGGCAGCGGGCCTGACCGATATTGCGCCGAACCTTGATGATTTCGGCTTCAATGAAAAGGGTATCGCCAGGCATCACCGGCTTGCGAAATTTCACCTGATCCGCGCTCATAAAGTAGCCGATTTTTCCCTGATTCTCTTCGCGGCGCAGCATGAGAATGCTGCCCACCTGCGCCATGGCCTCGAGTTGAAGCACCCCGGGCATCACCGGATGCCCTGGAAAATGGCCCTGGAAAAACGGTTCGTTGATCGTGATACATTTAACCGCCGTACACTTTGCCTCTCCTTGCCAGCCGACCACCCGGTCGACCATTAGGAATGGATAACGGTGCGGCAAAATGTTCATTACCTCGACGATATCGAGCACTGCTTCGCCGGTGGGCAGGTTCACTGGGGGCACCATGGAAAGAACCCGCCCGTATTCTTCAGCCAGCCGCCGGGCCATCGCGGTATTCGTGGCGTGCCCGGGCTTGATGCAAATGACGTGTCCCATGATGCGCTTGCCGCTCAGCATGAGGTCGCCAACGACATCAAGGATCTTGTGCCGCGCAAATTCCTCGGAAAAGCGCAGCGGCTCTTTCGAGAGCACGGAATCGTCCCGAATGACGACCGCGTTTTCAAGGCTGCCCCCCTTGATGAGACCCTTGTCGAACAACGGCTTTACGTCCTCGTAATGCACAAACGTGCGTGCTGGCGCAATCTCGCGTTCGTAAATTTCCGGCGTAATTTCCGTCGAATAAAACTGGGTGAAGCGGCCATTGGCGGCAGCCTGGGTGCACGAGACGCGATACTTTTTGTCGGGAACAATCGTGATGAAGCTGCCGCCTTTTGTTTCGAGGTGCATGGGCTCGCGGACTTCAAAAGTCTTGCGCAACTGTTCCTGCTGCGTGAGGCCCGCCTTTTTCACGCAATCGACATACGGGCTGGCCGAGCCATCGGCGATCGGGGGTTCGTTCGCATCCATCTCGACGATGGCATTGTCCACCCCCATGCCGGTCAGGGCGCTGATGACGTGCTCGACGGTATGCACTTTCACCCCGCCTTTGGCCAGCGTGGTGGCTCGTTCGACGGTTTGCACATTGCCAATGACCGCTTCGATAAACGGCTGATCCTCGAGATCGACCCGTCGAAAACGAATGCCTGTGTCGGGCTCGGCCGGGCAGAGTGTCAGCGTCACCTTTTCCCCGGTGTGAAGCGAGGTGCCGGCGAGACTCGAGGCCTTGGCGAGCGTCTGCTGGTATTCGAGGCTGGACGACATATCATTCCGAGTGGACTCGGTGGAAGCGGCCATTTATGGGCAAGTCAAGGCGTGGTCAAGTCTCACCGCCTCGCACACCGCATTCCGCGGCGATCCCACGCTCTGGACCGCAGCGTTCAACGCCAACTTCCGCGTGCTCGAGGAAACGCCCGACTTTATCTTTGTCGACAAACCGGCTCCACTCCAGGTCCACCCGGCCAAACCCGGGAATCCGCCCACCCTGCTCGACGCTCTCAACGCATTGCTGGCCTACGACTTGCTCAATGGCGCGCGCCTATCCATCATCAATCGGCTGGATCGGGAGACCAGCGGCGTTGTTTTGGTCGCAAAAAATGCGGCCGCCGCGAGTGCTTTTGGCAAAGCGATGATGAGCCGCAAGGTCGAAAAGGAATACGCTGCGCTGGTCTGGGGATGGCCGGAGCGCGACCAATTCACGGTCGATGCGCCGCTTATCCGCCAGGGAAATGTCGGGAATACCGCAATTTATTTGAAACAAATCATTCACCGGAGCGGCGCACGCGCGGTGACGGCTTTTGAGGTGCTGACGCGATCACAGCACCGCGGCCGCGAGTTTGCCCTCTTGCGCGCCAGACCGCACACCGGCCGCCTTCATCAAATCCGCGCCCACCTTCAACACGCCGGTCACCCGGTTGTGGGCGACAAGATTTACGGCCCCGACGAGCGATGCTATCTCGAATTTATCAAGACCGGATGGACATCATCGCTGGCCCGACGTCTCGTCCTGCCGCGCCACGCTCTGCATTCCCAGCGACTCGCCGTTTTCAGCGAGCCGTTTGGAAAAGTCGAAGCCGAGGCGCCGCTGCCGGGGGATTTTTTGCAGTTCAACTAACCCGGCCTCTGCTCAAAGTTCCCACCTGATGGAGGCCCGAAATCCGCACTCCGAGATCCAGGATCCGAAATCGGCCGCCCATCTAGCTGCTTTGCGGGTGAGGGATTTCCGCTGTTTCGACCAGTTCTCCTGCGAGCTGTCGCCAGGATGCACCGTTTTTGTCGGCGATAACGCCCAAGGCAAGACCAGCCTCCTTGAGGCGGTTTGCGTGCTGCTTCGTCTCCAGAGTCCGCGCGCGACAAGCTTCGAGGACCTCGTTCGCTTCGGCCAGACCGGTTTCGGGGTCTCCGGAGACATTGGATCCCATCGTCTTCAGTTCACCTACCGCGGCGGCAAAAGAGAGCTCGCTCGGGATGGCGCCAGCATTCCCAAGGCCGCCGATTACCTTGCTGGGAGCGGGCTTCTCGTCTGGATGGGCAACGACGACCTTCAACTCGTGCGCGGCAGTGGCGACGCACGACGCCGTTATCTCGACTTTCTCGGCACCCAGGCCCATGCCGATTACCGCCCTGCGCTTTTGAACTACGAAAAAGCGCTTCGCTCGCGCAATCGTCTTCTCAAAGCCGACCCGGCTGATCGCAGGCAAATCGAGGCCTATACCAGCCTCCTCGTCGAGCATGGGGAGGTGCTCACACTCTTGCGAGGAGACCTTGTTAGGGCGATTTCGCCTTGGGCAGCCGAGGCCCATCGGCAGGTCAGCGAGCGCGACGAAACACTAACATTTTGCTTCGAGCCTGGGAGCGGAGCCGACTTCACAGCCTCCCTGGCAGCGGCGCGCGAGGAGGAACGCCGCCGCCGCGTCACGGTGGTCGGCCCTCATCGCGACGATATCGCCATTCTCCTCGATGGCTCCGCAGCGAGTCGTTTCGCCTCTGAAGGCCAGCAGCGGACCATTGCGCTTGCCCTCAAGCTGGCTCAAGCACGCCTCCTCGAAAATCTTCGGTCGACCCCGCCACTGCTGCTCATTGACGACATCTTCGGCGAACTCGATCCCACTCGCCGCAACGCTTTGCTTCGCGTTTTGCCCAGTGGGACTCAGCAACTCATCACCGCCACCCATTTGGATTGGCTCGACCGGGGATTCATCCCTCAGCGCATCTATGCGGTCCGCGACGGAGCCCTTGTTTCCCAGACCTGAAAATTGGAAATTGAAATATGCCCGCCCTGCGCTTCACTACCCCTTCGCTAAAAGCGGGCGCCAGGGCTTGGTAGCTCAGTCGGTAGAGCAGAGGACTGAAAATCCTCGTGTCGGCGGTTCGATTCCGTCCCAAGCCACTCTTTCTGATAATCAACGAGTTACACAGATGATGCACTTCTGAAAAGGGGAGTGGCAACGAAAAGTGGCAACAGTGTCTCACTGGTGGTTGTCCAAATACTCCATGAGACTCTGCAACAAAATGAGCCTAACACCGCGGGTTGAGCCGGGTTCTCGCGGTTGAGCCGCGATGGATGGCCAACCGCGTGGACAACCTCATGGTACAAGGTGTTGTAGAACGTCTCCGCGCACTCAAACGTGCCGAAGGAGGCATCTCAATTTGATCGTGGCCGGACGCGAGGGAATTGGCGGTGTAGAATTCAAGGATCACCCGCATGCGGTCTGGATCAGCCACCGGGTCCGCGTGCGACGAAGGGGTTGCCGGCCTGCTGGTAGATGGCAATTTGCTCCGGTGTCAGAATGGCACCGAGAGCTTCCTGGCGGGCAGCCCAGCGGGCGTCCACGGCCTCCTTCATGGCAGCCGGATCCCCGCCGGGCTCCGGGAGGTCCTGCATGGACTCCCTTGACGCGATTTCTGAGAAGGCGGCAAAGGCCTGATCCTTTTGCTCCGGGGAGAGGGTCGTCATGGATTGCAGCCTCGAGAGCTCCCGGTTCGCGACCGCTTCCACAGCATTGGCCTTCTCTTCCGCACGAAAGGACTCGTATTCCTTTTGCTGGTCGGCGGTGAGGGAGGCGCTGATGGCGTCCGCCATTTTCTTTTTATCGTCCGAAGTGGCCCTGATAACCTTTGTATCGTTGTCGAGAATCTTCGTTTTGTTCTGCCCGTATTCGAGCGCTTTAGCGATTCTCGTCTCCTGCTCCGGCGTGAGCGACAGGCGCTTTCGCAGAGCGGCGAGCTTTTCCTTCACTTGCCCGCGTTTCAGGGCGTCAGAGTCCATGGGGCCGCCTTTATCCATCATCGGGCCGGAGCTGCTGGAGCGTCCCGGCGAAGGGGGATCGGGAAAGTCCTGGAGTTTGGCAGGAACGGCATGAGCGGAGCCCCTTCCCTCCGCAATGACAGCGACGGGAGTCTTTTTCAAGGCAGGGACGAGCGCCCTTTGCTGCAGGGACTGGATTTCCCCCTGCAGGGCGGCAATCCGCTGCTGCTGGTAAACAATAGGTGCGGTGGCGGCGAGGAGGAGGGCGGCGGCGGCGATGGCGACTTTCGTTTTTGTGGTCATGACGACGGTGGTTAGGACGGTGGAGGCGGCACCGGTGGCGGTGGAGACCTGAGTGGCGGAGATGATTTTCAGGACGGTGGCGGCGGGCAGATCGCGAGGGACGGTGCCTGCCAGCACGGCGGAGAGGACCCCGGCGGTGCTGGTGATGCCGCGCCGGGCGAGGATGCGGCGCAGGCGCTCGAGCGCGCGGTTCATGCGCTTTTGCGCGGCGTCATCGCTCAATCCGAAATTCCGTCCGATGCTGCGCCAGTCCTGCTGCTGCCAGAAGCGCATGAGGAGAAGCTGGCTGTCCTGCGGCGGGAGCTTGCTGAGAGCGCCATCGATTTCCGGAGCGAGTTCGTGCCGGCCGTCCCCGGCGTTCGGCGCAGGAGGTTCTGGCGTGTGCATAATGAGATGTTGCGAAGTCTCCTCCCGGCGCCGCCGGCGGGCCTCAAGGCGCAGGGCATCCAGGGTAAAGCCAGTGGCCGCGGCGTGCAGCCATGCACCGAGCGCGCGGGCGTCTTTCACCTTTTCGGGCGCAGCGGCGAGACGTGAAAAAACGATCTGCGTGATGTCCTCCGCCAGCGTCTCCTGACCGCGGGCGACGCGCAGGGCAGTGGCGTAAACCATGCCGGTCCAACCCGCCACGAGTTCCCGGAACGCGGTCCCGCAACGGGTGGCCGCGTAGGCGCGCAGGAGTTCGTGGGACCGTTCGGGAGAGATCATACTTCGCTTTTCCTATAGTCGGCACGGCGGCGGCCGTTCCGACAGAAAAGTTTACGGGCGTGCGCGAGGAGTCGCAAAGCCAAGGTTAAGAGTGTTGATTCGACATTCGAACGCTGAAAGCGATGCCTCTCCCTGCACCCAGTGCCTCGCGCACACAGATCAACACCGTATCGAAGGCCGAACAGCGCAACTCCGCCGAACGCGACGTGCTGTGGTCACCCTGGTCATTCATTAACAAGCACAGCGACATCCTGCGCGCCGTTGGCCGCAGGTGCGTGATGCAACGCGGCGAAGCCGGATCCCCAATGCTTCCGCACGTAATCCGCGCTGTGAAAGGCCGATTGATAGTACCCGGGCAAACCTTCGGTCAGTCCGAGATTGGCATATGCATAGCCCTTCGCCTCGAAGTCCGCGCGCTGCGCTGCTGGGATGAAACGAACGAATGCTTCACCGTGGAAGGTAGCGAGCAGATAGCCTCCAGGTTTCAGCCGCGATCTCAGTTCGGCAAGCCAGAGGTTCTGCATTGGCTCAGGCAAATGAGTAAATACCGAGATCGCGAGGATAAGATCACACATCGGAATCGTCTGTGGCAGAGGCGGTTGAACAGCTGAGACGACATACTGGCCGCTGGCGCAGAGATGGTTGATGTTCCACTCAATGGCTGCTGCATCGATGTCGCATCCAAAGACCTGGGCGTCGGGGGCAAGCTCACCGAGAAAACGCGTAATGCGGGCGCTGCCGCATCCGAAATCGAGAATCACCGTCCCAGGTCGAGGCACGTAGCCAGCGGCGTGCAGAGTCCGTTCGTGCTGTCGCATCGAGAGATAGCCAGTGTGGAGGAAACGAGGAGTGGACTCCGGCACAGGGCAGCCCGACCGATAGGTAATGTGGCCGATGATGTCCCTCGGCGGTACCGACAGATCAAACTTGGGAGCCACATGTTTCATCCACAAATTGAAGTGATCCTCGGTGACGACGGCGGTTGAGTTGCGCAGGATTGCCAGCTCATGCCGAAGCTTATCTCGCGTAGCTTTGATCTTGTCACGCTGCTCCTTGAGCTTGGTGATTGAGTCGCGGTTTAAGGTGCTCATGAAAATGGGAAATGGGGAAAATGGGAAATGGGGGTCAGTGTGCAAAAAGCGTCATTTCCAGTTTCTGTTCGGGAGGCGGCGCCGTTCATCGAGCTGCATCGATAAAGGAATTGAGCTTTTTGGGCAACCGTCTGCGATGCGTCGCAGATCAATGCGCCCCCGCGCCGCGCTTCAGGCTCGCCTACGGCGAGTCTGT
>JBPCQC010000127.1:0-51666 GCA_050998515.1 Verrucomicrobiales bacterium
GTGCGCGCGGCGGTGTTCGGCGCCATGCTTGTCAACATTGGAACGAGCAAAGCGGTAAGCAGCAGAGGCAAAAGCAAAGAGCGCACGATCAAGAAGAAACCGAAATGCAGTTTTCCAGTGCGAAAAAGGGGAGCCAAGCCCGTGACTGAGAAAAGAAATTTACAGGTGGAAATCACTTAAGTGAACAGTATTTGGCGTCTCGCCTGCACGTACTTCAGGCATCCTGCCTGAGACCGGGTGGCCGGCCAGGATGGCCGGGGTACGCACAGGCAAGTTGCCTGCGCCACAAATGCCAAAGTCCGACAGGCTGGGCTTCCGCCGATGTGTCGCAGGTGCCGCTGGCCCCTGCAGGTGGTGGCATCGACGGCCCGTCGATGGGTCTCAGCGGCGGCCCGCCGGTAGATCCCTCTATCTCGGCAAGTGGCACCCGATCACTTCGGTGTGCTCGTGCGGCGACGGCCGGCCTTTCGAAACTGCCCGCAACACCTCGCGAAGATCGCGCTTTGTCGGCGCGGGTCGTTCCTTGCCGAAAGCTGCGAAGCGGTTGTCAATCCGGCCACAGTACAGCACCTTGCCTGCGCCGGAAACCACAACGGCCTGTGGTGACATCGTTGCGCCGAGGCTGCGGCTCAGTTTTTGCTCAGGATCGAGGAGCACCGGCGCGGCGATTTGATAATCTTTGGCGAACTGCTGCGCCGCGGCAATCGTCAGGTCCGCGTCCACTTGGACAACAAAAAAGCGGCATCTGGGAAACTCCGTTGCGATACGATTGATCTCAGGCCAATAGCGGTTGGCGGCGGGACAGTCCGGCATCGCAAAAATGAATACGGTCGCGATTAGCCGCGAGGCTGGGTCCGCTGGGGGTCTCGATGACGAGGTCTCGCTGGCTACGGGCAGCCGATGCGTGCGGCCATCGATGCTCCGCCAGATTCCGAGTGACACGGGCTTGTCGGATTCAGCTGCCGGAACCTGCGCCACCAGGGGCGCCGCCGACCACGCCAGCATCATAACTACAGCAATCAAACGGCTCGAGCGCCAGGGAAAGACCACTGAATCCGCCTTCAGACAGCGTAGCATGGCCGGCCCGGCCGCCGAACCCCTTCGACTCCAATAGCTGGGCCTGGAATCCCGGTGCATGGTCAAAGCGTGGACCATCACGCGTGGCTTCGCCAGCGTTTCAAGCCATTGTGTGCCGCCCTGCCATTTTTTCTGGCCACCTTCAGCACGCTGGCTACGCTCGGCACGCGATGGCTAAAGCGCACTCTTACAAATTCTGTTTCGGTCCCTGGAATCTCAGTCCCGGCCAGGACCCCTATGGGCCGCCGACCCGCGCCGACAGGCCTTTCGACTGGAAGCTGGCCCAACTCAAGAAGCATGGTTTTGACGCCATGATGTTTCACGATGACGCCGCGGTCCCGGACATCGATGGCAAGAGTCACCGGCAGATTTTGAACGAGGCCAAGGCGTTGAAGAAGCGGCTCGATGGCGAGGGCATCGCGGCTGAAATGGTTGCGCCCCGGCTTTGGTTTCACCCGAACACGGTCGACGGCGCCTACACCAGCAACGACCCGAAGCATCGCCAGTACGCCATAGACCGCAGCTTGACCGCTATCGATATAGCGAAAGTGTTGGGCACGGATATCCTCGTGCTTTGGCTGGCGCGCGAAGGCACCTACATCCGCGAGGCCAAAAACGGGCGCCGCAGCATCGAACGGCTCGTGGAAGCCTTCGATAAGATGCTGGCGCATGATCGAAAGGTCCGCCTCGCCATCGAGCCGAAGCCGAACGAGCCGATGGACCACGCGTATTTGCCCACCATCGGTCATGCGCTGGCCATCGCGCAGCTTACCCGCGACGAAAAACGCGTCGGCTGTCTCATCGAGAGCGCGCATGCCATTCTGGCCGGGATCGATCCCGCGGACGAAATCGATTTCGCCTGCGCGTTCGGAAAGTTGTGGTCGCTCCACCTCAACGACCAGAACGGCCTCAAGTACGACCAGGATCGGCCGTTCGGTTGCACCAATCTGCGCAGCGCCTTCGATCAAGTGCGCGTGCTCGAACGCAATGCCTACGGCAAAAACGGAGAGTTCGTCTGCTTCGATGTCCACCCCTTCCGCACCACGAAGGAGGAGCACTGGATGGACCACCTGGTGAACAGCCGCCGCACGTTTCTTCGTCTCGTCGAAAAAGTGCGCAACTTCGACGAAAAAGCCGCGCAGAAATTGATCGCCGCTCGTGATTACCAGGCACTCGACCAGATGGTCATCGAGCATTTGCTGGGCTAGGTTGTAGCCGGCTTCGCTGAAGCGGGCAGTTCGCAATCCAGAGCTCAGAGCTACTACAAAGCTGACGCGCTGTAGCCGGGGTCTGTGACGCGCTGTAGCCGGGGTCTGTGACCCCGGCCCGGTTGAATGCAGGCTTAGGCTCGCCGCAAGCGTTACCCCCCCCACTTTTCCGCTTTTTTCCCTTTGTGAAAAAGGGCGGCCATGCATAATGCGCCCCGCTTCCAGTACATTAAACCTCTACATTCGAACCAACCATGACCCACGTACAAGCTAACGGCGTCACCACCAACGCCAACCGGCTCCTCTGGGCCGGATTCATGGCCATCTTGGCCGCGGGAATCGGCTTCGCCATTCGCGGCGGAATCCTCGACAACTGGGGCCGCGAATTCGGCTTCACGGGCGGGGAATTGGGACTGATTGGCGGCGCTGGATTTACCGGATTCTGTTTCGGAATAATCATTGGCGGCGTCATTGCGGATAAGATCGGCTACGGGAAGCTCGTCGTTGCCGCGTTTCTCTTTCACATCCTCTCGGCCTTCGTCACCTTCGCCCCTCATACCGGCATGGCGAAGGAAATGGCCTATAACCTGCTCTTCATCGGGACCTTCATTTTTGCGGTGGCCAATGGGACGCTCGAGGCCGTGGCCAACCCTCTTGTGGCCACGCTTTTTCCACACAATCGCACCCACTACCTCAACATCCTGCATGCCAGCTGGCCAGCTGGACTGGTGATCGGTGGCGCCGCAGGCTGGGTGCTGGACGATCAGTTCCAGATAAGTTGGAAGATTCAACTCGCCCTCTTCCTGCTGCCCACCCTCATCTACGGGGTGATGTTCTTCGGCCAGCACTTTCCCAAATCCGAAGCTTCTGAAAAGGGCCTCAGCCTGGGGCAGATGTTTAAAGATGTCGGCATTCTCGGCGCTGCCATCGCCTGCTTCCTGCTCGTTCTTTTTATCAAAGTCTCGCTTGGCCCCATTCTTCAGGGGGTCACCGGAAATGAATTCTTCATCAGTGGAACATGGAATGTGTTTGCCTGGATCGTGGGGATCGTCCTGCTGGCCGGGGTGGCCTATGTCACGCGAGGCTCGTTGGGTCACTGGATGCTGTTCATTCTTTTCATTGCCCACGTTCTTGTCGGTGCGGTCGAACTCGGCACTGACCAATGGATTCAAAATATCACGGGAAATATTTTAAGCTCAGCCGAGGGCAAGATCCTTTTTGTCTGGACCTCATTGCTGATGTTCAGCCTTCGTTTCTGTGCCGACTTCATTGAAAAACGGCTTGGTCTCTCGCCGGTTGGTATCCTGGTGGTCTGCTCAGTGCTCGCCGCCATCGGTCTCAATCTTGTGAGTGGAATCAACACCTTCATCGGCGCATTGCTGGCGCTTTCCGTCTATGCGGTCGGCAAGACGTTCTTCTGGCCCACCATGCTCGCAGTCGCCTCGGACCGCTTCCCGCGCACCGGCGCCATCGCGATTTCAATCATGGGCGGCCTAGGCATGATGTCTGCGGGATTGATTGGGTCTCCAGGTTTGGGGTACGCGAAAGATCGCTTCGCCGGGGAAGAACTACACAAGGCTGACCCGGCGGTATTCGAGGCCTATCGAGCCCCACAGCCAAGCACGTTTCTCTTCTTCGAGCCATCTTATGGCCTGGATGGAAAGAAACTGGGTGACGTGCAAAAGAAGGTCTCCGATGCGAGGGTCGAATTGGAGAAGGCCGACAAAGACGTCAGCGGCGCCACTGCCCAATTGCCTCCTGACGAACGGCTCGTCCACGAAACCAGCATCACGGGTGATCGGCGAACTTTGGTCGCCGACTCGGTCATCCCGACCATCATGGCCGTCATTTACCTGCTCCTGCTACTCTACTTCAAAACCATTGGCGGGTACCGGCCAGTCCATATTGGCGAGACGGAGAAAGCTCCAGCCTAGCACACGTTGGCGGCCGATTCAGCCCTCAAGATCACCGAGGGCAGTTAGGCCGGCCCGCCCGACGGCAGGATGACTCGCGCGCATCCGCAGCGGCACTCTTGTGGCTGAAGTGAATGAGATCAACGACAAGAGTGTCGCTGCAACGGGCAAGAATCGAACTTTCTGCTTTGAGGTGACGGCTCGTCCTGCTTAACTCGGCGCGGTTTCAACAATTTGCATGACCGCCACCACTTCCTCCGAGTCCGCCGACAGCCACCGTCCCCTGTTCTGGGCGTGCCTGGTTGCGCTGGTTGCTACGTCATTCGTATTTGGTGTCCGTTCGACATTGATCGGCGAGCTGGCGCGGGAGTTTGGGCTCAATGAAGCTCAGAAGGGTGAGATTCTCGGGGTGGGTCTCTGGCCGTTTGCAATCAGCATCATCGTTTTCAGCCTGATCATTGATTACATCGGTTACAAAACGACGGCGGTTTTCGCGATTGTTTGCCATGTGGTTTCCATCGCGCTCACTTTGACCGCTGACAAAGACCATATCGGGCGTCTTTACTGGGGCACGTTCATTGTCGGCATCGCCAACGGCACGGTGGAAGCCTTCATTAATCCGGTCGTCGCGACGCTTTTCCGGCGGGACAAGGCGAAATGGTTGAACATCCTGCATGCGGGCTGGCCGGCGGGAATGGCGCTCGGCGGCATTTTCACGCTCGTCCTGGGCGAAGGCGTCGACTGGCGGGTGAAATTCGGAATGTGTTTCATTCCGGTCGTGATTTATGCGCTGCTCATTTTGCCGAAAAAATTTCCGATTAACGAGCGGGTGGCGGCGGGCGTTTCGTATCGCGAGATGCTCACTGAGGTCGGGGGCCTTGGGTTTTTTATCATCACTGCCTTGTTTGTCGCAGCGGTCTATCAACTCGGCGGCGCGCCGGTGAATTGGATGGTCGCAGCCGGGGCGGCGCTCGCGGTCGCGGTGGCAATGGGCCTCTATACAGGGTCCCTCGGCCGGCCGATGTTCATCGTGATCCTGCTCACGATGGGCCCGCTCGCCACTACGGAACTCGGCACCGACACCTGGAGTCCCGACCTCCTGAGCATCGAGCTCGGCAAGTATGCCGGTTGGATTCTCGTTTACACCTCCGTCATCATGACGCTGCTTCGTTTCGGCGCAGGACCAATCGTTCATCGTTTTTCTCCGATTGGACTGCTGGTGCTCAGTGCGGTGGTCGCTATCGTCGGCTTGCTGCTGCTGAGCGGGATGACTGGCTGGGCGATTGTGTTTGCGGCGACCGTCTATGCCTTCGGCAAAACGTTTCTCTGGTCCACGACCCTGGGGCTGGTGTCCGAACAATTTCCCAAAGGGGGCGCGCTCACTTTGAACGGCGTATCCGCTGTCGGCGTACTTGGCATGGGACTCATCGGCGCTCCCCTCATGGGCGTGTTTCAAGACTTCGACATCGATAAAAGATTGCAGGCCAACCCGCCGCTGCACAGCCAGGTCAAAGGCCCGGACAAGCCATCGTTGCTCGGCCAATCGCCCAGCCTCGATAACGCCGCTGTTTCGCAATTGAGCCAAGGCAACCAGGAGTTTGTTGCCGCGACTCAGAACACCGCCAAAAGAGGAACATTTCGACGCACTGCGTGGCTCCCAGCCTTCATGCTCGTTTGTTATCTAGGTATGTTCTTTTATTTTCGCTTGCGCGGCGGCTACCGGCCGGTGGAATTGCTTGGGGCCGTTTGAGGGCGCGCTCTCCTGAACCCGACAAGCCGAACGGATTCATTGCGGCTCGCCAGTAGGCCCGCCCTCCCGCTTGTGGTGTGCGTGATTATCGACAAGAGGGCGAGCGTCTCGCGAGCCTGGCGCTCCTTTGAGCGGGCACTCCATTCTTTATTCGACCCTTTCAATCGTAGAGCAGAAACGCACGGCGGCGTTCGCCAAACGCGCGCTCCTCACCTTGCCAGGCCGCAAAGATTTCTCCGGGCGGCCTTCTTCCCTCGAGGGCGCTCCGCTCGCGGTCGCTGCCAAACAAAAGATCGATGGCGATGGGCTCGTCGACGAACTCGTAGGTTTCGGTGCGCCAGCGAAAATTTTCAGCGGAAAGTTCGCGCAGAGCGGCGAGCACGGAGAGTCCGGTGCGGACCGGCTGAAATTCGCGGCGATCAGTGACGTGTAACTGGACGCCGCCGCAATCGACACCGGCGTGTTTTTGAAAGGTGGGGCGAAACCAGGCGGGTCGAAAGATCACGCCGGGCAGATCTTCGTTGTCCAGCCGGGAGGCCAGTTTCGTGGCATCGAGCCACGGCGCACCGCACAACTCGAACGGCCGCGTGGTGCCGCGGCCTTCGCTGAGGTTTGTTCCTTCGAGCAGGCACTGGCCGGGATAGACGAACGCGGTCTCGATCGTCGGCATGTTAGGCGACGGAAGCACCCACGGCAGGCCGGTTTGATCCCAGAACATGCCGCGCCGCCAGCCCTCACACGGGATGATCCGCAACTCACCACCAGTAATGTCGCGTTCATTTTCATAGAGCAATGCCAACTCCCCCATGGTGAGACCATGACGGGTCGCGATATCGTGTGGGCCGACGAAACTCTCGTAGCCTGGCTGCAAACCGGGACCCTCGACAGCGACGCCACCTAATGGGTTCGGACGGTCAAGGACAAAGACCTGCAGGCCACGCGGCAACGCTGCCTCGAGGCAATAGAGCATTGTGGCTTGAAAGGTGTAATAGCGGCTCCCGACATCCTGAAGGTCGATCACCAGGGCATCGAGATCCAAAAGGTGTTCGGAAATTGGGTGCAAGCTCGCGACAGTTTCACCGTAGAGGCTGATAAGCTTTGGCGAGTTGCCTGGCCCGATTTCTGCGGGCACACTGGCCAGATCCTGCGCCTGCCCCCGCAAGCCGTGTTCCGGACCAAATATCCTGGCGAGGTGCACGCCTTCGGCTTCAGCCAAAAGATCGATGGTATGCCGCAGCCGAGCATCGACGGCTGCAGGATGCGTGACCAAACCGACCTTGAGACCTCGCAGCGGCGCAAAATTTTTCGAAACCAACACATCAAGTCCGGTGCGGATGGAAGGCATGGGCATCTGTCGGGCGTGGCACTGCGCTCGTCCAGAACTGGGTTCGTGAACATCTTCGTGCGGAGAGTAGAGCAAGCTTCCCGGTTTGCCATTCCCATCCCAATGACAAGACAGAAGCTCGCGATACTGCGACTGAGACACTCTCGTCGCCGAATTCTCAGCGACAAGAGTGTCGCTGCTACGAAGGAGGAAAACTCAGCGACAAGAGTGTCGCTGCCACGGAGAGCGAGTTGCGTCGCCGTTAAAAATTGGTCGCGAAGTTGCGGCTACGGTATTCACTTCGACAACCACTCTTGTTTGTGAAACGCCGTCATTTTCTTGGAATGAGTGCCAGCCCATTGGTGATGCAACGGGCGCGGAGCGGGCCCGCAACCGCCCACGGGGCTGTCGCCACGGTTCACCCATTGGCAACGGAGGCCGCGGTCAATGCCATGAAAAGCGGCGGCAACGCGGTCGATGGCGCGGTGGCCGCGGCCCTGACGCTGGGAGTTGTCGATGCCCACAATTCCGGCCTCGGCGGCGGGCTCTTTCTGCTGATCCGCAAGCCAGATGGCGGATTTGTTGCGCTCGACGGACGCGAAACCGCTCCCGCAGCCGCGACCCGCGACATGTTCGTCCGTGATGGCAAAGCAGATCCCGAACTTAGCCAGACGGGAGCCCTCGCCGTCGCGGTCCCCGGAGCGCTCGCGGCTCTCGACCACGCCTCGAAACACTTCGGAACCCAGCCGCTGAAACAGCATTTGCTGGCGGCAGCCGAAATCGCCGAGCGCGGTTTTGTGCCCGATCGGATTTTTCGATCTCGTCTGCGGGCCACGACCACCGAACTCGAGCGCTTCCCAGAGGCCGCCGCCGCATTTTTGCGCGAACTGGATGACGGCAAGCTCCGTCTTCCCGAACTGTCGGCCAGTTATCGTTCGATCGCCGATCACGGCGCCGTGTGGTTTTATGACGGGCCATTTGCCGCGAAAGCGGACGCCTGGATGCGGGCAAATGGCGGCGTCCTCACGGCTGCTGATCTCACCGGCTATCGGCTGAAGGAACGAGAGCCCGTGCGCTCTCGGTATCGGGGCCACGACGTAGTCGGTTTTCCTCCGCCGAGTTCTGGTGGTGTGCACGTGGCGCAGATTTTGAACATCCTCGAACATTTTGATTTGAGAGCCATGGGGGATGAGAGCGCCGATTTCGTGCACGTCGTTGCCGAAGCCATGAAGCTCGCGTTTGCAGATCGGGCGCACTGGCTGGGGGACGCCGGCTTCGCCGCGGTGCCGCGCGGGCTGATGGCACCCGAGTTCGCCGCCGCGCTCGCGGCGCGAATCGACCGCGAGCGTGCCACTGCGGTCGAAAAACACGGCGATCCACCTAATGCCGCCACAGACATTTTTAGCCGCCACACCACGCATTTTTCGCTGGCCGACGAAGCCGGATGGTGGGTTGCCTGCACCGCAACCATCAATACGAGTTTCGGATCAAAGGTGGTGGTGCCCGGGACCGGAATTGTGCTCAACAACGAGATGGACGATTTTTCGGCGCAACCCGGCAGCGCCAATGCGTTCGGCCTGGTCGGCGCCGAGGCCAATGCGATAGTGGCGGGCAAGCGCCCGCTTTCGAGCATGAGCCCGACCATTGTATTGAAAAATGGAAACCCACTGCTGGCTCTCGGGGCAGCGGGGGGACCGACGATCATCAGCCAGGTTGTCCTGGCAATTGTCCGGGCGATCAACTTCGAATCACCAGTGACGCAGATGCTCGAGGGCAGCCGGTTTCATCAGCAGTGGCGGCCAGATGAGTTGCGCATCGAAGAAACTGTTCCGGAGTGCCTCCGCGCGGAATTGCGCAGACGCGGCCACAGTCTCGACGTCGAAGATCATATCGGCGCCAGCCAGGTTGTCGGACGGAGCGAGAGTGCGTTTCGGGCGGCTCACGATCCGCGGGTCCCGGGTCAGGCAATAGCGTGGTGAAGCAGGTTGGGGCGACGATGCACGCGCTTTCAGGCGCGCCTCAACTTCCCAAGATGGCCGAGAGCCCGTCGGCATCGAAAGCGCGCATTGACTGCGTGCGCACGTTACCCTGAGACACCAACTTGGCGACGGCGCCGAGGACTTTCTCCTCGTTGTCGCCCTCGATGACAACGAGGCCGTCGTAAGCGCCGGCGAACCAGAGTTGACTGGTGACTTTGAGGCCAGCGGCCTCGGTTTCCTGGCGCCAGGCACGAGCCCGTTGCGGGGATTGTCCCAGATTGCGGACCCCTTGGTCAGTGTAAGTGAGAAGGCAGGCGTAAATGGTTTTCATGGCACTACAGTAGTTGTGATTTTGGCTGAATCATCACGGCATCAGTTCTCTCTGATTACGCTCAATCCTCCGGAAAAGACTCGGCTTGCCCATTTGCCGGAGGGGCTGGCATGGTAAGGACTCCGTGTCTCGACGGCCTGTTGACTTAACTTCCCGGAAACGCCTCCGCCATCATTTATAGCTGAATTCGCGAAGCAGGGGTTCGAGGGGACCGAGGGCCGGTTCGAGCCATTGGGCGTAATTCTTCCAACGTCCGATGGCACGAGAATAAAGCGGCTGGCGAACGTCGCCATAAGTGGGCGTGCGCACGCCTCGATCCGATGAGCGCAGGTGAAAACTCAACATCTCTTCTGACGCCGAGAGATCCAGGAAGTGACAAAGCTGCTGAATTTCGCGCACGGGATCGCCAATCAGGGTCTCGTAACGGATTTCATGCCACGATTGCGGGAGGATTTCCCTCCAATAGGCCCACAATTTGAGACTTAAGGCCACCGAAGCGGAACAGGTTATCAAGTCCAAAGCCGGCGCACTGTCGGGATGCAATGGCACTATCGTGAAAAAGAAGCTTAGGCAAACGTCCCGGGGATCGCGCAGCGGCATGAGCACCCGTGCCTCCGGAAGCAGACGCAATGGCACCACCAGGTCCTGGGTGAGCAGCGGATCCTTTTCAATCAAAAGGCGACCGGCGAACGGCTCGCCAACATGCGCTTCTGTCGCTCGAAAATAAAAGTCGCGGCCGTTCTGGATCTGGCCGGCATCAAAAGAATTCAGTTCGCTGAAGGCAGCATCAGTAGTGGCGGCATCGAAAACGAGAGGCTTGATGAATTGCCCGCGAAGAACGCCGGTCTCGTCGGTAGTGACGACACTCGAATGACTGGCCAGAATTTGCTCGATCAGCGTCGTGCCTGACCGAGGGTGGCCGGCGAGCCAGGCAAGCGGGATGGACGGGAGGTGCCCCGCAGCGTTCCGCCAACGGAGGAGGGTCCTCCGATCGAGGCGGCGGGCCAGCTCTGTTCGGCGCCGGGCGTTGGCATGCCACTGCGCGAGATGATCTTGCGCGCGCGGCCGAAGCTGCTCCTTCGCCGCCAGCAGCGCCTGCATCGCCGCGGAGTAATCGCCTTGGCGATCCCGACAGACAGCCAGCTCATAACGCAACCGCCAATCTTCGGGACCCGAATGCTCGGTCAATTGCCGTTCGAGAAGAACGATTGCTTCCTGCAACCGCCCGGACCGCCGAAGCGTGTGCGCCAGCGCCTGCACCAGACGGACATCGTCGGGGAATCGTTCAAGCATCTCCCGGGAAAGAGCTTCTGCCTCCGGCAATCGATCCTGTCGATCCCGCAATTCGGCGAGCATTCTAATAACCGATGGATCATCAGGTTGTCGCGCTGCGGCAATTTCGAGAAACGTCGCAGCCGCATCGAAACGGCCGAGGCTGAAAAGGCGTTTGGCGGCAAGAAGGGGGACTTGAACGGTGTCCCCGACACCCGCCAGAGTCTCCCGGTAGGTTTCCAACGCCTCGTTAAATCGGAAGTCAGCCCACAAAAAATCCGCCAACAACAGCCGGTCTACAAGAGCTGCGCCTCCGCGGTCGATCACACCGCGCAGCTTTGCCGCCGCTGCGGGCGCGTCGCCCCGATGAAACGTCTCGAGGGCATCATTGCGCAGAAAATCGATGCTCGCCCGGGATGGCATGCCGTGAGAAAGTCTGGGAACGGGGCGTCTCGCCCGTGGCAAGAATCTGAAACAGGTCAATGCCACGGCGGAACGCCCGTGCCCCTTACTTTTTGCGACCCGTAATGACCGTCGTCAACCCCCAACTCTCGGTCTTCAACCCCGCACGGATTTACTACGATCAATGAGGCCGAGGAAACTTAGGCGGGATGATCCTGCGCAAGCGCAAACTTGCCTGGCATCGACACCCCGTTCATGAGTGATCGTTCACGGCGGGGAATTGTGAACTTGACGGCCACAGCGCCAACGCCTGAGTCACCTTGTGGATGTGATAATGATTCCCGAGCTTTCCTTTAGGGCGGCGAATGCGTCGGATGAGGCATTGTTATTCGAGATTTTCGCCAGCGCGCGGCACGGTCATCCCGAGATGGAAGGCTGCACTGCGGAGGAGGCAACGACGATGATCGAGAGCGACTTCGAAGCCCGCCAGCGCAGCTACGCCGCCGACTTCCCGGGCGTCGAATTTATGCTCGTATGCTCCGATGAAGAGCCGATCGGCAGGCTCTACCTCCAGCGGGCACGGCGAGTCATTTTTATAGTAGATCTCGTGTTGTTACCGCCATGGCGGGGGATGGGTTTGGGCAGCCATCTCCTGCGCCGGTTGCTCGGCGAGGCCAGGGTTACCAGGCGGGTAGTCAGGTTGCACGTCGAGAAAATCAACCAGGGTGCTCTGCGTCTCTACTCCCGCCTCGGTTTCCTCATCATCGACGATGTTCGAACTCACTATCTCATGGAGGCACATCCCCCTTGATGAAATCACTCCTCGCTCTTTGCCTGGTCGCCGCGACGACCGTCGAAGGGTCGCCAAAACTCGATCTGATTGCCGGCACTGGAGAGGCTGGTTACGCGGGCGACGGCGGCTCAGCCACAACCGCACGACTCAACAACCCGTTCGGTGTCGTGCGCGGCCCGGATCAAGCGATCTATTTTTGCGATACCCTCAACCACTCCATCCGAAAAATCGATGCCGCCGGTGTCATCACGACAGTGGTGGGAACCGGGCGCCGGGGCTACAGTGGAAACGGCGGTCCGGCACGGCAAGCACAGCTCAACGAGCCTTATGAAGTGCGTTTCGACAATTCGGGAAACCTTTTCACCGTCGAGCGGGCCAATCACTGCATTCGCCGCGTGGATATGAAAACGGGCGTTGTTTCAACTTTTGCCGGCACTGGCAAAGCCGGCTTCGCGGGGGACGGAGGGCCCGCAGCGAAAGCGCAATTCAACGAGCCGCACAGCATTCAGTTCGACAAAGAGGGCAATCTTTTTGTGTGCGACATCCGCAATCACCGCCTGCGAAGGATCGATCAATCGGGTCAGATCACGACCATCGCCGGCAATGGAGAAAAAAAGAATCCTTCGGGCGGCGCGCCCATGGCTGGCAGCCCGCTCTTTGGCCCGCGCGCTGTCGACTTTGCCTCCGACGGTTCGCTCTGGCTGGCACTTCGCGAAGGCAACGCGGTTTACCGTCTCGACCTCCGCGCGGCCATCATCCATCACGTCATCACCAGCGATCTGCATGGGCCCAAGGGTTTGAGTGTGGCCCCGGACGGTCGGGTCTTTCTTGCCGACACCGAAGGGCATCGCATCACGGTTTTTAATCCGCGGGAACATCGGCCTCGATTGGAAATTGTCGTGGGAGACGGCAAAAAGGGTGTCCTCGCGCGGCCGCACGGTGTCTTTGTTGAAGCCGACGGCGCCGTGCTAATTGGCGACAGCGAGAATCACCGCATTTGGCGGGTGCTTTCTCCGTTGCGGAGGTAGACGCGGCGTCGCGTCACCTTCAAGGTATCGTTGTTGTGGCGGGCCCCCAGTTGATGGCTGAGTCTTCCGCTTATGGACGCTCATCGTGCGCTGCTCGAAGTCGCCCGCTCTTTGATGCGCGCCGGCGATTCGGATGAGCTCATTTACGAAATCCTGCTACGCGCTCGCGACGTGATGCATTGCGAAGTTTGTTCGGTCTTGCTGCCGGATCGAGCGACCGGCGAATTGGTGATCCGCTCGACTTTCGGCCCGCGCGGCATGGCAGGAGCGTTGCGGGTGCCGCCCGGCGAGGGAATTGCCGCCGAAGTTTTTCGGACCCGCCTTCTGAACAACATCGCCGACGCACGGAGCGACCCACGCCACTACGCTTCGGTTTCGACGGCCACCGGTCTGGTGACCCGAGCCATGATCACTATTCCCCTGCTCGACGGAGAGGAATGTCTCGGTGTCATGCAGGCGATCAACCCCCGTGAACGCGGGGTTTTTGATGGAAGCGACCAGGAGATCTTCCTGACCTTCGGGAGTTTCGTTTCCGCCACGCTGGTGCGCGTGCAGGCCCACGAGGCCGCGCTGCGTGAAGCAGCCGCAAAGCGCGAATTCGCGCTCGCCCATGAGATTCAGGCTTCGTTCCTCCCCCGCCCCGGTGAATCGCTGGACCCCTTCGAGGTGCGCGCGTTTTATCAACCAGCCAGTGAGATCGGCGGCGACTTTTATTTCTGGAACCGGATCGATGCCGACCGCGTGCTTGCCGGCGTGGGCGACGTTTGCGGCGAGGGCCTGGCCGCGGCGCTTGACATGGCGCGCTGCTCGACGTTGATCCCAACCCGCGTTTATCTGCTCCGCGGCATCGAACTGGCTGAGTGGGTCAGCCAATTGAACGATGAGCTCTGCAAGCTCCTGCATGCCGGTCGTTTCGTAGCCGCCACCTTTCTGCTCCTCGACGCCAGAAAAATGCGGATCGATGTCGTCACCGCGGGCCAGTTCCCACCGCGCGCGCTGGTCGAAGGCGACTGGATCACGCTGGCAGGAAAACCCGCCCCGCCATTGGGCATCAGCGAGAGGGTCGAATTTGGCTGCCGAACCTGGCCGTTGGGCCTGGCCCGCGAATGGCTCCTCTATTCCGACGGCCTCCTGGAACGCAAAAGTGCCGAGGGCGCTTACTTCGGCGACGAAGCTTTTGAAAAAACGTTAGGCAGTGAATCGGCGCCGATCGATCGCCTGGCTCTCGCCTGGAAGCGCTTCGGCACCGGCGCGGCTTCCTTCCAGGATGATTGCACCATCCTCTGGCTGCGAAACACCCGCCCTGCGCCCCCCGCTCGGTTCTCAGGCCACTGTTCACCTGCCGAGATCGCGGAAACCCGCCAATTTATCGAATCCTGGACTTCGTTCGCCGGCTTTGGCGACAAGGATGCCGGCCTGATCGTTCTGGCTATCGATGAAGTGCTCACGAACATTTACCGCCATGCCTATGGCGAGTGCTGCGGCCAGGTCTCCGGGACCGTAACCCTCGAGGCCGCGGCACTCGTCATCACCCTCGAACATCACGGTCGAGGCATTGATGCCAGCACCGTTCCTCCGCTGTGCGCCGCTTCGCCCGAGAAAGCCGGCGGCCTTGGCCTGGGTGTGGTGCAGGCGATCTTCGACGAAGTGAAATTCGAAACGTCTGCTGGTGCGTCCCGCATTGTGCTTGCCAAAAGATTGCGGCTGTGATCGGCGCTTCAACTTGTGAATGGCTCCGCGGGGAGCTTCGCCTGATCGGAGTCGCAGCTCAACTCGAGCTTCGCCCTGCCCGTCACGCCAGAATTTCCTGCACCACCCGCGCTCCTTCGAAGCCGGTAAGACGGAAGTCGAGGCCGGCGTGCCGGTAAGTAAAACTTTCGTGGTCGAATCCTAACAAATTCAGAATGGTGGCGTGCAGGTCGTGGGGATGGACTGGATTCTCGACCGCCTTGAAGCCGAACTCATCGGTGGCGCCGAAAACGAAGCCTTTTTTCACGCCGCCGCCCGCGAGCCAGAGCGTGAAGCCATAATGATTGTGGTCGCGTCCGTTGATTTTGCCGGCGTTCGAGCCGGGGGTGGGCAGCTCGACGGTCGGCGTGCGCCCAAATTCACCGCCCCACATCACCAGGGTGTCATCAAGGAGCCCGCGTTCTTTTAAGTCGGTGAGCAGCGCTGCGATGGGCTGGTCACATTCCTTGGCCAGGCGCCGATGGTTGTCCGCGAGGTCATCATGATTGTCCCACGGCTGGCCTTCACCGTGCCAGACCTGCACAAAACGCACGCCACGCTCGATGAGACGCCGCGCGATGAGCAATTGGCGGCCCTGGACATGGTCGCCGTAAAGCTTCCGCACGGCCTCGGGCTCGAGATTGATATCGAAGGCATCGGTCGCCTCCATCTGCATCCGATAGGCGAGTTCGAAGCTCTGCACCCGCGCTTCGAGTTGGGCATCGTTTCCGCGCTGCTCGAGATGCCGCCGATTGAGTTCCTGCAAGAGATCGATCTGCCGGCGCTGCGTTAGCCGGTTCAACGTCTTGTTGCTGATGTTTTCGATCAGCTTTTCGATCTCGCGGTGCTTGGTATCGATGTAGGTCCCCTGGTAGGCGCCAGGCAGGAATCCGGCCTGCCAGTTCTGGGATTCCTGGATAGGATAACCCCCTGGGCACATGGTGATGAAACCTGGCAGGTTTTGGTTGTCGGTGCCGAGACCATAGGTGACCCAGGCTCCGACGCTGGGGCGCACCAGCCGCGATTCCCCGCAGTTCATCATGAGCAGCGAAGGCTCGTGATTGGGCACGTCGGCATGCATTGAGCGGACGATGCAAAGTTCATCGACATGCTTCGCAACGTTCGGAAAAATCTCGCTGACGGGGATGCCACTCTGGCCGTGCCGGGTGAATTTGTAAGGCGACTTCCAAGCGCCGCCGGTGGGGCGTTCAGTCCCCAGGTGGTTGGGAATCTTCTGACCGTGCCATTTATCAAGTGCCGGCTTCGGATCAAAAGTGTCGACGTGTGAGGGACCGCCGTTGGCGAAAATGTGGATCACTCGCTTCACCTTCGGTGCAAAATGCGGCTTTCGCGAAGCCAGTGGGTTGAGATCGGCGGCCCCACCTTCGTTAACCAAGGCCCCAAAGCCCAGCGCGCCCATGCCCAGCGTACACTTTGTAAGGAAGTCGCGCCGGGTCAGAAATAGGTGACGCGGGTCTGTCGGGTGATGCGATTTCATCATACCTGACGAAAATCTCGGCTGCATTGGATCAGGCGCAACCTGATCATGAGCTGTGGCTTTGGACGGGCTGGGATTCCCGAAAAGGGCACGGGCGTCTCGCCCGTGGCATTGAACGAGGGCGAATTGATCGCGCGCGACTTTGTCGGCAGGATTCACATCAGCGACAAGAGTGTCGCTGCTACGAAGAAAGGGGCACGGGCGTCTCGCCCGTGGCAAAAATCTTGAAAGAAGTTCTTTGCCACGGGCGAGACGACCATGCCCCTTTGCTGGTGTGGCTCAGGCGCCGCCCGAAGCACAATCGTCTCGCCGGGCCTCGGGCCGCTCTTTGGGCATTAAGAAAAATGTGTATAGCTTCGGCTGGAACGTTTCCCTATTCTGCTTTTACTCGATGAACATCCACGTCTTTCCTAACAAAACAGACTTGGGTCAGGCTGCTGCCGAAGCGGGCGCCGCGCGCCTCCGCCTGGCCGTCGAGACGCGCGGCCAGGCCACCATCATTGTGGCTACCGGTGCTTCTCAGTTCGAAATGCTCTCTGACTTGGTGACCCAGCCAAACATTCGTTGGGACAAGGTCACCGTCTTTCATCTCGATGAATACGTCGGGATGCCCATCACACACGGCGCTTCATTCCGGCGCTATTTGTGGGAGCGCTTTCATTCGAAATTGCCGCTGCCGGTGCGCGCTTTTCATTACCTCGACGGCGAAGCTGATCCGGCCGCGGAATGCGCTCGCGTGGCCGCCCTGCTGTTGCCACGTCCCGTGGACGTTGCCTTCATCGGGATCGGAGAAAATGGACACATTGCCTTCAATGACCCGCCCGCCGATTTCGAAACCGGGCAGCCTTACATCATCGTCGAGCTCGATGAAGCCTGCCGCCGTCAGCAACTCGGAGAAGGATGGTTCCCAACCTTTGCTGATGTGCCGACCCGCGCCATTTCCATGAGCATCCGGCAGGTGCTTAAGAGCGCCTTCATCGTTTGCACCGTGCCCGACGCACGAAAGGCTCAAGCGGTGCGTGGCGCCGTGCAAGGACCCATCACGCCAGACGTACCTGCGTCCATTCTTCAGACGCACGCCGCGTGTGAGTTGTTTCTGGATGAAGAATCGGCGGCGAAGCTTGACCCGACTCGATCATCATGAAGATTCTTGCGTTGTGCGTCACAGCAGGCTTGCTCGCTCCCTTCGGCTTGTTGTTTTATCGTTTTGTCACATGGGGGCCGCCTTCTCAAGCCGAGGTCATGACTGACGCACAGAAACAGGCGGAAAAGAGCATTCACAAAACTGTCGGGGATGAAGGCGTGGGAACCGCCCGGGTTTCCGTCCGGATATACGATGCAGTCGGTCTGACGGACACTTCCTTAAGTGGATCCACTTTTTCCCACGTCGGTGGGTCGGATGGCTCGGTTTTTTGGCGGTCGCGATCATAATGTACTCCGTGGTATTGGCGCTCTTTTTCCCATCTCTACAGACCGCAGGCTCGGCCGCGGCCACCGCACGGAACGAAGAGCCACTGAAAGAGTTGCCGTTCCAGGTCCTGATTGCGCCGGCCGATGATGACACCAAGGATACTCATCCAAAGTAAAATGATCACTCTTTCATGACCCTCGATCTCCAGGTTAATGGCTTGGGGAACGCATGCCGCATGTGAAATTTTTCTCGACATCGAGTCAGCCGCTTTGCTTGCATGATCCGCCATTGATTCATTGAAAGCCACACCGACACCAAAACATGAAAACGTATCCGAAATTCGCCGTCCTCACATTCTGCTTGGGAGCAGCAGGATTAGTGGGATTTTTCCAGATCGAGCCGCGAGAGGCGCGAGCCGCCACTGTTGGAGGCAGTGAACAGTATAGAATCCTGATTCCTGGGAGTGTGGCCTTCCCAGACGAGGAATCCTTCGAAGCCGGATTAAACAAGTTTGCAAAAGAGGGATGGAAAGTCAGGACGGCCGATGCGGCCCGAGTAATCCTGGCGAAATAATGCGGTGCGCGAGACGCAGCCCGTAGCGAGCGAGACCCCCACCCTATCCGCCCATCACCTTCGATCTTCAGGTAAACGGCTTTGGCGGGGTCGACTTCAACTTCGATGAGTTGATGGCCGATGCACTGCACGCCGCCTGCGAGCAAGTGCGTGCCAATGGCGCGACACACATTCTGGCGACGATCATCACCGATGCCGTTGACACCATGCGTGCTCGTTTGCGCCGGATCGTTGGATTGCGAGAGGCGGATGCGCTGGTTCGTGAAGTGATTGTCGGCGTGCACGTCGAAGGCCCATTTTTAAACGAAACGCCCGGCTATATCGGAGCGCATCCGGCAGAGCATGCGCGCGCGGCAGAGGTGGAAACGATGAAGCGCCTGCTCGAGGCGGGCGGCGGATTGGTCAAGCTGGTCACGCTGGCGCCGGAACGTGATCCTGGTTTCGCCACCACGCGCTTCCTCGCCGGCGAAGGCCTTGTCGTCTCCGCGGGCCATTGCGATCCCACCCTCGAGCAACTGCGCGCGGCCATCGATGCGGGACTTACGATGTTCACCCATCTGGGCAATGGCTGCCCGATGCAATTGCACCGTCATGACAATATCATTCAGCGCGCGCTTGGCCTCAGCGAAAAGCTGTGGTTGTGCTTCATCGCGGATGGCGCGCATGTGCCGTTGTTCGCGCTGGCGAATTATTTCAAAGTGGCGGGGTTGGATCGTTGCATTGCAGTGACCGATGCCATTTCCGCAGCCGGCCTGGGACCGGGCCGCTACACGCTCGGCGGTTGGGAATTGGACATCGGCGACGACCTCATCGCGTGGGGTCCAAACCGTGCTCATCTCGTCGGCTCGACGGCCACGATGAATCGGGTGCGACAAAACCTTGCGATCATGGGTCTGAGCGCTGCTGACGTCGATCTGTTGACGATCAGCAATCCTCGCAGGGCATTGCAACTCGAAGACACGGCTCCCCTGATCCCGGTCACTTGAATTCAAAACCGCGAAGCCGCCCTATTCGCCGGGCGGGAGCACGCCTTCGGCCCGAAAATTCAGCCGGGAGAATCCTTCCAGCTCGTGACCCCGGGTGGCTTCACACAACCATCGTTCATCCTCAGAGCCCGTACAAGGGGCTCTGAGGATCTGCTGATTTGGTTCGGTAATTCTGCCAATGGCGAATCCAAGCCGCGCGACCACTGTCTCTATGGGGTGTATCTCCGCATCGACCGGGACCTCGACGGTAATCGAATAACACCGGCCGGCTTCGTTATACAACGCAGTGATGCCGGATTCTTCAATTTCCCAGAGGTCGCTGCCAACCATGCGCAATCGGGGTGGCATCCCCGCGATGCCTTGACAGCCGCTCTTGGTCCTGCCGTGCATGGCGGCGAGATTCACAGTGACTCTTTCCTTCTCCGGAAGCGTGACTTCCACCGCAGCCACGGGTTCGAGAGGTTTTTCAGTAGCCGGGCGGTTTGACACCGAGGCGATCAAGGTCACACCGACCACTACTATCAACGCGAAGCCGATCAGACCCCACACCATAGTCGCCACGTCAGCGAGGCGGCGCGGCACGATAGATCGCAGACGTCCTTGCACGCGGCTTGCCCCAATTTCACCGCGTCCGCCTGCTTTGACGGTCGGCAGAGTGCCACGAATCTTACCATACTCCTTCACTGAACCATTTTTGAGAGCAGCCGGCTTCTTTGTTCGGGTGGACCGAGACCAATGTCAAGAGTTCGCTCGGACTGGCGTCATGCTGCTGCACTCACCACCCATTGGTTGGTCGTCGAACCGCATGACCCGTACGATCTCCTATTCGGTTAAGTGGGCTTGCTGATCGTCAGCAAGCCCACTTAATCGGATTTCCGGAACAGCCTGCTGTTTCGCACAATGGATTATTTGAGCGCTGGAACTTGCGCTCCAAGTCGTAGAGGCCCCGCTCCATCCCTCGCGAAAGCAGCAAAAAACCGTCGTGTTCCAAGATTCTTATGTGAACGTATCCATCTTATAGTCATGAATATACATATAACAATCGAAATCCTGGCACAGGGTTCGCTTTGTTGGCGGGAACGGCAAAATCGCCATGAAGACGCCCTCCGCCACATTAGTAAGTCCAGTTCGCACTGCCCGCTGCAGCTCGATGGCGGCTTGGATGACGACACTCTGTTTCCTCACAGTGAGCTGGTCTGTTGTTTGCGCGCAGGAGCGCGGCACCGAAGGCATGGGCCGGCATGTTTGGCAACCGGTTCAGGAATACTTTACGAACGCTGATTCAGGGGGGACACGATTCATCGGATACACCCACCTCGGGACTGATTTCGGAAATGTGGGCGCGGCGGATGCGATCACAGCCGGGTCTGGCGAAGCGATCGTGGAGGTTCCGGTCGGCTCATGGGCTGGCATGTGGCATAGCCTCGGCGGACTGGCACGGGACAAAAACACCAGCCTCGACTTCCAATGCTGCCATCCCGCATGGATCCAGGGTCGCTGGCAAGCGCACATCGTTGGCCTCAAGATTCGCGCACGGGGTAACGGCACCTTGAAGGTGGAATTGAAGAGTGCCGCCAACTCCACATTGTGGACCCGCCGCTTTTCGCTTCGCACTGAAACTTTCACTGATTTCACGGCGGCGCTCGAGCCGGCGGATTTGCGCTCGGTGAAATTCCTCAACTGGATCGCGGAGTCTGGAACGCAGGCACGGATCGATGGGGTGTGGCTCGAAGTCGAGCTGCCCCCGGTGGATTTTGACGAACAGGTCTTCGCGGCTTCCTATGCGAAGCTCAGCCGCTGCTACAGCCCCGAAAGCGGACTGGTTCGCGACCGTGCGCACGCTGGGTCTGGGGTGTTCGACTCGGTGCCGGCCACCGGCATGTTCTGTCTGGCCTCGGCCGTGGCAGCGCAAACGAAACTGGTCGAAAAATCCTTCGCCAGAGAAGTCTTGCGCCGGGCGCACAGCGCGGTGGCGCCAACCGCCTCACGCCTTGGCTTGTTGCCGCATTTTTTGGAAAAAACAGCAGGCGGTTCCCGCATCGCGCCAGGAACTGAGTTCAGTACCGTCGACTCCGCAATCTATCTGCACAGCGTCAGGCTTGCGGCACGCATCCTGGGCGATGAAGAAAGTGGGGCCGCAATTCAGCGTGCTTTGCGGCGGATCGATTTTTCCGCTCTGCGTGATGCCGAAGGTTTCATCATTCACGGAACTCTCGACGACGGTGTGACGCGGTTGGGGCACACCTGGCGGGACTGGGGTGGCGAAAGCGCGCTCGTTCTGCTTCTGGCGCGGCTGGCCGAGGGCGATGAAGGGGTCTTGAGAATGCACACCGATGGCCGCGTATTTGGAGGTGTCGGCTTCATTGCGGAACTGCAGAGCCTTTTCTTCCCGCACTTCAGCCATGATCGCCCTGATGGCCTGACGAAAGTCAACTGGCGCCTGGTGCGCACCAATATGTTCGAGATGCAGAAGCGCTACTTTGCTGAACACTTCCCGCAATCAACCGCCGCGCAAATCGGCGCATTCGGATTGTCGGCAGGCGAGGGAGCCGCCGGGATTGGGTATGCTGTCAGCGGGGTTGAGATGGCGGACCGCACTTTGATTCATCCGCATTACATGCTCATGTCAGCCGCTCTGGAACCTGATCCCGGTGAGGTCTATCGCCGGCTCTGGCAAATGGAAGACGCGGGTTGGTTCACGCCCTGGGGCCTGGTCGAAAATATCGACGTCATCAACGACACCTACCTCCCGATGAACGGCGCTCTCAATGCAGCCTTCGAAGCCTTGGGAGCCTACCACGTGCTGGTGAAAAATCGCGGCGAACAAAACGTGATTTACACTGCTTCCAACGACAGCGTTGATCTGGCGCCAGCATTGGCCCAAAGGGTCATCGCAAACTAGACCAGGGTCCCAATTTTTTTTGAGCCGCCCCAAGACAGTCACTCGCCGACGTTGAAGAGCAACGATATCATCACTGCTGCAGAGCCTTCACTCGGAGAAATTGACGCTCTGACAAAGGCGTCCCCACCGCCTTCGCCGTGATGATGCGTCTTCCGCCCGTGACAGACCCCACCGTGAAAGTGGCTCCCGGCGCCGGAGATTCGCCGAGCCGAATTTCACCCACTGCCCCCCACGACAGCAGATCCGTTGAAACCTCGACGCGGTAAATGACATCGGAGGGACCGATCATCGGGTCCGGGCAACCCGCGGGTATGGTGAACTGGATTTGCAGGACGCCCTGCGCATCGGTGCTGCCCGTGATCGGCAAGGGATCCGACTGCGTGAACGAAAGGCCAAAAGCGTACTCCTCGAATGCCGTGACTCCATCGTTGTCGGCATCATTCGAGGCGTTCATACCCAAGGTCGAAAAAAGTGCCGGCGGTGTGCAAACGGTCCAGGTTTGGGAGGTCGGCGCTGTTTCATCCTGCCAGATTCCGGCGAAATCCTGTCCGATCACCTCCACGTTGTAAGTCCCATCGGTGAGGTTGGTCAGTCCGAAGGTGGCCGTGCGCACCGTCGGATTAGTGCGGGAAAAAACCGGCGCTCCGATTGGCTGCGTTTCACTCCATGCACCGTCGTTGAGCCGCCATTTGAAAGCGAATATACCTGGACCACCCACGGTGAAATTGGCGTCGCGCGCCGTCGTATTGCCGGTGGGTCCGCTTGCGAGCCAGGCGCCTGACGGCACCAGGGCTCCAAAGTCGTGTCCGAATGGCCCGGTCCCTTTGGCCGCGGAAGCCGAATTCAAGCGAAAGTCCCCCGCGGCCGCATCCACGAAATCCGGATCACCCGTCACGTTTCCGGTGCCGAGCGAGAAAAGATCACCCGGTCGCGATCCAACGGCCAGGCTCGCCGCGGGATCGACAAAATTAGCAAACGCTTCGATCTTGCTGGTCTTCGTCGATGGCGAGTCCGCCCCGCCGATGACGCGGGGAAGATCAAAGAAAATGTTTCCGGCGAGATAGGCGCCGTCGCCAGGCGGATCATTGAACGAGACAGCCCGCAAACTGATGGCCGAGGTGACGTTGGCGCGGCCGCCGACATCGGTGAAGTCGGGATGAATTTTTACCACCGTGTTGTTTTCGAAAATAGTTGCCGTGCCAACCCGGCAACTGATCGCGTGGTCAAGGTCCCAAAAGATGTTGCGCACGCAGACGACAGTTGCGGCGGGGTTTCCGGGATCGCCGGTCGAGATGGCGTTGGCGTACACGCCGCCTGCCATGCGCGGGTCCTTGGCAACATGCTGGAAAATATTTCCTTCAAGGAGGACATCGCCGCCAAGATCGGCCAGCTCATCGAGCGCTCCGTGAAAGTAATTTTCTCGAATCTCAAGAATTGGGTTGGGATACGCGTTGCTGTCGCAATCGAGCACATCGTTGTGCCCTTTGCTTGTTCCAAAAATATTTCGGTAAATCAAAAAACGATGGCCGGCCGGGATGACCCCTTCGGCTTTAATTTGCTCGGCGACATTGTCGATACCCAACAGCACCGCGTCCTCGGTCGGTCCAAATGTGTCGGGAAAGGTGCAATATTGCACGGTGGGAGCTGAGGCGTTGGAATAGATGACACGCCAATGCGTGCCGGAAAACGTGCAATGGTCGATGACGGCGTGCGAGCGCACCAGCCCGATGGCGCCTTCCATCGTCTGCGCGTCATGGACCTCGCAATAGCTGACCCGGTTTTCCGCGGACATTGAATCCACGAACTGAATACCCCCCCACTTGGGAGCCGAAGGCGGCAGGCCTGTGCTCGCAGGATCAGGCTCCAGCGGCGCCCCGGGAATGCTGATGAAGGCAACATGACAATCCGCGGCCCCTTCCACCCGAAGCGTCCCCCGCACGATGAGCTCGCGCGGTTTTTCGACCTGCACCTCAGTCCCGGCAAGGATCCGCAGCGTCAGCCCCACCGGCACCGTCACATTCCCGCCCGCAATCCGATACGGGCCAGCGCTCTGGCTCCAAACGACTTCTCCGCTCGGGCTGCTCAATGTGCCACTCACGATCACCTGCGGCGGAGTGCCGCCAGGCGGCGCACCGGAAAGCGATCCGATGACACTGAGAGCGGCGAAGATCGCCGGCACCGAATAGAAACGAGGTTTCATGAGGGGAAAAGTGGCGACGTCGCTCCCCTCCACCTGTCCCATCCAACCTCACTCCGCGCAATCCCCGTTTGGACGACAATGAGCACTTTTGAGCGACGGCAGTGGGTTGCATCCTCGATCTTCTACAGGAATGAGCGCGGCCCCTGCCGACCAAACTTTGTCGCATATGCGACAAAGTTTGGTGGCTCCCATTGACGCTGCGTAAGCTGACACGTGCCAAAATCGGCGTTCCCATACGCGTACTGAATTCGGCGGCTGCGACTGAACTCATTTTGATGACCGTTGCTGCAAATGACGTGCGCAGCTCGAAAGTGTCGACCAACCCTCCGAGCATTCCCACCGCAAGATATCCGCCATGAACCAGGGCGCAGCGGGATCGAACCGCGCGGTGCGCACGGTCTTGTCGACCAAACTTTGTTGCATATGCGACAAAGCTTGGTCGCTGCTGTTTGCGCGGGAGCTGATGCTGAGTGAGCAGCCCTGGGATGATGTCCCGGCTGACGATTACCGAATTCGGAAAAACTTTCGCTCTGCGGTGATGGGCAGACGCAGAGATTTTTCGAGACCGGATCCGGGCAGGACGGCAACCGTCTGCCAGCCACCAGGGAAGATGCTGGTAGTCTCGACAGTATGGGTGACATTTTGATCAGTGGCGAAAACGAGGACAAATTCGTCGCTGGCCGCGGTGCCCGTGCCGTTGCTCACAAAGCACCAGGGCTGGCCGGACTGCGCGTTGATTTGCTGCGGAGTGGGTGAGGTTGGTCCCCAGAGTCCTCTGGCTCCAGCACGCGTCCACGCGACGTTATCGCCGAGGGGCGGCACGTTTACGCCGTCGATGAGCGCGAGCACGCCGCTCGATGAGTTGACGCGCGAAAGGTACAAGTGGTCGCCGTCGTTATTGATTTTGAAGGGTGCGTGAAAGGGACCCTGATCCGGATTATTGTCGCACCAGATGATGACCGGCTGGCGGGGCGCGAGAGTGGTGGCGGGTGGAAAGACGAACCGTTCATTTTTCGTGAAAAAGAACCCGGTGAGGACGAGGCCGCCGACATCGAGAGTGGCATCGCCCGTGTTGCGGACTTCGAGGTAGTCGGGCGATCCCCCTCCTTCGTCGAAGGCTGCGCCGTCGTTTTCCGAGACCACTTCGCTGATCTCGAGGGCCGGCAGCGGCGCGCCCATCGCCAACGAATACAACTCGGCGGTGCCTCCGGCATCTTCGGACACGCCGGGAGCTGTCGGCAGGTAACTTGTAGCCCCGCTGACATCGACCGCCTCGATGTAAAACTCGATCTCCGCCCCCAAGGGCAGACCAGCCGGCATGGTGCCAGCGAAAAGGCGGTCTTGGGGACCCTGATCGTTGTGGAGGCCGTCGTCGTAGAGGCGCACTCGCTGCAATTCGCTCGAGGGCTGATCCTTTCTTCGCCAGAGCAAACTCGCTCCGAGTAAGGCGCTGTCGTCGACGCCCGAAAGCAAAAAGCGCAGCGGTCTGTCAACGGCATAGCTGTCGAGATCAAAGCCTTTGAATTCGATGCGCGGTTTTACCGGACCTGTATAAACGTTAGACGCTCCGGGACTGGCCATGCCGTTGGCACAGAACGACGAGACGCCGTCACTGTAACGGCCGAAGGCGACATCAGGCCCGAGATTTGGATAGGCGATGTCGTCAACCAGTACCTGCGCCGCGTTATAAAGGCGCAAGCGCCCGCCCTCGGCAGGCAAGGCCCAGCCGCTGACCAAGGGATGGGCATTCTGCGAACGTTTGATGCAGGGCACGAGCAGTCTGGCCTTGTGGTCGAGTTGAGTGCCCGGGGGAGCGATCCAGGTTTTGATGTTCGCGCCTTCCCCGACGAGCAGGCGCCAGCCGGACAGGTCGACCGACTCGAAGGAAAAATTCGAGAGTTCGATCCAGTCTGGAAACAACCCGTGGTCGACAATTCCTGGCGGCAAGGTCAGCCGTGTACTGGCATTCTCGGCCATGATTTCGTTGATGAGGACCTTGGGAAGCCGTGGGCGGGTTACCGGCGCTGGAATCTGAGTGGGGGTATTTCCCTGCGAGCTAAGTGCCACCCAGAGCGTGGTGCGGCCTGATCCCACGAGATCTGCCTTGCCATCGCCATCGATGTCCCCGGCGGCCACGAACTCCGCCGCCGGCACTCGCACCTTCAGCGCCTCGACGAAAGCGCCTCCGGGTTGCCGCGTCAGGATGGTGAGACAGCCATCAGCCAGGCATGACACAGCGAGATCGCGGTCGCCGTCGGCATCGAAGTCACCGAAAGCGATGCCATTAACGGAAAAATCTGTGCCGGGGAGCGTGCCTTGCGGTGGAACGCCGGGACCGGGACTAAATTCGCCCTCAGTGAAAGCCAGGCCCTCGGCGCCGTAAAAAACCGCGACGCCCGCGTCAAGGCCGAGCACCAGATCCACATCGTTGTCACCATCGATGGCTTCGGCGCGCAACTCGCGCGCTCGATACCAACGGAGCTCCGAGGCGAGTTCCCGGGCGTAGAGCGCCTGCACACGGGGCGCCGGATTCGACAATAAGTCGCCCGCGTTCTCGACCACGGCCAATTCACCGTAATAGCCGGCCCCAGCGAGGTCGCGGTCGCCGTCCTGATCAAAGTCGCCCGCGACGAACTGCCTGGCCGCAAACAGGAATGGCACGTAGCCGTGCGAATAGTCAGCGACCGCCTGGAAGCCACCCTGCCCATCGCCTTTGAGAAACGCGAGCCTCGAGTCAGCGAAACCGGCGGCGAGATCGACCTTGCCGTCGCCATCGAAGTCGGCTGTCTTGACGGAAATCAGCCGGGCGTCGTCTTCGGCCGACGGCGTAATAGGCAAATTGACCGTGCGGCCTGGTGGCTGGGCCGACAGAAAAATTGTGAGCGATCCCGGCTCGGCGCCCTGACCGAGGTTTGCCGTAATAATGTCCGGCTGATTGTCGCCATTGACGTCCGCGATGTCGAGACCGTTTGGTTGTTTGCCGGCAGGCAGAAGCGTCGGTTCGCCCAGTGTTCCGTCCGGTTGGGCGAGGCGCACGCTGACTTCCGACGACGCGCGGTGCAGTTGAATGACGTCCGCGCGCCCATCAAGATTGATGTCGGCGCTCTGCAAGGCAGCGACTTCGCCATCGACAGGGTAAAGCCGCCCCAGCGCCTGAAAGCCGATGGCATCGGCTCCGCAGGCAATCAGGACGGAGACATCGTACGATTGTCGGTTAACCACCACGAAATCCTTGCAGCCGTCGCCGTTGAAGTCGGCCTGGGCCATTTCGCGCGGACTTTTTCCCACGGGAATCTCGGCCGCCAGAGAGAGCAGGCCGTTGGTGTTTCGGTAGGCCTGGACTTTGTCGGCGTCCCTAATGGCGACTACCAGTTCATTCCATCCGTCTCCATCAAAATCGGCAAGCTCTGCATCGCGCGGTTCACCATCGACATGAAAACGCTCGAGCAAATTTTCGTCGAAGATTGCTGGACTGTCTGCGGCGAGACCTCGCCGGGTTTCAAAGAGTCAGGCCTGTTGCATCACCGCGACAAGATCCGGTTCTCGGGTTGCCGCTGGACGCGTCACGGTGCCGACGGTCAGTGAATCGACGTTGTAAGACGAGGTTGATCCAGTAGGACCCCACCAATTGAGTGTCTGCTTGATTTCGAGCAAGCCGCTGGCACCGACGCCTAACAGCCACGCCACTGAGCTCGTTTCAGAAGTGACAGCCAACCAGTCCGCGCTCCAGCCGGGACGCCGGAAAGGCGCCAGTGAATACACCGGCTTGAGCCTTCCTTCGCTTTGGTGCGGGCGTCCAATTTCCGGCACGTTACCCAAGCGCACAAAGGACCCGTCACCATTTCCCCGAAAGTGCACCAGTCCGGTGCGCGGCTGATTTGGATCGTTTGGATCGATGTCGGGATCATACCCCGGAATGCGTTCGTCCGGACCGGCGGCCGCGATGTCCAGGTGGCCATCACCATCGAAATCCGCGGTCGTGAGGTTGCGTGCGTGTTTAAAGCTTTCCAACAGCAGCGGAGGTGCAAAAGTGCGGCCGGGTTGGGAGAGGCGCACCGTCACTTTGCCATCGTAAGGGGCCGCCGCCGCGAGGTCGGCGCGGCCATCATGATTGAAATCGCCGGCTGCAATCGCCCGCAAATCGGCAGTGCCGCTTTGAATAATCACCGGGGATTCGAACGTTCCATCGCCCCGGCCATACGCCGTCGTGATTTCTCCGTTCAGATGACATGTGGCAAAATCGGCTTTGCCATCCGCGTCGAAATCCGCGGCGCAAATCCACCGCGGGCCATCAGCCCGGCGTGGCTCGCCGGTGTTGGGGTCGCTCTCGACGGCGCCGCTGCCCACGGGGATATTCCGATTTAATGCGCGCAGGTTTTCGAAAAGCTGCGCGTGGGTCACCGGCCCGACCAGCACTGTGCTGGCGAAAATCAAAGGCCACGAGATACGTAAAGAATTGCGATCAATCATTTGTGCGAGATTACTGTCCACTCACTATCCGCAACAACACCAAAGCGGGATGCCAGAATCTTTCCGAAAATTCCAATTTTTAACGGAGACCAGTGGTTCTGACTCGCGTGCTCGAAGCGTCTTCGTCCTCGCGCGGCCGTCCTAAATCGCTTGAAGTAGTTGTCGCGCGCCGCTCTTCAGCTTTAGTCCGGGCATGCGGTTTCCACTTTCTTCCTGGCTTGGTCTCATCGTCCTGGCGGCGCCGGCATGGGCTGAAGAGGCGATGGTGCGTCTTGAACCTGTTTGGGAGGCGTGCAAAATCCAGCGTCCGGTGTCGGTTGTCAGCGCGCCCGATGGCTCGGATCGGCCGTTTTTGGTGCAGCAGCGGGGCCAGATCATGATTCTGCCTGCGGACCGCCGAGGCAGCGACATGAAGGTTTTCCTCGACGTTTCCGATCGCAAACTCGAGGAAAATGAATTCGAGGAAGGCCTGCTTGGTCTCGCCTTTCACCCCAGGTTCAAGGAAAACGGCTGTTTTTTCATCTACTACACCCAGCAGGATCCGAAGCGGAGCGTGGTTGCGGAGTGGCGTGTGGCGGCCGGAGATTCTTCCAAGGCCGACCCGGCCACTGAGCGCATCCTGATGGAAGTGCCGCAACCATTTTGGAACCACAAATCCGGGAATCTCCTTTTTGGCCCCGATGGGATGCTCTACATCGCCCTGGGTGACGGCGGCAAACGCGATGACGTGACCCGGTTTGCGCAGAACCTGTTTGCTTTGCATGGAAAAATCCTGCGCATCGATATCGATTCCCGCAGCGGGGCGCGGGCCTACGGCATTCCCAAGGACAATCCATTTGTGGGGAAAGAGGGGACGCGACCGGAAATCTGGGCGTCAGGTTTGCGCAATCCCTGGGGCATATCGATAGATCGCGAAACGGGACTTTTCTGGTGTGCGGACGTCGGTCAGGATTTGTGGGAGGAAATCGATCTCATCGTCAAAGGGGGGAATTATGGCTGGAGCTTCCGTGAGGGGGCGCGACCCTTTGCCTTGCGCAAGGACCCGCCACCAGAGGGGTCAAAGTTTATCGAGCCGATTCATGAATACCTCCACACCCAGGGAATCAGCATCACCGGCGGCTTCGTTTACCGGGGACAGCGCCTGCCGGCGTTGCGAGGCAGGTACATCTATGGGGACTGGGGAAGCGGCCGGCTCTGGTCGCTCAACTATGACGCCAATGAGCGTCGGGTGATCGATAACAAGCTTTTGCTCGAACCCGAACTCGATGAGAAGGGCGCTGCAAAAGTAAAACCGACCGCTTTTTGCGAAGATGCGAGTGGCGAGATCCTCGTTCTGAATTGGAATGGGGGTATTCAGCAGATGGTTCCGCCGAAATAAGGCGCAATGCCGACCCTGGTCCTGGCCACCCAGAATCCACACAAGACCGAGGAAGTGCGCGCCATCCTCGGGGCGGCCTTCGAGGTGCGTGATTTGAGGTCGTTCGGGCTTTACGCGGCTCCTGATGAAACCGGGGCCACCCTCGGTGAGAATGCCGTGCTAAAAGCTTTGGCTGCCAGCGCCGAGTTAGGGGATGACCATTGGGTGCTTGCCGATGACACCGGCCTCGAAGTTGACGCTCTCGACGGTGATCCCGGTGTCAACTCCGCCCGATATGCGGGACGCCCTGGCGATGACGCGGCCAACCGCGCCCGATTGGTCGCCGAGCTCAAAAAAGCGAATGTACGCGGCAAAAGGCGTCGGGCGCGATTTCGTTGCGCGCTCGCCCTGGTCAAGGCCGGACAGGTGGTTCGCGAGTTTGCCGGGACGATCGAGGGTGTTGTGGCGAATGAAGAGAAGGGCGCGGGCGGTTTTGGATATGATGCGCTTTTCATTCCTGAAGGCAGATGTCAAACCTTCGGGGAATTGTCAGCGTCGATCAAAAACGGCATCAGTCACCGCGCGCGGGCACTCGAGGAGTTCAAAACGTTCTGGAGCAAGCTGGCCGCAAAAACAGCGGTCTGATGGCAAGCGGGAACTTGAAGGTACCATGGCAAGGTGGAAGCTCACCCCTGTGCCGGCGGCGGGTCAGGGCTGATTTTTTCATGGTACTTCAGGTTTCCAATCCTGCCCATCCGACCGGGGTCTCAGACCCCGGCTACAGCGCTGTAGCCGGCCTCTGTGAGGCCGGAGAAATCAACCGCAACCCTTGACGACGGTTGACGTCAGCGACAATGAAAAAATCAGCCCTGGCGGCGGGTCCTGTCATGATGGTATTTTGCCCCGGCAGGGGCAAAAGGCGATGGATTCCTGCGCCCGCTCCCGGGGCGCTCTCGATTCCTGCATTCGGTCCGGTGGCTGGCGCCACCGGCTAATTTCCATCATCCCATCGGGATAACCCAAAAAGGTGCTTATTCTAGCGCCACATGGACTGGACCACCTACCGCGCAAACTGTTTCACCTGGCTGATGCGATAGGTGTAAAAGCGATCCAGTGGTTCGTCGACTTGCGCATTATCGGCTATAATGCCGGCATAGTCCTTAATCTGGCGGTCGGTTGGATCGATGCTTCGTTCGACAAGATACGAGCCGCGGTATTCGGCGCTTACCTGGTCTCGGAGGGTGTCAAACTTCCCGGGATCAGTTCCTCTCACCTTGCGCAAGGCTTGCGCGATGACATGCACCCGGTAAGTGTTCGAGCGGGTCGTCAGCCTCGGGTACAGGTTGGCGTACGGCTTCTCGAGCACGTTATCGCCACTCAAGCGGCGAGTGGCCCAGAACTCGGGAAGGTTGTCCAAGGTATGCCCCTCGGGGACCAGCCACATGTCACAGATCTCACTCGCCGAAATAAACGCCCCGGGCCTGACTTTCAATTCCTGACTGGTGTCATCAGTTCCGGAAAATTTCTTTTCCCACTGCTTCAGTGTTTGTTCGGCATCAATGTGATGCCGATAAAAGTTATGGGCGGTTTCGTATCCGTCGCCTTCCGGTGTGCTCGATTTGTATTGGTCAGCCTGATTTTCGGGAATGGCCATGATCTTCTCGGCTTTGAAGAGAGCGTGCAGTGCGGTAGCGCGCGTGATGTAGGTAAACGGGAGGATCTGGTAATTCATGTTGATCTTGCCCTTGGTCTCAAAGGGCTCGCTGATCGCATACGGTTCGACCACCGGCATCCAGAACAAATCGAGGAACAGGTGATCGCGGGGATGCCGCGAGCCGTAATGCCGCTCCTGGGGACTGGAGTTTGGTTGCAGAGACTGCATATCCGGGCGGAAGAGCAAAGTTTGCCAGGGCACATTCATTTGCAACCCGCTGGGCAAGGACCCAAAGGCGCCCGCCGAAGCGATGACACGATTGGGCGCGGAGCCGGCGATTCCGCCGTCCAGTAACTTCGGGTCCGGCTTTTTTTCGGCCTTAATCTTTCCGAAGTAGGGACCGGAATCGCTCCCATACCCGCGTATCTCTCCATCATCGCCCCGATTGGCGTAAGGACCATCCGGCGCCATGGCGATTCCGGTGTTGAATTCCTGGAGCTTGCCGGGTTCAGCTATACCGCGTTTGAAGTTGTTCCCATCGCGGTCATAACGCGTCATCTCAAAAACTTCCCCCTCGCTCATAACGGTCTCGTCGCCGCCGGCCAGAACGCCCAGGAGAAATTTTTTCTCATCGAACCCTTTGACCAGCTTGATCGGCCTAGTGCCGCGGGGTCGAATGGGGAAGTCCGGAAGATACTCAGGCTTATAGTTGATCGTTCCGTCCTCAAAGTACCCGCTATCGAGGGAGCGATCGGTGGACCTACCCCCGAACATTTTGACGATCTCGGCATCATAATCCGGCATCGGTTCCCGGATGTTGTGGGCCATGGCCTTTTCACCATACATTGGATGGGCGACGAAGGTGGGAAATTGCTTGGGAGTTGTTGCTTCTCCCGGCGGAGTGCGTCCTTGAAAAAGCATGCGTTTGGCACTCAGCAGCCTGAGATCGCCGTGGTTGGGAACGAGCGATTGCACCACGTCCCCCTGGCGGATCAAACCACCGGGGCCGAAAAGCGGGGTCTTCCTGCCGTCTGCACGAACCTTGGTCAGCCGGCGGTCGAGCCGGCTTTGGGCGTCTCCGGGCTGCGACGGAAGGAAAATTTTTCCCTTCGGAAGAATCTCGGGAAACGCCAGGGGAATGCATTGGATCAAACTATCGACTTCCACATTATTGACGGAATCCGACAAGCCTGGCGCCGTGGTGGTGTCGTAGACGATGAGCCGGGGATGGGATCCCCCCGAAGTTGACCCGGAAAAATACAATGGAATTTGGGAGGCCCCAGGGGGTAGGGGAATCAAAGCGGGTTTAAAGGTGATCATGTTGTCCAGGAAGCGCACGCCGAGAGTCCCGCCCCAGGCGATCCAATCTTCGGGGGCCGATCCATCGCTTGGTGTTCTGGCCACCCCGGGAAGTGGGTCATCGCCTGCGATGACCAGCTTCTTACCATTGAGTGCCCAGGAACAAATCTCGAAATTCGCTTTGTTGCCAGTAGCCGCGGGCGGGTTGTTGTCCGTGCTTATTACCAGGCGTGTTTTCTCGCCGCCGCCCAGTTGGAAGGAGGCCTGCGGCCGGTATTCCCCCCAGCCATGGGAAGCGACGAAACCTTCGATCAAAAGCCCGACTTCGACTTCGATACTTTCCATTCCCGCGATTCGCTGAGAGGAATTTTTGGGATAGTAAGGATCTCCCTTGATGTTTCCGTCAGCGTCCTGCCGGGACCGGCAGGCAAACAACAAGGAGACCTCACTAACTGTCAAAAACCTTCCCATGCCTTTGGGGCGAGGCACAGTGGCAAAATACCAGGTGTTCCTATGGGCTTCCGCTCCCCCGCAGAGGCAAATCGGAGTGATCTGGCCGAAATTGTCTTTCAGATTCACGTATCGGTTCCCGGCGATAAGGTTCCCGTCGTAGAGGTTCTGATTGCGGATGTAATCGAACATCATTCCGGTCAGCGAAGGGAGATCGCCGTAAGTGGCGGCATCATATTTCTCTGCAAAGCTGCGGAAGCCCGACGCGTTGCCCGAGAAGCCGGGAATTCTTTGGCCGGCAATTTTATTCACATACGTCCAAAGGGTCTTGTTTCGACCCTCAGCATTGCCGTAGAATTCGTTATGACGGCTGCCGGTTTGGCTGCGCTGGAAGTAATAAGGATAAGTCGGTTTCCCCTCACTTTGCAGCGACGAATTGAAGGCGATCAGGGAATCGAAGATGGTGAACCTGCTGCTCGTTGCGTTGTAAGTGTTGTTGCTCAAGCCAATTTTGACGGTGGAATCGATTGGCCAGAGGCACATGCGGGGAGTGCCGTGAAGGGTGATTTCGGGACCGGCGCTGCGGGTGGTCACGAAAAAGCGGGCTTGTTTGACTCGATCAACCGGGATCTTGATGCTCTCGTCTCTGTCTACCGGGCGACGCTCTTTGACGTTAACATCATTGGCGGAGCCCTGGAGCTTGGCATCCGAAGTCGCGCTAAAAAGATAGTCGTCATAGGAGTTGTAAAGGTGTTTTGGATTCGGCTGGCCTTTGAGTTTCGCATCCGGCCCTGTCGACCTTGTCTTTAGGTCACTTGGAATTTTCGTTCCCCCGAACGATCCCTTGCCATCTTCGCCGTAAATGTAGGGAGCCATCCGCCAGATGGATTGGCCGTCCTTTGTGTCCAGCTTCTTCATTTTGCTCCCGGTCACGGTATCATCGATGCCTCCCATGGCCCACCGCCGGTAAGGGAACAAAACGGAACTCATGGAGACCATCGCTGGATGTCCAGGATAGCGTTGATACTCGCCGTTTTGCGGCTGAAACCGACCCAGGGCAAGTTCCTCATCGGTGCTGGCGCGTGGGCTATCCCAGAACACGCCTTCGGAAGCGGTATTGACGTTAATTTTGCAAGTCTCATCATCTGTCCAGAAGGCGACCCGACCGACGATGGGATTTTCTTTTGAAGCGGCCTGGCCGCCCGAGGCGCCCATGAACTCGCCTCCCGGGCTGACATGGCCGATGGAACCGTCCGCCAGGACGTAGAGCCAGCGAACCGGCATCGCGAGGCGCTGGCTGTTGCCCCCGCCGGTAGCGCCTGACTTGATGACTCCGGCAACGCCGGCTGTGTAATTAAAGCCTTCGACCGATTCGCTGACCGTGGCGCGTAAGGCGCGCGGATCGACAATAGGGAAGTAAAGCTCCGCTTTATTCATGTCGGAAGGGGCTGCCAGATTGGGGACGATGACGGGCGCATTCATATCAACCCACTCGGCCGGGTCCTGGTCCCAGCTTTGTTTGAGGTCCTGGCTATTGACCTGGGCCAAACTCGGGGCGGCCATCTGGCTCGAGGAGTACAGTTTGTAAATCTTCAGAAGGTTGCCTGCCGCGTTGTAGGTCCGGATGGCCCCGGGTTGGCTCGACCACGGCGCGATGGCATTGGGGTCTGAACCCGCCGTCGAGGTCGTGGCCTCCCGGATTTGGCCGATCACCATGTTAACCGCGGCGTCGGCCAGGGTGCGAACCCGCAGATTATCCGTGTCCTTTTGCGCGGCGGTCAGCTCGGATGTCGCCATGGTAAAGAACGACATGATGAGCACCGTCATCAACAAAACGATGGCCAGAACAGTCACCAGGGCGACGCCCTTCTCCTGTTTGCGTTTGGTGCGCCGAGCGGAGAGTTGGCTAGTCGAGCAAGTGGGCTTCATGAAAAAGTGAGGTTTAGAGTTCAGCCAAGGCGCGTGTAATTACATTTAGTATACGTGGGGGCATACAATGACAATACATTTTTTCTTTAATGAGAGGAATTTTCAGGAGCCGTTCGGGGAAAAATCCGTCGGGGAAGCGGGTTTTTGACGCGACCGCTCTCTATGCCGGCCGCTGTTTTGCAGGACGCGCCAGGTCAAAATAGTGTTCGAGGCCTTCGATCATCCCGGTCGAGGCCGGGGATTTCGCCACGAACCCGCCTTGTTCGAGCACTTGCTGTTTCACCAGATCGAGGGCGTTCGAGGGACAACAGAGACGATGCGCGATCTCATGGCGAAGCATGGAAAGATCGTTGTGGTTGTCCCCCGCGGCAAAAATCGAAGCGGCAGGCACGCCGAGTTTGCTGGCGAGTTCCCGCAAGGCGCTCCCCTTGTCGAAATCGCGATGGGTGAAGCGCAGGTAGATCGAATTGCGTTGATAACCGAGCTCCGGAAAGCGGGCGCGGCGTTGTTCGACGAAGGCGATGATCTCAACCATCGCGGTTTCCGAATGGGCAATGAGACCGGCGGCATCGCCCTGCTCTTCGAGCCACGCCCCGCTCTGGGATTGGCTGAGGAAGTCTCGAAGTTCGTCGAGAAACGGCCGGTGTTCCCGGAAAAATGAATCATGTCTGCGCCGGCAGTTGGCATTCCATTCGCCGAAGTCGATCCAGGCCTCGGCAAGATCCCGGACGAAGATTTCGTGCTCGCGCGCCACGATGTAATCGGGGGTCAGCGGCACTTGGTAGTGCGCGAGTCCCTCGAGCACATGCATGAGTGAGCGGCCGGTGTTGATGACCCAGCGCGCGCCGCGTTCGCTCAAGTCACGGAGGCAATCGGCCAGCCGCGGGTCGAAGCCCGGCTCCGACTCGCGATCCACCAGCGTGCCGTCAAAATCGAAGCACAGGAGATCCTGAGGACGGGAACGAGGGAACTGTTGGCTATCCTTCTGAGCGAACATTTGGGGTCTGTCTAGCGCACCGCGGGATCGAAACAAGGGCGGGAGACGATTTCTGAGATTCTCCACAGCAAAGCACTCAGAAGGACGGCGTGCAGACCGGCATAAGTCCAACGCAATGCCAGCGCGCGATGCTGCCTGTCGTAGCGATGCAGGCGCTTCTCGGCCGCCCATATGAACGTAAACACCAGTGGCAGATATAGTGAGAGCATGAAGCGGTCCCCCCGGCCGATGGGCGTGTACCAGCCATACGCGAGAACGGATGCCGCCACGACTCCCATCACAAATGCGGTCTGTCCCGTCGGCGTCGCCCAGTCAACGGCTGGCGGCATCTCGACCCCAGGCTTTTTGATCCAGGGAGCGATCAGGGGCGGCGCAACTTTTTTCGTGCGGCCCAGGGTGGCAGCGCAGACAGAGAGAAAGATGAGAGCGGTGCCGCCGAGGAACGCGCCGCGCCATTCCAGCAGATGTTTCCATGGATTTTCTTCGGTGCCGCCATCATTGCCGGCGCGTTTGGGAAAGAGAAAGCCGGTAACTTTTTCGTGCGTGCCGTCGCGAAGCCGCTGCGACATCTCTTCGGGAGTATGGGTGCGGCGATAATTGGCGAACGACGGCCATTGGTCCGCCGAAACGGCATCAAGCGAGGCTTTGTCGGGATGGGCTTGCATCCACGCAAAACACGTCTTGAAGTCGTCCATCCACATCCAGACGTTGGGATAAGCGAAAAACGGGCGGCCCCAGCGGTCATGCGCGAAAGCGAGGCGCGGGCCAACCGTGAGCAAAAAGATCACCGCGAAGAGCAGCGTTCCAATGACGTGATGCCGGGGGTGCCATTTGTCATTCGCGGCCTTCCAGCGTCCGGGCAAAGCGCAGCCCAGGAATCGCAGTCCCATTGCCGCGAACCATGCCGCGATCAACGGCTGGATCGAGGTTTTGGCCAGAAACGCCAGGCCGCACCCCAACCCCAACATCGCGTAAAAACGGAGCGGATTCTGCTCGAGCATGCGCAGGGCCAGAGCCCAGCACATGAAAAAGAGGCAGAAGTAAATCGGCTCCGGCTGAAAATAGACGGCGCGCGGCAGCAAGGCCCCAAGCCCGGCCAGGAGCATCAGGTTTACTGTCCCCAGCACGCTGAAACGCCGGCCACAGGAAAACACCAAACCAGCCAGGAAAATGCCGCAGACTCCCACGTTCACCCATTTCCCGCGCAGGAAAAAATGAAGATCCGCCACCGTGTTGGTCTGAAAAGTTTCCTCCTCGATGACGTGATCAGCACGCGCGAAGTGGGCTGCGACCCATGGCCACAACGGCCCGACCACGCCGTCGGTGAGATGCGGAAGCCACCGCGTGAGCGCATCGGTGACGCCGTGACTGAAGTCCGGCCGCAGCGTGGTCCGGTGGTAAAGCGCCTGGCGCATGTTGTTTTTTTGGTCCTGTGCGACAGGATTCTGGTTCGTGGTCGCAATCAGGATTCCTGCCAGCCAGAGATAAAGCCACCCGAAAGCCGCCAGCGCCGCAATCACCAACGCCCAATGAACCGGCCCCGGCCGCGGCGGTACGATGGTAACGCCCGGCTTTTCGCTGGGGGCTTTTGAAGGGATGGGATGGCTGGAAGACAAGAGCGGCGTATGCCAGTCGCGAGCTTCCAGCAGCCCGCATCACGATGCAATCCATTTGCCAGGTGAACCCGATCTTTGGAGTTTCAACGCTGCTTATTTGACTCTCGCTGTAAACGACGATTGTTCCTTCACGACTCAGTCGATTTATTTTCCGTCCACCACCGCAAAAAAAATCTGGCCAGTCACATTCTAAAACCGGCCGCTTCAGCATCGCTTCGGCGCAATCATATGAAGACCATTCCCAGACTGCTGGTTACCTTTGAAAGTGATGCCTTCAATGCGTCCGAATCCAAGGACTACTTCATCAATGAATGTTGTTTCGGCGACGATGTCGCCCGCTGGCTGATCGCCAAGCTTCGTGCCCGCGGCGTTCAAACCGGCGACCAGCCCGGTCAGGAGGACTTCGGGTGGTATCTCACGTTTGTCTCCGGCGGCCGCGCGCACCGCTTCGTCATCGGCTGCCGGCCCGGCGACGAGGCTGGGCCGGACCTGTGGATTGGCTGGCTCGAGCGGGACAAGGGAACCTTCGGCCGTTTGTTCGGCGGACACAATCGAGGCATTGGACCGTCCGCGACCAACGCGATCCACCAGATATTGAAAGCTTCGGCGGAAGTTCGCAATGTTCGCTGGCATCGTCGCCATGAATTTGATGCCAACCGCGAGGAACTGGGCACTGACGATCCCGAAAGCAGGTAGCTTGGCGTGAATAGCCAGGAGGTCTGCCTTGGCGGTGAAAGCGAGCCTGTCCATTTCACACTGAATGAGTATTTTCCCGATATGGAGCTTCATCCTGTCTGGCTGCGGATGCCGGAGACGGCGGAGAAGATCGAGGAGACAATGCAGTAGGCGACGACGGTGACGACGATGGCGAGGAAGACGATGATGACGGGGGAGATGAGGGAGGTGAGGCGTTTAATGCGCACGTCGAGTTCTTTGTCATAACGTGCGGCGGCTTTGAGGAGGGATTTGGCGAGGTGGCCGGTTTGCTCGCCGACGGAGATGATATCAGAGATGAGTTCCTGAAAGCCACCAGTGCGGCGCATCGAGGTGGAAAGAGGATCACCGCTGCTGACCGATTCGATCACCTGGCCGAGACGGCGCTGGAAGAATCGGTTGGGCGAGGCGCGATGAAGGAGCTTGAGCGCTGAAAGGAGAGGAATGCCGTTGCTGACGAGATTGCCCAGAGCCTGGGTGAATCCGGCGTAGAATCGCGTCTCGAGGATGGGCCCGAGGAGCGGAATCTTCAGCTTCGCGCCATCCCACCATTGACGGCCGCCGCGGGTGGCGAGGAGCAATCGGAAGAGGGCGAAGAGGGCGGCTGCGCTGCCCAGCATGATCCAAAAATTCGCGGTGCAAAAACCACTGAAGCGCAAAAGCAGGCGGGTCACCGCGGGCAATTGCTGTCCGGTTTTGGCGAGCAGTCCGGTCAATTGCGGAACGAGGACGAGCGTAAAAACGCCCATGAGCAAGGCGCAGGCACCGATCATAAAGGCCGGATAGACCATGGCCTGTGTGAAGCGGCGCTGCAGCTCGTGCATTTGAGCCATGCTCTGGGCCATGCGTCCGAGCACGCCGGAAAGGGTTCCGGAAGCTTCGCCCGCGGCCACCAGTTGGGTGTAGAGATCATCGAAACTCGGCGAGGCCTGCCGGAACGACGCCGAGAGCGTCTCGCCATCGCGCAGGCGGAGCCGGACGAGCGCGCTGGCGCGGCGGATCATTGGGTCCTGCTGTTTTTCGGCCATCACCCCGAGCGCCTGTTGGACGGGCAGACCGGCTTCGAGGAGGTCGGCGAGTTCCTCGGTGAAGAAGATGAGCTTGCCGCGCTTGAGGCGGGGCAGGGGTCCGTCGAGGGCGGAATCGCTTTTTACAGCGCGCGCCTTCTCGACGACTTCCAGCGGCGAGAGTTGCTGGGCCTCGAGAAGGCGAAACGCTTCACTGCGGGTGGACGCGTCGAGGGCGCCAGCGATCTTGTCTCCCCCGGCAGCCAACGCTTGAAACAAAAAATGCGGCACGGGTCAGTGGGTCTCTAATGGCTGTTGTCGCCGGCGGTCACCGCAATGACCTCCTCGATGGTGGTTTGGCCGGCGATGACTTTGCGCCAGCCGTATTCGCGCATGGGAATCATTCCCTGTTCGCGCGCTTTGGCGCGAAGCGCAGAAGCCGGGGCGCGATCGGCGATGAGTTCCTGCATGTCGTTGGTGATGGCGGAAATTTCGATGATGGCCATTCGGCCGCGGTAGCCGCTGCCCCGGCACTCGCGGCAGCCGGCGGCGGTGTGGATGCGGGCTTTTTCCGATACAGGAAACCCGATTGACTCGAGGTAATGATCGTGCTGTTGATGGTGGGCTGCCGGTCGCACGCAGTGCGGACAAAGGCGGCGCACCAGGCGCTGCGCAAGAAACGCGCGGACCGAAGAGGCGATCAGAAACGGCTCGATGCCCATATCAAGGAGGCGGGAAATGCCGCCAACGGCGTCGTTGGTGTGGAGCGTGCTGAAAACCAGGTGGCCGGTCAACGCACCGCGAATGGCGATTTCAGTGGTCTCGAGGTCTCGCATTTCACCGACCATAATCACGTTCGGATCGCCGCGGAGAATGCTGCGGAGGCCTGCCGCAAAGGTAAGATTGATCTCGGGTTTGACCGCAATCTGCACGACGCCGTCGAGTTTGTTTTCGACGGGGTCTTCGATGGTCACGATGCGGCGCTCGCGGGTATTCAGCTCGCGGAGAAAGGTGTAGAGAGTGCTCGATTTACCGCAACCGGTCGGCCCGGTGACGAGGATAATGCCGTTGGGGAGGGCGAGCAGGGAGCGAATTTGCGCCTCGAGGGCAGGCTCCATCCCGAGCATGGAAAGATCGAGACGCTCACGGCCCAGCAGGCGAAGACTGACGCTTTCGCCGTTGACCGATGGAATGGTGGCCACTCGAACGTCGTAACGCTGGCTATCGAGTTCGAGATTGATGCGCCCATCCTGGGGCAACCGTCTTTCGGCGATGTCAAGGTGCGCCATGATTTTTAGCCGGGAAACGAGCGAACTTTGGAGCAGACGCACGTTAGGCGGCACCGAGACCTCGTTGAGGGCGCCATCGACGCGGTAGCGGATGCGCACATCATTTTCCAGCGGCTCGATGTGAATGTCGGTAGCCCGCTCGCGGATGGCTTCGCTGAAAATCTGATTTACGAAGCTCATGATGGTGGCCTCTTCGTTGTCGTCGAGGACAGTGACCTCCTGCCGCAAGGCGTCGTGTTCAACCTCAGCCTGCTTGCCGTCAATCAGTTCATCAAAGCGATCCGCACCGACGCCGTAACCACTGCGCAAAGCTTCAAGGATGGTGGTGCGCGTCGAGAGAACCCACGTCGCGTTCCGGTCGAGGTGCTGACCGATCATCTGGCGCGCCTCGAGGTCAAAGGGATCGTAGGTGAGCAAACGGACCGATTCGCCAGAGCCATTGCCGGGCAAGATGCGATGCCGGAGGGCCAGGCGTGCAGGAAATTTCCCGTGGAGCGGTTCGCTCGGGGCAAAGTCCGGTCCTTCCTGAAACTCGATATCGAGCGCGTCGCCCAACGCCTGGAAAAAGCGCGACTCATCCTCGAACAGGCCGGCATCAAGGAGAGCGTCAATAACCCGGGTCTCGGTGCGTGTGGCGCGGGCGATGATTTCGCTCACGGCGGCCGCGTCGCAGCAGCCAGCCCGGCGGGCGGTCGAGATCAGTAATTGCACAAGTGATTCCGGGGCTTTGGCGGTGGCTCGCGAAACGGCCGGCGTTGAACGTGAGGGAATGTCGAGGAGTGAGGAAGTCATCGGGAAGCGCGGTTGGGGCGGATTAAAGCCGGTGGTGCTGGCGGCAAAAGTTCGGCTGCCGGATCGCTGCGTTGATCGGCAGCGGGGTTCTTGGATTCCCGGTCCATGGCGGCCGCTGGCTCTGGTTGAACCGCCGTCGGGAGGGCAGCCGGGAAGAGCGTTGCGGCATCGGCGCCGATGCGGGTGCGAAGATCTTCGCTGAGGCTGGCCTCGGCGGCCTGAGCGTTGTCTTCGACCACCACAGGCTGGATGAAAATCAGCAGTTCCTTGCGCGATTTCCTGGTTTTTGTGGATTTGAATGCGTTGCCCAAAACCGGGATGCGGCTGAGCACGGGAATCCCGGCGACTGACTTTTCTTCGTTCTCAGTGATCAGCCCTCCGAGGACGATCGTCGATCGGTTGGCCACGGTCACAGTGGTGACAAGGCGCTCGGTTCCGATGATGGGCACGATGTTTTCGCCCACTCGCTGCTCGCCGGACACGGTGTCGTTGATCTGGGCGATGGTCAGGCTCACTTCCTGATTGCTATTGATAAGCGGGATGACCTCGAGCTTAAGCACCACGTCCTGGTAAGTGATGTTGGTGCGGACGCTGGTGGTGTTGGCGAGATCAGTGATGCTGCTGGTGGGGACGGGAATGCGGCGGCCGGAAGTGATGACCGCCTTCTTGTTGTTGGCGGCGTAAATCGAAGGACGGCTGAGGACTTTGAAGCGTTGAGTCGACTCGAGCGCTCGAACGTAAATGTCGAAACCATCGGCGATCTGGCCGTAAATATTCAGGCCTTGACTTGGTTGAAGCGGCGCTTTTGGGATCGGATTGCGCGAGTCGGTCAGGCTTTTCTGAAGCGAATCCCAGGTGACGAATGAGCCGGCGAAGTCTCCGGAACCGGCGCCTTGGAACTGGCGCAGATAGTCGACGCCGAACTCGAATCCATCGCCGAGGGAAAGCTGCCCGATGATGGTGGCAAGATAAACCTGGGGAGGCTTGCGATCGAGGTGATCGAGGAGACTGGTGATTTTGGACAAATCCTCGGCGGGGCCGTAGGCGATGAGTTTGTTTGCCTGCACATCTGCGACCAAGCGGGTTTTGCCGACGAGCACTGAGAGCGGCGCGGCGTTTTCCTCTGGCGGGACAAGTTCGTCCTCGTACCCGACTGGTCCGGTGCGCACGCCCTCGCGCTGGACGGGCGCCCGGCGCGGCCGTCCAGCCAGCGTCGAGGGATCGGTCGAGGCCTGCGGAGGACGTTTGGTGCGGACGACCTCGCCGCCGGCCATCGTGCTGCTGCCGGTGCCCACGTCCTGCAACACGTCAACCAGGACGGGCAGGACTTGATCGACAAAAACATATTTCAACCGCCGCTCCAGTGGTACCAGGTCTTTGAGCGGCTGATCGAACTCCGCGATCAGTTTGCGGGCGTATTCGTGATCGCGCTCCAAGGCGACGAGCATGATGCGGTTGAGCCGGTCATCGGCCACGACACGAGCGGGAACGCTGGTGACCAGGCGCGCGGGAATGCGGGTTTCGGTGTCGCCAGCGGTGTCCGTGGTAAGCGTAGGCAATGCCTGCCGAGTCGTGAAAGTCGAGGTCAGGATTTGACCGATGACAACCGCGTCGGCGTATTTCAGCTCGTAGAATTCAGTGCGCAGATGCGACTGGCCCTGCGGCACATCAAGCACCGCTGCCACGCGAAGGATCTGACGGATGTTGTCCGCATTTTCGGTAATGAGCAGACCGGGCGGACTGGCCACAGGGGTCAATCGCCCGAATGTATTCAAGCCGAGATGGCTCCAGAACGTGGTGGCCGCTTCGGAAGGATCCAGGTGCTCGAGGCGGAGAAAATACGAGGCCATGGTGTGGCCCTTGGGCAACGCTTCGGGGGACTCGTGGATGCTGAGTCCGCGGGTGATATTGGCCTGCGCCAGCGTGGGCAAGGTGATGCGGATGCTTACCCCGTCAGCCGACTCGGTAAGCACGTAGCCGTTAAGTTGCAGACTGGACTCGATGAGTTCGATCGCTTCCGCCTTTGTGAGTGGTTTGGACGTCACCAGGCTGATCGGCTTGCCGTCGAAGATGCCGGTTTCCTTGACGATGGCCTTCTCGGTGAGCAACTCGTAGACGCCCAGCAAATCGCCGATGGCGTTGTTCGGAAACTGCAATTGGATGCTGGCTTCCTCTGATTTCGCAACGGCCGGAGAAGTGGAGGCCGGCGGCACCGACACCGCGGCCTGCTGAGCTGAAAGGCGGAATGTTCCGACCATCCCGAAAATGCTGGGCAGCAAGGCTGCGAATGTCTGGGTGGCTCGTCGATGCTTCATGCGTGTGGGGTGGTTTGCGGCGGCTTAATTCTGCGGGGCTGGCTCGGCATCGGACCCCGGTTCGGCTTCGGGCGACGGTTCGTCCGAGGCCGGCGCAGGGCTTTGCTTTTCCAGGCCGGCGGGATCGTCCGGCTTGACCGCGGTTTCTTTCTTTTCCGGACCCAAGGCCTTGGAAAGCGAACGCTGGATGAAAGAAATCCGCTTCTCGTCGCTGGACGATGGATAGGACGCGAGGAATTCACTGAAGGACTTGCGGAATTTTTCCTGCGCCTCGACCGAAAGGGTTTCGAAAGCTTTCGCGCCTACCGGGTCGAGAGTTCGCAGCAACGCCTCGATCACAAGGCTGCCCTCATTTCGGCGGGCGGGCTTGGACTGGTTGTCGAGCTTGGGTGGGGTCAGGCGCTCGGGATCGAAGCGCAACGCGATCTGCTGGTCGCCAGCGGCGATGGTGGCAGTCATGCTTTTTAAATCCGTGCTCTCACTCAGACTCACCAGCCGCCAGCCTTGCGGATTGGGAGTTGGGGTGACAATGAAGGACTCGCCGGTGGTGCGGTTCCACACCGTGACCATCGCTCCGTTAGGCAGGCGGGCCACCCCGGACAAAACCAGGGCGTCGGAGAGACTGAGGTGACGTCGGAATGGCGGACGCTCGATCAGCTCGACGAACCGCGCAGTGGTCACGGGAGGTGGGATGGGATTTTCCTGGGCAACCGCGGACATCACGGTCGCAGCGACAAGGAGATGGGCGGAGAAGTATCTCATGCTTTGAAGAGCCGGGCCACGGTTACGGTGCCGCTCATGCGTGGCGGTTGCGCGGAGAGCGGCGTGAGCAGAATGTATTTGATGAGCTGAAATTTTTCCGGTGATTGGAGTTCGGCGAGCCATCGATAAAACGCCTGATCCGGCCCGGTGATTTGGAGGGTGATCGAGAGATCATGATGATGGGGTCCGGCCTCGGGCTTGAGCATGACCGGTGCCGCGACCACAAGACCGCGCTCGCGAGCGGTGGTCTGCAACTGCTCGAGGAAGAGACTGTGTGCCTGTCCCTGATCGCCCGGCGGCGGCATGGTCGCATCCAGCCAGGCTTGACGTTCATTCCAGAAGGCGGCATCAGCGGCGGCGGCGTGGGCAGCCGTGAGTTGCGGCTCGAGCGCCGCGATTTTTTCGCGCGCGGCGGCCAGGCGCTGCTGATAATTGCGCCAGGCGAAGAAAGCCCCCACGAGGACAACGACCGCCGCACACAGGCCGAGGAGCACTTTTTCCGATGCTTTCAACGTTCGCTTCATCGCATTTGCCCTTTAATCTGGAAGGTGGCGGTGCCGTCGGCGGCGATGGTGGGCTGAGCCATGCTCCAGCCATAGACGCCGAGTTGCTGGTCCTGGCGGACGGCGTTAAAGTAAGTGTATGCCTCCATCGCCGAGCGCGAGGTGCCCGTGACGGTGAGTTCAGAAATCTTCGATTCAAAACGCCCGAGGACTACTCCACCGCCCGGGATGCAGCGGGTCAGGCCATTTAAAACTATCAACGGGTAGCGTCGCGGTTCGAGCGCGAGGCGGAGCGCCGACCAGCGTTCCTGCGCAGCCCGCACGCGATTCATATCGGCCTGCAACTGGCTGGTCTGGCCGGAGGCGGCGGACACGGCCGCCTCAATGCGAGCAGCCTCCTGTTCGAGGGCGACGAGTTTGTGGTGCTGTCGCACGACCAAAAAACCGCCAAGAATAAGCAGCGAAACAGGAACCGCCCAACGTGACCGCTTGCGCCGTCGATCGAGCAGGGCGGCGCGAGATGCCCCGGGCAGCAACTGTTGGCTGGTCTCGCGCTCGACTGCCTGCACCGTGGGAGCCGGGCGCGCTCGAGTCACCACCGGTAAATCAATCTGAGCTCCCAGTGCCTGTGCATCGCCCAGGCTGAAGTCACCCCACAGCTCAACTCCGGTGACTTCGGACACAACTCCTTGCTGCTGCAGGGCCATGCTGGCGATGCGAATCTCGGGGGCGGCACGGCCATTGAGATCGCGGCCGGTCGAGACGATCTGGCTATAGGCCAGGCGGCCATCGGCGCCGGCGCAGAGAACGAGGCGCCCCTGCTCCTCGATGATGATCAGCTTGCCGGGCGGGAAATGGAAAAGCCGCGGAAAAGCGAAGATTCCACGGGCCTTTGCCAAATCCGGTGTCCATGACGACCCCGGCGTGACGACATCCACGGTGACCAATGAGCGATCCTGCGCCCCGGGATGCAGGTGGCAATCAAACGATGTCTGTTCCGGAGAACCGGCGGCGAGGCCGCGCTTTTCCAACTGAGCATAGGCGAGTTTGCGCACCAGACGGCGGTCCTGGGTGGGAGCCCGAAAAGAGAGGGTCCGACACGCCCGCGCGGGCAAGGCTACCACGACCGAACGTTTTCCAGCCGAGGCCAGGGCAGGATCATCTGCGGAGCCTTGCCAAACGCAGCCGTGGCCGCGGCTGCATGACCAGACCTCCCAGTTTGCCTCGGCGGCGGGTAAGATGACGGTTGTGCGGCGCAAGATGGTGTGGGTTTATTCTTCGTGAACGAGCTTCAGGCCAGAACCGCTGAGAACCGTCAGACGCCGTTCCATGCGGCCTGCATGGGCGAGGCACTCGATGCGCTGGATGGGATGTCGAAGAGTCAAGAGCGCCACGACCGCCTGGTAATTGGTCTCCGGCACATCGAGCAGCCGGCGGACTTCAGGCAAGCTTGCAAAGCGCCAGTCGTCCTCGGTATCGGGCAGCCCATCCGAGCCAACACGGGCCCGCACAAACCGCCCGACCTCAGCCGGTGAAACATCAAAGAGTGCTTCCAGCATTTCGCCCGAAGCCAGCCGCATGTCGATGGTGCCATCACCATAGAGCGTGAAAAAGTCGCGCCAGTTGGGACGACGCCGGCTTAGTTCATCAGCTCCGCGGACCAGCATCAAATCGCCAATGTTTTGAAAGGGCCGGTTAAAAGGGAAATCCAATTGGCCGCGGGCGGTGTAGTGGTCTTTCTCGGCCCCGTGCGGCCGGGGACGATCGTCGGTATCGATCCAGTCGGCGATCGACTCGCTCAGCGTTTGCGCCTGCAGTGTGTCCAGGCGCCATTTTTCGAATAACCGCTGCGCAAAACGACGCTGGACCGGGCTGGTGCCGAGTTCGTTGATCGCGAGCCGAACCCCTTCGGTGCTCAGTGTGACTTCATAGGAAGAGTTGGACGAGACGGCCTGACGCAGCAGGGGATCGCCGCGGTCGATATCGGGATGAGTTGCGAGCGTATAGGCCGACTCGAGCAGGAGATGGGCCCGAAATCTCTTCTCGGTTTCGAGTGATTCGTCCAGCCCGCGCGAGAGGTGATTTACCAGCCCGATCACCGCAAAAGACATCAACATAATGGCCCACAGCACCAATAGCAGGCTGGAACCGCGCTCGACCCTGCGCCGCAATAGCCGGCGGGCGCCAGGGGGCCGAAGCCTCTCGACGCGTATATCCGAGGAAACATTTCCCAGGCTGCGGTTAGTATGACGGTGGGAGTGGGGCATGACAGATTAGAAATCTCTAAATACGGGTCTCGAAGAGCGCTCGCAGAGGGACGTTGTGGCCGGGCAGCGCGAGGCGCAGCTCGATCATGGGCGGGCGTCCCGGCGGTTGCTGGTCGAGCCAGATTTTCCGGGCCGGGTCGTAAAACCGCCACTCGACGCGCTCGATTTCAGGTAGAAGATCCAACCAGAAGCGCCCCTGCTGATCCGGCAGCAGGAACTGGTGGCCCTGCCTGGACTTGATGGGGCTGTCTGCTTCGGGTTCTCCTTTGTCATTGGTCTTGAAGAAATCCGGCACCGTCATGGCTAGAGAGAACCGCTCCGGTGGCAGCTCGACTTTCCCCCCGGAATCTGAGCGCGGCACCAGGCGTTGCTGCGATTCCGGCCATCGTTGCACTGCGAGAGTGACCACTGGTTTGTCCCACGACGAACGTTCGCCCCAGGCGAAGGCCTCCGGCACACCGCGCAAGGTGAGTTCCTGCCGCATCGGTTCGCTTTGCAAAAGCCGCAATTCGACTGTGGCCGCGGCGGGCAAATGGGCAAAGGCATCGTGACAACGCTGAAGAAATGTCTCCGCCCGCCGGTTCTCGGATTGAAGTTGTGCCATCGCTGCCGTCGACTCGACCGAACCGCTTAAGATGGCGTAGATCGCCCCGGACATCAGGCCGAGAATGGCCAGCCCGACCACCACTTCGAGCAACGTCAGGCCGCTTGTCCGAAGATTGGCGCGTTCGCGGATGTCAGGGACGGTAAACATATACCTCCGCTTTATCGTCGAGGGGTTTGGCGGCGCGAAGATCGGTGGCGACTGCCCGCAAGAGATAAAGCCCTTTCACCGGCTTGCCTTGGCGGTTGATCCATTTCAATTCCTCGAGCTCCGACCGATACTCGACCGCCAGCGCTTCATCCTTGTAGCTGGTGGCCATCTCCTCGCGTTTCGGCTTGTTCCTGGCCTCGATCAGGATCGACTCGAGACCGCGCCGGATCGAGGCCTGACGACGGAGCAAATTGGCGGCGTCCAGCGATGAGTGCAGCACCCCAGCCAGTCCCGCCACCACTACGGCGAAGACGGTGAGCGCGATGATGATCTCTAATAGTACGTAGCCGGCGTGGGGCCGGCGTCCCCTCTGTGCGTATCTCGGGCATCCTGCCTGAGTTCTCTGTATGGCCAGCCAGGATGGCCGGGCTACACTCAGGCAGGATGCCGGCATCACGACGATGTGCCCGTCTTCATTCATTGGGATTGCTAATCGCGCACTCATGGTTGCGCAGTTCGGAGGCGTGAGCGTTGACTTCGGAGTTCGCCAGTCAGTGCATCGAAACTGCTCTCCCGCTCCGCCCCGTCGAGCCGCAGCCGGACTCGCGCAGGGTTTGCGATGCCCAGAGGCTGAAATACCCAGCGCCGAATTTTTTCCCCCTCGAGAATATCCCATTCGCCATCGCCCCACAACAGCACCGCGCACTCCGCTTTCGGCGGCAGAGAAATAGTCTGCGTCCAAGGCATCATGGTCCCGGCGACCTCCAGGCTGGTTGCCGGATTCAAGGCCAGCGGGCGGGCCGTTGCCGTCGAGGGCGAAAGCGGCGCGGCAAACTCCTCCCGAGTGACTTCGGTCCGCAGAATCTGCTCGCGTACAATGTCTTCCTTTTTCGGCGGCGTCCGCGCCTCGGCGAGCTGTTTGAGAAATTCTGTCCGCCGCACCTGTGGAAAAGAGAATTCGCAGGCGTGCACCCCGGCGCGCTCGAAGACGATCTGGTAAGTCCTGCGCTCGTGCGTCGCCCGTTGACGGGCCTCCTGAACCATCTCTGCAAGATCCCGCAAGGGCGCGGCGGCCTCCTCCTCGTCGTTCAGGCCGTTCATGGTAGGAATCGCCACTGCGGCGATGACCGCAATTATGGTTAGGGCCACCACGATCTCGATGAGAGTAAACGCCTCTCGTCTGGAGTAGTGGCCCGACTCCTGGTGCGTTGGCAAACCCATGGCCGTTCCAGACTCCTTACGGCTGCTGGGCCAGTTTCCAGTTGCCGATGTCGTCAAGGCTCTCGACCCCGTCCCGCCCGAAGGAGAACACATCGTATTCAGACTTGCTGCGCTTCGCGGGATATTGGTAATGAAATTCGCGATTCCAAGGGTCCTTTGGCACCTCCTCGAGCAGTTGGGTCCAGCGCTCGGGAGCAGGTTCCACCGTGGGTCGGGCGACCAACGCCTTTAACCCTTGTTCGGTCGTAGGCGGCTGAAGATTGCGCGCCTCATACACCTTCAATTGAGTGACAATATTCTTAATGTCAGATTCCACCCGCGTCTCCTTGGCCACATCAACATTGCCCTTGATAAGATAAATCGTCGCCGCGCCAAGTACCGCAATGATGGTAATCACCAGCACTATTTCGATGAGTGTGAATGCTGCCGGGGCTTTTCCCGCTGGACGCCTTGAAAGATTAAGGTGGGACATATGGATATTTCGCCCATCTTAAGTATCTCGGCGCCGAAAGCAACGTCTCTTCCCCTCGGAGATTCGACTAGGAGCCCCTCGAAAAACTCCGGCACCTGCGAGCGGAAAAGCCTGATGGCAGTGCCCCGGCGGCCAGTCAGATCACCAGGATCGCACGCTCACAGCATCCCTGCGTGCTCGAAAAATACCATGAGCAGCAGCGCCAGGCCCCAGAAAATAAAGAGAAAAATGCCAATTCCTGCGGCCCTGAAAAATCCATTCCGCCGGAGCAGGCGGGTCTTTGCTGGAAACACGTATTCCAGCGCGACGAGTGTGGCCAGCAGGATGGAGCCGTCCCACCATAAGCGAACCTCCCGGGCCCAGAGAATTTGGATGAGCATTGAAATCGCCACCAGGACGAGGGCGAGGAGAAGACCGCCAAACAGCTTCCATCCGCCGCTCTCATTCTTACTCTGAATTTCGGCACTCACCCCCCGCGAGTAGACGATCCCACCCAGAACCAGCGGGAGGAACGAAAGCAAAATTTTCATCGGGGAAGCCAGATTCTCAAATCGTCTGCCCCGCCGTGAATTTCTTTGCCGACCAGCGAGCACCACTAGCCGCGAAATCGATCCGTCACAATCGAAACCCACAGGGCCCCGGGCGCCAGAGGTTTCAATTGTTGAAGCCGTCACTGAGAACCAACCAGAGCTTCACTCGCACCCCGTTTTTGAGTGAGGAGCGGCGACCGGCTTCGATTCCGGCGATCCTTTTTCTCGCAAATAGACCGATAAGATCACGATGGCAGCCACAGCCAGGAATTCGCTTTGCCAATTCTGCAGCGATTCAAACCAGAACCGTGGTGGACGCTGGAGGCTTGGCCCAAGGGGATTGAGGCCGGTCTATCTTCGAGTGTCGCCCCGGTCGCCTTGTCCTTTCGGCACCTTCTTCTTGGCCGCGGTCCTCGTGTCTGAGCTGAGCGAGCGGCTCACGTCCACAGTCTTGCCGAAGGTGCCGTCGTCCTTGCGGCGGACGAAGCGCTTATCAGCTTTGTTGGGTTCGATCAACTCACGTTTGCTCCCGGCTTTCTTTTTGCTGGCCATGGTAGTGTTAGGTGATTTTCAGAAAGGCTGGCGGTTTGAAATCAGGCGGCGACCCGCGATCCGGCAACCCATACGAAGCAGCCGGCGCGAAGCAACAAGTTATTAGTGCCAGAGAATGAGGGTTCAAACTCGAAGGCCTCGTGCGGTTACTTTTAAGCAGAAGTGTAGTACCGCCAGATTTTTTCAGCCGGCGCCACTGGGTAAAAATGCCAGAACCAGGGCTGATTTTTTCATTGTCGCTGACGTCAACCGTCGTCAAGGGTTGCGGTTGATTTCTCCGGCCTCACAGAGGCCGGCTACAACGCTGTAGCCGGGGTCTGAGACCCCGGTCGGATGGGCAG
>JBPCQC010000004.1:0-10031 GCA_050998515.1 Verrucomicrobiales bacterium
GCCGACAGTTCACTCGACAGAGTCTCGCGCCCCCACCAAGGTCTCCGCCCTGCCCTGGTGGGGCGAGACTCAGTCGAGCCGACAGTTCACTCGACAGAGTCTCGCGCCCCCACCAAGGTCTCCGCCCTGCCCCGGTGGGGCGAGACTCAGTCGAGCCGACAGTTCACTCCCTCCTGCCTCACTTTCCGCGTGACGGAGCCGGCTCTCACCGATATGTCTCAGGTGATGACATCCGCGATGGAGAAACTACGGGCATTTATGCGCCAGGTGGCACCCCTGACCATCGGGTTGGTTATCATGGTGGCGTGCCTTTACCAGGGGAGGAGGGAACGCAAATATAAGCATAAGGACTACAAGGAGGCGTTCCCTTTCAGTCATTATCCGATGTATTCCGGCTTCGATCCGTGGGAATATTACGTCTACGTCGCCGATGGCGCGGGCAATCCACTCCCTCTGGAAAAACTTACCGCCGGTTACAAGTGCAATTCCCTTAAGAAAAAGTTCGATGATCTGATCGATGAAATTCCCGATGTTAAGAATCGGGATGTCACCCCGGAGATGGCGCAGCCGGCAGGACGACAGGTGTTGAGCTGGCTCGGCAAGACGTACCCGGCACTGGCGGCCAAAGCTCCTCTTCGCCTCTATCAAGTCGAAGTATTCATGAAAGACGGGAGCGTCGTCGAGTCTGCTCCCAAACTTATCGCGGAATACACGCGACCGAAGTGATGAATCAGCCGATTTTCCATCCGCAGCCGCACAGCAAGGTCGAAGTGGTGGCCATGCGCTTGCTTTTCGCGCTCGTGGTATGGGACTTCATTCCCTGGCGCCTCCCGCAAACGGAGCTGGATCGGCCGGTCGGTCTGGCCGGCATGGGAATGGACCTGGGCTTTCTGGCGAACCCGGCCGTCCTCGTTCCAGTCAATTGGGTTGCGGTGGTTTTGCTTTGCCTCTACGTGGCCGGGCCGTGGCGGTGGCTCACAACCACCCTGCTTTTCGCTTTGACCGTTTTGCTGGGTACCTATGCCAACTCGACCGGCGACTTAAAGCATCACCACCAGATCGTCTCGCTCATCCTGCTCGCTCAGACGCTCTGGCATCTCTATAATCTCATCCGGCATCGCGTTTCCAAAGACGAAACCGGGTCAGGCCGTTGGGAGGCGTTTGTTTCACAGCAAGCCATCGTGGTTGCTTATATCGTCACGGGAATAACAAAGCTCAAAACATCGGGCGTGGGATGGATATCCGTGGCTTCCAACTATGGTCCTGTTCATCTTCGTGAGGCGAATCGTTCGGCCTATTATGGAACGCTTGAAACATCAACCGATGCCGGGACGGCGGTCGAGAAACTTATGATCGAGCATCCGTACGCGGCCCGGGCCATGTTAGCGGGCGGCCTTTTTCTCGAGTTGCTTGCCGTTCTGGCCTTGCTTGGCCGGACGTGGTCGTTTGTATATGGTTGTTTGCTGGTACTTTTCCACACTTTGAACAGCGTGGTCATGAACCTTAACTTTCGCTGGCACAACGAAGTAGTGGCCATTTTTCTGATTATGCCGCCGGCGCTGGCGTTCCTGCAGCACTGGAGCGAAAAACGGACCCGCCAGCAGCAACGCTCAGTCGAGCACCGGCCGCGCAAAGTGCAGCCACGACATCAAAATCCCGGCCGGGAGGAATAGGACTGGCGCGACAGATTGGGGTGGTTGATGAACCCACGGCCGGGCTTGCCGCTCTCGCCCGGCAGATTGTAATCGTGGTCGTCAGCGAATGCCCGCGCACTGCCGGACACGTTCACGTTCCCCCCGCCGTCGACACTGATGCGCTGCCCAGCGAAAACCGAGATCGGGGAAATGATGTTAACGTTGCCGCGGAACCGCAAGGTCGAAGCGCCTTCGGCATAAAATTTGAGCAGGCTTTTCGCGTTGAAGTTTCCGCCTTCTATAAGCAAGGCATCGCTGCCTCCGCTGTTGAATGAGCGCGCCCTGATGACATCGGCGTTCGCAGTGAGGTTGGATAGTTGCACCAGACTGTTGACCGCGGGATTGGTGGTATCGATCAGGATTTCCTGTCCCGCCTGGAGGCGGCCACCGGCGACGCGAATTTGACCTCCCTGGGTGGTCAGGAAGACAGAACCCGAGACGGTGCCGCTGGCCAGCGCGAGGAGTTCGGAACTGTTTTGGACGTTGATGGCGACGCGGGAGCCGTTGCTGCTGCTCGAGTAAACCTTCACGTCTCCCCCGGCGGTCTCGAGTTGAGAGCCGGCGATTTCGACCGAAGTATCGGTGGAAAGACCTGGAACATTCGAGTCCGGAGAGGCCTCGACTTCGATCCCCTGCCCTGCCTGCAGGCGTGAATTTTGTACGAGAACCGAAATACCGCTTGCCAGTGTCATGCCGGCGACGTCGCCGATCAGGTCTCGCAATGAACTGCTGTTGACCAGGACCGGCCCGCTCGCATCCAGAATCAACGAACGGTTCACGCCAACCTGCCCGTTGCCGACTGCTATTACGCCGGGGGAGGTGAAAGTATCGGAGCCACCGCTAAAGCCGGGAACTGTCACCGCTCCCGTAACGAGCAACTCGGGGGTGCGACTGGCATCGCTGTCTGGGAATAAATAAAACGTCTGAACTGACCCACCCGACCCCTGGATGGTGGGGAACCCCGGCGTGCTGATTTGACTCGAACTGCTCGAGAATTGCGTCGTGTCGTTGATTATATATTCGGGACCGCTGGGCGGAGGTGACGGAGGTGGTGGCGGAGGTGGCGGAGGTGGCGGAGGTGGCGGAGGTGGCGGCGGAGGTGGTGGCGGAGGTGGCGGCGGAGGTGGCGGAGGTGGCGGAGGTGGAGGTGGCGGAGGTGGCGGAGGAGTGACGGTTCCCTCTCCCACGCGTGGCGGTGGTGAGAGTCTCGGGAACTCCGGGCGTGGGACCTCAGGCAGTTCGACCTCCCGGCTCCGTCCTTCCACCCCCAGTTCGTTTTCGATGACCACTTCAGGGCTGGCTCCAGCCAGCAGGAGTCGCGTCGCAACGACGTCCTGTTCCGACAGCGCCCTGGCCTGTGTGGCGGTGGCCGATTCAATGCGCGGCCGCGTGTTGAGCGGCGGGAAGTCGTTGCCGAGCAAAGCTGAAGTGTTGATGAACTGATCGAGATCGATTTCCACCGGTTCGGGAAGGCGTTTTTCTGTAGGGTTGATGATAACCATTTGACCGGACCGCAACTCGACAAACTCCCCTCTCAACGCCTTCAGGCGGACGGTCACTTTTCCTTCGATGCAAGTGACTTTCAAAAAGGCTTCAGGCTGGTAGGCGACCATCATTGTTCCTTTTGCGGTGGCACTGGCCTCCCTGGTGTCAACAGCCACACCTTCCCGGCCTAGTCCGGAGCGGCCGCTGGCGGCCAAAAGGATGTCGCTCTTCAAATCGAGCGAGCTTTCATTTTCGCGCAGGAAAGCCTCGGTTCTGGAACCCGCCCGGACCACCGAATTGGCGTCGCCTACCGTAAGCTGCGTTCGCGCGTTCGATCCGGTGACCAGGGCAGATCCCCCGGCAACCGTTGCGCCGGGCCGAAGCGTCGCGCCGTTGGATTTGGCTGATCGTGCGACGTCGACTCGGGCGGCTTGCGCAGAGATGGCCCATGATGCGGCCACCACGGCAAAAATGGCGTGCAGGAATGGTTTCATGTCAGTAATAATTTGGGCGGACTACCAACGGAGGACAAGGGCGACGCCGAGGCCAGAGTTAAAGACGTCATAGTCAAAGACTTCACGGTCTGAGTTATTAAAAGTGCCCGAGAGATAGGCGGTGGCGCGCAGCCAATCGGTGAACTTGTACTCCGCGCCAAGCGAGACAATTTGATTAAAGTCGTCCCGGCCGAACGATTGGTAATCGTGCCAGGCAGCTCGATAGAGCAGTGTAGTTTCGAAGGAGCTCGTCCACTTCACCCGATAACCAGCGTAAGCGGTGTATTCGTCTCGCCGCGGAGCCTCGTCACTCGCCGAGACGCTCCAGTCTCCGGAGAAACCCGCAAACGCCTGATGCCCGCGACTGAACCTCCATGTTTTTTGCGCACCCGCGGCGATCGAATGATTGTCAAAAACATCATCACCCCAATCCCACGGCTCGGTGATGAGATAATACCCATACCGCAGGTAGGCGATAACATCGCCAAAAACCGGATCGTAGACTGTTCCCTGTTGGGGAGTGGCGTAAATTAAACCGGCGTCGAACTGCAATAAATCGAAGTCAAAAAACTGGCATCGGCATACCGATAAACCTGGTCGCTGAAGGTGGTGCTGAAGAACAGGCCTCCCTTCAGTTGGGGTGTGTAACTGAATTGAATTCCACTTCGCAAAAACCAATCGTCCTGCTCGCCTTCGGAAACGAGGGCAACGTTGGAAGTGTAACTCGAGCTGAGATCGAAGCGCACATTGAACGGCTCCCAGTTCGACCGACGGTAAAGAACCCGCTGCACGCCGAATTCCTCATCGCCCTCCATTTTCGGGGCGTGTTCACTGGCGCCCGACATCGGTCCCGTGCCAGCCTGGTCGAGTGAACCTGCCTGCGCTTGAATGGTTGATTGATCCATCGCGCCTCGGGCTGCATCGATCTCACCCTGGGCTGAGACGCGCGCGGAAAATTCCGGAAGCGAAACAACCGCCAGGGCCGCCAGGAAATATTTGGGCTGCAGGACGATCACAGTAAGGCTGAATTACACGAGGTCGAGAGCCGGTTGTCGAGTGCAATTTTCCACCTCCGTCTCCCAGTGGCGCGGATCCGCGCGTGGCTGAGTTGGCTATTTCCGAAAGCGGCCCAGCCAGTAATCAAGAGCCTCTCGCAGTTGTCCGCCCAAGCGTGACGACTCGGTCTGGTTGCGCGATGCTGTGGTCGTAGAACCGGAGGACTGAGGCTTGGACGACAGTTTGGCAGTCGAATCTGCAGTGCCAAACCGGGCTTTCCAGTAGTCCACTGCCTGTTTGAGTTGTTCGCCAATACTGGTTCCGGCGCCTTCCGGCGGTGAAGTGGGAGGATCCCGACTTGGGGGAAGAGTGGTTTTTGGTTGAGGTTCGGGAGGTGCCGTTGCCGGGGCCTTTGCGACTGGCGGCGCCGCTGAGGGTGCACCAGCCACGGCGTTCGGGCGCGCAGAAACTTGAACGCCCCCCGGCGTTTTCGGCAGGGTGTTCGAGGCGGACGGCATGGCAACCGACCGGCCTGCAGCCGGTTCTGATGGTTTTTCAGTCGATGCCGGAAGTGACACTCGTGGCAGGTCGGGCGACGGCTTCGGCGCCGATGCTGCGGGCGGCTCTTCCTTCGAAACCGGCGGAAGCGGCGGCGGACTGGCGGATGGACCCAACGGCACGGCCGCCTCCGGTTTGGCTGGTCCGGCGCCGAGAGATTTCGCCGCCGCCGTCGGCAGCCCGGCGCCGACACCCGCCGGTAACGGAGGGAGTGGCGGCAATACGGGCCCATTCGCCGGTTGAATGGCATCGGAAGCCGTGGCGGCGCCATCTTTGATCGGCGGGTTTCGCGCAGCGTGTTCAGTCGGCGTTTTTGCCACTGGCAATGCGTCGGCTGCCGCCCCCGGCGCTGACGGCTGGACGACCGGGCTCGACGGTGCAACAGGGGGCGAAGGCTCGACGCGAGCTGCCGCCGGTGCACTGGCGGCCGCCGGGCCAGGCTTGGCTGGTCCAGCCGCAGCCGCGGAGCCGACTGGCTTTATTCCCCAACCCTGCCCCAATAAGCCTCCTCCTCTCTTTTCCTGGCGCTTCTCACTGCCGCCGGCCTCGGGTGGTGCCGCAGCTGTGGGACTTGGTTTGTTGGCCGCTCCGCCTTCGACCGGACTCGGAGCTGCTTTTCTCTTTGCATTTGCGATGGCCGCGACTCCCAGCGCGGCCTCGACCGAATCGACAACCTCGAAAAGCTTCAGTTTTAAAAACCCGCTGATCCTCAGGGACTCGAGTGCGTTTTCACTTGGCGCTGCGATAAGCAGCGGCAACCCATGGCGCTGAAGTCGCTTGGCCAGCGTCAGCAACGCCCGCAAGGGCGCGCTGGTCAGAGTGATGACCGCAGAAAAGTCAAGCACCATGGGCTTGGTGTCATCCGCGATCAATTCCCGCAATTTGCCATCAAAATCAGATGCGTTGGTCGAATCCAGCTTGCCACGTACCACGAGTACGTCGGCTGACTCATGAGTTTGTTTCTGCAGTTCCACGGAAAAAAGTTTGCGGAGTGGCGAGGGCCCGCTGGTATTTCACCAGTAAGGGGGCAGGATGCGGGAGCAACCGATATTGGACCGGTTTTGCGCCCTGCAGGCCTTCACCGTCGTGCGCACCCAAACAAAATCGGGTGGTATCGACGCTTTACCTGTGACCGCGCAAACATAATCTTCCCGGTATGATCCAGCGCACCATTTTCGCCCTCGCTATCTTCCTGCTCGCGGCAGGAGTTTTTTTCGCCTGGTCGCGCAACCGGGAAGGGTACGGACTCGATGACTTGATTGCCGGGCGGCCGCCCTCACAGGCCGAAAAATATACTCCACCGGATGCGCCAGCGCTCAAACCCGAGGATGTTCCCTTGTTGGAAAAACTCAACGCCGAGAACACCCGGCTCATCGAGGCCGTGACCCCCGCGGTGGTGAGCGTCAACACCACGAGAATTGTGCATGGCCGCGCACTCACACTCGACTGGTTTGGTCCCGTCATGCGCAATCGATCCATCGCCCAGACTGGCCTCGGCTCGGGCGTCATCGTGACCAAGGAAGGTCACGTGGTGACAAATTACCATGTGGTTGAGGGAGTGGACGAAATCCAGGTCACCACCTTCGATAACACCAAATCGCTGGCGACAAAAATTGGCGAAGACCCGGATGCCGACATCGCGATTCTGAAAATCCAGAATCCCAAGGTCAAAGAATACCCTGCGCTTAGCTTTGCCGACTCCGACAAAGTCAAAGTCGGCGAAGCTGTCTGGGCCATCGGCAATCCCTTTGGACTTAGTGAATCGGTCACCCAGGGAATTATCAGTCACCGCGACCGGCAATTCAGTGATCGAGATCCGTCCAAGTTTCAAACCGATGCGGTAATCAATCCCGGCAATTCAGGTGGACCGCTGGTCAATACGCGAGGTGAAATCGTGGGCATCAACGTGGCCATTTTTACCGGCCAGCAAAATGTGCAGGTCTGGCAGGGCGTGGGTTTCGCGATTCCAGCCAAGGACGTCCGCCGGGCATTTCGCAGGATCATGCAAATCGGAGCGCCTGGGGGCCGGGAACCAGTGGGTTACATCGGAGTGAGTGCGGACACCGCGGCCGGGGACTCGGATGCTGACACCGCTGTCATTATCACCGAAGTCTCCCCCGACAGCCCCGCCGATCAGGCCGGCGTCAAACCCGGTGACCGCGTGAAAAAGTTTGGCGGCCGAGGCGTCAGCGATGCCATGGACTTCCTCAAGCGCATCAACAATTATCCCGTGTCTGAAGAAGCGGATCTCGTGGTGTCGCGAGGTAGTGAGACTCTCAATCTTAAAGTCACCGTTGTCGACCGGGAGGTGGCCATGTCGGCAGAGGAGCGCACGGCCGAGCGCCGGGATCTGCGGGAACTGATCGGGATCGAAGTGCAAAACCTGACCGGCTCATCACGCACGCGACGCAATTTGGCCGCTGACTTCACGGGAGTTGTCGTCTCCGGGGTCGAGACAGGTTCTCCGGCCGACGGCGCCATGCTTCGCGGCGACGTCATCTATCAGGTCAACGGAATTCCCGTCGACTCAGTGGAAAAGTTCTTCAGCGTCATCGGCCCGCTGAGGGGCCGCACCTTTCCCATGAAAATCGTGCGCAAAGGCTACAGTTACACACTTAATATCAGTCTTTGATTGCCCGCGCGTCCGCCAACGCGGCACCCGCCCAAAGAGGGCCAGCGCATAGTTGCCAAACTGACTGCTATTTCAAGCGTCTTCGATCGGAGTAAAATACCATGTCGGCGGTGCCGGTAATCGGATTGATGACCCGAAAAGGAAAACCTTCTTCCATAGCAGACAGGCTGCTCACTTTATTGGCGGACCAACTGGCAATCGAGAAGTTCTCGATCAACGGGGCCCACTCTCCATACTCCCCGCGCTTGCCCAGGATGTCCTTGGCGTACGGCATATGGCTCGAGAGCGGCGTAACCAGTACGCCAGCCACCGGGTAGCCTTTCGCTTTCGTGCCTTCCACCAGGTCAAAGAACTGCTTGCGGGTTCGAGGAAGCCAGAGCGCCGTGCGATCGCTATACCATGCGACGGCCCAAGGAGCATCGGTGGCAATGATCTCATTTTCCGCCACCGCCTCTCGCAGCGCGGGATAGGCCCGCGGCAGGTAAGGCGGCCAATTCGCTTTGAAATCGCTCCGTAAACCGGTGGCAATGTCCCAGGGAACCGTAAGCAGCATGGGAGCGGCGCTCACCAAAAGAACGATCACGAAATGGCCGTTGCGAACCAGCGCATACTCACCCGGCCAGGCCAGCCGGCTCCACAACACCGACAAGAGCGCCAGACCATAGGCCGTCATCACCGGAATAAACAAGATGTTCAACTGGTTGGGGTCATTGTCGCCCTCCGGGATGCCGAAGATTGCCATGCCGATCGCGGCCCAGAGCCACATCAGCACGATTGCCCAGCGAAATTGCGCGATCTCAGGCCTTTTGAATGGGTGCAGCAGACTGAGGAAAAACAATGGCGCGGCGACGATCCCGCCCAGAAACGAGAATATGGACGTGAGTTGCGAGACCGTGCCGTAAGCAATTTTCCGAATGAAGCCATCCGGGTTGAGCGGTTCCTGGGTCGGATTGAGATTACGCATGACCATGCCTTCCGATCCCCCGGCCAGACCTGAATAGAACTGGTAAAGACCTGAACCCATCGGATTTCCAGAGACCGGGTAATTGACCAGCAGTGGCCACCAAATGACGATGAAAAAGAAGACTCCGAACATGATCAGCGCGAGGACACCGCGCGGCCTCAGGAAAAACGCCACATAGATCAGCGCACCGATAAAGACCCAGATCGCGATCCAATGGGCGAGCGCAAGGAGCCCGAAGAACAGGCCGCTCAACACGATCCATAAATAAGCGCCTCGGCCGACCTGCACGTTCTCGACCGCCTTGTAGAGAAAGTACATGGCAAACGAGAAAAGGAAGAGCATCAACGGTTGCGGGAGCCCGGACTGAGCAAACCACCAGAGCAGGCCGCAAAGCAGCATCAGGAGCGCGGTGACGCCTGCTATTTTCGGGTCAAAGATGCGGCAAATCAGCAGATAGGACACCCCAATCGCCGCCAGCAAAAGTAACATTGAACCGGCAGCGATAAGATAGTCGAGAAAGAACACCTTCGATTCGCCATCATAGGCCAGCCCATCGGCAGCCGGCTCGCCGCGTTTCTTCACGATCCGCAGAAGGATCGAGTTGAGCAGCGGATTGAGCGGCGAGTGATAGGTGTCCTGCAGCCCGACGAGGTCGACCCCTTTTGATTTTGGGTCCTCCTCCTTGAGGTGTTCATTGATTTGCCAGAGGGCGACGGGACGAATGCATTTGGTGATGAAATTATTCCCGCGGGCGATTTCCCGCGCAATCTGGGCCTGGTCCATTCCTTTGCCGTGCGCGAGGCCTTTGAAATCGATGACCAGATAGAAAAAGGTGACGCAAACCACCAGAAGCAAGAACAAGGCCCAGCGAATCATTGTCGCCGGGGTGAGGTCCTGTTGGGACGGATGAGGAGATGCCATACTCGTAGAATTGATGCAGGTAGAGGAGCCAACGAAAGCCGAGCCTAGCTCTAAAGCGAGAAACACCCCCTCAGGCAATGGAAAAGTGATGCCAGTCGAAGTTCGCTGCCCATTCCGGGCACGAAAAGCCGGCCTCACCGTGCCTTCCCCCGCCCCGGACAGCCGACCCCCCGGTGAAAGTCGCCTTGGGCGTGGGGGGGGCAAAAAAGACAACCTTGACCCAAGCGAAGCGAAAAAACTGTTTGTTGTTTCTCTTCACCCCCACCAAACAACAGCGCCTGCTTCTC
>JBPCQC010000029.1:0-16475 GCA_050998515.1 Verrucomicrobiales bacterium
AGAGTTTGCCTGCGACTGCTTTCAGCCACGGCCTCGCGGCCGCTGCCTGGTCGTTTGGCTACGGTTACTTCCATCAGTTCCGATCAGCTCCTTTCATCTGACTAGTTGAGGCCCATGCCGGGCACACGAGCACACGCGCCATCGCGTGTCCGAATCGGCGCCTTCGCCGATTCGATTTCGAACTTTGGTCGGCGAGGGCGCCGACCACCGCACGCGAGGGCGCCTGCGCTCCCCAGAATAACAAATCCGGTCGGCCCGCTCGACGGGAGCGCGGCCGTGCCAATCATCGATCTGGTGCAAAACAACCAGAAGGCACGCATCCGGTGGCGCCTGGATCTATCGCCGCCAGCCGGTATGGAGGTTCGTATCGAAACCGCCGACACTCTCGGCTTTGCGAGCTGGCAAATACTCGCTGAACGATCCGCCAACGGACAATGGACGGGACCGGCTTCGGTAGTTCCAGGACTGCCCATCGGCGGCCAGCAGCCGTACTCACTCATCGACCCCACACCAATCGCAGGAAAAACAGCGCGATTCTACCGGCTGGAAGCCGAAGAGGTCGAGTAAGTCCGGGGAGCACGCGCGCCCCCGCGTGTTCCGGCCGGCACCCTCGCCGGCCGCTCGTTTCAGAGGGGCTCGTTCAACCAGACATCGTAGCGGCGCTCCGCTTCGCTGCGGCTGGGAAAGACTCATGGCTTGGTGGCTTGTGTGCGTTGCACAGGCGCGACCTTGCCGGCTTTCTGTTGGAACTTCTTGTAATTTAAGACGATGAAGACTGTCCCGGAGGGACCACGGAAATCAGCCGGTGGTGAAGCGACCGAAGGGAGCGGAAACTACCGGATACTCGTTCCATAGTTCCATAACGGAAGGCGCCCGGCAGGGGCGCAGGAACGTGCGACCGATTTCCGCCGCCCCATCCGGGGCGGAACATTTATTGGTTGGGGTTCCGGTGGTTTCGCTCCGCTCCACCACCGGCTAATTTCCGTGACGCCTCCGGCGTCGATTCATCGTCGGGCTGGTGGGAAAAGTGGTTGGGGGCGGGGAACGTTTGGGCCTGTTGAAAAATGGTCGTATTGGGCGCAATACTAAAGGGCGCGCGCGCTCCGCAATCCATTTCCTATTTTTTTTATTGCCAATTTTCGGAGGAATCGCTCTACTCGCGCCCCTCGCCGTGGCGAAGGTTTTAACCTTCGTGCGGTGAATTGCGAAGAACCCTGTAACCACTCTCTTCACCGATGAACCCCTCCGCTCGCCTGCTCTGCCAGCGGGCGGCGTTGTCGAGTCGGAAGTTGGAAATCTCCGCCACAGCGTTGCTGGGGATAATCGGCGCTTCGCTCTGCCCGGCCGCCGTGCCGCCGGTGCAGAACCTGGCCGTCATCTCCCAGCGCGCGCCTTCACTGCGCGGCCAGGCCCTGGTCGACGGCTCGCTTCAGCAAATTGCCGGCGAGGATTTGACCATTGGCGGCCAGACGCGTGTGAGGGGTGACCTGGTGGTGCCTGGGGAGCCGACGATCCAGGTCGAGGGAAACGCATGGCACGGAGGGATCGTGCCCGGCGCTGGGAGCGCGCAGCCCAGCAACTATTTCGTCCGCCTGCAAGGCCGGGCCCAAGTGGATAAGGTGTGCAGCCGGACCGATGCCCAGCCGTTTGCGACGGTTCCGCATCCACCGGCGCCTCGGGGGATACGCGATGTCGTGCTCACCAATCCCTCTGATCAACCGGGTGACTTTGGCACCCTTCGCGATCTCACCGTGAGCGGGAATTTCGGTGTGCTGGTGCTGCCGCCGGGAAATTATCGCAACGTTACTGTCGAGGGAAATAGCGGGATACGCCTGGGGATCGAGGCTGACGGCGCGACGGCCACAGCGGGCGAAACGCCGGCCCTCCCTTCCATTCCCGTTTACCAGTTTCAGCGTCTCGCTCTCAATGGAAATGCAGCGCTGCCATTAGCTGGACCGGTCGATGCCATCATCGAGGCCGGTTTCTCGACCAGCGGGCTGGTTGGCCGTCCGGATGAGCCGTCATGGTTGAAGGTCGAAGTCGCGAGCGGAGGGGCGTCGCTCAATGGGGGCAGCCGGCTGCATGGTTCGGTTCATGCGCCGCTGGGCGATGTCGTGTTGCGCGGAAACTCGAAGGTCCACGGGGGAGTCAGCGCGCGACGCGTCATCATTGACGACAATGGCGAAATCCGTTTCGCGAAAAACCGCGGCACCGAAAACCAGCCGCCGGTCGCCCACCCGCAATCGCTGCAAATCCCGGAAGACCGCACGCTGACTATTACGCTCACCGGCTCCGATCCCGAAAACACCCCGCTCGCGTTTGCCGTCGTAACCCCGCCACAGCACGGCGCGCTGGGCGGGGTGCCCCCGAATCTTCATTACACGCCGGCACCGAATTACCATGGGCCGGATGGTTTTTCCTTCACGGCGTCAGACCAATCCATCACGTCGGAGCCCGCGGACATTGAGCTGACCGTCACTCCGGTCAATGACCCCCCCGCCATTTCCGCCGGGCCGAATCAGGTACTTATATTCCCCGACTTCATCCGGCTGGCCGGTGTCGTCACTGATGACGACACGCCGACCGGCTCAGCACTCTCGATCAGTTGGATCAAACTCAGCGGACCGGCCGGTCTGGCCTTTGGAGATGAACATTCCGCCGCCACGCTGGCGGTCGCTGCGGAGCCGGGCACCTACCTGCTGAAACTTGAAGCTTCCGACGCGGACTTCACCGTGGCCGACGAGGTGACCGTCGCGCTCATTGCGGAAAACCGGCCGCCGCTCGTCAATGCTGGTGCGGATCAAATCATCGCGGGAACAACTGTCGTGGCCGTAACTGGCTCAGTCAGCGACGACGGTCTCCCGGAGAATCAGTCTCTCGTCGTTGTCTGGCAAAAGGTTTCGGGGCCAGGCGAAGTCGCCTTTGCAGATGCTGCGATGGCCGTGACCACCGCGCAATTTTCCCTCCCGGGTGAATATCGCCTCTCGCTTTCCGCGAGCGACGGCGCCGTCACGGCCAGCGACACCGTCGTGGTGAAATGCACGCCGGCCAATCAACCGCCGAGCGTGAGTGTCGCACCGGTGAGCCGGATCTTGCTCGGCGAACCGGTGTCGCTGATCGGAACAGTGAGCGATGATGGAATTCCCGGCATCCTTGAATCGATCTGGGCCAAGGAGAGCGGGCCCGGCGCAGTTTTCTTCGCAGACTCGGCGAGCGCTGCAACCACGGCGCGATTCGATCAGGCGGGCAGTTATGTTCTGCGCCTCGGAGCCACTGACAGTATTCTCACTGCCCAGGCGGAGGTGACGGTGACGGTTGAGGAAAAATCTAACAAAGCGCCGGAAGTGGATGCCGGTGCCGATCAACTCGCTGCCCTTTTCAACACCAGCCTGCTCATGGGGACGGTTTCCGATGATGCGCTTCCCACTGGATCGGCCCTCAATCATGAGTGGCGCCAGGCCAGCGGACCCGCCGCAGCTGTGATCGCCGCTCCAGCGTCACTGGTCACTGCGATCAGCTTTCCCGCACCAGGAACTTATGTTTTTGAACTTGCGGCAACGGATGGCGCGCTCAGCTCAGTTGACAGCGTCGTCGTTGAATCACGGCAGGAAAACCAGGCGCCCGTCGTGAATGCGGGGGACGACCGTGCGGTTGATTTGGCCCGCCACACCACCCTGAATGGAACCGTTACTGATGATGCGCTGCCCGCAGGTTCGGCAGTCACGATGACGTGGCAACTCGAAAGCGGCCCAGGGCAGGTCACGTTTTCACAGCAGTCGTTGGCCCAAACAGCGGTTACCGTGACCGCCGACGGAGCTTACCTCTTCCGGCTCTCCGCCACCGATGGCGACCTTTCGGCCGCGGACAGTGTGCAAATTTTTTTTGGCGACGCTAATCAGCCGCCGTCGGTTGACGCGGGGCCGGATCAAACAATGGCGCTCACGCTGACTCGTTCCGAAAACCTGCTGGCCAATCCCGCCGCCGAAGCCGCGCTGATCAACGGCGAAATTCCCGGGTGGACAGAAATTGAAGGCAGCGGATGGACTCGAGGCACGTCAGCGCTGGGCGCGCCACCCCATGAGGGTGCGGCGTGGTTCTACGCCGGCGCGACGGCGACCCGAGCGGAACTTCGGCAGGACATCGACGTAGGCGCCTACTCCGAGGAAATCGATGCGCACCGGCTCGTGGCCGAGTTGACACTTTTCTATCGTTGCCGTGATGAGGCATTGGCCGATGCGGGCGCGGTGACCCTCGAGATGCTGGATGCATCGGAGCGCTCATTGGGATTGAAAGCGTATTCTCTCACGGCCGTCACAGATCGCTGGGCGCCTTTTGCGGAACAGTTGCTACTCGCGCGGGGCACGAGCATTTTGCGCCTCGGACTGTCGAGCACCAACCGCCAATCGGATGCCTCGAATGATTGCTGGTTTGACGCTCTTTCGCTCGACGTTGCCAGCGCGTCGTCGGTGACTCTCAGCGGCACGGCTGTGGACGACGGAATTCCTCCCGGGGCTGCGCTCGTCTATGAATGGCAACAAGTCCAGGGACCGGTTCTGATTTCGGGCGCAGGTCAGCGAACGCCTTCGCTTGTATTACTGCCCCTGGTGCCGGCAAATTACACTTTCGAATTGGCAGTCAGCGACACCCGGGCCACTGGACGGGACACCGTTCAGATCAACGTAAGCGGCGCGCTGACAAATCGTCCGCCGTCGGTTGGCGCGGGCCGTGACCAGACGGTCGAGCGCCCGGGCCTTTCATGTCTTCTCGATGGAGCAGTTATCGATGACGCTTCCCCCTCCGATGGGCTGTTGCGCTGGAGTTGGACTCAGATGTCGGGACCTGCGGAGGCGGTTTTCGCCAGTGCGGCTGACCAGGCCGCGACGGTTTGGTTCAGGGAAGCTGGCAGTTACGTCTTTAGACTCTCAGCGACGGACGGTGAGTTGGGTGCCAGCGACGAAATGACGGTGCAAGTGAACTGTCCTGCGACGCGAATGCCCTTTGATATGGTGCTGGTTCTGGACCGCTCGGCAGAGATGACCGCGGAAACGATGACGATGGTGAAATCGGTTGCTACCGAGTTCGTTCAGGCAACAGATCCTCTGTTGGACAGAATGGCCGTGCTGCCATTCGACGGGTCAGCCACGGTGACCCAGGCCTTTACCAACCAGCAGGCGCTGGTCGAAAACGCACTCATCGCGATTACGCGGAGTTCCTCATCGCCGAACGTTCCCGGCGCGTTGACGGCGGCACAACTGCATTTGCAAAATCAAGCGCGGCCAGCCGTTTCAGCTGAACGAATCGCGGTCCTGGTAACAGCCGCGCCAGATCCTGCGGCTGCTGCGAGTGCCGCCCAGCAACTGAAAGCCGCCGGCATCCGCCTCGTCGTCGTCGGTCTGCAAAACTCGATTACGGCGCCGACGCTTTCGACGCTGACCCCGCGCGCGGCCGATGTTTTTGCCACAGCCGGAATCGGGACGCAGGTCAGCGAGGCATTTCACGCGCTTGCGACAATGCTGTGCATGAGCGATCCGGCCGCCATCGCTCTGTCGGCCGGCGCGGATCGGCAGGGATTGCCGGTCAATGAACTGGTGCCGCTCGCTGGGTCCGTCGAGTTTTCACACGTTCCGGCCAACTTTGGGACTTCTGTGCTCTGGGCGGTGGAATCCGGTCCCGGAATGGTCGTGTTTGCCGACCCCGCAAATCCCGCGACGCCAGCCACGTTTTCCGCATCGGGCGTTTACGTGTTGAAATTGAGTGCTCAAGCTTCGGGCGCCGGCCTGTCGATTTTTGCCGAAGACTTTGCGACCCTGCGCGTCGGAGTCGACTCGTGCCGGCAAGCTCCCCCTGGTCTCGTCGCCTGGTGGAGCGCCGAACACACCTTGGTCAACAACATCGGCGCGCTCACTGGAACGGGAAGCGTCGCTTACGAGGCTGGAAAATCGGGCGCCGCATTCAAGTTCGCCGCCGCGAGTGACCACGTCGTCATCCCAAAAGACTCGGCACTCGACCTCGGCTTGGCGGAAGCCATGTCGATCGAGTTCTGGATCAAGCCCACTTCCACGGTCGGCAACAAGGAATTAATCGCGTGGCGCAATCCGGTTGGTGCCTACATCCGGCAGGAAGGCCAGAACTTGTCTGCCTATTTCACGGGACGCGACGGCGCGGGTCATCAATTTTTCGCACTCTCCGCACTGCCCCAGAACGCGTGGACCCACGTGGCGCTGACCTATGACAAGGCTATCGGAAAGGCCTTGATCTTCCTCAACGGAATTCAAGCGGCGTCCTTTCCGTTTCCACGCTTCGACGCGGAAACTTCCGGCGATCTCTACTTTGCTCCGGCCGGCGCAGACCATTACGTGGGAGCACTCGACGAAATCTCCTTCTACAATCGAGCGCTCGATATCCAGGAGGTCAGTGATCTCTATCGCGCAGCCTCTTTTGGAAAATGCCTGCCGGATGGCAACAACGCTCCGGTCGTCAGCGCCGGTGCTGACACTTCAGTTTTTGAAGTCAATGAATCGGCGCAACTCGAGGGAGCCATCTCCGACGATGGGTTTCCGCTCGGCAGCACGCCGGCGGCGCGATGGTCGAAAGTGTTTGGGCCGGGCAATGTCACTTTTTCCGAGCCTGCCGCCCTCGCGACCTCGGCCTCTTTTGATCAGCGTGGAATTTATCTGCTCGAGCTCGAAGGCAGTGATTCGGTCCACAGTGCCAGCGACATCGTTGAAGTGCGGGTGGGGACCGAGTCGAGCGTGCACCCGCCCGCCGGCATGGTCGCATGGTGGCCAGGAAACGCCGCTTATGAGGATTCAGTGGCGGGAGGACGGCTGTTGGCCAGCGGAAATCCCGTCTACGCAGTGGGGAAGGTCGCCCAGGGATTTTCGTTTGATGGAATCGATGACTATCTGGTCGCTCCAGCTCGCGAGGCACTGAACCGCATTGGCACCGCTGCGCCGGTGGAGTTGAGCATCGAATTCTGGATCAACCCTAACGACGTTAATGGGCCGAAACGCTACATTTGCGGCTGGTTTCATCCCGGTCAAACCGGCGCGCGGGCCTACGGCATCACCATCTATCAGGATGGCAACCGCATCGGGGTCGATGTGAGGGACACCCTGGGCAATCAACACATCGGGCGTTCCAACCCACGGCTGGTCGCGGGTCAATGGACCCACGTCGTCTTTCTCTATCACCTTGGCATCGGAGATACGGGCGTGATCATCGATGGAGTTCCCGATTTCGTCATCGGTGATCCGCTCGGCCTGCCCAAGGCATTCGTGGGCTTCGTGCCGGATACCGAAGGGAATTTTCATATCGGTGGCGGTCCCTTCAGCGACTATGCGAAATTCAAGGGTCGCCTCGATGAAGTGACAGTTTACAACTCGCTCGATGCGGGCAATGAGGCCTTCGCGCTCTACAGCGCGGGGGCGGTTGGGAAATGTCCCATCACCCTGAATCGCGGTCCGTTTGTCCACGCGGGCGCTGATGTCCTGGGCGTGGATGGTTCCGCGTTGCTCAACGGCCGCGTTTCCGACGACGAACAACCAGTCGGCCTCGGTGTCCGAACGACTTGGGAGAAGATCGATGGGCCGGGATCGGTGGTCTTTGCCGATCCATCATCGCCCGCCACCGCCGCGTCCTTCGACACTCCGGGTCTCTATCTCTTGCGGCTGTCGGCTTCGGATTCCCAGATCGTTGATTCGGACGATGTCGAGGTGCGGATTGCGGCCCCGTATGCGGCGGTTCCCTCCGGTCTGGTCGCGTGGTGGCCGGCTAATGCTCACCTGCGTGATCTCGTCAGCGGCCTCACCGACGGAGTCTCCGGAGGAGTTGGTTTCATTCCGGGCAAGGTTCTGCAAGGGTGGCAGTTCAACGGCCAGAATCAAGTCGCTTTCACCCGCCATCGGCCGCAGACGAACATCGGCGCCAGTGGGTCTGGCCTGAGCTTCGAGTGCTGGGCCAAAACCAACGTGCTCGATTCCAAAGACGCCACCCTGGTCGGGTATTTTTCCTGGATTCCCTACAAGTTTGGACCACGCATTCAGCGCAATGGCGCGAATCTCATTTTTACCGTGCCCGCGAACGTGGGCGGCAACCATTCACTGACGGCGGCGTCGGTGTTTCAGATCGGGGTTTGGCAGCATGTCGCCGCCACTTATGACAAAGTCAGCGGCGTGGCCCGCCTCTACGTCGATGGCGTCCAAAAAGCCGCCGCCACATGGGGAACTTTCACCCCGGACACGATCAACGGCTTCGACGAGGCGAACCAGGTGCCCACCGGTTACACGATTCATATCGGGCACCTGAACTATCAGGAACCGCGCTACGGTTGGAACGGCCAGCTCGATGAGGTGAGTCTCTACAGCCGGGCCCTTGCCGAGACGGAACTGCAAGCGATCGTGGCCGCGGGCACCAACGGAAAGTTCGGAGTCGCCTCGCCCAATGCCGCACCGCGGCTCGAAGCGGGGATCGACCAAACGGTCGCGCTCATCGAGGGCGCGACGCTTTTCGGCAACGCGCTCGACGATGGTTTGCCCGCCGGCAGCGCCGCCACGCACACGTGGTCGCAGGTCAGCGGACCTGCGCAGGCGAACATTCTCGAGGCGGCCGCTCTGACCACACAGGTGAATTTCGTCGCCGTGGGGAGTTACGTCTTTCGGCTCGCCGCATCCGATGGGTTCCTGAGTTCCAGCGACGATGTGGTCATCAGGGTGATCGAGGACGGCGTTAATCAACCGCCAATTGTGGCCGCCGGATCTGATCAGCAGTTGGTCCTGCCGGAAAAGACGGCCGCGCTCCTGGCCGAGGTCACCGATGATGGCGTGCCCAACGCTCTGCCGGTGATCGTGTGGTCTCAGGCCGAAGGACCGGCTGGCGTCTCTTTTTCCAACGTCACCGCCGCAGCCACCTCGGCCACATTTCCCCATGTCGGAACCTATATTCTGCGCATCCAGGCATTCGATGGCGAGCATTCCTCGGCCGACACGCTCGAAGTCACGGTATTGGAAGAACGCAACCGCCCGCCGGTAATCGAAGCCGGACCGCCACAATCGCTCGTCGTCACCGGGGCGCTGCCACTCATCCCCAGGATAAGTGATGACGGCAAATCTCGCGGATACCTCACAACGAATTGGTCGCAGCAAGCCGGTCCAGCGCCGGTCATCTGGACCAACCAGATTGGTTTGCTGCTCGCCAGTTTTTCCCAAGCCGGGGCGTATACCCTGCGGCTCACAGTTTCCGACGGAGAATTCACGGTCTCGGACGATCTCGTTCTGACGGTCACAGGCGAGGGAATCCCAAGGCCCGCGGTCGCGTGGGCGGAGCCCATCCCGTCGAGTCCGCTGCCGGCTTATTCCGCGCACTCGTTGCAGGTGAATGCGCTGCCCGGTGCCTACGCCGTGCGCAGCGTGCTGTTTTTTGCGGACGGAAATTTGATCGCCATCGCAAGTCTTGAACCGTATGCCGCGCACTGGGTTCCCACCGCAGGCGGTCCGCATGTTCTCGAGGCGATCGCAGTCGATGCCGTTGGCCTGACCGCTTCCACCGGGCCGCTCAAGGTCGACGTGGAAATGCCGGAGCCTTCGGTGCGGCTCATCGAGCCGCAACAAGGCGACGTTTTCGCTGAAGCGCGGCCGATGACGCTCGTTGCGGCCGCATTCAGCCCGAGCGGAATTAGCAAGGTCGAGTTCCTGGCCGGCAATCGCTCAATCGGCGAGGATCACTCGTGGCCTTACCAAATCGTCTGGGCAGCCCCCCCAGCCGGAGACCACGACTTTAGGGCGATATTGACCGCTCACGACGGTTCCATTGCATTCAGTGAGTCCATCGCCATAAAGGTTCTTGTCCCGCCCGAAAGTCCGCCACTGGCGGCGCTCGATTCTCCCGCCGACGGCGCTCGTGTCACCGCGCCCCTGGTCGTAAGCGGCACGGCCAGCAGTTCGATTTTGAAACAATATCGGCTGCTTTATCGGGCGGCGCCACGGCCTCGAGACCCACCAGAGTCGTGGTTGACCCTGGCCACCGGCACCGCCGCGATCACGGAAGGAGCGCTCGGCACCTTTGACCCAACGTTGCTGCCTAACGGTCTTTACGAAGTTCAGCTCGAGGTCGAAGACTTGCTAGGGACCGTCACCATCGCCGGACCGCTCGCCCTCTCCGTCGATGGCGCGATGAAGCTCGGCCAGTTCACGCTCGCGTTCGATGACTTCACCCTCAAGACACCCGGCGTGCCGATCACGGTCACGCGCGCCTACGACAGCCGCGAAGCCGGGCGGCAGGGCGATTTCGGACACGGATGGCGAATGGCGCTCAACGCCGTGCGCATTCAAACCTTCGGCGCCCTCGGCGACGGCTGGCGGCAATTCCACGCCGGCACCAATCAGAATTTCTTCCCCTACTACTGTGTCGAGGCCACGCGCGCTCATCGCCTGGCGGTCACGTTTCCGAGCGGCCGTTGCGAAATTTTTGCCGCCGGTATTCGAACCGACAACTATCAGGGCAGCAGCGTGGGTGGATTCGTCGTGCCGGCGGTACCGTCCAACTGCCAATACCTTGCGCCGGTCACGACGGCGCACTTTGATTTCGCGCCGCTGCCCGGCTCGCGCGGCCAACTGCGGCTGGCGAACAACATGCGCGCCTACAACCCAGGCGGCGCTCTTGGCGAGATCACATTCGGCACCGAGAGGGAACCGCTTTCGACTTTTGATCCGGCTGATTTTGTTTTCACCGATGACGACGGCACGGAATATTTTTTGAGCACCAGCGAGGGTTTGCGAAAAGTGCGTGACCGGCGTGGCAATGAGTTGAGCCTCGACGCGTCGGAGATCGCCCACTCGAACGGCGAACGTGTCCTTTTTTCCCGCGATGCGCAAAACCGAATCAGTGCGCTGACCGATCCGGCCGGCCAGCAGATCGTCTATGGCTACGACGCGGCCGGAAATCTCAGCAGCGTCACCAACCGGGCCGGCGAAGTGACGGAATTTCGCTATGCCAGCGCCTACCACCCGCACCATCTCACCGAGATCATCAATGCGCGCGGCGTCCGCGCTGTCGCAAACGAATACGACGAAGACGGTCGTCTTATCGCCGTGCTCGACGGCGGCGACAACGCCACACGTTTCGACCACGATCCCACCGGCCGCTCGCAGCAAATCCACGACCGCATCGGCGGCACCACGCGACACGAATTCGACGAACGAGGGAACATCATCCGTTCGGTCGATCCGCTCGGCGGCATAACCCTGCGCAGCTACGACTCCCAGGACAACGAAACCAGCGTCACCAATCCGCTCGGCCACACCACCACGCGGGTCTTCGACGCCGCTAACAATTTGTTGAGCGAGACGAATCCGCTTGGGCGCACCACAACCGCCACTTACAACGCCCACAAGCAACCGCTGACGATCACCGACCCGCTCGGCCGCGTTTCGCAAATATTGTATGACTCGACCGGCACCCTGGCCTCGATCAATGACCCGCAAGGCACCACCGTCAATTTCACCCATGACGCTCTTAGTCAACTTATCGAAATCCGCGACGCCCTCGGTAGCCGTCGACAATTCACCTACGATCAAAAAGGCCGCCGCACTGCCGAGCATCTAACTGACGCACAGAACCGAGTTCTCCACGCCGCCACTTACAGCTACGACCCCAACGGCCGTCTGCTCACAACATTGGTAGGGCGTGATGACCCATCGCGCCGCCTGAACGACCCCACTGGCTCCCCCCGCACCTTCTCGCACACCTACGATGCCGAGGGACGCCTGCTCACCACCACCGGTCCTGATGGCGCAACCGTCACCACTGTCTACGACGCGACCGGCAAGCCGATAAAATCCATCGATCCGCTCGGCCGTGAAACCCACATCACTCGCGACGATCAAGGCCGCGAAACTGCCACCACCTTCCCCGACGGAACGTCGCGGCAACTCGAATACGACATCCAAGGCCGGCTGGCAGCCACGATCGATCCGCTCGGCCACCGCACCCAGTTCGCCTACGACGCACTGAATCGTCTCCAGCGCCTAACCTTTGCCGATGGCTCGGAGACCACTCGCGAATATGACTCCGCCAGCCGCCTTCTAGCCGCGCTCGATGAGCGAGGCAATCGCACAGCCATCAAATACGATGCCGCCAACCGCGCCACAGCCGTGCTCCACGAGCGCGGCCTCACCACTCACTACACCTACGACGCCGCCGGAAATGTCACCGCCGCAATCGACCCTACCGGAAACACCACGACGTTTGAATACAACGAAGGCAATCAACCCGTGCGCGCGGTCTTTTCCGATGGATCCAGCGTCTCGCGAACTTACGACACACTCGGTCGTGTCGTCGCCGCAGCCGATCAGCGCGGAAAACAAACCCGCTACGAATACGATCCGCTCGGCCGCGTGACGGCCATCTCCGATGCGCTCGGCAACGTGACCCAATATTCGTACGACGAATTCAACAGCCTCGTCAGCCTCACCAACGCCCTCGGGCGAGTCACAAGCTACAGCTATGACAGCGCAGGCCGGCGCACCCAGCGGCTCCTGCCCGGCGGACAAAGCGAAAGCTACTCGTATGACTTGGCCGGCAGCCTTATCGCGCATCGCGACTTCAATGGTTTCACCACTGCTTACGTCTACGACGGCATGGGCCGTTTGCGCGAAACGCACGCGGATTCCGCACATCCCTCACTTGCCCTGCCCGACGCGCGTGCGCACCTTGTTTACGATTACAACGCCGCCGGCCAGCTGACCCATGCGGTGGCGCAAAACGCTCTCGGCGCCGTTCTGGACCAGCAGACATTTTCCTATGACCTCCGCGGCCGGCTCGAATCAAAATCTTCTCCGCAAGGCACACTGGCCTACTCGCACGATGAAGCGGGAAATCTCACCCGCACTGAATCCTCAAGCGTGGACGGTTTGCGGTTGAGTTATGGCTACGATGAGTTGAATCGCCTCATCAGCGCCGCCGTCGGAGGCACCGAAGTCGCCACTTATGCTTTCTCTGCCAATGGCAACCTCGCTTCAAGCACCACCGGCAACGACGTCACTCACACCTACGACTACGACGCGCTCAATCGTCTGCAAAATCTTCGCACCCAGGCGCCCAACGGAGATGTTCAGTCCAACTTCACTTACACGCTCGATGCCACCAGCCGCCGCACCCGTGCCGATGAGACGTTCGCCGCTACCTCTCGCAGCGTCGATTACGCCTACGATGACGTTTACCGCCTGATTTCTGAATCCGCCAGCGGTGGCACCCCCGCCGGCCAGTCAGCCTGGTCCTACGATGCCGTGGGCAACCGGCTCAGCCAGTCGAGCACGCTGCCGAGCCTCGCCCCGCAGTCGCTCGGCTTCGATCCCAACGACCGCCTCGATGCCGACAGCTACGACGCCAACGGAAATACTGTGGCCGGCAGCCCCAGCCTCATCACCGAAGGCCTCGCTGGCACCGACGTTTACGATTTCGAAAACCGTCTCGTTCGCCGCAGTCGCGCCGACGGCACCGTCGTCGACGTCACCTACTCGTGCTTCGGCGAACGCATCCGCAAGCGAGTAGCTGCGCCCGGCCAGCCCGAGGTGGTCGAGAACTACCTGATCGATCCCCACAATCTGACCGGCTACGCCCAGGTCGTCGAGGAACAGCATTCCACCGGCGGCTCGCCGCCAGAACTGGCCGCCGTTTATAGCTACGCCCCGCACCTAATCAACCAACGACTGCGCGGCCCGCCAGGAAACTTCGAGACCAATTACTTCACCCGCGACGCCCACGGCAACGTCCGCCAGCTCACCAATGCCACCGGCCAGCTCACCGACACCTTCACCTACGACGCCTTCGGCAATCTCGTCGCCCGCACCGGTGCCACCGCCAACCTCTATCTCCACGCCGGCGAACAGTTCGATCCCGACCTCGGCCTCTATTACCTTCGCGCCCGCTACGTCAACCCCACCACCGGCCGCTTTTGGACCGCCGACCCCTTCGAAGGCTTCCTGGCCGACCCGCAATCGCAAAACCGCTACGCCTTCGGCAACGCCGATCCGGTCAACAACGTTGATCCCAGCGGCTACTACAGTCTCGCCGAGACCGCGAACAGCGTTGGGATCCTCGGCCTCACCACGATTGACGCCTACATCCTCGGCGGGGTCGCCGACCAACTCGGCTTCCACTCCACCGCCAACCGCCTGCGCGGATTCGCCCGGATCACCGCCGGCCTCTCCATGGCTCAAATCGGTGGCCCCTACTTCGCCTGGCGCGCCTCCGAAGAAATGGTCATGGGCGCCATCCAGCTCCTCACCGGCGAGGAAATCAACGGCCCCTCGACCGCCCTCCTCCAAAGCCTGGGCCTCACCCCCGGCGCCGCTGCCCTAACCCTCGGCTCCGCCGACTTCGGCCTCGGCATCCTCCCCGCCATCACCAAATACCTCGCCCAAAACGCCGCCAGCCTAATCGCCGCCGGCGCCCAACTGACCGATGACGGTGCGAGGGTAGGGAAGGCCGTGGTCCAAACCCTGGGCGGCGCCTTGCCCGTTCCTAAGGCACGGGTGTTTTGGGCTGGGGGAGATGTTGCGCGCGAAGCTGCAGAGAAAACAACCACGGTGCTGGGCTCCGGTGCGGACGTGGCACCTTATGCTGGCAAATCAGGCTTCAATGTATTGTCGATGGATCGAACCTTGCCGCTAGAAACTCGAAAAGCAATCAACCGCCAGTGGCTCGACGCAGCAATTGACCGGGGCGACGATATCCTCCTGAAAACCGATCCCATCAAATGGGACAGGTTCATGCGGGAGATTGGCAAGGAATCGTTCTATAATGAAGTGGAGCTGCCGCGCCTTTTGGAACGTGGTGTGATCGATAAAGCAATCCTCGGATACTGACTAATGCTTATGTTCTCCAAGCTAGAAGAAATGTGGTTTGTTCATCTCGGATTCGAGCCACCGCTGCCATTGAAACTTGAGCGCACTGACGGTTTCGGGGCTCGTGTTATCGGTGGAAAAACCGGGTCGCATTTAACCGGGCACGGTGAGACGTATTGGGACAAAGTCGTAGAGGTTGTCAAAATGGGCTTCGTGCCCGTCGATGTTGCGCAAGACATTGGACGACTTTCGAGTGACTGGACGGTACCCAGCTTAGCAGACTTGGACTACAAGGTTAAGGAGGGCTTTTATGTTCTGAAGCGATGATGATTTGCCGCAAAGACGACAGTGCTTGGCGAAAACATGGCTCAGCGTGTCATACCGTTTGCTGAGCAGACCGGCGCGAGAACGATCCCCTTTGGATCGACCGCTGACGAGTGGGCTGCAATGACCGCTCAGCAGCGTTACAAACTCAATGATGGTGCTCTCCGCGCTCGCATCAATGAGGGCGATGCCTTCCGCTATATTGGGCAAGACCCATTGAGAAATCCCGCCCTGCGAACACAGTTTGATCTGACGGGCTCGGAACTATTGCGGCTCAATAGTCGCGGTATTCCCTACGAAACCGTTTCGCCCTCGGAAGTGATGTCCGTTCTTGGCCGCCCATGAAGGCTCCAAATTTGAACGGTTGGGAGAAACTAATCTGCCCGTATTTCGCGCCAACTTGCCGACGTATTTTAGGCCAATATTTGGAAGATAATGGCTTTACCGAGGTTGGCCTTAATGAAATCGAAGGCGTGATGTTCTCTCGCTTCGGAATTTTTTTGGAGGTCAGTTATGAGTTGGAACTGGTCCCGCAGGCTTTGAGTGTGGTTCTTGGAATAGGTGACAAAAAATACGATGTTGGGGGGCATCCCCGCTGCGTTCCCTACTGGTATTTGCTTCCTCGTGACAGGCCGGAGCATCGCGGTGAACAGATAAAATTTAAGACCGAATCTGATTTGGAGACTTTGCTTCTGAGGTTCAAGGATGAGTTTTTGGAACCCTACGCAAAACCTCTCTGGCTCAATCTGGATTGCCTTGAAAAGGCTATTGGGAACTTCCGTTCCGAGTTCAGTTGCTAGCAATTAACGCCTCAACGTGCAGCAACGCCTCACCGCTGACGCGCGTAGCAACGTCCGCCAACCCTCGCGTTAACGCCGATGAACCGCTCCGTCACGTCAAGACCGGGGCCACGTCAAGACAGGGGCCATGTCAGAGACCGGGGTCATGTCAGAGACCGGGGTCATGTCAGAGACAGGGGTCAGGTTGAGGATTTTAGCATTGCCGATGCAGGAGATGCCGGTTATGTGGGGACTTATGGCACGTCCATTACGAGTTGAGTTCGCCGGAGCGGTTTATCACGTGATGAGCCGCGGCAACGGCGGAGCGGACATTTTTTTGGACGATGAGGATCGGCTTCACTGGCGCTGCCGGGATGCGGAGCGGCTGGATTGTGGGCGGAGCTGCCTTTTGCGACCAGGTCGCCCAGCGCGGGGTGGAAACATTGGGCAAACACGCCACCTGCGAGGTCGCTCGCAAAGCCCGGCGACTGCAGGCCGAGCAGTGCCTCCTGCTGGCAAGGGAGCACCT
>JBPCQC010000039.1:0-49122 GCA_050998515.1 Verrucomicrobiales bacterium
GAGCCTGTGGGGTTGGTTCTTGTGGAGGGGGGTGCCGAAAATCTCTCTGTTTTTTGGGGGGGGGGGGGGCCGAACCCCCCGGCCCGGCCTCATAGAGGCCGGCTACAATAAAGCCCCGGCGCGGCCCGCCGGCCCGGCTTCGCTGTAGCCGGGGTCTCAGACCCCAGCCGGCTACAACAGCACCCACAACAACTTTCTTGCGGAAATCTCACAGGCCCGCTATTCGCGTGTTGTGCGTGACAGCAAGCGTGAACATCTGTCCCGATTGAATCGGGTGTGGATTCGTGATCCGGTTTACTTCATCACGACATGCACAATAACAAGGCGCCCGGTACTCGCTTGTGACATCGCGCACGCAATTTGCGTTGAAGTGTGGGAAAATGCACGGCGACTCTACCGCTGGCACGTCGGTCGTTATGTCATCATGCCGGATCATGTGCATTTTTTCTGTGTGGCGGACCGCGATGCCACGCCGTTATCAACATTCGTGGGCAAATGGAAGGAATGGACCGCGAAATACCTGCACGATAGGGCCGGGTTGCCACCACCACTGTGGCAAGAGGAGTTTTTCGATCACGTGCTGCGTTCAAGCGAGAGCTATACCAAAAAATGGGAGTATGTTAGGGAAAACCCCGCCCGAGCGGGTTTGGTCACCACCACGCAGGATTGGCCCTACCAAGGATATCTGACGGAGTTTCCCGCTCGACATGTAGAGCGGATGTAGCTGTAGCCGGGGTCTGAGACCCCGGCCCGGCCTCAAAGAGGCCGGCTACAATGGGACCCCGGGCCGGCCCCGCTGTAGCCGGGGTCTGGGACCCCGGCCCGGCCGCCTACAAGGGTTTGGAGGCGCAGTTCACTGGGTTCAACGTACCAAAAGTCCAACTTCGCCACGCACAACTTGCCACTCACCCTTCGAAAACCCCTGTTCGCCCAAAAAAAAACGTCGAAACGCGAAAAAAGTTCTTCCCATTTCCATCAAGCTGGGTAAAACCGTTCCAAACCAGAAATAATCTCTGTCGAACCCCCATTTTTTACGATTTCCTCGCATGAAAACACCCACGCCCACAACCCACCTCACCAGATTTGTCCTCGGCAGTCTTGCTCTTGGAGGGCTAATGAGCCTCGCTCAGGCCGAAGTCATCAACGAGATCCGCTTCTACAGTAACTCAGGGGGAGGCCCCACGGGAACAGCGGTGCCAGGTGGCGCGGGGACCATTGTAACTTCCGGCCCAGTAGGCGGACCTTTCACCACCGGGGCAACCGGATTGCCTGCCAGCGGCGCGGGAACCCCCGCCGGTTTGACCCGCACCGTGGGTAGCGGGACCAGCGGAACCGATACCTACACCATGACCGCTTCCGGTAGCGACTATTGGGGCGCGGAAGATCGTGGCGCCTTTGCTTTCGATAACACCGCCGCCGGTCAGAGTGGTGATTTCAGCGCCATCGTGCGCAGCGTGTCCGTTGCGGCGGATCCCGCTGAGTATCTGGGACCCAACTGGGGCCGCACCGGCATTGACGTGCGCGCCAATGTTAACAGTTCGATCTCCCAGCACGTCAATACCTACCGCGAATCCGGCCTTAACGGCATCCTCGCTCAGAACGCACGCCTGACTGACCTTGCGGACGCGGAGCCCTTCCGTCAAGTCATGGGCCCTGCCACGGCAAATAACGCCCTCGGCACTGTGCGCAACACACCGATCTGGTTTCACGAAGCCCGATATAACGACCGATATTATTCCACGTGGGCCCCTAACAATGACAACGGAACGCCAGCAAACCTGGCCGATGACACTCCGGGCACGTGGAGTGCCGCTGTAGTCAGGGATCCAGGTGCTGGCAGCGCGCTCCTGGGAACAGTCCAGGTTGGACTTTTTCACCACTCTCATGACGAAGGAAAGGCAGTGGGTTCTCCCGCGGGCCCCAACACCGCGCGCTTCGATGGCCTCAGTGTCGATAACGAGCTTACTGTTCCCGATTTCGGCGCCACGTTGACCAGTCGGGGTCAGTTTCCGACCGTCGATACGAAAGCTATCAGCGGAGTAAATTCGAGCAGCAACGTGATCGGAACCGCATATGGCCGGGAACTTGGCATTGGTCCACAATCAGGTTTGAACTACACGGTGAAGTTGCAGGGCACGCCTACCCAGGGTCTGAGACATAATTTATTCAGCAACCAAAATGCCCTGAATACCTCTGCCGCTTGGAACACCTTACTCACCTCGGGTGCCACCCCCACAGTCAGCAGCGTTCCTCCCGCGGTACCTGTTCCCGGCACAGGCACGATTGCACTGACACATTCGCCGGGCGTTTGGTACGGAAACGGAGGCAGCGGCATCAACTACTATCCCGCCGGCTGGGAATCCGCCCCGGGCATGGTCCCCCCTGCAGGTGACGGTGCCTCAAACTACGGGGTACAGCTTGTCGGCGAAATTTTCCTGCCCGAAGCTGGCGTTTACCGGTTCAAAGACGGCGTCGACGACTACACGTTTCTGGCCATCAATGGCGAAGTGCTCATCGATGACAATAACTGGACGAGCGCCGACGGGAGCAACGGTGATGCCGCTGCCCCAGGCGGGGTGGGCAGCCCCATTGTCAGCTACACGGCCGCGGCCGCAGGCTGGTATGCGTTTGAAATGCACACCCACGAGGGCGGAGGCGGCGACAACGCCGCGCTTTACTGGGACTACCAGGACCCGGATGGGCCGGGTGGAGCCACCGGGATCGCGCAGAACCTCGCCTTCGGGCAGACCAAGCCTTCCCCCTCGGGCCCGGGCGCTCTCGTTCCCTACGTAAACTTCCGCACCTTTGAAGATTCCGTGCTCGACGAGCGGACGGGTAATGCCATCGTCGACAATGGTGAATTCAGCCCCTCAGACCCGCTCAACGTCCCGAATGATGGCCAGACCTACCATGCATCACTTTACATCAATGGACAGATCGTCAGCTCCATGGATGTCGTGGGCATTCCTGAGCCGGCCAGTATCGCTTTGTTCAGCCTCGGCTTGCTCGGCATCCTCCGCCGCCGCCGCCGCTAGCTGATAGCTTCACCCATGCCTTTTAGCGAAGGGGCGGCCACAACGGCCGCCCTTTTTCGTTGGTCGGAATCCGGTGGGGCGAAAGGTAGGGCGCGATGACCCATCGCGCCGCCACAGTTGGCGGACGCCTGTGGTCAGGCGTCCCTACCTTCCGTCCCCGTCGCCTTCGAAGATCCATGGCCACTCTTCAGGAATCTGACACAATCCTTGTCTGACCGGATTGCGACGGATGTAATCGATCTTCTCGTTTTGCTCGGCCAGGCTGCGCAAACGATGATCGAAAAAATCCCGCTGCCACACGATGCCCACGATCCGCGCCAGGTAGCGCTTCAGATTCGCGATCGTCTCTTCCATGCCCGGCTCACGTGAAAATGCCGCGACGGCATGAAGATGGTCTGGCATCAAAACGCACAACGGACAAAACCAACGATTCGATTCGTGATAGAAGCGCGCCAGATCTAAAACGGAAACCGCGCAGGACGATTGGCAGAGTTGGTTTTCCCCGCGCGGGAGACAGCAAATCGTGATGAAGAACAATGAGGCATCAGGCACCCATGAGGGCACTGCATGAGGAAGCATTCGCCTGACCGGATCGTCATCCATGCTTTGAATTCCCAACTGAACCCGCAGCGAGTAAAAAAGTTGCGCGAAAAGGTAGGGCGCGATGACCCATCGCGCCGCCCCTATTTGGCGGACGCCTGTGGTCAGGCGTCCCTACCCGCGCGCCCCGGCGCGCGAAACGGCAGTCCCCGTTTTCCCCGACCGGCCCTTTCCTTTTGGGCTTCGCACTGCCTCTTGCAATACCTTTGACCAGCGCGCCAATTCTCCGCGCACGTTCGCAGGTGAAGGAGCCCCCATGGCACGCCTGGCCGCGAGCGCCGTGTCGAGGTCGAGCACCCGGGTCACATCCGGCCCAAAATGCTTGCTGAATTTTTGAAACTCATCGAGCGCCAGGGCGGTAAATCCCCGATTCTCAGCGAGGCTATAAGCTGTCAGTTTTCCGATCACTTCATGAGCCTCGCGGAAAGGCAGCCCCTTTTTGACGAGATAATCCGCCAGGTCAGTGGCGAGCAGATAAGAATCGGTGGCGGCACTCAAACATCTCTTTTCGTTCACCTTAAGAGCCCCGATCATCTCAGCGTTCACATCGAGCGCCAATTTGATCGTATCGATGGAATCAAAAAGCCGCTCTTTGTCCTCTTGCAAATCCCGGTTGTAAGTCATGGGCAGGCCTTTGAGCAGAGTGAGAAGACTGACCAGGTTTCCGATCAAGCGCGCCGATTTTCCCCGGGTCAGTTCAGCCACATCCGGATTCTTCTTCTGGGGCATCAAGCTCGATCCGGTCGTGTGCGCGTCGTCCAGGCTGACGAATCCAAACTCCGAACTCGCCCAAAGAATAAGATCCTCGGCCAGCCGCGAGAGGTGCACCCCGCACAGCGCAATCGCAAAAAGGACCTCCGCAATGAAATCCCGGTCGCTCACGGCGTCCATGCTATTGCGGCTGACCGCGCGAAAGCCGAGACGCCGGGCGATAAACTGCCGATCAAGAACGATGGTCGATCCCGCCAGGGCCCCCGAACCCAATGGCATCACGTGGAGACGCTCACGAGCGTCGGCCAGACGGGAGGCGTCGCGATCGAGCATCTCGACATACGCCAGCACGTGGTGCGCGAGCAGGACGGGTTGGGCACGCTGCAAATGGGTGTACCCCGGGAAAATGACCTCTTCATGTCTCGTCCCGCAACTGACCAGAGATCGCTGCAGCGCACGGATGCGAGCCAGCACTTCGGCGCTTTCCTCGGAACAAAACAACCGCAAATCCAGCGCCACCTGGTCATTTCTGCTGCGCGCGGTGTGCAGCTTGGCACCAATCGGCCCGATCTTTGTCGTCAACGCCGATTCGATGTTCATATGCACGTCCTCGAGTTCCCTTTTCCACTCGAAACGGCCTTGCTGGATCTCGAGCTCAATTTCTTCGAGGCCAGCTTGAATCTTTCGGACCTCAGCGAGGGTGAGAATGCCCGCCCGTCCCAGTGCCGCAGCATGCACCAGCGATCCTTTGATGTCATAAGGATACAGCCGCCAATCAAACGACACTGACTCAGTGAATTGCTGAACCAAATCGCTGGTTTCCTTTTGAAAACGTCCCTTCCACATCGCAAAGCGTGTTATTCGTTATTCGTTATTCGTTCTACGACAAGGGTAGCGCAATCCAAAATTGAATGGCAGACCAGGGGTCCGCGACAGGGCAGCCTAAAAGCCTGAAAGCCTTCGGTACGTCTGCGGCAGCTCCAACACCCATAACGCATAACGCGCCCCACCTCGGCCCGCGGGCGTTGACAAGCCCGCAATCCCCGATAGTTTCGCTTCCCTTTTTCTGCTCGCCGGCTGTTGTCCGGTTTTTGCTTTTTTTTGCTCAGATCATGAAACGCACCTATCAGCCATCCAAAAGGACCCGAAAGCAGCAATTCGGGTTCCGGGCCCGCATGAAAACCAAAGGCGGCCGGGCCATTCTGCGACGCCGCCGTCAAAAAGGCCGAATCCGCCTCATCCCAAAGGGCTGCGAACTGCACTTTGACCGGCACACCATGCAACACGGCCGGTAAAGCCCCAAACAAATGAGCCTGCCCCGCGCGCTCCGCATCACGAAGCGTCGGGAATATGAGACTATCCGTCTGCAAGGACGCCGCATCACTGGCCGCCTCCTCGTTCTGGGAGTGCTCGATGATCCTCAAGTGGCGACCTACAAAGCAGGTTTCATTGTTCCCAAAGCGCTGGGCAAGGCTGTGCTCCGCAATCGGACCAAAAGGCGCCTGCGAGAAATCGTGCGTCGTCGCGCGGTCGCTCTTCGCCCGCACATCAAAGTCGTCACCCTGGCGCGCCGCCAGGCCGTCGAAGCACAGTTCGCCGACCTGGAAAAAGAATGGTGGTCGCTCGCGCGCAAAGCCGGCTTATTGCAGCCGGACTCTCCCGCTTCATGAGGGCATTGCTTAAAACTTTGATCCGTTTATATCAAATCGTCCTTTCAGGTCCGATTCATTGGCTCGGGGGTCCTGCTGGCGGTTGCCGATTTACACCCACCTGTTCGCACTATTTCCTGCAAGCTGTGGAAATCCATGGCGCTGGCAGAGGCTTTCGCCTGGGCATGAAACGGCTTTTTCGCTGTCATCCCTGGGGCGGTTCCGGCTGCGACCCCGTTCCTCCCACAGTTGTAGCCGGGTTCTGCGAACCCGGTCCGGCGTCGCAGACGCCGGATTCAACACGCGAACCCGGTCCGGCGTCAAAGACGCCGGCTACAGTTGTAGCCGGGTTCTGCGAACCCGGTCTGGCGGCCGCCGTACCATCGCAGACGCCGGCTACAGGACGCGCCGTCTCCATCCCACATCCCGTAATAGAAGAACAAACCCAGGGTTGATAAATATGGACCGAACTTCCTGGATCGCTGTCACTTTGTGCACCCTTGGGCTCATCTGGTGGTTTTACACGCAGCCCAAGGCATTGCCACGGCAGGATGTGCCCGTGGTTCATGCCGCCGGCGACGCCGCAACTTCTCAGCCAGTCCCCGCGGCGCCCTCGAATCCCACGCCCGAACCCGTCTCCCCGGCCCCCGCTCCGAGCCAGCCTGAGCCCGAAGAACAAACTTTCGTCATCAATGATGAAGGCATTGAGGTCACGTTTTCCACCAAAGGCGGCGGCGTAAAAACATCGAAAATCCCTGCCCATGAAGACTTTTCTGGCGACGTACCGACCATTCTCAATGAGTTTGGACGCGCCTCGGTGGGAGCGCTCAGCACTGGAATAGGCCAGATCGAGGATGCCGGCTATGAACTGAAGAGTGGGCCAGGGGCCTTCCCCATCATTTTCGAGCGCACCACAGGGGATAACCTTTTCATCCGCAAAGAATGGACGCCGGTCAAACACGAAGCAGATAAAGGCTTTTTATGGCAGCTTCGCATCACGTTCAGAAATCTGGCTGCCACCAAACATACGGGCACCTGGCATCTTTACGCGGGCGCCCTGCATCCCTTGCGCCGTAGCGATCAAGTGCCGTGCGGAGCGGTGTGGAATGGCGATGGAGAAGCGGCCTGGGACGGCGAAGACTTCGTGTTCGATGACAAACCGCAGACTCAGCTCGAAAAACGATTCAGTCAGTTATTGTGGGCCGGGGTCCGCAGCCAGTACTACACCACCCTCATCGCCAATACCGCCCCGCTGAGAAATCTCCCGGCAGGTGGGTTGTGGGCTCAGCGGCATCAGATCGATTTTTCCTCACATCAGGGGGGCAGCGGCGAAGTTTTCTCTGCCGATGCAGCGGTAACCCTTCCCGCCGTGGCTTTGGAACCGCAGCAGGAAGCGGCCCATACCTTCGAGGTCTATATGGGACCACGGGCTCGCAGCGTTCTCTCGAAGCTGGACCAGCGTCCGGAAGCGGGCCGCCGCTACGCCGATGTCATGTTTTACGGCTGGTGGGGCTTTATCAGCAGCCAGATGCTCTGGCTCCTAACAGTGTTTCAAAGCTGGATGGGCTCCCTGAAGGCAAGTTGGGGGTGGGCCGTCATCCTGCTCACCCTCGTCGTGCGCGGGTTGCTTTGGCCGCTCACCATCAAAAGCACCAGACAGATGAAGCGGATGTCCCTGCTGGCGCCGCAAATGAAGGAGCTTCAGGCCAAATACAAGGACGAGCCCCAGCGCATAAACGTCGAGGTCATGAAGCTGTACAAAAGCTATGGCGTCAATCCGCTGAGCGGCTGCCTCCCCGTCGTCATTCAGATTCCCATCTTCTTCGGTCTTTATCGCATGCTCCAATCTGCCGTCGAGTTGCGCGGGCAAGGCATCTGGTGGGTCGATGATCTCTCGATGCCGGACACCGAGGGGAATCTCCCCCAATGGCTGCCTTGGTTTTTCAAGGAACTGCCGGTCAACCCGCTGCCACTCATCATGACCGGCACCATGTTTATTCAGATGCTGATGACTCCAAAGAGCCCTGATCCCAATATGCAGCAGCAACAGCGCATACTGATGATCATGCCGTTCTTCTTCCTCTTCGTCTGTTACGACTTCGCCTCCGCCCTCGCGCTTTATTGGACGATTTCGAATATCGTTGGGATCATCCAGTCGTGGGCGATGAAGAAACTGCCTGAGCCGGCGCTTCAGGCACCCGTGGTCGTCGAGAGCGGGCTGGCCACCGCGGGAAAACGTGGCAGCCGCCCCGGAGTAAAGACCGGAAAAACTCGCAAGGGGGGTGGTAAGCGGCCGTTTATGGAGTTGTTCGCTCAGCGGCTGGCGGAGCAGCAAAAAAAGGCCGCCACAAAACCACGCAAGCCCCGTTCCGGCGGCGGACCGGGCACAACTTGAAAAGGAGGAGCCATTCCTTCATTTTGTTTCCATGACCGTCAGCGAAATCGCACTTGAATTCACGGATACTCTCCTGGGTTATCTCGGGTTCGTGGTTCACCTCGAGGTCACCGGAACCGATGAGAACCCATGCTTCCAGATTTTCACCGAAGACAGCGATCTGCTCATCGGATGGAACGGCGAACGCCTCGAGGATATCCAATATCTGGTCAACCGCCTCGTGCAAACCCGCGTTCCCCACGCCCCTCGAGTGCGCATCGACATCGCTCATTACCGCTCCATGAAAGAGGACCAGATGCTCGAACATGTCCGGCAACTGGCGGATCGAGTTCGCCGGACCGGACGTCCAGTCAAGTTGCCGCCCATGAACAGCTATCAGCGCCGGCTCGTTCACAACGCCTACAAAGAAGATCCGGATCTCAAGACGTGGAGCCCAGAGGATCGAAGCCGCCTAAAGCGAATCACACTGGTCAAAAGGGAGGCCAGCCGCCATCAAGCCTAAAGTTTCTGTTTGCGCGCTCGAAAATCCATGCTATCGGGCATGTCCGCCCGACTCCCGCCCAATCGGACCTACTCGTTTTTCCTTGAGACTTAACCGCATGCCTTTGGCCGAAATCATTCCATTCGACTCTTTCTCCCGGGTGGGAGAGTTGGCTGGACCTGGTTGTGCAGCGACACCTATGAGAGCAGACCTCGTCGAACAGGCCTCGAAGATTATTCCGCATCCTCCCGTGCTCATCAACATGGTGTCACAGCGTGTGCGTCAGTTGAATCAAGGCCGCTCCCCGCTCATTGATCTGACCGGCCGCCGCAAACTCGGGCAGGCGGACATCGCCCTGCTCGAAATCATCGAGCGAAAGGTTCAGCTCGCGACCCCTGAGGAGGAGAGCGAGAAGGAGACGAAAAAGAAGAAGTAGCGCACCGGCGAGGAGTCGGTTGAGAAACTCATGCAACCCGCGTCGAGTTCTCCTGCCGGGTCATGATCGCCCCGGCCAACAGGATTTCGGCTGGCCCTCCCAGACATGGAATGGGTGAGGATATCACAGTCAATCGCAAGGCTCTTCGCGACTACCACGTCGTGGAAACCGTCGAGGCGGGCATCGAGCTGCGCGGCACCGAGGTAAAGTCGATCCGGCAGGGCCACTTGAATCTCCAGGATGCCTTTGCGCGCATCGAAAAAGGGCAGGCCTGGCTGCATCAATGCGACATTCTGCCCTACGATAAGGCCAGCCACGAACAGCACGAAGCGCGCCGCCCCAGGCGCCTCCTGCTGCACAAGCGTGAAATCAACAAACTCTACGGCCACGTCATGGTTAAAGGCATGGCGTTGGTGGCTCTCAAAGCGTACTGGAAAAACGGCTGCGTTAAAATCCAGCTCGCCCTCGCCAAAGGCAAAGCATCTCACGACAAACGCGAGGACGTCAAAAAAAAGGAGGCGGGTCGCGAAGTCCAACGCGAGCTCGCACGCTGGTCCAAAGGCGGCCGTTGAGGGGACGCAGAAACGCCCGTTATTCGTTATTGGTTGTTGGTTAAACACCGCCGCTATTTTTCCAACTCCAGATAGCTGCGGCCACTGACCTTCCTGGTCGCGGGATCAAAACTTTCGATGCGCATCTGTTTGAGCATCCAGCCATCGCCGACGCGCATTCCCGAGATGATCTCGTAACGTTTGATGAGCTGTCGCTCGCGGTTGTAACCTTCCATGCGAAGAATGCCGCCGCTTCCTTTATCGACCCAGATCAGCGCCGTGCCATACGCTCCGGACGCCCCCGGATTGTTCAGTTGCAGCTTCCAGCAGGTGCGGTGTTTGACCACTTCATTTTCAAGTCTCATCGGGTTTGGCCAGTAGAGAAAACGAAGCGACAGGTCTTCGTAAGTCACATCCGTCGCGCGCACCCGCTCACCGTAGCGGTTCAGAGCGACCGGCGCGTTACGACCTTTCACCACCTCCCGCAAGGCGAACCCCTTGTCGTTAAGGTCGAGATGAATGATTTGCGGCGGATTCTCGAAACGAAAACGAATCGTGTTTTGCAGCATCGACAGCGTAAACGGTGCCTCTGCGCCGGTGGCGTCGTTTCGCAACTTGCCATTGAGCGACATGTCCTGCCTAATGTAGCTCTTCTTGACCAGCCGCTGGATGTCTTGCGCGGTGGGCTCCGGCCCATCGACTCCTCGAAGCGGGATCGGAGCCAGCGTGCTGAAAATCGTCAGGCCAGTGACAAGTCGTCGAATGAACATAAGTGAGCGGGTGCTGGTTCACTTTACGCAGCTACCGCGGATTTCCAGAACCGCTGCGCGGTTATTCGTTATCCGTTATTCGCAGTTCGGGTCGGGAGCGCCCTTGCAGGGCCGCGCAAGACCCACGACGAATAACCAATAACCTCACGATCACGCTCTCGTGCCCCTCCCTCGCCCGGTTTTTCTCGCTCTGCTCCTTCTCACCTTGCTGCGTGCCGTGCTCGCCGGCACTCACGAACTTACCCCAGCCGAAGCGCACCTCTGGCTCTGTTCCGAACGCATGGCGCCCAGTTACGTTGATTTTGGCCCCCTGACACCATTGCTGGTAAAGCTCGGAGTCCTGGCTGGCGGCAAAACATCGTTTGCTGTCAGGTGGCTGGCCCCCGGCCTGGCCTTGATGGCCAGTCTGATCATCTACCGCCTCGCAACCAGTCTGTTCGATCAAAAAACCGGCATCTGGAGTGTCGTGGTGGTGAATCTCACCCCATTGTTCAATGCGGCCGGCATTCTTATTCTGCCCGCAACCGTCGGTTTCCTGGCGTGGATTGCAGCCCTCTGGGCGGTATGGCGCGCGCTGCACCGCGCAGGAGCCTGGAACCGCTACTGGCCGCTCGCGGGGCTCTGCATGGGCGTCGGGATTCTTGCTTCGACGGCGAATGCCGTGCAGCCGCTCTGCCTGGTCTTGTTGCTGGCCATCTCGCGCCGCTGGCGCCGTCAACTTCTCCGGCCAGGCGCCGGTCTTGCCATCGCCATCAGCGCGGTCATGGCTGTGCCGCTCTTCTGGTGGCACGCTCAAAACGATTGGCTGGTCTGGCAGTATCAAATCCACGATTTGACACACGGCGCAAGCTTTGGCCGCCTGATGTCCTGGCTAGGCGAGGTAGCGATCGGTCTTTCACCGATCCTTTGCGCCGGCATGCTCTGGGCCCTGGCCTTGACCGTGCGGCAGTTGTGGAGGGCGCGGCTTCCTCATTCCAAATGGCCGGAACCCTCGTATGAGGCCACGCTCTTCCTCCTCGCTTTCTCGCTGCCGATGCTCGCGGTGTCAGCCTGGTTATCCCTATTTGCTGGGGGTGCGCTGGGAGCGTCTGCACCTGCGCTCTTCGGTTTGGAATTGCTCCTGGTGGCCCGCTGGCTCAAGGTGGATTTTTCGCCGGGTACAGTTCGGTTGGCCCAAAATGCCACCCTTTGCGTGGCCGCTGCTTATTCAATTGTGCTCGCTCAAAGCGATTTGTTGCGCCATTGGGGATTCTGGCCCTACCGCCTCGACCCCAGCACCCATGCGCGAGGATGGCGAACATCGGCCTCCGCGGTCTCAGAAGCCCTCGATGCGCTGAGCAAAGAATCTCCCGAAGCGGCATTCGTCATCGCGGATTCCGCGGCTCTCGCGGCTTCATTGAACTTCCACTGGCCAACGTCATTCCCGAAACGAAATACCCCGCTCTCCCCGCTTGTCCAAACCGTTGCTTCGCCGATCCCCAGCAGCGACTTCGCCTTTTGGCCGCGTTACGATTTTCTTCCGGGAGCGGCGGGGCCTTCGTTGAGCGGACGTTCCGCGCTCTTTGTCACCGCCGATAAGGCGCTCCCCCTGCCGCCGGCCGCCGTGCGCAATTCGTTCCAACACGTAGACCGGCTCGGTGCCATCGAGGTAATGCGCGGCAGCCACGTCGTGCGAAGCCTGGCACTTTTCGCTTGCTACGACTATCGCGGGCCCTCTTTTTAACGCCTGCCTGATGAGTCCCGCCGCTCAGCCCGCGCCACGCCTGTCCATTGTCGTTCCGCTTTATAACGAGGAGGACAATGTCGAGCTAATGGTCCGGGAAATCCGCCAGGCACTCGAGGACGATTTCGAGCTGCTTTTGGTGGACGACGGATCCACTGATTCGACGGTTCAGCGCATCCCGCGCGAGCCGTTCATCCGGCTGCTTCAATTCGATCGCAATGCAGGCCAGAGCGCCGCCATGTTTGCGGGCATCATGGCGGCTCGCGGTGAGATCTTCGTGTTGCTCGACGGCGATTTGCAGAACGACCCTGCGGACATCCCAAAATTGTTGCGCGGCATCGAACAAGGTGCGGACCTTGTATGCGGCTATCGCGCGAAACGTCAGGACAGTTTGTCAAAACGTATGCAAAGCCGCCTGGCAAACTGGTTTCGACGCTCTCTCACCAAAGACGGGGTGCGCGATACCGGCTGCACTCTCAAGGCCATGCGCCGCCAATGCCGTGACGCGATTTTTCCTTTCACCGGCATGCACCGGTTCATCCCCGCCCTGGTGGCTGCAGCCGGATTTAAGGTCATCGAGCTTCCGGTAAATCACCGCCCCCGCCGTTACGGGGTCAGCAAATACGGCTTTGGCAATCGCGCCATCCGTGCCACTATCGACCTTCTTGGAGTCGCCTGGTTGCGGCGCCGGCGCTTTCGTTATCGGCCGAGAGAGAACAATTCGCAACCAGGCGCGTGACACCTCCCATGACGCCTGACTCGTCGCTCGCTCCTGTTCCGCCCCCGCCCCCACCGCGCCGTTGGTGGGTTCGTCTATCCAGCGGGCGGCAATTCGGGCCTTTCGAGCGGACGATTGTTGAACAGTGGATCAACGACGGCCGCGCCGGCCCCGGCAGTCTCATTGCTCACGAAGGGAGTGTCTCGTGGAAGCCGCTCGAAGTCGCGTTCCCCGAACTCTGCCGCGCCCGCTCCGCGGCACGGAATGACATTTATGCCCCCGGCAAAAACGTTCTCGCCGCACTTCCTCGAAAGGGCTTGCTCGGAGCCGTTCAAGACGACCGGGAAAAATTCGACGCTGGACTGGCACGACAACACCAGGCCGCCCATGATCGCCTGGCCAGGGACACTGAACGCTCGGCTCTCGGCATGCAGTTTCTGGGCAGCAAATCAGTCCGTCTGCGGCCTTCCCTGCCCCCCGAGCCTGGACTCGGGCCGCCCATGCGGCCGGCAACCGAAACTTTGCTCTTCGCAGCGTTTCAGTGGATGGAACAGGAAATCTATCTCGCTGTCCCCTGGGGAGAGATGGGTCAGTTGCCGCATGAATTCTTTTCGATCCTGCCCGTGGCCTTTCCCTCGAGCCTCGCTCTGAGACGCAAAAGCGAACACGTCTTCGATCACGGCGTATGGGTCGACGTCACCGGCCGCACCGACAGCGAACTTGCTTTTCTCGCGCGCCAATCTCAACCCGGGCTTGTCGAAGGGACCAATTGGCGCTGGGTCGCTTCCGGTTCGGATTACGAAATGATTCTTGTCTGGGGTTTGCAGATTGTCCCCCTCGGGGCCCGCGCCTGTCTTCACATCCTGCAAACCAGCATGCAAGGCGCCCTGCGCCGCACCTTCGGCATTGATTGGTATCTTCATCGGCAGCATGCGTTCTCCAGTTTTCGCGATCACCTCACCGTCCCCGGCGACCACGAGCCGCATTTCCTCTTCGGCGGCACCACCGCCCAGCTCCTGAGCCGGCTCCTGGAAATGTGATCACATTCAGCGAACGGCTCCCAGCATGCCGCTCGAACAGGAGGTAACAGAGAAACCCGAGAGATACATCAGAACTCCGATTGTTTTCGATGATGCGATGAAGCCTCATCATACAGCGGTTGGGGAAAGCTTGCTGAGCCGCTTTGAATTTGTGTGGGGTTCTGCTGAACCGCTCTTCGCCTATTTCCGACTGAATGAATGCGGCCACGACGCGTCGCGCGCAGAGTTTAGACCCAATTGCCGCGCTTGCAGCAGCGCCGCCCATTGGTAAAAATGGACAAAATCCAGCCACAACCACGGTGCCTGACATACATACTCATTCCCCGCGACAATCAGACAGTAGCTCCGAGCAAGACATCGTCGTTTTTTCGATTCGCCGCGACGCGGTCTGTTCGGAATGCAAGAGCGAGCTGGGCAAAGATAGTTTCCTCAAGAAAGAAGGAGAGAAATTGCTTTGTCTCGACTGCGCTGACATGGGCCATCTCGTTTATTTGCCCCGCGGGGACACGGCGTTGACACGGCGGAGCCGAAAAAACTCGGCGCTGTCGGCCGTGGTCGTGAAGTTCAGCCGCACCCGTGGGCGGTACGAACGCCAGGGTGTACTGGTCGAACAATCAGCGCTCGAGCGCGCCGAAGCGGAATGTCTCGGCGACGAGGAGGCCCGGCGCCTGGCCCGCGAACGCGCGGCCGTCCAACGCGAACGCTCCGATGCGCGCTATGTCGGCGAGTTTTCGAAGCTGATCCTCCGGTGTTTCCCAAACTGTCCGCCGCCGGAAGCCGAGACCATCGCCGCGCACGCCTGCCAAAAATACAGCGGGCGCGTCGGGCGCTCGGCCGCCGCGAAAAACTTCGATGAGTCGATGGCCGAGTTTGCGGCGCGTGCCTATGTTCGCCACGTGCATACCGGCTACGACCGTCTCCTTTCAGAGGGTTGGGAACGCCACGAAGCAAGAGCGGCCATCGCACCAGCGGTTGACACGGTCATCGAGCGCTGGCGCGCCGGCGCTAGCCCAAATGTTGAATGTTGAGATCTGACCCACACTTAAAATCACACTTAAAATTGGCGGCTGGCATAAGGCATTGATGGCTTCGACCCGGCCTCACCTTCTGGTTTCACGGATCGATGATTGGCAGCATCGGTTCGGCGGGCCTTCCAACGCCGATTCGAAAACTGATGCTCTGTGCCTGGCGCCCGCGTGGTGCGGCGAGCGCGCCTTTATGCCAGGACACGGAACGCCACGTCTTGCTTCTGATGGGCGACGATGTATAGGCAGAAAACTCGACCATGAAAAAGGCGGCGCGTCTCCTGGCTATCCTTCTGCCCTTTGCAGCGTTCGGGGCGGAATCGCGTTTTCAGGCCGGCGCGGCCGTGGTCGACATCACGCCGCCGACGGGCGTCCGGATCAACGGCGGATTTTGGCCAAGCATTGCCACAGAGGTTCATGACCCACTGCTCGTCCGAGCGCTGGCGCTCGACGACGGGAAAACGCGGCTTGCCTTTGCGGTGGCCGATAACTGTCTCATCACCCGCGACATCTTCGACGAAGCCAAAAAGCTCATTCGCGAAAACACCGGACTGCCTGCCGCTTGTGTGATGATGTCAGCCACGCACACGCATTCCGCAGGTGCCGTTGCTGACTGCTATCTGACTGACGCGGAACCGGAGTACAAAAAACTCCTTCCCGCAAAACTCGCCGCCGCGGTGCAGCAGGCATTCGAAAAGTTGCAGCCTGCGTTGATAGGTTGGGGCCGCGTCGAGGTGCCTCAGCACGTCTTTTGCCGGCGATGGATCTTCAAGCCCGGAACCATGCCCGAAAATCCATTCGGCCACCGCACCGACAAGGTGAAGATGAATCCTGCTGTGGGAAGCAAGGACCTGGTCGAGCCGGCCGGGATCACGGATCCTGAAGTGAGTTTTCTATCCATCCGAACCACCGCGGAACAACCGCTCGCCGTCCTGGCAAACTATTCGCTTCATTACGTCGGCGATGTGGGCCCTAATCATCTTTCAGCCGATTATTTCGGCGCCTTCGCAATCAAGCTCGGCGAAAAATTGAAAGCCCCGGCGGGATTCGTGGCCATCATGTCCAACGGCACCAGCGCTGACATCAACAACATCAACTTCCGTGGAAGTGATCCGCGTCCCTGGGGAAACTACCAGCGCATCAACCTCGTAGGTGACGACGTGGCCACCGCCGTCGCGGCGGCCCTGCGCAAACTACACCACCGCCCATGGGTCGAACTCCGCCATTCTCAGCGGGAACTTTTCCTTGGCGTTCGCAAACCCGATGAGAAAGAAATCGCCGCCGCGAAAGAACTCGCTCAAGGCCGTCCAAGCGGGCTTTTCAAAAACCTCAGAGAAGTCTATGCCCGCGAAACGCTCCTTCTGGACAAGTTTCCCAACACCATCAGCCAGATCGTCCAGGCTTTTCGGATCGGCGATCTTGCCATCGGTGGGATCTCGAATGAGGTTTTTGCCGAAACCGGCCTGGCATTGAAGAAGTCCAGCCCCCTAAAGCCCTTTTTTACGGTCTCTCTCGCCAACGGGTGGACCGGATATCTCCCGCCGCGGGGGCAGCACGACCTGGGCGGATATGAGACATGGCGCAGCCGCACCAGTTACCTGGAACCCGACGCGGAAAGCAAAATACGCGCTGCCCTGCTCGAAGTTCTCCATGAGTTGAAATAGGAGTACACCTGGCTTCAGGGTGACGCTTCTGTCACAATTCCATCAACATTCGATTCGTGCAGGTGACGAAAGCGTTTCCTGAAACCGGTTTAAAGTTTGGCTTTCGCGAATGACACTCGCCAAGTCATGCCCCGGCTCAAAATTCATCAGAAAGTAGCGCGCAGGTTGCTGGTCGAGTCGAGCCTGATGCCTTTTGAGCGATTTATTCCGAGCCTGCCGGCACCTGGCGCAGGTCATTGGCCGGGACGGAGGCCGCAAGCAACAGAGGGCGTTCCGGCGTCTCACCTGGAAGCTGTGTCCGGTGCCGTAGGGCCGATGAACCCGCCTCCTGGCTACTAACAGCCCCTGCTGGGCAACCAGCTCCCCACTGTCTGTGGCACAAGCAGCCTGCCAGGTTATGTGACCTGGAATCCCCTCTTGCGCTCGATTCAAGAGGCGGAGTGACTCGCAGAGAACTGATCCCAGACTGCAAAGACTGCGAAAATAAACAGCTTGACGTATCGTGATTTTACGATTCGTTTACTCACGATTTGAATATGGAAGCGCCGATAGCTTTTGCCAACTCACTTGCCGATCCCACCCGGTGGCGAATCGCCTCCCTTGTGGCCGAGGAAGCGCTCTGTGTCTGTGAGCTGGCCGATATTCTGCGGCTGCCGCAATCGACGCTGTCGACGCACCTTCAGGTCATGCGCAACGCTGAGCTGGTTGATGTCGAACGTTGTGAGAAGTGGGCCTATTATCGGCTTTCGCGGCTGGCCAGGCCCCTATGGTCCCTCATGCAGCGGATTTTCGCAGGAGATTTGACCAGCGACTCGATTCTCAAGGCGGACCGCAAGGACATGGCCTCCCGGCTTGCACTCCGTGGCGTGACGGAATGCAAGGGACCGCGCCGCGCCATTCCGCCGGGTCCGCCACCCCGCCGAAACAAAAAAAGCAACCAGCCAGCCCACCAAACCGCATGACTCTGCATAAGTTAAACCAACTTGTTTCCGATCACCCGGAAAAGGAAATACAACTCCGCCTTCCGAGTGGCGCTCTGGCGCCCCCAGGCTTTCACATTACCGAGGTGGCGCATGTGCGGAAGGATCTCGTGGATTGCGGCGGCCGGGTGCACGCCGAGGAAGCCTGCCAATTGCAAGCCTGGGGTGGAACTGACGACAAACACCGCATAGCCGGCGCGAAATTGGGGAAAATTCTCGCGAAAGCGGCCCGGCTGTTTGTTCGAAACGATGTTTCCGTCGAAGTCGAATATGGGTCGGACCTTGTTTCACAGTATCCTGGTGAAGGTTGGAAAATTGAGGGAAACCGGCTGGTGTTAAAGCTCAGCCCCAAGCATACCGATTGTCGCGCCAGGGATGTTTGTTCTTCTGCCTCGATGTCCACACCCTGCTGTGGCGGCCTGGGCGTTTGCGCTGCTTGACTCCTTCCCAAAACGAAAATCCCCTGTCCGATCTGACCATGCCGGTTCGCGTTGGCATTAATGGTTTTGGGCGCATGGGCCGGTTGGCCTTGCGTGCGGGGTGGGGCAGCCCGGAAATCAAGTTCGTCCACATCAACGAGATTGGCGGCGACACAGCGACGGCGGCTCATCTCCTCTACTTCGATTCCGTTCACGGGCGATGGAATCGGCAGACGCGAGGCGCAGCCGGTTCAGTCATTGTCGATGACGATGCGCTCAGTTACACCAGCTTTAAGCAACCGGTTGAAGTGCCATGGGCTGAACTCGGTGTGGACATCGTCCTTGAAGCGAGCGGCAAATTTCGAACCCAGGAGCAACTCGAGGCCTATCTGAAAGCCGGTGTTAAGAAGGTCGTCGTCGCCGCCCCAGTGAAAAAGGGTGCGCTCAACATTGTTATGGGCGTGAACGATCACCTCTACGACCCGGACAAGCATCATATTGTCACGGCTGCTTCCTGCACGACGAACTGCCTCGCTCCGGTAGTGAAGGTCATCCACGAGGGCATCGGCATCGTGCACGGAATGATCACCACCATTCACGACATGACGAACACGCAGTCGATTCTCGACACGCCGCATAAGGATTTGCGCAGGGCCCGGGCTTCGAGTCTCTCGCTTATCCCCACCAGCACCGGGTCGGCCACCGCCATCGGACTGATCTTCCCTGAACTCGCAGGAAAGCTCGACGGGCTGGCCGTGCGGGTGCCTTTGCTCAACGCGTCACTGACCGACTGTGTCTTCGAACTTTCCCGACCCACCACGATCCCCGAAGTGAACGATCTTCTCAAAGCGGCAGCCGAAGGCCCGTTGCAAGCAATCCTGGGCTACGAAGAACGACCTCTCGTTTCGATCGATTTCAAAGACGACCCGCGCTCAGCCATCATTGATGCGCCATCGACAATGGTGACCGACGGCGCGCAGGTGAAAATCCTGGCGTGGTATGACAACGAATGGGGTTACGCCAATCGCTACGCCGAGTTGGCGCGCAAAGTCGCACGGAGCGTCCAGGCATGACCCCGGCGTCGGCAGCGATCGTTCGAAATTACGCCGCCGTTACCGGCGCGTACTGGGCGGACACTCTGGCGGATGGAGCCATTCGCACGCTCATCCTCTTCAATTTCTATCAGCTCGGTTACACGCCTTTTCAGGTCGCTTCGCTGTTTTTGTTTTACGAAGTGTTTGGTGTGCTGACGAACCTCTTCGGGGGCTACCTGGGCGCGCGGCTGGGACTAAAAACCACGCTGTTCCTGGGACTGGGCACCCAGTTGACGGCCTTGAGCATGCTGGGGTTTGGATCGCCAGCATGGCTGACTGTGCCGTATGTCATGGCCTCGCAGGCGCTTTCCGGAATTGCGAAAGACCTCACCAAGATGAGCAGCAAAAGCGCCGTCAAGCTGGTGGCGGGCTCAAGCGAGTCGCGGCTTTACAAATGGGTCGCGCTTCTCACCGGAAGCAAAAACGCGCTGAAAGGCGTCGGCTTTTTTTTCGGCGCGCTGCTGCTTTCGCTGTGGGGCTTCCAGAAGTCAGTTCTGGTGCTGGCCGGAGTGGTCCTGACCGGTCTGTTGTTCGCGCTCCTTGTCCTGCGCGGTGGACTTGGAACCGCCAACAAGAAGGCGCGGTTCTCGCAGATGTTTTCTCATAACCGTGCCGTGAACATCCTGGCGGCTGCCCGCTTGTTTCTCTTTGGCGCGCGCGATGTTTGGTTCACCGTCGGTCTCCCCGTTTTCCTGGCGAGCGTTCTTGGATGGGCGTTCTGGCAGGCGGGGGCCTTCATGGCGCTTTGGGTCATCGGCTACGGTGCCGTGCAGGCCGCTACGCCGGCACTGAAAATTAGAAAATCCGGTGCGGCTCAGCGAGAACCTGACGGAAGAACTGCGCTTTGGCTCGCGCTTGTCCTTGCGCTGGTACCGGCAGCCATCGCCCTCTCGCTGCATTTTCGCGTCGCCCCGGCGCACGCTGTTACGTCAGGCCTCATTGTCTTCGGCGTCGTCTTTGCCCTGAACTCGGCCGTTCATTCCTACCTTATCCTCGCTTATACCGAGAGCGACAAGGTCGCCCTCAACGTCGGTTTCTACTATATGGCCAATGCCGGCGGTCGTCTTGCCGGCACCGTGTTGTCCGGCCTTCTTTATCAAATGGGGGTCGCCAGCGGCCTTCACGGAGGCTTGATCTGGTGCCTCTGGGCATCCACGGCGTTTGTCGTCCTTGCCGCGTTGCTTTCGCTTTTCCTCCCAGTCGGACAGATTCGACGCGCGGGCCCGCCAGTCCTCGGTGCGCTCGACGCGCCTGAATAGTACCGCAGACTTGAAGTCTGCTGGCCAGAGACCTGCGGTACTCGACGACGCCGGCTTTCCCCTGATCAATCAGGGCCGGACCTTCGAGGGCGACTGGCACCTGACATTCCGGCTCTGGACCGACTTCTAAACGCCGGACGCCATGATTTTCCAAATGATCTGGATGGCGACGGACTCGAAAATGGCGCGGAATTTGTGGTCGGCGGGCATCCGCGACAGAGCACTGATGGCGACAAAATGCCCACGCTCGCGCGGGGGGACGGGTTCATGGATTTTGTCTTTCGCCGTGACGACAATGCGGTCGACCTGAACCCAAGGGTCGAGCATGACACTGATCTTGTCGGTCCGTGGACGCCGGCCGTGGACGGGGCGGCCCGGAGTCACCGTAACGGTGGACAACGACGCCTTCGCGGCCGGTGTAGACCGGGTGACAATGCGCATTCCATCCGCCGGTCCCGACCATTTCGCCCGACTCGCGGTGTCTCAATAGCGCGGCAGGAATTTCCCTCGATCAATATCGTCGACGTAATCGTTATGGCGGCGCTGACAGCGGGCCCAAATCAAAATTAACGTGCGCAAGCCTAAACCCAATCCTAGCAGGAACTTCACGGCTCGGCGGCAGCCATCTGACGTGCGACGAGGACGTCGATCTCCCCGCGATGATCCTCATAATACGCGAGACACTCATATACCTGCGCCCGCGAAATATTCGGGAAGCACCGTGTGACGAGGCTGTCCACAGTCTCACCGTTTTGAAGAAGTCCGATGACATCGTGAACGCCAACCCGCGTGCCCTCGACAATAGCTTGGCCGCTACGCACGCCCGGTTCGCACGCGAGGTAACGGTAGCCGACGGATGGAGTATTCTCTTTCATCGTTTCCAAAATACCTCAGGGCACGCTTACTATCGAGAATTTTGATTTAGTCCCTGCCGGCACGGGCACTGAACACTGTGAAGCCGGCAAATCGGTCCGCGTTGCGTCGTTGACCTTTCGGGTCCGATACGACCGATGGGACGTCGGGAGATGGCACGTTTTTTCGCGGTGTGCGCGCTTACAAGATGCTCCGACGTGACGGAACGTGGCGGGTCGAGATGGACTGGACCTTTGGGTTATCAGCCTCGATAATCTTGTGGTGAACAAAAGGGCCTCGGGCCAGCCAAAAAGACCTCCTGGACGTGCTGGAGTTGGAATGTCGCCGTCCAAAGTGAACTATCTCTGAAGTTGGATGCCATGGTCTCTGCAAAACTCACCACTGCCGCCGTCGTGCTCATCTCCGCGGTCCTGTCAGTCAGCGTCCGGCTCGCTGGTTTCCAATGGTCAGGATCAAAGCCCAAGCCAACCCTGCAATCGTCCTCCACGCGGGAAGCGTCCACCCCCAGCGATACGTCCGCCATTCTTCCGGCGGCACCGACCCTCGACCTGAGTCTCGTGCAGCAGGCGATCAACCGCCTCTTGGCGAATCTCGAAGACTACCAGACACAGCTCGAACTTCGCCGGCTCATGTTTTCCCTCAGTGCGGAGGAGATTCCCGCCGTGCTGGAGTTGCTCATGGCCGTGCCGGGCAAAAAGAAAGAATCGCTCTACGAAGTGTGTCACGCCCTCTTCGCCCGGTGGGCGGAGCTGGACCCCGCAACCGCTGCGCAGGCGGCCTTCGCCGTTCCGAAATCCGCCTATAATCTCTACCCGTTGCGCGGAGCGTTTCTCACATGGGCCGCTGTGGACCTGGACACGGCGTGGGCGTGGCTGGCGAAGACTACGTCCGATCCCATGGACCGCGAATTCCTCGGCGGCGAAGCGCTGGCAGCCATCATCGCCATCCAGGGAAATGGAACCGCGATGATGACCCGCGTGGATGCCATGACGGATCACGCCTGGCGCGACAAGCTGCGGTTTTGGGTGCTGCGCTCGTGGGTAAAGTCCGACGCCCCGGCGACGGTCATGGACTGGGCGCTCAAACTTCCCGACGACGCCGAGCGCCCCGAGCGGATCGCGAAAACCGTCGAACAGCTCGGCGCGTATCACCCGGACGACTGCTTCGACTATATCAGGCACATCGAAAATTCCGACCGCCGTGCGGAAGTGGCGCACAACATTTTCTGGCCCTATGTGTTGAACCGGCCGGACAGCCTGTGGAAGAGTTCGCCCGATCCCGTGCAGGAACTGGCGAAGCACACAGAGGACTGGCCGGAGGTGATTTTCCGGGACGCCGGCGACGCCCTCACCCGTCACAACTCCGCCCGCGCGCTGGAGAAAGCACAGACGCTGCCAGAGGGCAAAGCGCGCGATGAGTTCATCCAGGGTATGCTCACTGGGGTAAGCTATGGCGATGCTGCCGCCATGCTCCCGGCGCTCAGCATGATCAGTGAAGAAAAACTCATCCATCACGGCGGCCTCGGCAATTTCACCGGGGTCTTCGCCAAACAGAACCCCCGCGCCGCCGCGGAATGGATCACTTCGCTGCCACAGACTTCGAAAACCGCAACCTGGGCCGACTCTCATTTCCAGGGCGTGACCGGACGCAGCGTTGCTGACTTCCTCACCCCTTCTCCGAAATGAAACGTCTCCTCTCATTCATTCCCGCCGTGGTCGCCGGCCTGCTCGCTGGCTGGGCGGTGTCCGCATGGATCATCCCGCGCTTCGGGTCCGCCGGAGTTGACTTGCAGAACACAGTGCCCGCAGAGCCGAAACTCCAGCCTTTACTCACCACCCGTGCCGCATGGCAGAAGCTGCTGGAAGCCCGCACTCCACTGCCCTCGCCGCCGCAGGACGTCATGGCCTGGATCGAACGGGAAAACGCAATCAAGAAAGACCATGTGCGCAGCCCTGTCCGGTTGACTCTGCTGCAGGAATCTCTGCGCCACACGCTGCCCGACCCGCTGATAACGTCCGGGTATCAGGGAGGCGCCGGCGCCGGGGAAGCCTTCGCCCGCCTTGCCAAAAAGAATCCATGCGGGGCGCTCAGCACGGCGGACAGGATGATGTGGGACGGAAGCCGCTGCGACTCGCAGCAGATTGACGGCTTCCGGCGCATTGTCCTGCGCGAATGGTTGCGTCAGGATCCCCAGGCGGCACTCGCGGAGGTAACTGGCCACGCCACGAGTCAGAACCTCGACATCTCCAATTTTGATGTTGGTTCAAAACTCCGTTTGCTCATGCAGGAATGGAGCCGGCTCGATCCCGCCGCCGCCGCTGTCGCGCTCAAGTCCCTGCCGGAGATAGGCCCCGGATTTGAAATGAAGGACTTCGCGCATTCTCTCTTTGAGATCTGGAACGGGAGCGATCCCGCCTCCGCGCGCCAATGGGCGGAGACTCAGGCCGACCCGGCATTGCGGGAATCACTGAACACCCTGGCAGAGGAACTGGCAGCCAAAGACCCCGCTGCTAAAGCCGCCGTGCTGCTTGCCGCCCCGCAGCGCGATGGCCACAAGCTCGCCACCGCGCTCGGCGAATGGCTCGCAGCGGAACCGGTCGCGGCCATGGAAAAACTCTCTGCCATTCCGGCCGACGACAAATTCTGGGCACATGACGCTGCCCATGCTGCCGAACGATGGGCTATTGATGCGCGGTCGACCATGACGCCCGAGCAGTTTCTCGAAACCATTCGCAGCGTCCCTGCGGGACCACAGCGTGAAGCCATTCTCAAAGGCCTCACCGATTACGGCACCTCGAACGACATCCCGTTCGCCGTGCGCATGGTGGCCGAAATGGGCGAAGGCGAGGTGCGCAGCGAAGCCATGAGCGGGCTGACCGAACGCTGGATGCGCAAGGATCCCGTGCAACTTTCCGAATGGCTCGCCGCGCAACCGGCCGGCGAGGCGCGCCAAGGGGCGGTGAGCCGCTTCGCCGAACTGCTGGCCAAGTCCGATCCGGAAGCCGCAGCGCGCTGGGCGGACACGATTCCTGACAGTTACCGCCAAAAGGAGAACGTCGTCCGCACCGTCCGCGAAAAGTGGCAGGTCAGCGATCCAGACGCGGCGGCGGCGTGGCGGCCGCAGTGAGTGCTAAGGCCGTTAAGGCGATACGCGAGATTGTTTACCTTCTCACCTGTTTGATGGCTCCGGCCGGAAACTGAATTCCATCCCACATGCTCCAGGAAAAGGCCGGATTTTGCACACCCCATCGCCCTGTTTGCGTGATCCTGATTGGCAGGCTGGTGATAAGGATGCGCGGCTCGACTTCGTCTAGCGTCTTCATCGTCAGGGCCGGCGGCCCGGACGGCATCAGATTGCCCTGCTCAGTGAGATAACCGGTACCGGCCAATCCGACCTCAGCCAATGCGGCAAGTACGGCACCCCCGGTAAAAGTCAGGACAATACCTGGAACCTATTATTGTGAACCCATCATTGGACATTTCTTCTGAGGCGCCACAAGAGCCACTTCGACCGACTGCAATACGCACACAAATGTCCAATATCCAAATGCGCGCGGTAGCTGTTGAGGTCGAGCGTTTCATCCAGGACTCCTGCAGCTTGGACGCGACGTCGTGATGCTGCGAAGCTCAAGGCTTCACCTTCAGGCCCGCCGCTCTGGCCAGCGCGCTTTGCTGGGCATCGAAGGTCAGAAACTCTTTCGCGCCCAATTCGAGGGCGGTGGCGACGTGAAGAATATCCAGGCCGCGATGTCCCCCTTTCGAGGTGTGTTGCGCGGAGATTTGCAAGGCGCGGCCATGCACGGCCGGCCAGTCGCAAGGCACGAGCACGACTGCGCCAGTTGCGAGATCATCTTCCAATGCCGCAAGGGCAGCTTGCGCGTGCTTTGGGAGAACCGCTTTGCGAAACAGCGTCAGGTGAATTGAGTTCATAAGCTCAAAGCGATTCAGGCTCGTGAGATGCAACGGCTCTTTCATGGCCGCGAAGTGTACCTCCGCCCGCGCGGTGTGCGCTTGCGGCACGTAGAAGCTGAAAAGAAAGCTCGTATCCGGGTAGGCGTTCAATAGCGCCCTTTGTTGTGATCGAGAACCCAGTGCACTTCTTCTTCGGGCATCACGTAATCCCCGTAAATTTCCCGTAGCCGCTTCATGATGTCCGGCTTTTTTGCTTTGCGCGGTTTTACCGCTGTCGCCGGGGTAAGATGAGCCACCACACGCCCGTGCCGGGTAATTGCGATCGCCTCACCGCTCTCCATCCAGCGGGCCAGCACCGGGAATTTCGTTCGCAAATCGCGGACCGTGGCCGTTTTCATGGTGAATCATTGATGATTCACAATCCGACTCCTGTCAACGGCGATTTGATTCTTTATGAACGGCGACCTAACGGTCATCCCGGCCTTAGCCGTAACGATGCAATTGAACAGAAGGCAACGAAGAAAACAAAGGATCAAACCGGAGGCAGAATTGGGCTTCGGTGGAGCAGCGGTGCTCACCAACCCGTGGCGGGATCGCCCACGTCCGCAGTCGGTCCAATTCTCGGTTCCCTACTTCGTTTCCTTTGTTTCCTTCTGTGAGCTACTGAATGAGCACGGCTTAGGAAGTTCGTTCCGCTGGCGGGAATCGAAGCCGCCGCCGACCAATTCCCGCTTGCGGAGCAGGAGGTGCTTTTTTTGCGCCTTTCGCCCGCGCGGCTTAATCGCCCTACGGCACCGGCTTCGCGCCCGCGCGTGCGGCTGCCTCTCATCGAATGCGGCCGGCCGAGCAGCCTTCCGACTACGAACGATCTGATCGCCCGCCTGGAAGCCGGGCATGATGCCGAACGCGATGCGGCATCTCTGTGACACGAATGTCTGGATCGCGCTCGCCCTCTCCGGCATTTGCACCAACCGCCCGCGAGATTGACAAGCTGCGTCAGTCGGGCGAACGGCGACGATGTCCGACCTCCCCAGATCCTTTCCGAACGTCACCAATGTCGCCAAAGTGAACGCCTTTCTCATTGCCTGACCGAGGATGAGTTCTCCCGGCCCGGCGCTGGTTTCGGCCAAGGACCTGATGTTGTCGTTCGGCAACCGTCGGGTGCTCGAGGGGGCGACGCTCGCCGTGAGCGAAGGCGAGAAGGTTGGCTTTGTCGGACGCAACGGCGTGGGGAAGACCTGTCTGCTGCGCATCCTCGGCGGTGTGGATCGACCGGATAGCGGCGAGGTTTCCCGCCGGCGCGACCTGCGCATCGGCTGGTTGCCCCAGGAATCCGTGCTCGACGACAGCGCCACGGTGCGGGGGAATGTCGAGGCGGGCGCGGCGGACCTTGTCGAGTGGCTGCGTAGTTACGAGCAGGATGATCTGAGCGCCACCGAGCAGGGCGACCTCCTGCACAAAATCGAACACGCCGATGGCTGGACGCTGGCGGAGCGCATCACCTCGACGCTCAATCATCTCAGCGCGCCATCGCCCGATGCCGTCGTTGGCACCTTGTCCGGCGGGGAAAACCGGCGTGTCGCCCTCGCTCGCGCGCTCGTGGGCCAACCCGATCTCCTGGTGCTGGATGAGCCGACCAATCATCTCGATGCCGAGTCCATCGAGTGGCTCGAGGATTTTTTGCGCGGCTACCCGGGCGCTGTTGCCTTCGTCACTCACGACCGCTATTTCCTCGACAAACTCGCCCAGCGCATCATCGAGGTCGATCAGGGCAAATGCATTTCGCACGCGGGCAACTACACCGCCTACCTGGAATCGAAGGCGCAGCGCCAGTCGATCGCCGAGCAGACCGAGCGCCGCCGCCAGCGCTTCCTGCGCAGCGAACTCGAGTGGGTGCGGGCTGGGGTTCGCGCCCGGCGCACGAAATCAAAGTTTCGCATAGCCAGCTATTACGCCGTCGAGGGTCTCGAGGCGCCGCCGGAAGAGCGCGAGATGGACCTTCTCATCCCGCCGCCACCCGCGCTCGGCAATACGATTGTCGATCATAAGAACGTAGGGGCCAGATTCGGCGATCGCTGGCTTTTCCGCGGGCTGGATTTTGCCTTTCTGCCTGGTGAGTGCGTGGGCGTGCTCGGGCGCAATGGCGTGGGCAAAACCACTCTGCTCCGGCTTTGTCTCGGACTCCGCGAACCGGACGAAGGCACGATCACTATCGGCAAGCGCACGACCTTCAACTACATCGATCAAGGCCGTGTCGAGCTGGACGACAGCAAGGGCGTGCTCGACGAGATCAAGGACCAGGAGGAGATCGTCTTCTTCGGCGGCCAGAGAATTTCCGCTCGGGGCTATCTGCGGCGCTTCCTCTTCACCGACGACCGCATCAATGACCGCGTCGGCAGTCTTTCCGGTGGCGAGCGGGGACGCCTTATGCTGGCCAAGGTCCTCAAGCGCGGCGGCAATTTCATCGTGCTCGACGAACCGACCAACGATCTCGACCTCAACACCCTTCGCATCCTCGAGGAAGGCATCGCCGGCTTCGGGGGCTGCGCGCTCGTGGTCAGTCACGATCGCTATTTCCTCGACCGCGTGTGCGACCGGGTGATCGCGTTCGAGGAGGATGGCCTCTTCATCCAGCCGGGAAATTTCTCCTACTACATGGAGAAGAGAAAGCAACGCCTCGCCAACCAGCCGGTCGCCACATCCGGACACGATGGCGCCACCACGGCTGCGGTCGTGGCAAGCGAAACCGCCAGAGCCACCGCCACGCCTGTCGCCAAAACCCGCAAGCTCACCTACAAGGAAGAGCGTGAACTCGAAAGCATGGAAGCTGTCATCCTCGCCGCCGAGCAAAAAGCCGCCGCGATGGAAGCCCAACTCATCAATCCCGAGTTCTACCGCGACCATTACGCGGAACTGGATGCGCTCGCTTCTCAGTTAGCCGAGCAGAAGAAGTCCATCGCCGCTAGCTACGCCCGGTGGGAGGAACTCGCGGCCGCGAAGGGGACGTAGTGGCAAACTGGCAGAAAGATGCTTCTTGATTTATACACCAGATTTGTGCTTTTGTGTGTATATGCGCACCAATATAGATCTTGATCCGGAGCTGGTAAGGCGGGGTCTGCAACTTTCAGGTCTTCGCACCAAGAAGGAGCTCATCCATACGGCGTTGCGCGAATTCGTGCGGAGAAAGGACCAAAAAAGGATTTTGGAATTGCGCGGCAAAGTCCAGTGGAAGGGGGATCTGGATGTTATGCGTCAGAATCGCTTCTAATGGTTCTGATCGATACCGGAGTCTGGATCGATTTTCTTGCAGGCCGAGAGACTCCAGAAGTTCATGTCTTGATTGGTCTTTTAGACAGGGAGGAGTCGGTTGCCTTTTCGGGCATTGTCTTGCAAGAACTGATGCAAGGCTGTTCGAATGACGCACAGTCGAATGCCATTGAAATGCATTTTGCTTCCTTTATTGAGATTTTTCCTCGACGATCAACCTATCGACTGGCAGCCAAAATCTTTCGAGATTGCAGAAGGAAGGCCTTCACAATTCGAAGCTCTGTTGACTGCTTGATCGCAGCATGCGCGTTGGAACATGATTGTTTTCTCCATCACAAGGATCGCGATTTCACGTTTATCGAGCAAGTGTGCGGGCTGAAGATTTGGCGAGAGTAGTGACGGCGTGCTCCAGCGACAAGAGTTTCGCTGTTCTGTAGCCGGGTCCGCGAGCCCGAGCCGCATTACAGTCGCGGCTACGATTGTCGCCGATAGCGGTAGAACCAGGGCTTGCGAAGGAGTCCGGCCAGAATCTGAATTCCCTCGACTGGCCGACGCGAAACTACTTAATAGGACTCGGGCGCGAAAACCGTGGCCATTCGATTGTCATCGAGTATCCTGCCCACATGGAAGGAGTCGGCAGAAAATTGACGCTCGAGGAGGCTGAGTCGGAACCGCCGCCACGGCTGACGCGAGAGCAAAGCTTCGCGATTTTCCGTGAAATCCTTCGCTGTGGAGGAGCCTATGACGAACCTGAGGACCCTGCCGAAAGACTCCCGCGAATTTGTCGAGTTGTGCCTCTTGCGGAAAGTTGACTTCGTGCTGGTCGGAGCCTTTGCCCTGGCGGCGCTCGCTCTTCGGAGAATGAACTCATGAGCGTGCCGACGGCTGGGGATGGAGAGGGTCTGACCGTTCTGCTCTGCCAAGTTGATCTGGTGTGGGAGGACAAGTCCGCGACCTTCGCGAAAGTTTGCGGTCTGGTCCGCGCCGCCGGGCCGCCGCCCGGCTCGCTCATCGTGCTGCCGGAGATGTTCGCCACGGGTTTCAGCATGAACCACGCCGCCATCGCGGAGGCACCTCGAGGCGAAACCGAGGCCTTCCTGCGCGAGCTCGCGGAGGAAACGAAGTCGTGCGTTCTAGGCGGTCTCATTGCGGTCGAGGACGGCGCACCGCGCAACCAGGCGCTGGCCCTCGCACCGACCGGTGAGGTGCTGGCGCGTTACAGCAAGCAGCGGCCCTTCAGCCTGGCGAATGAAGACGCGCACTACCCGGCGGGCGACGAGACAGTCGTTTTCGACTGGGCGGGCTTCCGCATCGCGCCCTTCGTCTGCTACGACCTGCGCTTTCCCGAGTTGTTCCGCGCCGCTGTTGCCAAAGGAGCGACTCTTTTTGCGGTCATCGCCAATTGGCCCATCGCCCGCGAGGCCCATTGGCTCACACTGCTCGAGGCCCGCGCCATCGAAAACCAGGCGTGCGTCCTTGGTGTCAACCGCAGCGGCGACGACCCGCACTTTCATTACGGCGGCCGCAGCGTCGCCGTCGATCCGCACGGCCTGATCGTGGCATGCCGGCGACCGCGAGGGCACCGTCACCGCGAGAATCAATCCAGAAGTTGTGGCCGACTGGCGCGCCCGCTTCCCTGCGCTGCGCGACGCCGGGCTGGGGTGATGTCACGGAATCGAAAACCCGGCGCGGCGCGGGGTACACGAGCATTCCTCACCCATCATTGCCAATGCTGTCGGTAGGGCATGCGCTGCGAGCCTCCTCGGCGAGCTTGATTTCCTCGGCACCGACTGGCTGTCTCCAAACAAACGTTTTACCTTCGTCGTCATCCCGCCGGAAGAGGGCCGGGGCCAGTTCGCGACACAGGTCGCAGTCGATGCAGGAATGGTCGTTGTAGTAGGGTCCGGGAATGTTGCGGAAGAACTTGTCGGTGTGATCAGCCATGATGTGGTTTGGTGTTGGATGCAATCGAAGGAAAGCCCTCGATTTGCCAGTCAATAAGGCCGGGAGATCATTGCTTAAAATGCATGTTGCTCAGTAAATCATGCATATTGTGCATATTATGACCCCGCCAAAAACACCGCCGGCACCGCTGGAACTTTATGCGCTTCGATTGCTAAGAGCCGTGGCGAGTCATGGCAGCATTACTCGGGCGTGCGCGGAAGTGGGACTGACACAAAGCGCTCTCACCAGACAAATACAGGGATTGGAAGCCCGTCTTGGAGTGGGCCTGTTTGATCGAACCACGCGGCAGCTCACTCCGACCAAAGCCGGGCATTTTCTGCTGGACGAGACGGCCGGCTTGTCATCGCAGGTCGAGTCAATTGTGCGCAGGCTAAGAGAAGAATTTATCGACGGTCCAAGGGAAGTGCGCATCGGCCTTTCGCACAGTGTGGCGCTGGCCCACCTGCCCGGTCTGATCCACGCGCATGTCCGGCGATCACCGGAAGTGCGAACCCGCGTCGCCCATCTTGGTCAAGCGGCCCTCCTCACAGCCGTGGTTGACGGTTCGCTGGATTTGGGCGTGCTCTGCCCACCCAGACGGTTGCCGGTCACCCTCGCGATCACCCACCGCATGACCGATGCCTTTGCCGTCGTGGCACCAGCGCCGCTGATCATTCCGGCGTGGACGCCCGGAGGTCGGGAATGGCCCGCCCATCTCATCTTGTGGCTCGCGAAGCAACCTTGGCTGATGCTTGCTCCAGAAACTACCACCGGCCGAATGGTCAAAATGTGGATGGACGACCGGAGTCTCCGCCCGGCTTCGGTGACACAGCTCGACAGTTTCGACCTCATCGTTCACCTCGTCGCGCTCGGTCTCGGCGTGAGTGTGGTGCCTCAGCGGGCCCTGGCGGCTTTTCCACGGAAAAACCAACTTCAGCGGATTGCGTTGCCAGAACCATTCACGCGTGAACTCGTCGTCGTCATCCGCCGTTCCCATGCGGGGCTGCCACGCCATGTGCAGGCCTTTGTGGACAGCATCCTCTTTTCTTGAATCACCGAGACGGGATTTTCCCGACTCTACGCAAAGTTGATGTTTCGGCGAATACCTGATTGTCCGGCGTTGTCGAGCAGCGGGACGAGGGCCGCCCGTTCATGCGCGCGAGAGCGCCGGCGCATGAGAATAATAAGTCCCGCATGCGGGATGAAACCCGCAGCCATAACAAAATCGTCGCGGTTGCAGGTCATGAATTATCCCGACGACTGCCAAGATGCGGTTGGACCTGCGAAGCGCAGAGTGATCTCAAAGTGAAACTTTGCGCCAGCAGCGGCCTCTGTGCGGCTCTTTGAAGCCTGGACCGAGCGAGCCGCATCCGTAAGCGGCGTTCTAAAACAGTTTCACGCGTGAACTCGTCGTCGTCACCCGCCGTTCCCATGCGGGGCTGCCACACCACGTGCAGGCCTTTGTGGACAGCATCCTCTTTTCGTAGAGCGGCGGCATCATGAAAGTCTGTGAGCGATCCGCGGGGGGCCGACTCATCTTTCGGCGTCCGTGTTAATCTGCTCGCAGGCCGCAGCCCTGCGACACGGCAGACTGAAAGTCTGCGGTACGGATACCGGGAAAGGCTTGAAATGACCCCTGCTCGCAAAGTTGCGTTGACGCCGCGAGTTGCGACCACTATGTGTCGCATCGTGGGAAGGATTTCTTCTTGGGCCCATCCAATCAGGGTTTCAGCACCCAATGTGTAGTGGGAAAGTCCAACAGGCTCCCAGTAGTCAGAGGCCATTCGCGGAGAAGCAACCATGCATCATATTTTTAACAAGCCCGGCTGGACGCTGGCCGGCATCATCGGTCTGCTCGTCGTCGCGGCAGCCGCCATTTTCGGCCAGGGCGGGCCCCTCAATCCGCCCGGGCCACCCGGGCCGACCATGAAGACGCTCGACCAGATTGAGCCTCGCACGCCGATATCCGCGATTCCGTTCACCATCTCCCAACCGGGTTCCTACTACGTCACCCGCAACCTGACCGTGTCCGGCGGAGGCGACGGCATCACCATCCAATCCGACAACGTGACGCTCGATCTCGGGGGCTTCACGCTGGATGGCGCGGGCACCGGTCGCCATGGGGTGACGAACCAAACGAATTATCACGGACTTCAGGTGCGAAACGGTAACGTGCAGAATTGGACGCAGCGCGGCTTCGATCTGCAGTTCTCTTTTTCCATCGTTCTCGAGCGCGTGCAAGCGCGGAACAATGCCATCGGCATCGTCGTGTCCAGCGGGTTGGTCAGCCAATGCGCTGCGGTCTTCAACACCGGCACGGGCATCGTGGCTAACTTTTCGAAAGTAAGCGACTGCGTGGCCAGCGTCAACCCAATCGGCATCAACATGCAATCATCCACCCTTCGAGGGTGCCGAGTCGGTGACAGCTCGGATTCGGGGATCATCGCTTCCCGATCGGTCGTCGAAGGATGCGAGATCGATCAATGCCGGTGGGGCATAGTTGTCCAGGGTCATTCGCACGTTCATCACAACACCGTTTTGTTTAGCGGTTCCGACGGGTTCCGGGTGGTTGGCACAGGTGGGTCAACAATCAGCGACAATAACGTCGCATCCAGTGGCATCTCGGTGCCCGCTACCGGCATTTATGTAGAATCAAATACAAATCGCATCGTCCGCAATAATGTCACGGGCACGAATGTCGGGAACGGCATCGGTGTCGCCGGCAGCTTCAACACGATCGATGACAACAGTGTGTTGCAAAATAACGGCCTCGGCATCTCGGTCGCCGGCAGCAAGAACACTGTCGTCCGTAACAGCTCACTCGGCAACGCTCCGCCGGGCGGAGCTGTTACCAATTACTCGATCGGCGGCGGCAATAACCCGGGTCCCGTTAACGCCGCGAATGCATCGACCAATCCGTGGTCAAACACACAGTAGCCGGCTGCGCCGGCAATCGCCCGAAACGCAAGATCGGTAGCTGCTGCCTGCCGGGTTCCGGTTGAAGCGCCTGCATTCCCTGGCTCCGCACACGTCCATGGGGGGCAATCTGGCCGCAGCGCCTGCAAATTCTCGCTAAGCTAAGCTCTCTTCGGAACAGGTCGCGAAATGGGGAATGTGATTCGTGCCTGCGGGAAGGGGCAGGCAGTGTATTGTATCCGCCCCTTGCATGACCAGTCGATTTTCAACGATCCTGGCGCTCACCGCGCTCGCCCTGTCCCAGGCAAGCGCAGCCGAGCACTGGTCCTACCGGCCGCTCATGTCGCCGGCTGTGCCGATCGTGAAGAACGCGGACCGGTCCCGCACGGCCGTGGACAGCTTCATTCTCGCTCGGCTGGAAGACAAATCGCTGGAGCTGGCGCCGCCCGCGAATGCCAGCAAACTGGTTCGCCGAATTTATTTCGACCTGGTTGGGCTGCCGCCCACCCCTGAGCAAGTTGCCCGTTTTCTTGAAGCCTCGGCGCAGGATTCGAGGACGGCCATCGAGTCTCTCGTCGATCAACTTCTGGCCAACCCGCATTATGGCGAGCGTTGGGCGCGACATTGGCTCGACGTCGCTCGTTATGCCGACAGCAATGGTCAGGAAGGGGACCAGGACCGGCCCACTGCCTACCACTTCCGCGACTTTGTCATTCGAGCCTTCAACGCGGACCTGCCGTTCGATACGTTCCTCCGCTGGCAATTGGCCGGAGACGAAATCGAGCCGGAGAATCCACTCGCGATCGCTGCGACTGGCTTCATCGTCGCCGGTCCGCACACGGTTCTGGATGTGCCGATGGAAGAGGAGAAAGTCCGCAACCGCTACAACGAGCTCGATGACATGATTGCCACGACCGGGTCGGCGATGCTTGGACTGACGCTCGGCTGCGCCCGCTGTCATGATCACAAATACGACGCCGTTCCCACCCGCGATTACTATCGCCTCTTGAGCGTTTTTAATTCCGGGAACCGTGCGGAAGTCCCGCTCGCGCCACCGGATAGGGTCCGCAGCCACCGCGAGTCAACAGCTAGATGGAAGGCGGAAAGCGACGCTGCCAAACTGGGTCTGGAAGAGTGTTTGAAAGCGCTGCGACAACGTCATAAAAGCGTCGCCCTTCACCGAAAAATTGATTCGCTGAAGATCACGGAACACGATAAGACCCTGCTGAAGACGGATGCCGAGAGCGAGCGAGCCAAAGAGCTGGCCGCCAAATTCGCGAAGGAACTCAAAATCGAGGACAACGATTACGGTCCGTTGATGTCTGAGGACGAACGACGCGACCGGGCCACCCTAGAACGCGAACTCAAAGTCATCGAGGCACGCAAACCAAAACCGCTGCCGACTGTGCTGGCCTTCGCCGATTACGAAGCGAAGCCGCGCGAGACCTGGTTGCTCGCGCGGGGCGATTTCCACGTGAAGACGGAGCCGGTTGTACTGGGATTTGTCAGTGTGCTCGAGCGCGGCAAAGGCGCCGCCGACTATTGGGCGGTGGCCCGCATGCATAGTCGTCGGAACGATTCCACCCAACAAAGGAGTGCTTTGGCGGCGTGGATGACCGACGTTGACCACGGCGCGGGGATGCTGGCCGCGCGCGTCATGGTCAACCGCATCTGGCAGCATCACTTTGGCGAAGGTTTGGCGCGCACGGTTAATGATTTTGGCGTGCAGGGAGAAGCGCCCACCCTTCCCGAGCTGCTCGAGTGGTTGACGGACAACTTCGTGAAAAGCGGCTGGCGGCTGAAACCGCTGCATCGATTGATCATGACCAGCTCCGCTTACCTCCAGGAGAGCGCCTTCGATGCCGCGAAAGCAAAAGCCGATCCGGACAATCGTCTGCTCGGGCGGCAAAGTCCGCGGCGGATTGAATCGGAAATCTTGCGCGATTCCATGCTTGCGGTCAGCGCGGTGCTAAACCCGGAAATGTTCGGTCCCGCTTTCAAAGCGCCGGTGGCCGCCGAAGCGATCCAGGCTCGCAATCTGAAGGACCCCTACCCTGCCGATGCGAAAGACACACCCGCCACACGCCGGCGTACAATTTACATGTTTCACAAACGCGTCGTACAGAATCCGCTCATGCAAGCTTTCGATGGGCCCGATGCGCAAGCGAGTTGCGGCCGGCGCGAACACACCACGGTCGCTCCGCAGGCATTGGCACTTTTAAATGATCGCTTCGTCCGCGCCCGCGCACAGGACTTCGCGCGGCGGCTGCTTGAAGAAGCCGGCGACCAAATCGAACCGCAGGTTCGGCTGGCCTGGCGGCTGGCATTGGGCCGAGAACCCACGAGCACAGAATTGCAGTCGAGCGCAGCCTTCATCGTGGCACAAGCCCGCGACCGCGCGGCTCGAAACCAACCCGATGCGCGTCATCAGGCCGTGGCAGATTTTTGTCAGGCTGTCTTTTGCCTGAATGAATTCATCTATGTGGATTGAATAGCTGATGAATACTTTCAGTCACCACTGCGGCCGTTATGACACATTCACCAATCGCCGTGATTTTTTGAGGAAGGCTGGCGGAGGGTTTGGGCTCCTGGCGCTGGCCGACTTGTTGCAAGCTGATGGCCTGCTTGGCGCGGCGCCGGAAAAAGAGCGCGCGCTTGATCCCATGATTCCGCGCAGTCCGCGTTACGCGGCCAAAGCAAAGTCAATCATTTGGCTGTTCATGGAAGGCGGCCCCAGCGCGGTGGACCTCTTCGATCCCAAACCCGAGCTGACAAAGCGGGACGGCCAGCGCATGGACATCGACGTGTTCTTTGGCAATCCTGGCCCGCTAATGAAGTCGCCGTACGCCTTTAAACAACACGGTCAATCCGGCGCCTGGGTTTGTGATAAGTATCCCAATGTGGCGCGGCACGTCGATGACATCGCGTTCATCAAGTCTCTTTACACCGAGTCGAATAATCACGTCCCGGCACTTTACCAGATGAACACCGGCATCCCCCGCCCGGGATTTCCCAGCGCGGGCGCGTGGATCACTTACGGCCTGGGCAGCGAAAGTCGGAATCTTCCCGGTTACGTCGTCCTGGGAAACAGCCAGGGCGTCAAAGGCGGACCCCTCAATTGGAGCGCCGGTTTTCTGCCTTCCGGCTATCAGGGAACACTCTTTCGCTCGCAAGGCGCCCCGATCCTGAATCTCACGCGGCCGGAACGCGTGACCCGCGAGGACCAGCGTGCTCAACTGGACTTTTTGAAGCAGGCGAATGCCGAACATCTCGCCCAGCATGAAGGCGAACCGGAGCTGCTCGGTCGCATCCAGAGCTTCGAACTGGCTCATCGCATGCAAATCGAGGCGACCGATCTGGCGGACTTTTCTTCGGAATCCGCAGAGACACGCGCTCTTTATGGGCTTGATAAAGACGTCTCGAAAAATATCGGCGCCAAGTGCCTGATGGCGCGCCGGCTGGTCGAACGCGGCGTTCGCTTCGTGCAGGTTTACAGCGACGGAGAATGGGACGCTCATGGCGATCTTGCAGGCAATCACGCTCAACACTGCGCCTCGACCGATGTGCCCATCGATGGGCTGCTGACCGACCTCAAACGAAGCGGACTTTGGGATAGCACTCTGGTTGTGTGGGGCGGAGAGTTTGGACGCATGCCGGTCTCACAAGGCAACGGCGGACGCGATCACAATCCGCATGGTTTCATGGCCTGGATGGCCGGCGCCGGCATCAAGGGAGGGTCGAGCTACGGCGAAACTGACGAAGTCGGTTACAAAGCGGTTAAAGACCGGGTAAGCGTTCACGACCTACACGCGACGATGCTTCACTTGCTCGGCATCGAGCACACCAAACTGACTTACTTCCATAACGGCCGCCATTTCCGGCTCACCGATGTGGCCGGAGAAATCATCGCGAAGATTTTAGCCTGAGAACGCCGGCCCGAAATGCGTCGGCAACGTTGATCAATCACGTCAATCTCATAACCGTCGTTTCCCGAGCAGAGCAGCGCGGGCAGCGGCGAGTTCCTTCTTTTTCGCGGCATTCACCTTCGGAAAGTGCAGATCGAGCGACTCGAGGGTTTCGACAATCGCGGCCGCCACGACCAGGTGGGTGAACCATTTGTTGTCCGCGGGGACGACAAACCACGGCGCGTGCTCGGTCGCGGTATTCCTAATCGTCTGCTCATAAGCCGACATGTAATCGCCCCAAAACTTTCGTTCCCGCACGTCAATGGCGGAAAATTTCCAGTGCTTTTCCGGCTCTTCGAGCCGCTTGAGAAAGCGGCGCTTTTGCTCGGCTTTCGAGACGTGCAGGAAAAACTTGCGGATGACGACGCCATTGCGCGCGAGATAACGTTCGCAGGCGTTGATGTCCTCGAAGCGCTCCTGCCAGATCCGCTCCGTGACCAGGTTTTCGGGGAGTTTGGCATTGCCGAGGAATTCGGGATGGACACGCACGATGAGCGTTTCTTCGTAGTAGCTGCGATTGAATATCCCGATCCTCCCTCGCTCCGGCAGGCTGATATTCGTGCGCCAAAGAAAATCGTGGTCGAGTTCCTGCGAGGAGGGCGCTTTGAAGGAAAAAACCTGGCAGCCTTGCGGATTCACACCGGACATCACGTGCTTGATCGCGCTGTCCTTGCCCGCCGCATCCATGGCCTGGAAAACCAGCAGCAACGCCCACCGGTCCTGAGCGTAAAGTTTCTCCTGCAGCTCGCTGAGCTGCTCGACGCCCGCTTGCAGAAGCCCCTGCGCGTTCTCCTTGCCTTGGAATTTTCCCGTGTCTGCCGGATCGATGTCTGTCAGACAAAATTTTTTTCCGCTGGTAATGCGGAAGGGATCAACGAACCCGGCTGCCGATGGGTGGTTTTTCATGGGACCTTGTTTATAGTCTCGGGCGATGGATCGGAAGTTGTTTTCTTAATTTCCGGCTACCGCCGGGGCGCACTTTGGTTGGTCTGGGAGAATGCACGCGATGATGGCGGTGAACCGTGCTTATGTTATTTTCGCCCGCGCATTCTTCCGCTCGCGCCAAAGGCGTCGTAACTGACGGGACGGCGCTCCACACGCTGAGACCCCGGGTCGTCTTCAAGAGCCATCCGAATCATTTCGTGATTTTGCAAGAAATGTGAGCGAGGAGCGAATCTAGCATTTAAAGCATGTAATGAATGCGTCCACCCCCCTTCTTCGCCCAGGCTTGCGTTGCGCTGTGCGTACAAGAGTGAGTTCAATGTTTCGTTGTCCCAAGCTCCTGTCAGGCTTCATGGCTGCCCTTTTGATTGGGAGTCCTGCTGCGGCTCAAAACGGCACCGACTACCTCACCGGCCTAGGGTTCGACGCCCTCACCTACAACTCCGGTGTCTTATTTTGGAAAGCGGATTGCGTCCCAACCACCGCTCCGGGCAGTCTCATTCAGCGGGTTCCATCCGGTGGCACGACGATTCACACCTATTATCAGGCCGCCACTTGCGACGGCTTACGGGTGCGAGCGTTCGCGGTCAATGCGTCGCGAAGGGTTTTCTGGGTGACGGGCGATGGGCGGATCGCCACCCTTCCAGCGGACGCCGGTCCCGGCACCACACCCACGATCCTGGCCAGTCTCGAAGCGCCGAACCCGACGTTTGTCCATATCGCGGTCTCGAGAGATTACGTGTATTGGGCGGAAACGTTCGGCGAGATCAGTGATTCAGGCAATATCTTCCGTGTTCCCATCACCGGCGGCGTACGGGGTGAGGTGGCGCGGCTGGATGGAGCTTCCGGTGGCGGCGCGGTAAGTCTGGCCGCAGCCACGGTCGAACGGAATCCAGGCATTGCTCCCACAGAGGTCGTTTACTATCGCAAGGCGTTTGGCAATCTGGTAAAACGGCATCTCGCCATCGTGCTGCCGTGGGTCTCGACAGTGCTCGCACCCTCCGTCCAGGCCGTCGATGTCGCGCAGGGAAGGCTCTACTTCGCGGAGTCCAATGCCGCCGGAGCAAGCGCCATTCGCTCGGTCGCTCTGAACAACACCACCGCGATCACCGACCACGCGGCCATTTCACAAGCTGGAAATCCGGAAGTCTTGCACATCGCCGCTGATTCCCAAGCCGTCTACTGGCATGAGATCCGCGATGGTGTGGGCCCATTCATGCGGCGTCTGCCAGGCGTGGGTCCGAGCGAGGCGATCACAGTTCCAATGCCACGACTGGGATTTGAGACCGGGATCGTCAGTGACGGGCGCCATCTTTATTGGGGCGTCGGAGGGGGCGTGACGCAGACTGCGATTAAGCGCCTGCCGGTTAATGCCGCGGCGATCACGTGGAATTTGCAGGTCGCCACGCTCGAATGGATTCAGGCGATTCAAGGGGTGCCCAACAACGTGCCGATGGTGGCCGGCAAACCCACATGGATCCGCCTTTTTGGTCGCATCGAGAGCACCAATTCCGGCCAGACCTCAGTTCGAACGAACGCACTTCTGCGCGGTCGCCGTGACGGAATCGACCTTCCCGGATCGCCGTTGCTTGCGGAAATGGGCGAGCAAGTCGCCTACGCAAGGGATCCAAACCGGCTGTCGCAACATGAAGGCTGGTGGTTTCGACTGCCACAACAATGGCTGGCCGAGGGCACTATCCAGCTAATTCCCGAAGTTAACCCGCACGCCGCGCCGGTCGAAACTAATGCGGCCGATAACAGCCTGGGAGCCGCTTTTACCTTCCAGAAGCGGGACGATATTCTTGTCTGGGTCCATCCCCTCCGCACGAACAACGGCACCATCTCCGAGTATCATCCCGACTACCAGCCGACGCTGGATCGCGCAGAAGCCATGTTGCCCGCGGCAAGATTGCATGTGCACTTCGGCGGAGGACCGGTCATCGAAGAATGGCAGGGCACTCCGTTCCCGTGGTCATTCGGCCCCTACGAGCTGTCGAAAACCGACGACGACAGCAGTTGGATCATGATAAAGCTCGGAATTCGCAAAGCGTTGTTGGTGGGTGCTGAGTTCTTACCCGACGTCAGCGTTCACCATTGCGCGTTTTTCCACTCGTTTGCAGGCAGGGCATTCAACGGGCTGGGAACGCTGAGCGGCAAGATGCTGATCTGTTTTATGGATCCTGGCGGCGAAACCATCAATCGCCCCCAAAGTGGTGTGACTTTCGCCCATGAACTGGGGCATAACTTCGGTCGAAACCACGTCGGTTGCGGCAATCCCGCCGATCCTGATGCGAACTATCCGTATCCCGTGTGTGTCCTCTCGGCCGGGACCAATCCGCATGTGGGGTTCGACCCGATCACTCGCCTTCTTATCCAACCGGCCACTACTTCGGACTTGATGTCATACGGACGCCCGCGCTGGCCATCCGACTACACCTGGACGGCCATCTTTAGCGAACTGGCCGGGTCGTCAGCCGCCCCGCTTGCAACAGAGCGCGGCGCCCTTGCACCCACCGGACAAAAGCTGCTGATCGCTGGCCTCGTGGCGAGCAGCGGAGCCGCGCACTTGGAACCTGCGGTGCGTCTGCCCGATATTGCGGCGCAATTGAATGCGGCGGCCCTGCTCGCCGAGGGAACCGACAAGACAAGCTACCAGGTCCGTATGCTCGACGCCGATGGCAATCTGTTAGCCAGTGCGCCCGCAAGTCTGTTCGCGGCAAGCGAAGGCCACATCCGACCGCTTTTTGCGGTCATTGACGAAGACAGCGCGGGGGTCGCCCTGGAACTCGTCCGCACCGACCAGCCGGGCACGCCCGTGGCGACGCGCGACGGCGGCGGGGGCGCTCCCACGGTGGCCATCCTCACACCTGCTGCCGGGCAGGTCGCGGGCGCCATGCTCGCAGTCCGCTGGACCGCAACAGATCCTGAGGGCCAGCCCCTGCGGCATACGGTCCGCTATTCCCATGATGCCGGCACCTCGTGGCAAGTGCTCGGCGAAGACCTGCGCATCGGTGAACTTGATGTACCAATGGCCGGCTTGCCCGGCGGTCCACCAAACAATGCGTTAATCGAAGTCCTCTCGAGCGATGGTCTGCGCACTGGGATCGCTCGCTCACCTCTCTTCACCGTCGCCCGGCGGGCCCCCCAAGCGCAGATTTTCTTCGAAACAGAGCGTGGACGCGACTGCACGGTCGTTGAAGCCGTTTACCGCGCCGGCGAAACGATCATCCTCCGCGGTGCAGCACAGGATGCGGAAGATGGACCGCTGGGCGCCGGCGCGCTCGCTTGGAGCCTTATCGGACCGGTCAATCTCACTGGCACCGGACCCGAGTTCCTGCCGGGCTCATTGCCTCCCGGTTCCTACACCGTCCTTCTGCGCGCTACGGACAGCAGCGGACTTTTCAGCGCGGCAACGGGGTCGTTCACCGTATCACCAAAAAACGTCGCCGATATAACCGTGCCTCCAACGCTCGATGGCGTGCTGGATGATGCCGCTTACCTGGTGGATCGTCGCCCGATTCCGCTGCGCTACGAGCCCAGTGACGTCGCTTCCGTCCGTCTGGTGCGCGATGCCACCTTCCTCTATGTCGCGGTTGCAGGGCTGCCATTGGGCAGCAACTCCCGCCAATTCGTCGCCATATCCACTGATTGGGACAACAGTGGCTCGACGCTTCCGCAAACCGGCGACCGGCGTTTCATCGCGTACGCGGACGGCGAAGTGGCCAGCGAGCAAGGAAATGGCAGTGGCTTTGTTCGCGACCCGGCACCCATATTTTCGGCGCGGGTGTCCGCGGACGCGGGACGCTGGAATGCGGAATTTCAGATTTCTCTGTCGCTGGTTGGCGGTTCGAATGCACAAACCCTCGGACTGGATGTTGGTCATTATGCGATCTCCGCCGCGGGAGATGACGTGCACTGGTTTAACGGCGACGTCGCATCGGCTAACCGCCCCGACCTATGGGCCGACGTACAAATGGCCACCGATCCGGAACTCGATCGTGACGAGGATCGCGACACCTTGGCCGACGCCTGGGAAACAACCCACCTCGGCGGCACCCACACCGACGGCTCAGGCGACCGTGATGGCGACGGTCAAACCGATGGTACCGAATTTCACGCCGGCACCGATCCTGCCTCCGCTGCGTCCCGGTTTGCGCTCACCAGCGCCACCTCGACGCCCTCAGGCATCGAGCTCCGTTGGCCCTCTCTAACCGGACACTGTTACGACGTCGAGGCCTCAACCGATCTGGTCGAATTTGTGACCGTCGCCGCCGATCTCGCCGGCACCGGCGCCGAACTCGTCTTCACCGTCCCTCCCGACTCCACCGCGCCATCCAACCGTCAGCTTTTTACCAGACTAAGAGCGAGAAAAACCGCTCCCTGAAAATCGCTGAACGTCGGCTGGGAGCGCTGGCCTCCGATTCGAGGCCAGCGGTGGAGCGAGACCATGTCGAGCCGTCTTCGAAAGTGGCCCGCCACCATCCCACAATCAGCGACGCGGCATTCGCGCGCACTGCCGGTCGGCGAAGGGCGCCGATTTAATCAGTTTTGGGTGGCGCCGATGTGTGCAATGGTGGCCACTGCGTCAAGCCGTTGTGTCTTTTGACACGCGGTTTCGCCCCCCTGGCCCCAATCCCTCGGGATGTAGAAGGTTAAAACTTTATCTCAGTGAAATCCGCTTCCCCCATCCTGATTGATTCATCACCGCAGCACAGAACCCGGAATCGATTCGGGCTTTGGACGTTTCTGCTGATCTCGGGCTGCATCAGCCTTTCGATGAACGCCGCGGCCCAGACATTCGGCGGTGCCACAACAATGATCTCGCAGGATTATTGGGCCATCCGCTCTTCCATGGCCGTGGACAGTTTCGGCGACATCTACATCGCCTATGACGTGAGCGTGTCGCGGTCACCCATCGGTCCGAACAAAGTGCTCGAAGTGCGGGAGCTCAGGTTGGCTCGCTCCAGGGATGGTGGCGCAACGTTCGACGTCAAAGTCATCGCCTCCGGACAGACGCGGTTGCCTTCGCTCGCGGTTACGGCCGGCGGCAACATCCACATCGCTTACCTGAGCGGGTTGCCGTGCGATGGCGCGCAGGATTGCCATGACCGGCCGGCATCTGAACGCCCATCGATCATGGTCACGAGCTCGACCGACGGCGGAGAGAATTTCTCGGCCCCGGTGCAGGTCTCGACTCCGAATATCACGAACGTCGACTACGAGACGAACATCGCGGTCGATGGTGCGGGAAAAGTTTACGTCGTGTGGGCCGAGAGTGATACGACCAGCGCCGAGGCGGATTTCAATTATTCGCTGAATTTCGTGAAGATGCGCACGTCGTCCGATCAAGGCAGAACCTTTTCGAACCACGTCGTCATTCACAGCGATCCGGGCACATCGGTCGGCGAACAGTTCTTTCCGGGGTATCTGAGTAACGCGAATATTGCGGTCACACCGGCGGGTCAGATTCACGTGACGTGGTCGGAATGTAAGACAGATTTTTGTTCGGAGTATTACTACCGTCACTCGGTCGGCGGAGAGAACTTTTCTTCGCCGCTGCTGATCGACCACCAGGTGGAGTCCGTCACCTTTGGCGGGCATGATATCGCCGTCGATGCCGCGGGCCGCGTTTCCGCAGTGTATGTGAAAGACGACAGCGCCTTCTTTTCCGGGCCGCAAACGAACGTCTACCACGCTCGGATTGAAGATGGAGCTGTCACGCGCCGGACGAACGTCTCAGCTGTACCGCGGGAGTTTCTGGCGTATGAACCGGCCGTCGCCATTGACGCGTTGGGGAGGATTTATGTCGCGTGGTCCGGCCCCACGCCGGGTGCTCCGGATCGAAGCGGCCCAAACGATATTTTCGTCCGCCGCTCGATTGACGGAGGCCAGACGTTTTCCGCGCAGGCGAACCTTTCGAACACTCCAGCATCCGAGAGTGGTGGCGGCCACTCCTATTCGCCAGCGCTCGCGATCAGCCTCGCGGGGACACCGCTGATCACCTGGGGAGACAATGTGGAGGCTTGCGACGTTAACTGCTTCAGCCGATCCGGCGAGCTTCGTTTCCGGCGAGGCTCGGATCTCGTGGACGTAGTCGATCCGAGTGGTGCCGATTTCGGTGTAGATGATTTGGGTAATTTGCTAGGCAGCGTCGATGTCGCGGTATCCACCCGCGATGACTCGCGTAACCGGCGAGGCGGTGTCGTGGCCGATGGCGTGTCGAAGCTGCTCATCATGGTACGCTCGGCATCTTCTCTGACCCTAACACTGCGAAGCGCTGACAACCTCCCGCGCGGAACACTGGCGCGGTTGGGCCAGGCCGATCCCGGCGGCACCGTTGCCGTGATTCCATCGGCCACCGCAAGCAACGGAGAATCGCTGGTGGTCGCGGTCTATACGTCTCCGCGATCTTACGGCAACACCGCTGGGGCGCAACGATCAGTAACTCTCGAAATCAGACCGACGGATTCTCCAGACACAGGATCTGTTTCAATCGCCCTGAGCATCCACCGGCCCCCGATCATGCTGATTCCGGATCTCTGGGGAACTAACCGAGAGAGCGGCCAATCGCCTGACTTTGTTTCGTTCTATCTCGCGTTGGACGCCAAAGGACTGCCAGTCCACGGCGTCGGGTACAGCGGTGAGCAGGGCCAGACGTTCGACCCCGCAATCTTTGATCCCGAAGGCGGAGCGCCGACTGACGCTTTATACGGACGAATCGCCGAGGTGCTGGAGTTAGAGTATGCGAATAACTCCATCGCAGCATCGCAAGTGGATGTGGTCGGGCACGGCATGGGAGGGTTGATTGCACGCAGCTTGATCCAGCAGGGCCGTCCCTACTACCGCAGAAACAAAAACTATTCGCAGGGATCGATCCATCGACTGCTGACGTTCGGCACGCCGCATTTCGGCTCGCCGCTCGCGAAAGTTCTTTTCGACAATCGGAACGTCCAGATTGCGATGCCTGACGGGCAATCGAAGACTCTCGCAGATTACTTCCGTGAGCTCGGCCAGTCGCTCGACAACGGCGCAGTCGAAGCGTTGAGTCCGGGAAGCGCAGCGTTTAGCCGTCTCACCGAGACCGCCGTAACGTCGCAAGCTCTTGCAGGACTTTGGGACGACCCACTCGACCCACTAAATCCGGGCGCATCGAGCAGCCACGCGGCACTCGAATCTTTTCTTCAAATCGCGCTACGCGATCCGGCGCTGAGCCTTGACGGGGTATTCGGCACCCGCTCACATGACCTGTTTGCAACTGAAGAGAGTCAAAGAGCCGACCCCGACACTAACACGCTATTTTTCTTTCCGGTTGTCCACAGCAAGTTGCCTCCGGGAAGTGCGTTGCAGGATACCGCGGAATTACAGAGCGAAGACCTCCGGCTGCGGGTGATTGACCTACTTGGCACGGAAGACTTGCAGAGATTTAAAAACGGGTTCCCTGCGGCGCCACCGGTTGTCGCAGCCAACCGAGCGAGTGCGCAGGTCGCCGCCAGTTCAATCAAGCAGAACGCGCCGGCAGGAACGGGCGTAATTCGCATCACTTCTCCAGCGACCGGGGAAACTTTCCATCACGATCCGAATACATCTCTGACCGTTACAGCAGAGGCGGCTGGGGGCGCATCCCCGCAGAAGGTGATCTTCCTTGTGGAAGGCGTTGGAACCTTTGTGGCGCCGAGCGCACCGCCTTACACCGTCAGCTTCAATGTGCCGGACCATGCAAAGCTGGGACGACTGGCCATTCAGGTTCTCGCGTTGGACGCATCCGGAGCTTTGCTCGGCGACTCCACCAATGTTTCTCTGATCCAGCATCCCGACGCGCCCCTGCGGCAGATCCAAGTCGCGCCGGGAGAAGTGTTCTTGAAACTCGGTTCCGCGCACCAACTGCTCGTGGTTGGTGACTTCGTCACATCTGCGAATACCGTCGTTCCGAAACAAATCACTGCAGGCTCCCTCGGTACGACCTATTCAGCGCGCGGAGGTAACCGGATCGTGACTGTCAGCTCGGATGGGTTAGTGACGGCAGTTAGCGACGGCGTCGATACTTTGGAAGTAAGGTATCGCGACAAAGTTGCGCTGGTGCCGGTGACGGTCGTGAGCACGGCCGCTCCGACACTGGCGCCCCCACCAACCTCTACGCCCACGCCGTGTGGGAGCTACAGCATCAGCGGGCGCGTCACCGATGGGGGTGGCAACGGCCTGGGCGGCGTGACGATGACGCTTCAAGCAGGTACACAGACGTTTACCACGTTCAGCGATAGCAACGGTCACTATTCTTTCGGCGATCGACCGGCAGGCGGCGCCTACAGAATAACGGCGTCAAAGTTTCGTTTCCTCTTTGCTCCGCCGCGCCAGGGGTTCGATATCCTGAGCGCGAATGAGGTGGCTGACTTCAGCGGAGCGCCGGTGAATTCCCGCGGAGGCGCCAATGGCAGGATTGCCTTCTCCAGCAGCAGAGACAGTGTCGGCACTAACATCAATGTCGAGATTTACGCCGCAGATTCGGCCGGAACTAATCAAACGAGACTCACTAACAACCTCGCGACGGATCTCGGCCCTTCATGGTCGCCTGACGGGACAAAGCTGGCGTTTATCAGCAACCGCGATGGCAATTTTGAAGTTTACGTTATGAACTCTGACGGCAGTTCGCCGACTCGGCTGACGGACGCTCCGGGACGCGATGGCGACCCTGCCTGGTCGCCCGATGGCCGGAAGATCGCCTTCGCGAGCGACCGGGAGGGAAGCTCGGCGATTTACGTGATGAATGCGGAGGGCGGAGCCGCGACGAGAGTCACCTCTGATTCCCAGGACGACAGCGGTCCCACATGGTCACCCAGTGGAGGCAAACTCGCATTCGAGAGCAGGCGTGACGGCGACTCTGAAATCTACGCCATCGAGGCCGACGGAACTTCCCTGATGAAGCTCACCGACAACGAAGCCCGGGATCAGCATCCCTCATGGTCGCCTGACGGCGCCAGGATCGTGTTTACCAGCAATCAGGATGGTAATGAAGAGATCTACCTGATAGACGCGAATGGCGGCAATCAGTTGCGGTTAACCGACAATTCGGCCCGCGATTTACAACCTGCCTGGTCGCCGGACGGGATGAGGATCGTTTTCGACAGTGAGAGAGACGGCCAGCGTGATATCTACACCATGAGTAGCGACGGAGGGAACATCATCAGAGTCACTGACCAAGCTCCGTTCAATTCCACCGCCGACTGGCAGCCGATTCCGTGCCCGGGCGCCGGCGGTGAGTGCGTGCCAGCACCGCTCATCAACAGCTTTTCGCCGCCGAGCGGCTTGCCGGGAAGCGGAGTCACAATATCCGGCGCCAATTTCGCGGGCGCGACTAATCTTCGGGTTAACGGCACCGAAGCGACTTTCGTCGTTGAATCCGAGACCAAAATCAGCGCCCTCGTTCCCATCGGAGCGGCCACTGGGCCGATCAGCATCACCACCCCCGGTGGGAACGCTTTCAGCAGCTCAAGCTATATCCTTCTGGCCGACTCCGACAGCGACGGACTGTCAGATGAGTTCGAACAGCAATATTTCGGCAGCCCCATCGCGGGTGATTCCGCAGGTGATAGCGATGGCGACGGCGCAACCAACCCGGAAGAGTTCCTTGCCGGCACAGACCCCATTGATTCCGCCAGCGTCTTTCGCATCATAGAAATCCGCCGCGAGGGTAACGATATGACGATCGCCTTTCGGGCCCGCGCCCACAAACGCTACCGTCTCGAAGCGAGTTCCAGTTTAGCCGACAATTTTCCCATCGAGATCGCGACGATATCCCGAGCCGCCTCCGATCAAAGGGTCGAAATCAAAGATATTGGCTGCGCGCAAACGCGGCGTTTCTACCGCGCCGTCGTGCTTCCCTGATGGCGCCGACGCATTCTAGACGCCCCGGCCCGTCTACTGCCCGATTCGAGCGCCGCCCACGCTCCGAAAGTTTGGAAAGTTTCGCGACTGGGAGATTTGACCGAGATCAAAGTTTGCCGCGAAGCCTCGAGGCAATTGGACCATCATTCGCCGCCAGGTTTCAGCCGGTCTACCCACTCAAACCAGCGGAGTGGCACATCCATCTGATCAGGATTGAAGACGAATAATGCCACTGCATTGAATGAAGGCAGCCCAAGCTGTTGTAGTTCGAGCCGGCGAGGGCCTTGCGGTAGCCCATGACATTGCCGAGGCGGTCGGTGAGAGGCACTTCGTCCCACTCCCTTCTCGTCTCGACCGTCTTATCCGAGCGACGCATCAAATCCAACATCTAACGCAACTCAGAGGTGATGCTGATCATTCCATCATCGATCCAAACCGTTTTAGGTTTGCCCTCAAGCAAAAAAACTTTCCGCTTTTCGATTGTTCGCTGAGGCTGAAGAACCCTGTCATTCACAAGACCGTTTGGCGTTCGAAGCAACTCGAGAGACAGTTCCACTTGTGGCCAGTGAGAAGGCCCCCTCATTCCATCAGTGCTAAAGCTGAAATAGTCAGAATAGTCTCCATTGCCCCACCTGTAACCCTCCGAATATTGAGAGTTAACCTAACTTCCTCCCCCCGGCCCCGGTTTTTCCAGCATTTTCGGGGCTTGGCGCATTATTGCGTAGCAAGTAATTTAGAAAGTTATGCCTCACATATGTATTGACATTACAGGCATTTATTATTCAGTTGCGTAGCAAGTGTTCATGCAAGCCACCACTTCGCGCCGCAAGGGCAAAACCTACACCACTTATTTGGTGCGCGAGTCCTTCCGCAC
>JBPCQC010000102.1:0-60331 GCA_050998515.1 Verrucomicrobiales bacterium
GATAATGATTGGGCATCATGACGTAGCCATGGAGGCGCACGCCGAAGCGCGCAGGAAGCTCGCCCAGCAACTTCAACCAATGGCGCCGATCCCCCGCACCGCGAAAAATGTCACGCCGTTGGTTGCCACGGCCGATGACGTGGTGCCACGCCCCGGGAAAATCGACTCTCAACGGCCGCGCCATCCCCCTTCCTCGCGCAGCTGCCACCGCCGTCAAATGTTGAATGAAAAGACCTGACACCTTTGGCTCCCCTCCTCAACATTTTCTCGACCAAGCCAATTCGGTCGCCCAAGGCTCCCTAGAGCAAGGTGGCCGAGGTCATTATGGTGATTTGCGGTTGGGTAAGGACGTAAAGGGCGGGATCTTCATGAGGGGGGTTCGAGTTCCAGCGAATTCAAAGTCCCGTCTTTATCCAGAGTTAGTCGGATCAACCAGGCGCTACCGCATTGAGTATTGTTTGCTGAGCGGTCTGCATTCGCTGGCTGCTGTTCTCGGCGGCATCTGAGTGTCCGTTAAGATGGAGCAATCCATGAATGAGATACAAGGCGACTTCGCGGAGCAACGGTTCTCCGCGCGCAGCGGCCTCGCGCGCTGCGGCTTCGACGCTGATAATAATCTCACCATGCTGAAAGGTGATCACATCAGTCGGTGATGGATCATCAAGAAACTGGCGGTGCAACGCTGCAATGGTTTGGTCATCGACCAGGGAGACTTCGATTTCTTGAAGAAAAGCCAGCGGGGCCTCGCCTGGACCCTGGTGCGAGAAACAAATCGGCAGGGCAGATGCTGCCAAACTTTCCAAGGTTTGGACATCCAGACAGTGCGCCGCCTGACGATTGAAGATCGAGACGGTGGGCACACCAGTCCGCGTTCAAGCGGCGCGGCCTTCCGCAGGATCAGGTGTCTTTCCTTCGGCTTTGCGCACGACTTCGAACCTTGTTGTGGCGCCTGCCATCCGAGCCGGTAGATCCGTCGTGGCCGTTCGGGCGGTCCCCTCCGCGGTCCGCTCGTAAGCGACGCGTTTGTGAAGCATCGAACGCAGGGAGGCTACGAAGCTTTTGCGGACCGCATCGAGCTCCGCGAGTGTGAGATTGCATTCGTCGAGCTGCCCATCCAGCACCCGGCTGCGGACGATCTCCTCGACCAATTGCTCGATTTTTTGGGGGGTTGGTTTTTCCAGGGCGCGGGAGGCGCTTTCCAGGGCATCAGCGAGGCTGATGATGGCGATTTCTTTGAGCTGCGGCTTGGGACCGGGGTAACGAAAGCTTTTCTCATCAACTTCCGGTACGTCTGTCTGATGTGCCTTGTCCTGATCAGCCAACGCGCGGATTTGTTTGCGTTTCTCGAGCGCGCGCTGGTAAAAGAACCACACCAGCGAAGTGCCGTGGTGCTGCTCGATGGTATCAATGACATCGCGGGAAAGTTTGTGCCGCAAGGCAAGATCAACTCCGTCTTTTACGTGGGAGAGCACGACCAACGCGCTCATCGATGGGGTCATGGAATCATGTGGATTGGCATCAGGCGGCTGATTTTCCACGAAGTAATCCGGGTTATTCAACTTGCCGATATCATGAAAATAAGAACACACCCGGGTCATGAGCGGGTTGGCACCAATAACTTCCGCGGCGGCTTCGGCGAGGTTGGCGACGACGAGACTATGGTGATAAGTTCCCGGCGCCTCGATGGTCAGACGGCGCAAGAGGGGATGATTTAAATCGGAAAGTTCAACCCAGGCCGCCGCAGTGGTGATTCTGAATATGGATTCGACCAGGGGGAGGAAACTGCTGACGATGATGCCGATGGTGAGATTTACAGCAAGAACAAGCAGTCCTTCGTACGCGGTGAGACGCCAGTTGGCAGTGCTGTCACCGAAGGTGTGAAACGCCTGCAGATGTCCAAATAACAGCGCCATCCCGAAGGCGGCGCCGCCGACGAGGAATCCGGCGCGCAGGAAATGCTTCCGTCGATGCACCTCATGCGACGCGGCCACCGCCACCATTCCGGTGCCGAGACTCGTCACCAGAAAGGCCAGCATCTGGCGATCCTCGACCATCAGCGAGCCCCACAAGCTGATAAGTATCGTGGCAAAAAGCCCTGGCCCGCGGCCCAGAAGGACGGTCAGCGCCATCGGGGCCAGTCCAAACGGCAGCAACAACATCTTATAGTCGCCTGGAAAAAAGTTGTCCTCGACGAAATTGAGCGTGAGTTTCATCAGCCCCAGATGCAACGCCAACAGCCCCAGGACTAATAAGAGCCGGCTGTTGCGGTGAAAGATCCCAGGCTCGGCGACCGAGAATTGCAGAATCGCCCCGAGGAAAATGAGCATCATGACGAGCACCGCCCGTGTCGGCTCATCGACGAGCGGAACTCCGAGGACTGGACGCGCCAAAACAAGCCATCCGAAAAACAAGCCTGACCCTGCGAGCAGCAGCGCGGTGACAACCGGGCTGCATCGCAGGAATTCCTGCAGCCGGCTGACCTCGCGCTCACGACGTTTCCTGCCGCAAGAGAGGCCCTTTTGCTGCAAGCGAAAGCGCTTGAAGGAATCGATCATAAAAACCCGAGGCACTAAAATTAGGGCCGCGAGTTAAAAAGAGTTTTCGGGGAAAGACTTACCCCCCACCGGGGATTTTCGCAAGGACCAGTTTAATTCACCGTCCAGAGGTGCCCAGAAAGAGTTTTCAGTCATAATACTTTGAATGGTAATCGATTGCTGCTAATTTGCTTCTCCCCCGGTCAGTTTACCATTTTTCAGTTTGTGCTTAAGGCGGTCCCAGAATTTGTCGACATCCTGGTCAGTCATGGTTTCGGCGGTCTTTTTGTTTTGGTCGATGAGACGGTTGAGCATGTCGATTCTCTTCTGCGCGTCGGTTTCCCGGCTGCTCAGTGACTCGCGGGTGGGAATGGTGCGCTCGACCTGGGCGGCGGCCAGCCCCGGATGGGCGCCGAACGTATCGACGGCTACGGCGTAGGAGCGGCCTGCCACCAGCCGGCGATGGGCCGCCACAAATGTCCTGGGGCTGTAATAGACCGAGAAATCACGCGGAAATTTCGAGCGATTCATGCCGACTTCGAGGTTCTTGCGCATTTCGAAATGCAAATGCGCGGTGTAGATGCCGTGAGCGGTGCCGAGGGTGCCTACCTGCTGGCCGCGGCGCACGATCTGGTCCTTGCGCACCATGCGCTTATCCAGGTGGCCGTAGAGCGAGTCGACCAGTTTCACCACGCCGTCCGCGTCGCGATACGCATGCCGGACAATGACTACGTTGCCCCAGCCCATCCGCACGTCCGCCGAGAGAACGACCACCCCATCCGCGGTGGCATAAACTGGGTCTCCCAAATCGGTATCCCCCATGCCGTTGCCATTCCAATCTTCGCCCAAGTGTCCGTTGGGGCGAAAGCCCCGGTACACATAATAGCCTGCGCCATCCGGTTTGCCGACCGGGCAGTCGAAGCCATCTGCGAGCGGAACCTTCATGGTGCGCGCGGTGACGGTGCCAGGGAAGAGGGCCAGGGCCCACAGCGTCATTCGGAGGCCCCTGCGAACCGGTGGTAGGGAAAACACTCGTCAACGCTATCGGGAAACTTCTCGCGCGCAACGCCATCTTCCTTGACGCTTCAATCCAGACGCGGTCATCCTTTGCGACGATGAAGCCGGCTGTAGGTGGCCTCTGTGAGGCCGCCTTACCGGCGTCACAGACGCCTTACCGGCGTCACAGACGCCGGCTACAGTCACAAGACGCCGGCTACAGTCACAGACTCTTCCGCTTGGCCGTCACCACCCCTTCGGGCCGATGGAGCAGCGCGGCGGTGGTTTCGTTTTTTTCATCCGTCGCGAACTTGAGGCTGAAGTTGCTTTGTTCCTTGAGGGTAAATCCGCCGTCGAGATTTGGCACGAGCTGGTATTGGTGTTCGCCGTCGAACCAATGGCAAAGAGCGTGTTGGACGTGACGGGAAGTTTCCTTCCCACGTCCCGTAGTCCGTAGCCATTTTCGAGAACAACGCGATTGTTATGGACGATTGCGACGGCGGCTCCCGGCACGTTCCATTCTTCCATCGCCGCTGTAACGAATTCATCAAAGCCAGTGAATGAGTTTGTGGATCGAGCAGGCTCGCTCCCGCGCAGGGAGGAAATGGCAGCAATAACTACCGTGAGAAAGGCGGCCAATCGTTGGCCTGCGCAGACAACCACGAGGACATTTTTCATCTGGCTACTCCTATTGGCGGCAGCGCGTGGGTCAAAGGAGTGGTGGTTCAAAGAATCATTTGGGACCGAAAAGTCCGCGGGCCGCTCAAAGATTCTGCGGCGAGTGGGCAGCAACGGAGTTGGGGTTTGTGCTGGATTCGAGGGCGGAAACCTTCCACTCTGCGGAGTGATGAAAAGCCATCTGTTGCTGCTCGCGATCCCAGGCTCCGCAGTGCTGCTGCAGGGCGCCGAGAAACAGTCATTGTTGCTCGCTCGCGAGGGCAACTGGCTGGTCATTCGGGGGGGGCAGCTTCCGGGAGGCGAGATTCGCACGAACTATCTCGAGGCGTATTGCCGCGCTGGCTCGACGGACGCGGACTGGGTGCAACACACTGTGATCAAGCACTCGAGCGAGGTGCTCTCACTGAGCGAAGATCGCAAAGTGCTGCGCCTGCGTGACACGCTCGCTGATGGCGTGAGCGTCGAACACACGATTACCGCAAAGGAGGATGAAGTGGACTTCCAGCTCGTCGCTCACAATCCGACCGCCGCCCCCTCGGCGGCTCATTGGGCGCAGCCCTGTGTGAGGCTCAGCGCGTTCACCGGCTTCGACGAAAAAACGGCTGGGAACGCGACCGATTATCTACAGAAATGCTTTGTTTTCCTCGATGGAAAACTTGAGCGGATGCCCACGAAGGGATGGGCCACCGCGGCGCGCTATACGCCGGGACAGGTCTGGTGCCCGCGTGAGGTGTCGCGCACCGACGTAAATCCGCGCCCGCTCAGCAAACTCGTGCCGAACAATGGCCTGATCGGATGTTTTAGCGCTGATGAAAAGCTTATTTTCGCGACCGCCTGGGAGCCGTATCAGGAATTGTTTCAGGGCGTCGCGCGCTGCCTGCACAGCGACTTTCGTCTCGGCGGCCTCAAACCCGGCGAAACGAAAAGGATTCGGGGCAAGATGTACATCGTGCCTGCGAGCGCCGAGGCATTGCTTGCGCGTTACGCGCGCGATTTCCCCGAACATAAGCAGTGAGCGAGCGGCGGGGAGTAATTGCATGGGCCACGAGTGTGGGGGAGGGCTGGGGCTGAAGGGCAGGCGCCTTCATGGGTGGGGCGAGGCTGCGCCCGAGCGGCGATGACCTTGGCGGGGAGGCGTTGAAATCGTATTGCCAGTTTGCATCACCCGTAATACCCTCTGGCGGTGAAGACGCTGACCGTCAAATTGCCAGATGCTCTTTTTGCGGAAATTGCCGCTGCTGCAAAAGCACGCAACGTCTCGAAATCTGACGTCGTGCGCGAACGTATCGCGCGACCAGGTGCAGGAGGGAAGCTGAAGCGCTCTCTCTGGAGCGTCATGGAAGATCTTGTGATCGAATCGGATTCCCTCGCCCGGGATTTGTCGTCGAACAAAACTCATCTCCGCGGCTATGGGAAAAATCGTGCTCATTGACACGAGTGCGATTGTCGCCGCTCTTCACCGCCGCGATCAGCACCATGCCTGGGCACGGGCGCATTTCGAGAGCCTCGAGAATCCCTGTCTAACTTGTGAAGCGGTGCTCTCGGAGAGTTTTTTTCTCCTAGACCGCGCCCGCGAAGGCAACGACGCATTGTGCGGATTGATTGAGCGCGGTGTCGTTGTCGTCGATTTCTCGTTTGCAACTCATCGCAGCGAAACGTTCCGCCTGCTGCGGCGCTATCACGATACCCCGATGAGTTTCGCCGACGCCTGCCTCGTGCGCATGTCAGAGGTGATCGACGACGCTGTCATGTTCACAACGGATTCCGACTTTCGACTCTATCGGAAGAATGGTCGGCAGGCGATTCCCCTCATGATCCCGTGAGGATGATAAGATCGATATTTCGGCACGAGGAGTTGGTGGAAGCAAATCCGCGCGCTCTCTGCGGAAACTGTCACTAACTTCAGCCGCACTCCCCATTCACTTTCGATTTTCGGACGCCCGCGATGGCGCTCCGGGAATGAGCTGGGCCTGGGGGTCGCCGGGGGGGTTATCGAGGGCGAGAAAGGCGAAGAGGTCGGCGAGGGTGCGTTTGTCGAGGAAGGCTTCGATGCCTTCGGGCATCATCGAGAGTTTGCTGACTCGGGTATACTTGATCTGGTTTCGCGGGACGGTCTCGATGACTTCGCCCGGCATCTTGAGTGCCAAGCGCTGGTCGTTCTCTTCGGTGACGAGACCGGTGAGGTTGCGGCCATCCTTGGTCACGACGGTGGTGACTTGATAGGCCGGTCCGATGACGAGGCTGGGGTCGAAAACGTTCGAGAGCAACTGCTCGAACGAAGAGCGGCCGTTGGAAGTGATGTCAGGGCCCACGGTGCCGCCTTCGCCGTAGATGGCATGGCACTGCGCGCAAAGAATTCGGAAGACCTGCTGGCCGGCGTGCGGGTCACCGGGATGTTGCCGGAAAAAGTCGGCCATCTCGATCACCACCTTTTCGCGTTCGGGGTTTCGCTCTTCCCGGATCTTGCCGAAGGCCTTTTCGACGGCCCAAAGCGCTTCGCGGTCGTTGCTTTCGACGATTTTTCTCAAGTGATTTGCGTTGAGTACGCCGGGTGGCAGTTTCTTTTCGAGCACGGCGTTGAGAAGTTTGCGTGCCCACAACTCCCGCTGCATCAACAGGTCGATCGCGAGAGGTTGTAGTTCCGGTGCGAGTTTCGGATATTGCGCGAGCAGCGCGTCAGCGAGGTTCACGTCGTCGACGCGTCCCAAGATCGCGAGTACTTTGGTAAGAAAGCGCGTGTCGCTTCCCGTCCACACAGGTTGAAGCGTCTCCAACAATGCTGGATCTTTGAACGCAATGAGCGCCTCGAGCGCCTGCAATCGCCCGATCTCGGCATTGGATGCCTCGAGAAATTGCTGCCGCACCGCAGCGGCATCAAGCTCGATGAGTCTCAATCGAGCCGCGAGCAACTGAGCCGCCAGGCGGATCGGATGGTCAGGCTTGCTGCCGAGAATTCCTTCCAGAAACGGACGCAGGCTCGCTCTCAATTCTGTTGCGGCCGTCTCATTCAAATCACCGAGCCGCGAGGAGACCACCGCCAGACAACCTTTTGTGCCCACGACGTCTTCGGCCGACAAAAGGGTGATCAACTGAGCGACGGCGCCCATTTCCGGCTCTCGCGAGGCCAGGATGCGTTCGATTATCCGAGGCATGAGAAGCACCAGAGCGGGGGAGAGGGTTCTCTCCTGCACGAGCGCGGCCAGCCGTCCGCTATGCTCATCGAGCAACGGATGGAGGTTCGGCCAGACAATCGACGGAATAAGCTTGTCGCCAGTGCAGTGCGCGAGCACGTCGATCAGGACTGGCAGCGCGTCGATTTTCGTGATTTTCCGCGATGCGATCGCGACCTGAAGCTGGACATCGGGGGACGGGTCGCGGGGAAGCGCGGCGATCATTTCGCGGAGGTGAGGGGATACGTCGCCAGAATTGCCGGCGGCACGCACCGCCCAGGCTCGGAACGCAGGATCCTTGTGAGCGAGGAGCTGTTCGTGAAATTTCGGGTCAAGCGAACCGGAACCGACCAGCGCCCACAGCCCGTGCAATCGCGCCTTTCGCGAACTGGGGTTACCGAGCACGAGACTTTCGAGTTTCGCGTGGAGTTCGGCAGAGCGGTCGGACGCAGCACTTCCCCGCGGCGCGCTGAGGTCCGCACGGCCTGCCTCAGCGGGCGCTGGCTCTCCGCTCATTCGTTCCGTCAGCAGCCGTTGCGCGCTCTCGCGAAAATAAATGTTGGGACTGGCGAGCCGCTGGATGAGCCGGTCGTCGGTTTCTCTGGCAAGATCAAACTTGGGCGCGCGCGGGGTGTTCTGGTATCGGACCCGATAGAGCCGGCCCATCGAGCGGTCAATGCCCCCGGGGTCGCGGTTGGCGTCCTGGTAACAATGATAGCGGTCATACCAGTCGAGCACGTAGAGGCAGCCGTCCGGACCGACCTTGAGCGATACCGGCATCGCCCAGGCGTCGTTGGTGGTGAGAAAATCCGGCTCGGCCTTCGCGAGGTACGTGGCCCCATCCCGTTCGAGCCGGTCCGCGTTGATGCAGCCACCGTGAATGTTTCCGATGTAGATCCGCTCGCGGAATTTTTCCGGATACGCGTCGCTGTCAAAAAACGAAAGGCCGCAGTAGGCCGTCTTTTGATGGCCGTGGTCTGTGATGGAACCCAGTCGCATGGTGAAGGGCGGATACGCGCCCGCCTGCCGCTGGTAATAGCCGGTTTCGACGAAGTGAAAGAGATGGTCGTTGGCCCAATGACACGCTTCGACGATGGCGCTGCCTTCGGTGTCCCAGGCGATGCCGTAGGGATTGCTGGTGCCTTCGCATACCACTTGAAACTCCCGCGTGCGCGGATGCACTCGCCAGAGCGCACAGGTGAAACTGTACTCTCGGCCGTTGTTCGAGCGGATCCGGCTGTTGTTGAACACGCCGTTCAAGCCATAAAGCCAGCCGTCCGGCCCCCACGTCAGCGAATTCGGCAACTCATGTCTGTCCGTGCGCCCGAACCCGGTTACCACCACCTCCCGGCTGATTTCGCGGCCCTCCTTTTCGCGCATGAACAGCAGATCCGGAGCGTTCAGTACCCACACGCCGCCATAGCCGAGGGCGACACCGGTCGGGATGTTCAAGTTGTCGCTGAAGACCGTGAACTTTTCCGCGCGCCCAGCGCCATCCGCATCCTCGAGGACCTTCACGCGGTCACGTCCAGGCCCCGACGACTGGCGCGGATACTCGACACTCTCGGTGATCCAAATGCGCCCCCGGTCATCGAACGCCATCGCGATCGGATTCACGATGTCCGGCTCGCTGGCAACCAATTCGACGTTGAATCCCTCCGGCACCGTGATTTTCGCCAGGGATTCGGCGGGCGAGAATGGTTTGTTTGGCAGTTTGTCCTGACGGTGGGGAATTACTTCGTCCAACTCCGCAGCCGGCAAACCGCAGACTGCCGGCAGCAGAACCAGCCAGGCGAGGCAAAAATTCGTTCTGAACACACATGCGGCGATCGGCCTCAAAGAGGCCGGCCTTGCTGTAGCCGGCCTTGCTGTAGCCGACCTCTTTGAGGCCGGTCGGGGTTTACCGAAACCGGCTACAAAGCCAAAGCGGCGGGGCTGGGTGAACATCATGCTTCTCGGTTCCCGCCTCTACTCATTTTGGCGATGTCTCCGCTGGTTTCCCAGGTTCTTTTGGCAAATTGGATTCGGGCGCCGGGTCGTGGCGTTCGGTGGGCTTGCTTGAGGGCGAAACTTTTCGCGCGTGGAAAGCGGCCACCACCTGCGAAGCGCTGCCTGCATCGCCCAGCAACAAGATCGCCGAATGGTTGTCGATCATCACCGCTTCGAAATCGACCGCCTCGGTCGCGAGACTTTCCGGCGTGGCGGCGTTATCGCGGATGGTAACTTCATTCGCGTTGTCAGGCCTGCGCAGGTCGATGCTTCCTGCGAGCCGGATCGCCTCGCCCTCAAAAACAGGAAGCACTTCGATACGCGTGCCCTGCCACTCAGCGCTGCGGGCGGGTGTCCCGACGATTTCCCCTGCCACGTCAACTGCGGCCGGCGTGCCGCTGCGAGTGGTGACTGCGGGAACGGTGACCATTTGCACTCCGCCCTGCCGCTGTAGATTTTCGAGCCATTGTTGAACGGCGGCTTCCTCGACCAACTGATCGGGTGGCGACACGCCCGCGGGCAACTCGAATAATTTGCCGCTGACGTAAATCATCGCTCCCGGGTTCGAAAGCATGCCCTCCTTGCCCACGAGGGAATCGACGATCGCGAGGTTTGTGGTGGTATTCCGCACGTTCAAGATGGACGAAGTCGGATCGAACTCCGCAAACGCGCTGGCCGGGAACTGCACCCCGAATTCTCGAAGAACTTCGATGGGCGAACGGCGCCTCACCGAATCATCCTTGCCCGTCTGGAAAACCCCAGACGTCGTGGCATCAGGCGGATGGCTGAGAAAATTGGGTGGAACTGGAAAACTTTGTTCGACCCATTCATCTCTCGAGCGGCCCGCGGGCCGCGAAGCGATGATCACCGCGTTCTCACCCCACTCGATTCTGGCGCGTGCCTGTGCTGCCACAGCGCGAAGCGCGGCGAGGAAGGTTGCGTTCGTTGCCGCCAGTTTTATTCGCGGTTGCTGCGTCCCGGATTGGAGATCGGTGTCCGCGCGCACCTCGAGGGTTCGCAATTCCGGCCGCTGCAAATGATTGTACTCGCGCAGCATCGACTCTAATTCGGCCAGGGCCTGGCCGATCGGAACGTTATCGAAGTCGATGGCTGGCAGATAAAAATTTGCGAGCCACTCCCGAATTCTCATCAAGCGCGGATCGTGAATCTCGTCGCTCGTGTCGAGCGGGGCGCGATCGGTTTCTTTTGCGGAGGAATCCGGCGGGGTTCGAGGTCGGGGCGGAACGAGCGCCCTCGAAGAGTCGACCCGCTCGAACGCGCGCTGAGTGGACGCGTTTCGAGATTCGCGCTTTGGCCAGAAGTAGATGCCTGCCGACCCGAGGACAATAATCGCCGCGGCCCCAATCAGCGCGGCTGGCCATTTTCGGCAGGTCGCTGCAGGTTTCGCCACCAACAAATGGCGCGCATTTTCCTCCGACATTCCGCCGGCCCCGTAATGACCCGCCAGCAGGACGTCGATGCGGCTCAATTCCGCCAGTTCGTCAACGAGAGCCGACGACGCCTCGAGGCGCGCATCCAACGCCACCACCGAGTCGTCGGTCAGGACCCCGTTGAGAAAATTGTGAATCGGTGAAGCGTCGTCCATAACTACCCCCGCAGGACCTGGTTCGAGATGAGCTGCCGCCGCACGCATTCTCCAAGCTGCGCCCGCAGACGGCTTAGCGTTTGGTTAACCACATCCGCCGAAATGTGAAGCTGGCCGGCGATCGCCGAGGCCGGACTGCCTTGCCCGTAGCGCAAGACAAGAATCTCGGCCGAGCGTTCGGGCAGTCGTTTCAGGCATTCCTCGAGTGCCTCCTCGCGTTGGCCCGGCCCAGCCTCGGTGCGGTCGAAGGCATCCCGCACCGCCTCGATGGTTTCCGGCGAGAAGGTGATGCGTGCGTCGCGTCGCCGTTGCTGAAGTATCCTGTTGGTGGCAACCCCTCGGGCCCACGCTCCAAATGAACGCGCCGGGTCGTAACCATCATAGCTTTCCCACAGCGCGAGCGCCATGTCCCGAAAAACATCGTCTCGAGCTGCCCGCTCCCGAACCAACGCTCCGATGAACGCCCGGAATTCCATCTCGTGAGCGAGAAAAAGTTTCAGAAACTGGCTGGTTCTGTCCATGCCGCGCCTTCTTCATTCATCTTCTCCGAAACCACCAAATCTGACAGACAATTCTCTGTTTATTGCAAAGTCCCGGAAAAAGCGATTCGTGACGGCTCCGAAACGACGTCCCTGCCACGAGTCACGCGCAGCTCATTTTGGGAACACAAGCGCCAAAAGAGAAGGTGCGGGCAGCGCACGTGGGAAAAATTTCTGTCGGATTTCGAGCTTTTGCGGCTTGCTTTCGGCGATGCGTGAGGAGTCTGCTTTTATGAAGATGGGGCGGGAGGCGATCGAGAAGGCGCGGGGCCTGCGAGCGCGGCTGTTGGGGCAGGAAGTGACGGTGTATCCGACTTATGGATATCGCGAGCCGGGTGACGCCACGGTGTGGGGGGTGCCGATGCGGGTGTGGGTGCACGACAACAGGGACACGCCGTTTGTTGAGGAGTGGATCGAGCGATGGGCAGTGGGTTACTTCGAGCGGGATCTCGAGCGGCCGTTGGAAGCGGTCGAGCGCCTGCGGCTCGAGAAGTCGCTGGCTTGCTTCATCGCAGACGACAAGAGCAATGAATCAGTCGAATTCATGTTTGCCGATGATCCCGGGAGCCGATGGTTTTCCTTCTCCCAGCGCACATCGCCTAACGGGATCATCGAGGAAACCATCCGCATCCCCGATGGATTGGTGAGCGAGATACGCTCGACGCAGGCCGGAAGATCGAGCCATTCGGCGCATTGGTTCAAAGTCCTCGCCCGAACTGCCGACGGCCGCGGCGCCGGAGAAGGACGGATTCGATTTTTGGAAGGCGATGGTTTGTCGGTGGTTTCGGATATTGATGACACGGTGAAGATCACCCAGGTGCCGGCCGGAAAAAAGGCAGTGCTGCGAAATTCCCTCTTGAAGCCATATCGCGCGGCGGAAGGAATGCGCGAACGTTACGAGCAACTCATCGCCGACGCCGGCCCGACCGCAGATGTTTGCTTTCACTATGTTTCGGGCGCGCCGTGGCAGATTTATCATTTGCTCGATGAATTCCTGATCGAGCAGGAAAGATTTCCTGAAGGCAGCTTTCACATGAAGAACTTGCGCAAGAATCTGTTCGAGCCAGGAGCGCTCGACAGCATCCGGGCATTCATTTTGGGCGGTGACCTGGCAACTCTCGATCAAAAAGTCCGCCAGATTACCAACCTCATGATCCACTTGCCGGGTCGGAAATTCATTCTTATCGGCGACTCCGGGGAAAAGGACCCTGAGGCGTATCGCGCGATTCGAAGAGTCTTTCCGGAGCAGGTGCAAAGAATCATCATCCGCGACGTACTTTCGCAGCGACTCGAAGGGATGGAGTTGATTGGCGGCCCGGACGTACCCGCAGCTTTGGATACCTCGGAATTGGAGGAGCAGCTCACCGCGCAGGTCCGCGGCCAGGCGGCTGGTCAATAAGGCAGCTGTGGGGTCAGCGACGAATGGCGCTAACGTTCACCGGCTGCCTCCACGCAATCGATGCCGCGGAATAGATTCATCATCGTGGCCACGATCGATGAATTGATTAATGCCCTGAGGAGGTGGTTAATAGGCGCGGTGACGAAACTTTTGTTCCAGATCCTTCTTTGCGTCTTTTGCTCTGCATTTGTGCTTTCAGCCTGCAAGCGTCACCGGCATTCCGGCAATACCCTTCCTACTGCCACGTCGAATTCACCGTCTGAACTTGAGGGCGCATGGAAAAGCGTTGGGGAATTCGCGATGGGCCTAAAGATAGTCGCCAACAATGACTCATTCATTGTTGAGGTGAGCGACGGCGGGAGTACGGATCGCCGAAGGGTGAGGCGGACGACTACAAACTTCTGCTCCCAAGTGATAGCGGTGTTAGGGAAGGAAAAACATACCGACGGCTCATTGAGTGTCGTCGCCATCCCAGACAAGTTGTGGTCCTCACGGCGGAGGGCTCAGTGACAGTCCAACCTGCGGGGGACCAGCGCTGAGATTCAGCGTTCGCGGTTGTTCGGCGAGGGCAGGGTCAAAGGTAGCCGGCCACAGCGGCCCTGGGTGGTGCGAGACTCAGTCGAGCCGGGGCCACATTCAGAACGGCTCGACAGAGTCTCGCCCCACCTGCTTTGCGTTCGAAGCGCTCTTTTCAGAACGCCCCCATGACGAGGTTTACATATTCGGTGCCTTTGGGCGTGAGGGTGGCTGCGGTGTCGGTGCCGCCGACTCGGCCCATTGTTTTCCAGGAATGCTTGCCGGTGAAGGGGACGATGGATGAGACGATGGGGTAGGGTAGGTGCTGCTCGCTGGGTTCGAAGTGGAGCGGCAGGCCGGACGCGGTGAAGGAAATTTCCCACGAGGGACAAACCAAATTGCTTTTCGTGCTGCGCGGGATCCCACACAGCCAGGGATAGCGCCGCAGAATCTCGAGCTCACCGCGCGGAGAGGGAGCGATAACTCGAAAGTATACCGGTTGCGATGCGAGGAACTGCGGAATGGTTATCGCCGGGTCCGCAGCGAGCGCTTTGTAGATCGCGGCGATATCGAGGCCGACAAGGTTGAAGCCATGGAAGGGGGTCTGAGCGGGTTGGAGAGGATCGAGCCGCGCGTGCCATTGTTCGAAGCGCTCGTTGAGCAGAATGTTCAATTCGAGGTGGACGTGGGCGCGCCGGCGGTCGATCCCGCTGCCGGTGTAGCCAAGCCGGCCCAGCACGTGGCCCCGCTTCACGATTTCCGCTGGCTGAACGTCCATCCGCATAAGGTGGCCATAGAGACTGTAAAACGGACCGTAACCCCAATCGTGCTCGATGACGACGTAATTGCCGTAGTTGCTCGAGCGTTGCTGGGCGCTGGTGAAGACGACCCGGCCATCTGAGATGGCACACACGAGATCGAGCGGTTCTCCCTGGTTGTCGCGCAGAGCCGGAGCGATGTCGATTCCCTCATGGAAGCGCGTGTAAACGGTCTCTCCATTGAGCAAAAAGGGATTGCGCACAAAGCCATATTGGCCGCCCTCCCAAACCAGCAGCGCCTGGCCGTCGACGGTGCGATCGACTCCCATGAAAAATGATTTCGGCTGGCCGTCGAGCAGCGCGCGATTGTCGGTGGGCAGGCGCAGCGCGAGCGGCCGAACGCGCCCCACGGCGAGCGATGATATCGGAGCGGGCCGCAGGGACGGCGGAGCGAGCATGAGCGGCTGCTGCGTCGCTGCATTTGCGGCGCTGACCGCGATGCTTCCCAATGACATCAACAACCCCGAGCCACGCATGACGTCCTGTGATGCAGTGCGCCCGCAGTCCTATTGGTTTGGCCGGGGACCTGGCAACGGGACGACCTGCGGCTTCTCGACCTTCGGATCAGGCTGGAAAGGTAGTTCCTCTGGCAAGGCAGGCGCCGGCAGTTCGGGCAATTTCGCCTCGCTTCGAGGCGGCGTCGCCGGGGCCGCGCGGCGCGGCTTCTTCGGGTTGGCAGGCAGGGGAAGATCTGCGGTGGCAGCATTGATAATCGCCGCGACGCTCTGGCGCGCTCCCTTTATTGCAGCGGGAGCCGGGTTGGCCGCCAGCGTCGAGGACGGATTGGCGAGGCGTTTGATCTTCTTCTGCTGGTCGATACGCTTGAAAAGCGAGGGTCCAAGCCCCTTCCAGATCACGATGCGCGCGTCCGGCGGCTGGGCGTCCACATATAGAATGTCGACCGGCACTCGATCGATGGCCGCGGTAATAAGCTGGCCCCGATTCGCGGCGCCGATGCGTTGGAGCGCTTTTCCTCCGCTCTCATCAAGCCAGAACATGGCGCCCCACGTTTGGCCGTCCTGACTGGGAAACGGCCAATACGATTTAATGTTGTTCTGCGTCAGGGTGGGAGAGGTTTTGAAGTATCGGGTCTCCCCTTGCACTTCGAACGATTTGACTCTCTTCGCGCCGTCTTCGGCGGATCCCTCTTCGTGAAAGCTGATTAAATACGTGGGAGTCTTGCCAGCGGAAACAAGCATCCACACAACGGCCAACGCGCACGCGAAGGGGAGCAAAGGGGGCCTCATGGAAGTTGAGAGTTAGGGGTTGCGAGTTGCGAGTAAAATCAAACCGATTCAAATCCTAAATGCTAATCGACGGGAGTGACACCCCTGTTTTGGAAGAGATTTTTTACTGCATCGACGAGGCCGGGGATATCGTGGGTTTTGGCTTCGGCATCGATCTTAAGTCCATGCTCTCGCAAAGTGGCACTGGTGATGGGGCCGATGCTGGCGATTTTTATCTCGGGCGGGAGCGGAAGCGCGAGGGCCAGAAAATTCTCGACCGAACTGCTGCTGGCGAAGGTGATCACATCCGCGCTGCCTTCGAGGAAACGAGCCCGCGCGCCGGCCGGATCGCCAGTTTCGGGAACGGTTCGATACGCAATGGCCTCGTCGACGATCGCGCCCGCTTTGGTCAAGCCTTCGGTGACGACGTCGCGAGCCGCCTCCGGTCGAATGACCAGGAACATCCTGTTCTCGACACTTCCATCGCGGCCCAACAATTCATTGAGCAGCCCTTCGCCGGTGCTGGTTTTAGGGACCAGGTCGACCTCCAAATGGTGCTGGCGGATTTTTGCGGCAGTGCCACTACCGAGGGCCGCGATCTTCACGCCTCCAATGCTGCGGACGTCGCTGAAACAGTGGAAGAAACCTTCGAAAAATCTCTCGACCCCGTTCGGGCTGGTGAATATGAGCCAATCATAGCGATGAGCATCGGCGATGAGCTCAGCGAAGACGGCGGGGTTTGGCGCTGGCTCGATTTTGATGGTCGGAATTTCGAGGACGTCGGCGCCCAAAGCGCGGAGGGATCGACTGAGCTGGCCCGCCTGCTTGCGCGTGCGAGTCACTACGATGCGCCGTCGAAAAAGGGGCCGCGTTTCAAACCAAGTGAGGCGTTCGCGCAGCGAGACGACTTCTCCAATGACGGCCACCGCAGGGGGTTTGAAGCCGGCGCGCTCGACCTGGTCCGCGATGGAACCCAGTGTGCCAGTGAGGGTCTCCTGGCGGGAAGTCGTCGCCCAACGAATGAGCGCGATGGGGGTTGACGAGGCTGCGCCCGCGGCCAGCAAACCGGCGCAGATCGAGCGAATGCGCTCGACACCCATGAGCATGACTTTGGTGCCGGGAGTTTCGGCAAGCTGACGAAAATTAATCGAACTCGCGGCTTTGGCTGGGTCTTCGTGACCGGTGAAAATCGTCAGTTGGGTATTGAACGCGCGATGAGTAACGGGAATGCCGGCGTAGGCCGGTCCTGCGGTGACCGAACTGATCCCCGGCACTATCTCGAACGGCACGGCCGCAGCCGCGAGTTCCTCGGCCTCTTCGCCGCCGCGTCCGAAGACAAATGGATCACCGCCTTTGAGGCGGACAACCGTTTTTCCGGCTCGCGCCCGCGCAATCAGCAGCGCATTGGTGTCGTCTTGCGAAACCGCATGGTTCCCAGCCTTTTTTCCGGCGTAAACTACTTCCGCATCTCCTTTTGCATAGGCAAGCAATTCAGGATTGGCGAGATGATCGTAAACGACGACGTCCGCCTTCTCGAGACACTCCCGGCCTTTCAGGGTAAGCAAGCCCGGGTCTCCTGGACCCGCGCCGACGAGGAATACGGTGCCAGGGTTCACGAGTTCACGGTTCACGGTTCACGGTTCACGAGTTCACGAGTTCACGGTTCACGCAGCTATGGACAACCTACTAGCAAGCGGAGTTGAAACCAGCGTTGTCTCCGGTGGCAATCCTTTAATTAGAGCAATCCGGCGCCACCGCGAAAAAAGTTTGACGGGGTCTCTGGAAACCCGGTATTTACGTTATCTCTCTGTTCACCCCTTTCTGAACCCCCAAAATCCGCCCCTTTTATGAACTCCCGAGATCTGCGTCTCCGGGCCAGCATTGGTGCTGTGCTTGCTCTTGCCTGTGGTGTGGTGCCGGCTTCCGCGGCGCCGATCACTGTGGCCAACCACAGTTTTGAGAACCAAGTCACCAATCTGAGTGCCGGTCAGTTTACCAATCAGCTCGTGGATTGGACCGGAACGAGCGGGAGCAATAGTAGCAGTGCCTTCATGGAATACCTAACGGCGGTGCCCGCGTCTGATGGCACGGACAGCCTGGGGATGGTGCTCAATTATGATGTGTGGCAGGACATTGGGCTGACTTACCAAGCCAACTCCGTGTATACATTGACGGTCGGTGTAGGCAACAGGGCAACTTGGACCGATCCCGGAAATCAATCCCAGTTCCTTTTGGCAGATGATCAGGGGGCTGTCTATGCGACGGGCGTAAAGGACGCCACGACGATTCCAGCCAATAGTTTTCAGGATGCTCCTGCGCTGGTCTTTGATACAGCGACGAACCCTGCCGCGGTCGGGAAACCGATTCGAGTCTTGCTGCGCGCCCGCGGAGCGGACCGCTCCCATTTTGACAACATCCGGCTCGATGGGCCGGTCGACACGCGGGCGACTGTCACGACCGCTGCGGCCACAAACATCACCTCAGGTTCGGCTCAGATTAACGGCAGTGTCACCAATCAAGGGCTTGACGCCAGCCTGCCCACCGTAGCCAATCTCGCTGCGGATAATATCACACACCACTCCGCCCGGTTGCGAGGCACCGTGGTGTCGACAGGCGGTGATGCTCCCATCGCAACAATTTACTGGGGAACAACTGACGGCGGAACGAATGCCGCGGCCTGGCAGCATGTCGCGCCACAAGGTTATCAGGCGAACAACTTTTCCGAGGATGTGGCGATGCTCAATCCGGGCACGACGTACTATTTCCGTTCGGCAGCGACGAATGGTGCGGGCACCGCGTGGGCGCCAGCCACTGCCTCAGTCGTCACTCCGCCGCTGGCCGCCCCTGCCGTGGATAGCAGAGCCGCGAACGGGGTAACCGCCACAACCGCCACGCTGCGAGGCGAAATCACCAACGATGGCGGGTCGCCAGTGACGGTGACGTTTTACTGGGGAACCACCGATGGGGGATTGATTCCGGCCAATTGGCAGAATACTGCTGAAGCCGGCGCTCAATTAGGCGATTTCACTCGTTTTCTTCGAGGACTGACGCCTAACACCACGTACTATTTTCGCTCTCGGGCCACCAACGCGCAGGGCACTTCGTGGTCACCTGCGGCGGCGTTTACCACCGACAATGCCGGTCCGCCCTCTGTGGTCATCAATGAAATCCATTATCAACGGCCGAATAAGATTGGACTGGCTGACTTCACGCCAGCCACCAAAGCGATCGAATTCATCGAACTGCATAATCCGAGTGCGAGCGCCGTTGATCTCTCGGGGTGGCGGTTCGGCGATGGCGTTGACTTTGTCTTCCCGGCTGGCACGAATCTTCCAGCGGGTGGCTACATCGTGGTCGCCCAAAACCCGACCCACTTTCAGGAGCGGTTTGTCGGTGCGACTGCCCTCGGCCCATGGACGGGCGAATTGCGGGCTGGCGGCGAACGCATTCAACTTTTTAATAACACGGGCGGGTTGGTGGACGAAGTCAATTACGAGGCCGGATTTCCCTGGCCTACGGGGGCGAGGGGGGGGGGATCCTCGGCGGAACGCATTCATTGGTCGCTCGACCCTGATCTTGGCGGATCGTGGCGTTCATCGGGAGACGAGGTTCTCCTGTTCCAGCCTCAGCAGTTTATCTCGCGGGCCAGCAACCAGTGGCATTGGCGAAAAGGCACGAGTGAACCGTCGGCGGCCGTCGGAGAATGGCGGCTCGAGAACTTCGTCGAAGATGGATCGTGGGCAGTTGGGACCGGGGCGTTTGGATTCGGAGTGCCTGCTCCGACCGTAACCAACACGGTGTTGTCGGACATGAGGCAGGTGACTGGCGGGGATCCTGGTTATACCTGCATCTATTTGCGTCACTCGTTTTCGATTGCGTCGGAGATACCACCGAAGCTTTACATCAGCGGGCCCATTGATGACGGAGCAGTCTTTTGGATAAACGGAAACGAAGTCGCGCGTTTCCAGGTGACCCCGGTTCAGCCGGCCTTCACTGACCGGGCGAATAACTCAGGTTCGCCCACGGTGCTTCGAACCTTCACTATCAACAATGCGGGGTCCTTGCTCCACCTCGGTACCAATGTCATCGCGGTGCAGGCCTTCAACGTCCTGATCGGCAACAGCGACTTCTATTTCGATATGGAATTGAAGACGCCTCCGGCAACCGCAACGCCGACGCTGGCTCCGCCGACGCCTGGCGCTCAGAACATTAGTTATTCTCCGGTTGCCCCGCCTGCGGTGCGGCAGGTCGAACATTTCCCCCAGCAACCGGCAGCGGGCACCCCGGTCACTATCACGGCCAAGATTACCGATCCAGATGGCGTCGGCTCAGTGCAGTTGGAATATCAAACGGTGGATCCCGGGTCTTACATCAGGAAGACCGACCCCGCTTACCAGACCACCTGGACGTCACTGGCCATGGCCGATGACGGCACGAACGGCGACACGGTGGCGGGCGACTGGATCTTCACTGTCGTGATCCCAGCCACCGTGCAGACCCACAGGCGATTGGTGCGTTACCGCATCCTCGCGAGCGACGCCGCGGCTTCGCCGACCTTGGTCAGAGGTCCGTACGGGGACGACGAACAGCCGAACTTTGCCTATTTTTGTTATAACGGCGTGCCCGCCTGGTCCGGCGCCATCCGTCCCACCGCCTTCGCCGGCTTCCCAGCGACTCCAGTCCAGAATTATTCATCTGAATTACTAAGTTCGATTCAGCCGTCTCACCTGCTCGCGAATGGGACGGATGTGACCAACAGCCAATACACCAGTTCCTTTAACGGACAGCCATTCCACGGTGCGTGGGTGTACGACGGCGTCGTCTACGATCATATCCAATTCAAAAACCGCGGAATTGGCTCGACGTATGTCAGCGGGAAAAATAAATGGAACATTTTATTCAATCGCGCCCGGGATCTTGAACCGCGCGACAATTGGGGACGAAAGTACAGCGCCACCTGGAATAACCTTCCGATGGACGCGAATGCCAGTCCGTGGGCCTCAGTTCATCGTGGCTCTGCCGGTGTCGAGGAGGCTCTATCTTATCGCGTCTTCGAGGTGGCCGGGAATGCTTCGCTGCGCACTCACTACGTACACTTCCGGGTCATCGATGCCGCCCAGGAATCGGGTCCAACCCAATATGACGGCGACTTCTGGGGACTCTATCTCGCGCTGGAACCGAGCGAGGGCAATTTCCTGGACGAACGCAACCTCCCAGACGGAAATGTGTACTCGATTGAAGGCGGCGGCGGGGACAAAAAGCACCAGTCACCGACCCAGTCCGCGACCTCCGCAGACTGGACCACTTTTCGTAACGGCGTCATCGCCGCGGGTCAGACGGAGGCGTTTTATCGGGCCAACGAGGACCTGCCCACGCTCTTTACGTTCATGGCGGTCAGCCGTCTCGTCGGCAATGTCGACGTTCGCCCGGGTGACAATTATCGCTACTACCATCGTCCCACCGACAATCGCTGGGTCATCTTTGCCTACGACCTCGATATGCAGTTCATCGCCGCTCACCACTGGGGGGGCACCATGGACGGAATCGTGGTTGCGGGTGCATCCGATACGGTCCGGGCAATGATGCGCCACCCGGCCATCGCGCTCGAATATCGCAACCGATGCCGCGAGGTGCTCAGCCTGTTGGCCAGCGACCCGGCGCCCAATGGAGGTCAGATCGGACAGTTGATCGACGAGTACGCGCAGATGGTGAACCCCTCCGGCGTGCCTCTGACGTGGTCCGATGCCGATGCCGCGCTCTGGAACCTGCATCCGCGGACTTCCGGGGGCGGAGGAAACAGCGGCCAGTCCAGTCACAAGGTCAACTTCTTCCGCGCCGTTTACAACGACGGGACCAGGGGTGGCCTGGGTGGCACCGTGCAGACGGGCACATGGGCGCGACGATTGTCAGATCCCGACAACGACGGGTTTAGCGACCATGAGGGAATCATGCAATGGTTCACCAATTTCTCGACCGACACTTACCCGGCGACCGCACCCCCATGGGTGCGCAAGGCGACCAACAGTTCGGGCGGCGGCGCAGACCCCAGCCTGGACCGCCAGAAAGGCTTCGGTTATAAGTATTTGGAATGGGAGTCGCTCTACGGGGGGTATTTCAATGCCAACGTCAATCCCACGACCCCTCCTGACCTTGCCTATCCAAATAAGCCCGCGATTACCTACATCGGTCCGGCGAATTATCCGGCCAACGATCTGCGCTTCCAATCTTCCGCTTTTTCGCCCAGTGCCACCGGAGGCACGACTTTCGCCGCGATGCAGTGGCGTCTGGGGGAAATCAGCGCCCCGGGAATTCCGTTTTACGATGCGGGTGAGCCGAGGGTTTATGAAATGGAAGAGCTGTGGACTTCGAATGAATTGACGTCCTTCAGCGACACCATTCGGGTGCCGGCCAGCGCGGTGCGAACTGGCCATACCTATCGCGCCCGGGTTCGTCACAAGGACGCCAATGGCCGCTGGTCGCTGTGGTCTGAAGCGGCCCAGTTTGTCGCCGGCGACGCTGACACCGCAGTCTATCAACAGAACCTCGTGGTTTCAGAGGTTAACTACCACCCCGCCGCTGCCAGCAGCGCCGAGATCCTGGCCGGATTCGGTACCGAGGCCTTCGAATTTATCGAGCTGAAGAATATCGGCACCGCAGCCCTCGACCTGACCGATATTCAGTTCACTGAGGGAGTGGACTTCAGTGTCCCTGCGGGCACAAACCTCCCAGCCGGCGGCTTCGCCCTCGTCGTGAAAAACCAGGCCGCTTTTGAGATGCGATACGGCACCAGCCACACTTCGCAAATAATTGGCACATTCAGCCCCGATGCCCTGGCCAATGGCGGTGAGCACCTCCGGTTGAGCTATGGCCAGAGCGAACCGATCCGTGACTTTACGTATGACGACGTCGAACCATGGCCGGCGGCTGCGGATGGCACGGGCCCATCGCTGACGCTCATTAATCCGAATTCGGCACCGGATCACGCATTGCCCTCAAACTGGCGCGCTTCCTCCGTAACCAACGGCACGCCGGGCGCCGACGATTCCGGTGGCCTTACGTTTGCGACCTGGGCCGCGGGCTATCCCGGTGTCACCGATCCGAATGCTGATAACGACAACGACGGCATCGCGAACCGCCTGGAATATGCCTTCGGCGGCCATCCGCTGCAGTCGTCGGCCGTGATTCTGCCCATCGGCAACCTGGCGACCCTCTCTGTGGGAGGCACGCCAGGCCAGTACCTGACCGTTACCCTGCGGCGTCCCTCTTCGATCACCGACCTCACTTACACCGTCGAGTTCTCGACCGACCTGGCTAATTGGAGCGGGGGGGCTGTTCTGGTCAGCAGCACCAATAACGGCGACGGTTCGGTGACGGATGTTTATCGATCACCCACTCCGGTTTCGGCACAGGGCCGTTGGTTCGTCCACGTTCGCGTGCAGTGAACTAATTTTAGAAGGACGTGACGCCGGGTGGCCGTTTCACCGCACCTGGCCGCCAGGGCTTCGGTGGTGGCATCGACGGCCCGTCGATGTGTATCAGCGGCGGCTCGCCCTGAGCTGTCCAGGGGCCAGCGGCCCCTGGAACACATCGGCCAGCGGCCGATGCCACTTGTGGATGGCAGGCAATACCCGCCTCACCGTTCGCAATGCGATGAATCTTCTTGCGTAAATTTTTTAGAAACCCAATAATCCCGTGCTGTTTTTCTGGGTGAATCAACCTCCTTCCACACCTGAGTCGGGCAACCTGTTTGGGCATTCGGCGGCAGTTGCTGAAGGGCACGAAGAGGCGGACATCTTCCTGCTCAACACACTCGTGATCGACCTTGATGCCGGCACTCGGGAGATCCTGGCCGAGGCGGTGGGCAATCGTGGCCATCAGGTGACGGTGAGCACCAATTTCGAGGAGGCAGCCCGGCTGGTGTCCCGGGGAAATTTTGACTGCGTTGTTTTCAAGCTCAGGGAAGCCTGGGCCGCTGCTTTGGATCAACTCCTTAAGTTTATTGTCGGCCTGGCCAACGGGGCGACGCCGCACATCCTGGCGGTGGTTATGGACGATCCGCCCGCGCGGCCGTTGGATTGGCTGCAACGAGGTGTGGACGATTGCGTAATGGGGCTTTCGAGGGGGGCGTCCTTCGACCTGAGGCTGGCCGTGGCTGAAAAGGCCATGCTCGCCCGGCGCGGACGCGCGCAGTCACTCGCACAATCAGTCAGCGCTTCGAAAAACTTTGAAGTTTTTTTCCGTGAGGCACCCGAGGCGGTTTTGGTCGTCACCGCGCGGGATGGACTGGTTTTGGAAGCGAGCGAGACCGCCGGTCGTCTGCTCGGGTTGCCGCTCTCTGAGATTCGCCAGCGGTTTCTTTCTCTCCTCATGCCCGGCCTGCTGGGGCGGGCGGAATTATCAGCCAACTGGCATGACCCGGACAGCCCGTCGCGGATGGGAGACGTGCCGCACCGCCTCCCGGACGGTAGCCTGCGAACCTTTGAAGTGTGCCTCGGGCGATGCACATGGTCAAATCGGCCGGCGATATGGGTTCGCATAGCGGACGTGACCGTCCGGCGACAGGCCGAAGCGGCGCGCCGGCGCGAGGCGCGGCTCGATGCGGTGCGCTCGGTTTCGGCAGGAGCCGCCCAGGCGCTCAATGATGCCCTTACCGCCATCCGTGGAAATATCGATCTGCTTTCCAAACAGAACACCCCACGGGCTGATGCGCGCGATTTGCTCGAAAGCGCGGCCTCGGCCTGCGAGCGCGCCGAGGAAACGGTTCGCACGCTCGGGAACCTCGCGCGTCCCGGTCATGTGGGGTCGCGCCGCCGTCTGGTTGATTTGCGCCATTTTCTGCCACGCGCGATCTCCTTCGCTGCTTTGCGAGGAAGCGTCATTCCGGAGTTCGATCTCGCGCCGGCGCTCGGCCACGTCGAAGCGGACGAAGCTCCGCTCAAAGAAGTGGTCGTCGCGCTCGTCGAGAATGCTGACCAAGCCATGGCAGGCGGTGGTCCGCTACGCATTTCGGCCCGCGACCTGGCGGCTGAGCCGGGTCTCGCGCTGCGCGTTGCCATCGAGTTTCGCGATGCTGGTGAAGGCATCCCGCCGGCGCATTTGCCGCGGCTTTTCGATCCTTACTTCACCACTCGTCCCGGGCGGCAGGGCCTCGGGCTGGCACGGGCGCTCGCTATTGTCTGCGCCCATGCCGGCACTATTGAAGTCGAATCAGCGCCCGGCCAAGGCGCGATCTTTCGCGTTATTCTGCCGGCTGCTTCCGCTGTGGCAGACCCAGCGGCCCCCGGAGCCGAAGGTTCGACGCCGCGTCCGCCCGTGGCCGCTCGCGGCCGCGTCCTTGTCATGGATGACGACGCCGGAATTCGCGTCATCGTCGAAAAAATCCTGACCATGCAAGGTTTCGATGTTTACGCGGTCCGCGACGGACAGGAGGCGATCAATGCCTACCGGCGCGGCATCGAAATGCATGCCCCCTTTGACGTGGTCCTGCTTGACCTCGATGTGCGGGGAGGCATGGGGGGACGTGAATGCATCGCGCGACTCCGCGGTGAATTCCCGGACGTCAAAGCCATCCTCGCCACCGGCTATCTTGACGATTCTCTGCTTGAAAATCATCGCGAGCACGGCTTTTCCGGCGTCATCACCAAGCCATTCAACGTCGAACGCCTCGTTTCCACCGTCGGCAAGCTCGCCAGCGCGTGAGGACAGTTATGAGTCAGGGAGTTATGAGTCAGAGAGTTGTGCCGGACTCACTCACTGACTCTCAACTCACTGATTCATAACTGCTACAGCTGAATCATCCGGGCCGAGATGATATGCGGCACCTGCCGCAGGTCGGCCATGACGGTCTCGCTGGGAATGCTGTCAAGATTGAGCACGACCAGCGCGGTGCCATCCTTGGTGTCCCGGCTCAGACTCATATGGGCGATGTTGACCTGATGTCTGCCTAACAATGTGCCATAGGCGCCGACCATGCCGGGCATATCCTTGTTTTCAAGCAAAAGGAGATGCCCTTCGGGGACGACTTCCATCCGGCGGCCCGCCATCTTGACGATGCGCGGCTCCTTCCCGAAAAACGTGCCCGCCACTGAAACGCGGGGGCTGGCAATGGCGCGCTCGCCGGCATCGAAAGGATCAGCCTGGGCACCGCCGCTGTCCTTGCCGACATTGAGTTCGATCAGGTCGCTGAATTCGGTATGCCCTGGCAGCCGGCTCTCTGTAAAGCGGAGGCCTTTTGCTTCCGCGACACTGGGTGCGTTGAGGAAGTTGATCGAGTCCTCCGAGCTCGATATTTCAAGGAAACCCTTGAGAGCGGCCCGCGAGATCAACGCGGTATCGAGATCAGCGATTCGTCCGGCATAGTTCACACGGAGCACTTCGGCCTGGGCGGGTGCCAGCTGGCTGAGGACGCGTCCGAGCTTTTCCGCAAAGGCCAGAAAGGGCCCAATCTGTTCCATGGTTTTTGGATCAATGTTAGGCATGTTGACCGCGTTGACAACGGCACCCTGCAGGAGGAAGTCCCGCAATTGGCGGGCGACTTCGATGCCGACGTTTTCCTGGGCTTCCGCGGTCGAGGCGCCAAGATGGGGCGTCAGGACCATCTTCGCCTCCTGGGCAAAAAACGGGTGATCCGGCGGCGGCGGTTCTGTTTCGAAAACATCGAAGGCGGCGCCGGCGACTTGTCCGCATTCCAACGCGGCGACCAGCGCTTCCTCGTCGACCAGGCCGCCGCGGGCGCAGTTTACGAGGCGCACGCCCTTTTTGCACCGTTCGAGACGCTCGGCATTGATCATGCCTTTGGTTTCCTTGGTCAGCGGCATGTGGAGCGTGATGAAATCGGCCTCGGCAAGCGCGTCCTCGAGTTTTTCCTTGAGTTCGATGCGCATTGTTTGCGCGCGCTGGGCGGTGAGATACGGGTCATAGGCGAGAACCCGCATGTTAAAGGCCATGGCGCGGCGCGCGAGCTCGCTGCCGATGCGGCCCATGCCGATGACGGAAAGGGTTTTGCCATCGAGTTCGACGCCTTGAAACAGTCTGCGCTCCCATTTGCCCGCGACCACGCTGGCGTGAGCCTGGGGAATGTGGCGTGCGAGCGCGACGAGCAGAGTGAACGCGTGCTCGGCGGTCGAGATTGTGTTTCCGCCGGGGGTATTCATCACCACGACTCCATGGCGGGTGGCGGCGCTGACATCGATATTGTCCACTCCCACGCCGGCGCGACCAACGGCCTTGAGATGACGCGCCCTTTCGAACACCGCCGCGGTGATTTTAGTCTGAGAGCGAACGATGATGCCGTTATAGGTGTGCGCCGTGGCCAGCAAATCCGCCTCCTTGATTCCAATCCGAACGTCCACTTCGAGGTTGGGATCGCTGCGCAGTTCATCGATCCCGACGTCGGAGATCGGGTCGGCGATAAGAATCTTTGGCTTCGGCATCCCGCAGACTAAAAGGCGGGTCCGAGGTGTCAAAAGGACTCTCCAGAGAGGCAGCTAAGTCTGGACGCTGAATTCAATAGAGTGGACGCAGTTCGCGGCGGGGCGGACCTTGGGGTGGCGGCAGAGGCAGACAATACTTGACGACATTAGGAAGGAGCAGACACACGATGGTTCCGACCATGTGTGCGATGCGAATTCCGACGGCCAGCGTTTCCCAGAAGGAAATATTGCTGTGTGTAATAAAACCGGTTTGACCAATGAAAGTGAGCAGGATGTCGGGCCATCCCCGGAAGGGCATTTGGAAAAAATTGAGCAGCAAGGACAAAATTACGGGAAGGTAAGGAACAAACGCCAGGGCCGCTAAACCGACCAACATAAAGGACGCCACCCGGGCCCAGTGATGCCCGCGCAGCAGGCACCAGATGATCAGAACCTGGGCTGCCGCCACCGTGGTCAACCCCGCCCAGAACCATGGGACGAGACCTGGCATCGAACGGGCGATGTGCCGGGTCATGTTCTGTGTCAATAACTCGTCCGTAAAATCGAACAGAACTCCGCACCACAGGCTCAAGCACAGCAGGACGAGAAGGCCGGGAGGTTTCTGTCTGATTACGGACTGATACGACATGGTGAAGCTAACAGCGTTCTACTTGACAAACGCCCTTCCTGGCAAGAGCAAAAAAAACGGCGGGAAAGAGGCTTTGGGCAGAGCGACCGTGACGGCCGCTCTCCTGCACGTCTCGCGCGGGAGATTCGGGATCAGTTGGCGGGACGGCAACTGCTGCGACCATCACGGTCGCGCGCCCCGGGTCCGAGCCAGCTCAATCGCGCGGGCATTACTTCGCGGATTCCCGCCGGGTCCTCTTTCTCGCGCTCACGCGCTGGGGCTCTTCGATTTCCACCGTCCCCTCGTCGAACTCCTGGCGCAGACCTTCCCTGGCGCCTCGATGCCTCTCTCAAGAATTCAGTTGTTTGCGACATCAGCCCTCGACGGGCAGCCGTTTGGGGTTGATGCTGCTTCCGTCAAGAAACCACACCATGCACACGAAAAACATCGCACTGAGTGCCACTGCCGTAACGCTCCTTTCTGTGATTGGCTGCGAACGCAAGACAACTGCGGAAAAAGTTGCGGACGCACAACAGCAGGCTCAAACCGAAATCATAGAGGCGCAAAAGAACGCCGAGGTGGCGAAGCTTGAAGCCCAGGCCGAAGCCGACCGCAAAACGCTTGAAGCACGGCGCAAGGCGGCGAACAAAATCGGAAACGCCGTTGATGGACCATCGGTTCCGGCTCCCGTGCTCCGCAACGAACCGGTTCACGACCCTGCGGCGCCGAAAGTCGGCGACAAGATCAAAGATGCCCTGGACATCCGTCCCAACGAACAAACGAAGGACGCCCTTGAGGATGCCGCAGACCGCGCTCGCGCGGAAGCCGCTGCCGCCGCCGCGAAAGCCGAAGAAGCTGAGCGGCGAGCCGAAGCCGCCGCGAAGAAGGCAGGGCAATAGCTGCTGGCGGAGCACAGGCGACAGCGGCGCCTGGCGCCGATGTGCCATTTCACCGCGCGCCGTTGGACAGTCCTCGACGGACGCATCGACGATTGTTTCTAGCCGGAGCCTAATACCGGGAAACCCTTCGCGATAGCCAGGCGCCTCGAACGAGGCTACTCTCTGCGCGAACCGATTGGCTATGAAACGAAACTGTTTCCGTCTTCTTTTGGCTGTGCTTGGATGCGCCGGGCTTGCCATGCCATGTGTCGCTGACCACCTTGGATCGGAACCCGAATGCGACGGCTGGGAAACCGCCTCCCCTCGGGATGAATTGCGTCCTGACTTTTGCTTCGTTCCCAAAAAGGGCCCCGAGGGCGTCGACGTTCTGGTGATCAAAACGGACGGCCGGGAGGGGCTCGATGGGTATTGGAGGAAGACATTCCCGGTGAAGGGTGGGCGTCACTACCGCTTCAGCGCGATGCGCAAGCTTGAGAACGTGCCTTCACCGCGCCGCAGCGCCGTCGTTCGGTTGCTCTGGCATGATGAGACTGGCGGCTCGGTCGCGACAGACGGCACCACGGTGAGCAACGATGTGCTGCCCGGCTACAAGCGAATGGCGGAGGCGGACCACCCGCTCGATAAGAGCACCGATGCTCACGGGTGGACCGAAGTGGCTGGCGTTTACCGCGCGCCGCCGAAAGCATCCCGCGCCGTCGTCGAGCTTCACCTGCAATGGGCCGCGAACGCCACCGCCGAGTGGAGCAACGTTTTTCTTACCGAAACAAGCGCTTCCACGCCGCGAATGGTTCGTCTTGCGGCAGTGCATCACCGGCCCCACGGCGGCAAGAGCATGATGGACAATTGCCGCGAGTTCGCACCGCTGATCGAAGACGCCGCCAGACAGCGCGCCGATCTCGTGGTTTTGCCTGAGACGCTGACCTACTACGGGCTTCGCAAAAAGTACGCTGAGTGTGCCGAGCCGATTCCTGGTCCAAGCACGGAGTATTTCGGCACGCTCGCAAAGCAACACAACCTCTATGTCGTGGCCGGCTTGCTCGAGCGAGAAGGGCATCTGATTTTCAACGTCGCCGCCCTGATCAATCCTGACGGCAAACTCGCCGGCACCTATCGCAAAACCGCTCTGCCCCGCAGCGAAATCGAGGGCGGCATTTCACCAGGCAAAGAGTATCCTGTCTTTGACACGCGCTTCGGCAAACTCGGCATGATGGTCTGCTACGACGGCTTCTTCCCGGAAGTCGCCCGGCAACTCACAATGTGCGGCGCGGAAGTAATCGCGTGGCCGGTATGGGGATGCAATCCGCTGCTGGCCAGCGCACGCGCGTGCGAAAACCACGTTTACATCGTCAGCAGCACGTACGAGGACATCTCGCGCAATTGGATGCTGACCGCGATCTACGACCACGAAGGCAAGCCAATCACCAAGGCCGAAAAGTGGGGAACAGTAGTGGTCGCTGAAGTTGATCTCGATCAGCGCCTGGTCTGGCCCAGCCTGGGCGATTTCAAATCGGAGATTCCCCGCCATCGCCCGCCATGGGGCAATGAAGTGAATGGGCGCTGACGGAAGGTCGTCAGAAACAACAGCGCCGGCGCCGCCGATTGATCGGCCAGCGCGCTGGGTGCCGCTGGTAGGGCGCGTGGCCGAGACGCAGCCCTACCTCTTGAGCGGGGCGATCTCGATCCGGCGAAACTCGACCTCGGAGCCCTCGGCCTGCAGCGCGATGGCACCGCGGTCCACTGTGGCGTTGAAACCTTCGTTAACCATATCGTCATTGACCCAGACCTTAATCGTCCTTCCGCGGACTTCGATGACCATTCGGTTCCAGGCCCCGACCGGCTTCTCGGAGTTGTCTGTGAGGTTAAGAATTCGCCGCGCATCCATGGGACCGCCGCCGAACTTCTGCCCGCCATCCTTGCGGGGCCGGCGTTTCTCCATGTCGGGGACTTCGATGTTCTCCATGATGCACCAGAAGTCGCCCGCGTTGCCGCTCGCCATCTGAACCTCGATCGACTGCGGGAACATCTTGCTTAGCGCGCGCGGGGTCGAGGCATGCACCAGCACACCGCAGTTGCCCGCCTTTCCCGCGAACCGATACTCGACTTCGAGCCGGTAGTCCTGGTGGACGCTCGTCGTGATCAGATGTCCTCGCGGCTCTCCGAGACTGACGAGCATGCCGTTGCGCACGATGAAGGGGTCAGAGGCGGCCGGATCGTTATCCTTTTTGGGCACGTCGGCCTTCCAACCGGTCAGGTCCCTGCCGTTGAAGAGCAAGGTCATCTTCGGCGGGGCAGTTTCGCCTCTGGAAGATATAGCCCAGGCGGCGGCAAGAAGCACGGCGGCCACGGCAGAGACGCAAATCCTGTTTCTCATTGTGCCAAGCTACGCTCAGGACGGAGGTAGTTCAAAAAAAGAGCGCGGAAACGAAACACGTTTACGGTTTTCCTGCGCCGAGTGGCGCACTGCCTCTGGCAGTGGAATTGCTAACCGGCGCGAATTTCGCCGATCGGGGTGCCATTACCACGGCCGAACCGGCGCTGCTCAGCAATCGTCCCTCCCCTCGAACCAGGAGTGGGACTTTTCCAAATCAATTTGCCCGCGGCGCCAACACGACAGTTCGTAAGGATGCGGATCACCGTGCCCTAAAAGTGACTTCGGCGGTGGCAGAAGGCGGTTTGCTTTTCCTCGTCTCCGCGCACCCGCACCCGCCGCTGCAGCCCGTGCTTTTCCTTTGTCGCCACCAACGGGCCGCGAAGAGGGTCGCCGTGACGACGACAAGAGCAATTGCGAGAGAGGTTTGAACTTCTGGAGTCACGATCAGTATCCCAACAGGCGACCGATTTGAAAGACAGCCACGGCGAGAATGTAGCCTGCGCCGGTCATGTAGGCGAATTGGAAGAGCGGCCATCTCCAGCCGCCGGTTTCGCGCCGCACTATGGCGACTGTGCTGAGGCATTGCATGGCGAAGACGAAATAAATGAGCAGCGCGATGACCATGGGACCGGTAAATACCGGCGTGCCGTCAGGATGTTTTTCGCGTTGCAGGCGTTCACGCAGGGGAGTGGGGTCGTCGTCGTCCGCCTCCTGAACCGCGTAAACCACCGACAGGGTGCTATTGAAGACTTCACGCGCCGCCTGCGCGCCGATCAGGCCAATTCCCACCTTCCAATCGGCCCCCATGGGCTTGATCAGCGGCTCGATCAGTCGCCCGAGGCGGCCGCCGAAACTGTTCGCGATCTGCGCGGACGGTTCGGGACTGTTTGACTTGGGAAAACTCAGCGCTGCCCACAGGAGAATCGAGAGACCAAGAATGATCGTGCCGGCGCGGCGAACGAACATCCATGCGCGTTCAAACGTTTGCCGCACTACGAGGAAGAACGAAGGAACCTTATAAGCCGGCAGTTCGAGGATCATGGGGGAGGATGTTCCGCGCATGAGACGCTGGTGAAAGAGCCACGCGAAGAAAAACGCGCCGCCAGTTCCCAAAGCATACAGGCCGATCATGGCGAGCGCCGGTCCCCATCCGTGCAGCGCATTCGGCGCGATAAACAACCCGACCAGCAGCGTATACACGGGCAGCCGCGCGGAGCAACTCGCCAGAGGAACGACGAGAATGGTAATCAAACGATCTTTTGCGCTATCGATGGTTCGCGTGGCCAGCACCCCAGGGACGGCACAGGCGTAACTGCTAAGAAGAGGCAGAAAGCTGCGGCCATTCAGACCGACCTTTCCCATCATTCGATCCATGATGAACGCGAGCCGCGCCATGTAACCAGTGTCCTCCATGAGGCCAATGAAGAAAAAAAGAATCAAAATCTGCGGGAGAAAAACCAGGACGCCGCTGACACCAGCGAGCACACCGTCGGTAATCAAGTCACGCAGATCGCCGTCCGGCATGCTGCTGCGCACGGCTTCAGCCAGTGCGGCGAAGCCATTTTCAATCCACGTTTGGGGTAGGGTGGCGACGGAAAAGATCAGGAAAAAGATGATGGCCATGAAGACCCACAGGGACACCCATCCCCAGAAGCGATGGAGCAGGATAGCATCGAGCCGGTCGGTAAGAGTGATCGAGCCGGCCTCGGGCCGGCGAATGACTTCCTGGCAGATGTGCGCGATGGCGTCATAACGGGCGGTCACCAACTGGTCTTCCCAGCCGGGGACTTCGCGTTCAAGTTGCTCGCGGCAGGCAAGAATGCGGGCATGCTGGGCGTGGGTGACGCCGTAATGGGTCGGATCGTGACCGGAGAGCAAATAAAGCGGCTCGAGCAGCGCCGCCTCCGGCCGCACAATCCCGCTTTCGGCGAGGGTTTCCCGGCTGCGCAGGAGACCGCCGCGCACAGGCACAGGGATAAGATTCGACAGGCCATGCGGTACAGGCAGATCGTCGCGACTCATCACCAGTTTCAGTTCGATGATCCCCCTCCGGGTTGACGCCTGCGTTGCCACTACCGGCGCACCCAGCCGCTCACTCAGCCGAGTGAGATCGATCCTGGATTCTCTCGCCAGGGCCACATCGATCATATTAAGAACGACGATGACGGGAAGACCAAGTTCGAGGATTTGCGTAACCAGGTAAAGATGGCGATCAAGATTGCTGGCGTCGACCACGCAGACCACCCGGTCCGGCCGCGCGGTCCCCGGCGAACGGCCCAGCAGGACATCGCGCAGCACCGCTTCATCCGGCGAGCGGGCGTTCAGGCTGTAAGATCCCGGCAGATCGATGATGCGCATACGCCGGCCATGTTGTGAAAAGCACTCGCCAATTTTTTTCTCGACCGTCACTCCAGGGTAATTGCCCACCTTCTGGCGCAGGCCGGTCAGGGCATTGAAAAGCGTTGATTTCCCGCAGTTGGGGTTTCCAACCAGCGCATAAACCAGCGTTTTTTCAGTGAGGGCCAGGTTCATCTCACGCCGTGGTCACTTCGATCAAATCTGCCTCTGCCCGCCGTAGCGAGAGCAGTGAGCCTCGCACGGCAATCTCGATGGGATCACCGAGCGGTGCTCGACGCACCAGTTGGATGCGGACACCAGGCAAAATGCCCATCTCCCGCAGTCGGGTCAGGCCTTCGCCTGATGGCACCTGCTGCACGACCGCCAAGGCACCAGCCGGCAAATCTGAGAGCCGTTGGTTGGTATTCATAGCAGGGAACCGGGGGGACGGTCGATGGTTGTTGGTTGATGGTTGAGAGATGAATCCCACCCTTGCTGGCTGCTCTCATGAACGGGTCCTGAGCCGCTCGCTCGCCATTATGTTCAACCAAGGGCCCTCAACCCAGGTTCCGCTTCTTCAGACCCCACTGGGCTCGACGAAAATGGCAGCGGCCAATTCCCGGCTCAAGCCCACTTTTGACCCGCAGACATGGCAAATCACGGTGCCGTTGTTTTGCATCACCCTGACTTTGGCCATCTCGCAGAATCCCATCTCCCTCAGGCGATAACAAAGCGCGGGCTGACCGCTAAGTCGCGTCACCCGGACCGTGTCACCGGCACGGGCGAAACGTAACGACGAGGCAGGATAAGGAGGGCAGCTCATGCGAACTTGAGACCAAGTCTCAGATGACTGGGGCCTACGTTGTGAGACGGTGTCGCAAAAGCAAGGGAATTTTGCTGAATCGGGCCTCATTTTCGGTTCTTTGTCGATCCTGCTGAGGTCTAATTCAACTCACCACGAGGCGATTGCTTTTGGGATGTTTTCAATAGCACCCGTGTTGAGCCAGCCGGATAACAAAAGTCATGAATGCCAGAAAACAGTTCAAAGAACCATTTTCGCGAGGGTCCCTGAAATACCGCCAGGAAGGGGAAACCGTCCGCCGTGTTTGAGCAGGGCGTACGTGAGCGCCTCAGTCATCCATTTTTTTGAGGCGGCAATTGACGTGACAATGATGGTGTTATCTTCGAGACGGTACTGCGCGCTGATGCTGAGGGGAGCGTCCTCGCCTTCGAGTTGCAAGGCGATGGTGGCGGTCTTTTCCGCGGTTCGCAGGTCAAAGTTCAGGACCTTGAGCCATTTGAATCCGGCGCTCGCGATGCGGCTCTCGATCGCTTTTCGCAGCAGAGCGTCAATCATCGCGCCACCATGGCGCGGCTAAAGCATTTTGAAACGAAAGTTCCCAGGAAACGGAAAGTTCGGACGACTGGGAAAGGAAGGGGCAGGTCAATTGGCACCCCTGCCGGCGTCGCGACCAGGCATCGGGGGAAATCTGATCGTGCGTTGTTGCGGCTGAGGGGAGTTGCCAAGCGGGGCAAAAGAGCGAGATTGTTCTGACCCCCCCTGTGACATTGTTTCGGCTCCCCTTTTCTTCACCTATGTTCCCTCTTTTATCGGCCCGCACGAACTGCGGCGTCCTCGGCGCATTGATCTGTTTCCAGACCAGTCTGGCGACGCCGATCATCAACGAAGTCATGTATCATCCGGCGGGGGTGCCTGAAAACACCGGCCGCGAGTTTATCGAAATCCACAATCCCGACGATACGGCGGCTGTTGTGACCGGCTATCGGTTCGACCAGGGAGTGGCGTTTACTTTTCCCGCCGCGACCATTCCCGCGCGTGGGTTCCTGGTTGTGGCCGCTAATCTTGCCGCCTTTCAAGCTGCTTATCCCGGGGTGACGAACGTGGTTGGCGGGTGGACCGGTTCGCTGAGCAATTCTGAGGAGGACATTCAACTTGTGGATGCCTCGGGATTGGAGGTCGATTCGGTGCCTTACGCCACCGAAGGTGACTGGGCCTTGCGGGTGCGCGAACCACAGTTCCAGGGCTGGGATTGGGAGACGCTGGCCGATGGAGGCGGTCGGTCCCTCGAACTGATTAATCCCGTGCTCGGCAATAATAATGGCCAGAATTGGGGCGTGAGCAATGCCAATGGCGGCACGCCGGGCCAGGCAAATTCCATTGCCTCGATCAACACCGCCCCGCTGATCAAAGACGTGAAACATCGGCCCGCCGTGCCCACGTCCTCCGACCCGATCAAAATTTCCTGCGACATCGAAGACGAGGTGGCAGGAAGCGCGACCGCGACGCTTTTCTGGCGGATTTCCTCCGCCAGTCCGCCCTCCTTCACTTCGATCGCCATGACGGGCGATGGCACGGGCGGATTCAGCGCGATATTGCAGCCGCAGGCCGATCAGACGATTATCGAGTTTTATGTTCAAGCCAGCGATGGCGCGCGGACCCGCTCATGGCCGGCGGCGACGAATGAAGGACTGAACGCAAACGCGCTATTGCAGGTCGACAACGAAGTTCCACCTGCCGGGCAGGTCATTCACCGGCTGATCCTCACCGTGCTGGAAAACTCGCAATTCCAGGCAACTTCCAGCAACCGCGAATTCAATGTGACCCTGGTGAGCAATCTTGGGTCCGGCGAGACCATCCGTTATCGCAGCGGGATGCGTGTTCGCGGTGCCTCGAGCCGCGGCCACAATCCGCGGCCCATGCGGATGAGCGTGCCCAACGACGACAAATTGGAAGGCCGATCGGTTTTTAATCTCCACCCCAAGTTTAGCTATCTGCAGTATCTGGCCTACAAGATCTTCCAGGCAGCTCGCCTTCGCGCTCCCGACGCGCTCCCCGTCGAGGTTCGGCGCAACAGCATCAACGATATCAATGCCAGCGGCACGGACTATGCCTACGGCCGTTGGGCCATGGTCGAGCACCTCGACGGAGATTTCATCGACCGTCATTGGCCGCTCGATTCAGGCGGAAATCTCTACAAAAAGGTCCGCCCCGATACCAGTTGGGCTTACCGTAACGGCAATTTGTCCCAATACGCGAACGACGGCTGGACCAAGGAAACGAACGCCTCCGCCAACGACTGGAGCGATCTGGATACGCTGATGGGCACCATGAACGCCAACCCATCCGGCGTGGATTATCTGCCCAACATCGAACTCATCGCGGACATCAATCAATGGATGAAGTGGTTTGCGGTGGAAACCCTTATCGCCAACGGCGAGACCAACGCGAGCAATGGGGCGGATGATGATTACAGCATGTACCGCGGCCTGCTAAACCCGAAGTTCCAGTTTATTCCCCATGATCTCGATACCACGTTTGGGCATGGCGACGGTTCGGCGATCTTTGACCCGAACCATACGTTATTCGATATGACTGAGCGGGGCGACAGGCTCGAGCCGCTCATTCCGTTTTTCGCGGTGCCTTCGATCCGGCAGCGTTATTTCACCGCCTTGCGCGATCTGGCTGCGACCCTCTTTGACCCCGCGGTATTCAACCCGTTTGTAGACAATCACCTTGGCGGTTGGGTCGACCCGGGGCGCATCGATCAAATTAAGAGCTTCACCGCCGCGAGGCGCACGTTCGTTCTGAATTCAGTCACTCCCGAAGTGGGTAACTACGTCCCCGTCACGCCGACTACCCTGGGGAGCCTCGATGCGCCCCGGACGGTTCCGGTCGTAATCAACGAAGTCCTCGCCCGCAACGTCGCGGCTTATCAAGTAGATGGTCTTTTTTCCGACGCCATAGAATTGCGCAATTACGGCATCACTGTCGTTGACCTCAGCGGCATGAGCTTGACCGACGATCCGCTCTTAAAGGACAAATTCGTTTTCCCGCTCGGTTCAACGTTGGCGTCGGGAGCGCATCGAGTCCTCCTGGCAGCGACTTCTCCGGGGGGGGGTGCAACCGGGACTTACCTGAATTTCTCACTCAACCAGCAGGGCGACGGCGTGTACTTTTACGACACGGTGGCCAACAATCAGGCGCTGGTTGACTCCATTGAATTCGGTCCCCAAGCGGCTGATTTCTCCATCGGCCGCACCGGGGCCACCGGAGGAACGTGGCGGCTCGGCACGCCGACGCTGGGCGCTGCCAACAATACCCAGTCGACCGGCGCTGCTGGCCCGCTCAAACTCAATGAATGGCTGAGCAACCCGGACTTTCGCGTCGACGAGGATTTCCTTGAGATTTATAATCCCCAATCGCTGCCGGTCAGCCTCGGCGGACTGATCATTACCGATGATTTCATCAATTATCCTGCGCGCCACACTCTGCCCGCGCTGAGCTTTATCGGCCCCCAGGCCTTTACACTGTTTTTCCCCAAGGGAAATGCGGGGTCCGTGGACAATCCGTCGGAGCTGCCGTTCAAATTATCGAGTTTCGGAGGCTGGGCCGCCATTTTCGGCAACAACGGCGCGTTGATCGACCGCGTTGACATGGATGCGCAGTTCCGTGACGTCTCGCGTGGGCGCACCCCGGATGGCGGTGCCACTCTGGCCGACTTTAGTGTGCCTACGCCGGGGCTTTCCAACACCGCGCCTCCCGCCTCGTTGCTTCAGTTGATGAATCAGCTTCGGATTACAGAGATCAATTACAACCCTCCCGGTGACCCAACCAACGGCAATGACTTTGAATTTATCGAATTGAAGAACATCGGCGCCACGTCGCTGACGATCACGGGGGTGCGATTTACCAACGGGATCGATTTTACCTTTCCTTCGGCAACCTTGGCGCCCGGTGCCTACACGGTGCTGGTGAGGAATTTAGCCAGATTTCAGCAACGCTACGGCACCAATCGTCCGGTGGGAGGAGTCTTCACCGGCGCCATCGATAACAGCGGCGAGATTCTCTCGTTGAAGCTGCCCAATCCATGGGATGTGAACATTTTGAGCTTCCGCTACGAGCGTGATTGGCATCCGTCGACGGACGGGGGCGGGTACACTCTGGAAATCGCGAGCGCCACTGAGGTTGAACCGCGCAACTGGGGAGATCGTGATTCATGGCAGGCGGGCAGTCTGCTGCATGGCACGCCGGGACTTTCTTCACCCCCCGTCATTACGAGCTCGCTCACCGCCAGCGGCACGGTCGGAAATCCCTTCGACTATGCCATCACCGCCACTAACGAACCGACCAGTTATTCGGCCAGCGGTTTGCCGGGCGGTCTCATTGTCAATGTGGGGACCGGCCAGATTTCCGGCACTCCCACTCAGTCCGGTACCTTCAACGTGACTCTCGGCGCGGCCAACGGCAGCGGTGCAGGAACAAAACTTCTGGCCCTGGTCATTGCGCCACAGCCCGCGCCAGTTATCACAAGCCCCCTGAACGTCGGCGGGGCCTTGGGCAGCCTCTTCAGCTATCAAATTACGGCCTCAAACCAACCCAGTTCGTTTACCGCCACCGGGCGGCCCGCCTGGCTGGATTTTAACAGTAGCAGCGGCCTCCTTAGCGGCACACCAACCGCGGCAGGAAATTTCAACGTCGCCATTGGCGCTCTCAATGCCGCCGGCGCCGACACCAAAACGCTGGTCATTCAAATCATCGCCGATGTCATTGCTGGAGCGGTCGATTCCAACGCGCTCACGTTTACCAGAGGTGGAGGTTCCAATTGGTTCTCGCAAACCGCCAAGACCCACGACGGCATTGATGCCGCTCAAAGCGGCGACATCGGTGATGGTCAATCGACCTGGATCGAAGCCGCCGTCGCCGGCCCGCGCCAGCTGACGTTCTGGTGGTCGGTCTCCTCGGAGCTAAACTGGGACTACCTGCGCTTCCGCCTCGATGGGACTACCCTCGTCGAGATCTCAGGAGAAATCGGCTGGCAATTGCGCCAGTTCGATATCCCATCTGGAAATCACATCCTGCGCTGGGCGTATGAAAAGGACACTGTTTTTGAGAGTGGCTCGGACACAGGCTGGCTCGATCAAGTCACTCTGAATGACCCGGACAGTGACGGAGATGGTCTCTCCGACATATGGGAAAACACCTACTTTGGCAACCTGGCGCGCGACGGATCAGGGGATTTTGACAACGATGGCCAGATCGACCGTTCGGAGTTCGCTGCCGGCACCAGCCCCGCCAGCGGCCAGTCGCATTTCGCCATTTCGAACGTGGAAGCGCGACCGAACGACGAATTCTTGGTCACCTGGATGTCGGTGGCTGGCCGGGCGTACCAGCTTCAAGCCTCTCCAGATTTGCAAACCTGGGTGGATACCGGACCGGTCGTGGCAGCGGCAGGCGCTGAAGCGTCGACTGTCACTGCCCTCCCGAATTCATCCACCGCCGACATCACGCTGGTAGCTGAAACTGCGCCCGCCCGGGCCTTGATTCCGACGGCCGCCGATACGTCAACACTCTGGCGGGGCGGAAATGAAGCCGCGTTTGCGGCTGCGGGCGGGGACTCATCGTGGCTTAGCGGACCCTTGGGGGTGGGCTACGAAACACAGCCCGGCAGCGCGACCAGCTACGCCCCCTTCATTGGACTCGATGTCAGCGGTGCATTTGGTGGTCCGAGCCCTGGAGTATTCGTGCGCATTCCATTTAATCTGGATAATCCCTCCGCCATTTCCGGGCTCACTTTGAGAATGCGCCTCGATGACGGGTTCGTGGCCTGGATTAACGGCCAGCGGATCTCATCGACGCGATTTTCCACGACCGCCGATCCCACTTGGGATTCAGGTTCCATCGGAACCGTCAACGACGAATCGCTGGCGCTTTCCTTCCTGCCTTTTGCCACGCCACCACCCCCGTACACTTTCTTCAGATCGGGCGGGAACATCCTGGCTATTCAGGTAATGAGTAATCAGTCATCGAGCAGTGATTTGCTCACGCAGCCGATTTTAACCGCTCAGCGGACGCTCACGTTTTCAGGCGAACGTGTGTTCTGGCGCGTCAAAGTGCTGCCGTGATGTTTGGCCGGGTGAGCAGATCGACAGACTCCCCAAAACCCCTTCATCGTCTCGACGCCTTTCAAGCCGGGGAAATTATTTGTTTTCGGCGAATTGCGCGTCGAAGACAATGTTCGAGGCTGGAAAATCCACGCGCTTGACGTAAGCGCACGATTCGGCCGCTCCGAATTCGCGATCCATCCCTCCGTCCTCCCACTCGACTGAGAGGGGGCCGGAATAACCGACCTCGTTGAGAGCGCGGATGATTTTTTCAAAATTGATATTGCCGCGGCCCACGGACTTGAAGTCCCAAAACCGGTTGGCCTTGTGGAAATCGACATGACCGCCGAAGACCCCAGCTTCCGTTGGCCGGTCGCTCCACGCCACGTCCTTCATGTGCACGTGAAAGATACGGTCGTGAAATTTGCGAATGAACTGCACGTAATCGACACCCTGATAACCGAAGTGCGACGGATCGTAGTTAAATCCGAAGGCCGGATGATAATCCACCGCCTGCAAGGCGCGATCGGCAGATGCGATGTCGAACGCGATCTCGGTCGGGTGGACTTCGAGGGCAAAGCGGACGCCGACTTTCGCAAATGCGTCGAGAATCGGCCGCCAGCGCCCTGCGAAATCCTTGTAGCCATTATCGATCTGCCCGGGAAGCACCGGCGGAAAGCTGTAAACCAAATGCCAGATCGAGCTGCCCGTAAACCCGTTGACAGTTTTTACGCCCAGACGCGAGGCGGCTTGCGCTGTTTTGATCATCTCCTCCGCCGCGCGCTGGCGAACCGCTTCGCGATCCCCATCTCCCCATACGTAATCGGGCAAAATGGTTTTGTGGCGCTCATCAATATTGTCGCACACCGCCTGGCCAACGAGGTGGCTTGAAATGGCGAAACATTTCAAGCCAAACTTGTCGAGCAAGGACCGTTTGGCATCGCAGTAAGCTTGGTCGGCTTTGGCCACTTCGAAATGATCGCCCCAGCACGCGAGTTCGACGCCATCGTAGCCAAAGTTTTTCGCTTTTTGCAGCAAGGCCTCGAGCGGCAGATCGGCCCATTGGCCGGAGAACAGGGTAACAGGGCGTGGCATCGAGGGAGGGTGGGTGAGGTTGATGAATTTTCTGAAAGAGCCGGAGACGATTTCACACCGCTGGCACTTGGCAACGGGAAATATTCCGGCGTGCACGGCCCATGCCTCCTAACGCTTCTCCAGTCCGGCGCCCGCAGGAAACGACACTGCTTCGAGAAATTCGGTAGACTAGGCTCACGATGCCCAGTTAAGTTGATCACGCGCACCAGTTTGCATGATCCCTGATGTTTATTCCTTTTCCTGCCCAAAGTGTGGCGTGGTGTTAAGTGTCCCTCGGTCGTTGTCAGGAGTGCGCGGACGTTGTCCCCATTGCCGGCGGGAAATTACCGCACCTGCGTGCGAGGCGTTGTCTGAGTCCTCGCATTCTGTCCCCGCTGATCAGCTTTCTGGTCCTCCAACTTTGGACCCGTCGGTCAGTCCGCCGCAACCGGTGGAGGTTCGCGAACGTCCTGTGATCGCCCGGCGGAAAAAGCCCCGAGGTCTGGCAATGGCTAGTTTGGCGATCTTCGTGCTGGCAGGCATAGCCGCCGCCACCCTGAACTTTTTGCCCGCTGGCGGCTTCAACCGGCTGGTGCGGCTTTCCGGCACCGATGTTGCAACCAATCCAGGCGCGGGCGTCCATGCGGCACCAACCGAGGGCCTCGACAGTGCAGCCGAAAACCTGGCCGATTCCTCTCCGAAAGAGGCACACCCTGCGAACACCGATCTCAGGAAGCCTGAGTTCTCCAGCGACCCCCCACCTTCCGCTTTGCAAACGCCTCCTGCCGAGCTGGCATCGAGCAGCGACCCCTCGCCGGGTCCGCCTTTGACCATCGACCCAAGTCTCCCTCCCGCGCAAGGCACTCCCCCCACCACAGAAGCCCCGGTGGCCCTGGACAATTCTGCGAACGGCGCCGGTCTGCTCTCCTCGTCGACATCAGTCGAATCCCCGCCGTCTCTTCTTCCTGAAATCAAGAGTTCTGATGCTGAAACGATCGGGGCGGCGGCGGTTCTCCCGATCGATCCCAGCAAGAGCGTTGTGAGGGCTGCTGCGACGCCCGATGAATCGATTCTGGGCGCGCCGCAACAAGCTTTGAGAGATTTTTTGGCCGCACCGACATGGAAACACCGGCTCAATTTTGCGCAGGTGCCGGACAAGGTGCGTTCCGAGATGCAAGAATATTACCGCACTCATCCCGACGGGCCTCAGCAACCCACGTCGATCAGTTTCATGACCAGTGGTCGCGCTCCAGGTGGAAAGTTCTCGGTCTATCTCTTTCACGTTACCTTCCCTGATCTCCCGCAGGGCTTCCCTCTCGCAGTCGAGGAGACCGCATCGGGCTGGCGCGTCGATTGGAAATCCTTTGTCGAATTTCGTGACGGACACCTCAGGCAATTTCTGGCCCAGTTCCAGGATCTGCCCGCAACCTTTCAAGTGAAACTGCAGCGAACTCACTATTTCGACAAGGATGTGCCATCGATAGAAGACAAATATTGCTTTCGTGTTGCGGCCCCGGTTTACGGACACGAAGGCTACGTGTTTGTCGACAAGCGCGATTCAATTGTGGGACCCAAACTCGCCGATAAGTTGAACTGGGAGGAGACATATCATGTGATCGCCAAGCTCAAATGGGTTAAAAGCCCCACCGGGCACGAGTATATCGAACTGCGCGACATCGTGGCCGACTCCTGGCGGGCCGAGAGCGACCCGCGGCTGGGCAAGAATTAAGTGTTCTCGCGCGGCGGCTGGCGTCTGGAGATGGCCCGTGCCCGGAAGCCTGTCGGAAACCTGCGATTGTGACTCACGGCATCATGCCTGTGCGTCCCCTGGGCCATCTGGGCCGGTCGTCCTTTTGCTGGGCGAAGATCTTAGGCAGGATGCCCGAGGTGTCCACAAGTCCGGCAAGCGGCTCGGGCGGCGGCGCGTGGGCGCGCTGTCTCGGAAGCGCGTGCCGCCCGCTCGCGAAAACCGCTTGCCAAGGCAATGACATATGCTACGGCTTCTGTTCCCGCCGTTTTGGTGCCTGGAGCTCTTTCGAGCCCTTCGCCGTACAGTTTGATTTCTCCCTCTGGGAGCGGGCATTACATTCCACTCAATCCATTGAATGAAAGTCAGACCTTCCATCAAGCGTCTCTGTGAAACCTGCCGGATTATTCGGCGGCAGGGAGTGGTGCGCGTTATCTGCAAAAACCCGCGTCACAAGCAGCGCCAGGGTTGATTATTTCGTCCCCATCCCTCACCCAGCCATGGCCCGTCTCCTCGGCGTTGATATTCCAAACGAAAAGCGCGTTGAAGCGTCGCTTCCTTATGTTTACGGGATCGGTCCCATCACCGCCCGGCGCGTTTTGGAAAGCGCCGGAATAGATCCAGATACCCGCACCGGCCAACTCACGCAAGAACAGCTCGGTGCCATCGTCGGTGCCATCCAGCAAAGCGGCCTGAGCATCGAAGGCGATTTGCGCCGCGAGATTCAGTTGAATCTGAAGCGGCTGCAGCAGATCAATTGCTATCGTGGCATCAGACACCGCAAGGGGCTGCCGGTGCGAGGTCAGCGAACGCACACCAATTCCCGCACGCGCAAGGGCAAGAAGAAAACCGTCGGTGTAATCCGCAACAAAGCCGCCAAAGCCGGCAAGGTTTAAGCTCCACTGTTTTTATGGCCGAAGAAACAAAAAAGCCTGCTCCCGCCGCTCCGCCCGCAGCCGCTCCTGCCGCCGCCGCCGCCCCCGAAGGGGAAACCACCGGCGGCCTACCCACCGCTCAGCAGCTCTTAAATGTCGATATCGAGGCGGGCCAAAAAGTCACCCGCGCCAAGGGTGCAAAAAACGTCACCACCGGTGTCGTTCACATCCTGGCCACCTTCAACAACACAATTGTTTCGGTGACCGATCCGAACGGCAATGTCGTCGGGTGGTCAAGCGCCGGCAAAATGGGCTACAAAGGGTCGCGAAAAAGCACCGCTTATGCCGCCCAGTTGGTTTCCCAGGATGCCTGCCGACAGGCCATGGGCCACGGGCTCAAGGAAGCGCTGGTCGAGGTTAAGGGTCCCGGAGCTGGCCGTGAATCGGCCGTTCGAGCCGTCCAGGCAATGGGAATCGAAGTCATCGCGATTCGGGATGTGACACCAATTCCGCACAACGGCTGCCGGCCGCCTAAGCCACGCCGCGTCTAATCCACCCCTCCGCCCTCGGAAGCTCGTTTCCATTTTTTCATGGCTCGCTATACCGGTCCCAAAGACAAAATCAGTCGCCGTCACGGCGTTGCTATTTTCGGTCCTTCCAAAGCTTTGGATCGCCGGCCTTATGGTCCCGGTCAGCACGGTGCACGGAGCGGGAGAAAGAAAACTTCCGATTACGGTATCGCACTCTCCGAGAAGCAGAAACTGCGCCACCAGTATGGGGTGCTCGAGCGGCAGTTTCGACGCATTTTCGGCCAGGCCCAGCGCCGCAAAGGCGTCACCGGTGAAACCTTATTGCAGCTCCTCGAGAGCCGCCTCGATAACGTGGTCTACCGGATGGGTTTGGGCATCACCCGCAATGCCGCTCGCCAGTTTGTCAGCCATGGCCATATCGATGTCAATGGCAGGAAAGTTAACGTTTCGTCCCGCCAACTCCGCTCCGGTGATATTGTTTCCGTGCGCGAAAACCCGCGTTCAAAACAACTCGCCATTCGCGCGCTCGACTTGACACAGGCCGCCGTCGTTCCCGGCTGGCTCGCTTTCGACAAGGATAAGCTTAGTGGCACCGTGCACCGCCTTCCTTCACGCGACGAAATCGATCCCATCGTTAACGAACAGCTCATCGTTGAGCTCTATTCGAGATAACACTGGCAGACAGGGTTAACGAGGCGCCTGTATGCGCGGTGTCGCATCCGGGCGTTGCTAATACCCTGCCGAAGTAAAGCCCGGCGCCGTCAGTTCCTCTCGCCCGTTTTCCTTCTGCAGCCGATGGCGTTTGTGGGCCCCCCGCGCCTCGTTTAGAAGGCTGGCCGTAAGCAATTGATCCAGACACTCATCCGGGTTGTCCTCGACCTCCAGAAAGGTGGGCTGTGCCTGCGCGCCGAACAACCAGGTGCCATTTAACTTCCGCCGGCAAAAATCGTTTCCAATGCCTGCTGAGGGCCATACCAGGATTTCGCCGTCACCAACCGTAGATACTCCGCCAGCAGGTCCCATCCCCAGAGGGTGGCCTGCAATTTCTCAGCGTCAACTGGACCCTCCGTCTCAGCTCTCTTGGCAGAATTCCTGACGGCGTAAGACCCAGAGCTACCTTCCTTCGCAATCTTAGTGATCTGCGCAGGTGCAGGCGTATTCCGGGTTGCTGCACTCTTTGCAAGTGTAGAGCTCGAGCGTGAAGCGAAAATTCCGGGGTTTGCCTTCACCTTTCTTCACTTGCACCGCGATTGGAAAACCTTCGCCTTCGGGGAGCTTCGACTTGCTCACGAGCGAGTTCCCTTTTGGCTCAAGCACGAGCTTCGTTTGTTTGCCATCCTTGGTGGCGATTACGTTCACGCTCTCGTCGCTGGGCGCGATCACCTTTTTGTCCTTGTCGTAAAAAATGACGGAAACCGTTCCGTCTTTCTCGACAAAGAATTCTCCGCCAGTATCGCCGAGCATTCGACCTTTGCGGGGACCAGCTTCGACATTCGCCGCTCCGGGTTTTGCTTCTTTCTTCTCTTCCGCAAACGCAGGCATGCCACTCGTCAAGATTACGAGTGCGGTTAGAACGAGCCATTTGGATTTCATCGGGTTGTTTTGGTTTGGATTTCGTTTCGTTGTGAGACGGTTCGGCGCTGTCTGATATTCATCAAGTTGGTTGCGGCTGTGGCAGCAATTCCGGCTGAGGATCCTTCGCCACTTCTGCCAGCCGGCGACGCTCGGGACCCTGTTCCAGCCACTCGTAGAGGGTGGGCAGGAGAACGAGCGTCAAAAAAGTCGAAGAGATGATGCCGCCGATCACCACGGTGGCGAGCGGGCGCTGCACCTCGGCTCCCGCGCCAGTGGAGAGGGCCATGGGCACGAATCCAAAGGATGCCACCAACGCGGTCATCAGCTTTGGGCGCAGGCGGAGCAGCGTGCCTTGAATGACCGCTTCGCGCAATGTGCGGCCCTCTTGTCGAAGCTGGTTCATAAAGCTGATGAGCATGATTCCGTTGAGGACGGCGATGCCGCTGAGAGCGATGAATCCAACGGCGGCGGAAATGGTGAAGATCATGCCGCGCAGTTGCAGAGCGAAGACGCCGCCGGTGACAGCGAGCGGAACACACAGAAAGATGAGGACCGTTTGACGCAGGCTGCCAAAGCTCATGAAGATGAGGACGAAGATGAGCGCCAGCGCCATCGGCACGACCAGGGTGAGACGCTTTTTCGCTTCGAGCAAATTCTTAAACTGCCCTCCAAAATCGAAAAAATAGCCGGCGGGCCACTCCATCTGTGACCGCAGAAGTTGTTGCGCCTCCTTGACAAAGCTCTCGGTGTCGCGACCGGCGTTGTTTATCAAAATGCTCACTCGCCGCTGGCCCGACTCGCGGGCCACCGTCCCGACTTGCTGGGTCATGGCAATCTTCGCGACCTGGCCCAACGTGATGATGCCGCCGCCGTCAGTAGCCAATGGCAGCCGCGTTAGCTCATCCAAATTATGGCGCAGCTCCTCGGTCAACCGGACCACGATTTCGAAGCGCCGGCTACCCTCGATCATCGAGCCGGCCTCGGCGCCAGCGAGTGCGCTTTCGATTACTCGATTGATGTCGTCGCCGTGCACGTTGAGGCGCTGCATCGCCCCGCGATCCGGCGTGATTTCGAGCGTGGGATTCCGTCCGATATTATCGAGCTCGACCTGGCTGGCGCCCGGAATCCCGGCGATGATTTCGCGCGCTCGAGCCGCAAGCTTTTCAAGTTGCTCGAAGTCCTCACCAAAGATTTTACAGACCAGATTCGCGCGTGCGCCGGCCATAATTTCGTTGAACCGCATCTGGATGGGCTGTGTCAGCAGGTAGCCCTGGCCTGGGACGAGAAGGGCCAGTTCGTCCCGCATAAGTTCGCCCAGTTGCTGTTTGTTGACCGGATCGCCGTCCTTGTTTTTCCGCCACTCAGAACTCGGTTTGAGCATCAGGTAAGTGTCGGCGACGTTTGGTCCCATTGGGTCCATCGCGATCTCACTGGTGCCGATGCGGGAAAAGATGGCCCCAATTTCCGGAAACTTTTCCCGCAGCACTTTTTCGCTCTTGAGTTGAAGGTCGAGCGAAGCCTCAAGCCCGGCGCTGCTGCTGCGGATCAGTTGGAGGGTGATATCGCCTTCGTCCAGTTCGGGAATGAACTCAGCGCCCATCCTGCTCAGCGTCCACATTGACCAGCCGAAAAGCGCGAACATGGCCGCCGCAACCGGCCAGCGGAACCGCAGAGCGAAGTTCAGGAGCGGCCGGTAAAGCGCTTTGAAAAACGTAACCAGTACGGAGTCCTTCTCGCGGACCTTGCCGCCCAGAAAATAGGAGCAGAGCACCGGCATCAGTGTCAGCGCCAGCACCAGGGCACCGACCAGAGCGAATATCACCGTCATGGCCATAGGCCGGAACATCTTCCCCTCGATGCCGGTCAGAGCGAGAATCGGCACGTACACCACCGTGATGATGAGCACGCCGAAGAACATGGGATTGGCCACTTCCTTGCACGAGTAGCGCACCGCCTCCCACCGCTCTTCGCGACTGAGCAGACGGCCCAGGTTTTGCTGTTTCTCCGCGAGATGGCGGATAACGTTTTCCACGATGACGACTGCGCCGTCGATGATGAGTCCGAAGTCGATTGCTCCTAAACTCATTAGATTGCCGGAAGTGCGGCTCTCGACCATGCCGGTCATGGCAAAAAGCATCGAAAGCGGAATCGCGCAGGCGACGATGATGGCCGCGCGGATGTTGCCGAGCAGCAGAAACAGGATGACGACCACAAGGATGGCTCCCTCGAATAGGTTTTTCTCGACCGTACGGATCGTCTTGTTGACCAGAGTCGAGCGATTGTAGAGTGCGCGGATGACTATGTCCTTGGGAAGCTTTTGCTGGATCTCACGCAAGCGCTCGTGCACCGCTTGCGCGACGATGCGGCTGTTGCCCCCCATCTGCATCACCGCCGTGCCGATGACTGCCTCGGCCCCTTCCTCGGTGGCGGCGCCCGTGCGGACGCTGTGACCGATGGCGACAGTCGCTACGTCCTTGACAAGGATCGGCCGCACGCCCGCTCCGAACTTCAGAGGAATAGACGCCAGGTCTTCAGATGTTTGCACGCGCGTGTTGCCGCGAATGGCGATCGCCTCCCCGCCGATTTCAATCAGGCCCCCTCCTACGTTGTCGGTATTCTCGGCGACCTTGTCTGCGATGGCGCTCAACGTCAGCCCGACGCTTTGCAGCCGCGCGGGATCAGGCTGAATGACAAATTGCTTCTCGTAACCACCGGAGGTGTTCACCTCGGCCAACCCGGGCACCTGGCGCAGCAGCGGTTTGACGGTGAAATCATGGAGAATCTTAAGCGCCATCAGACGCTCCTTGGGATCGGATGAAACGTTTTTTGGCCCCGGCGCGTAGCTCAGCGAGTAGTAATATATTTCGCCGAGCCCAGTGGCGGTCGGCGCGAGACTGGAAGTCAGACCTTCCGGAAGACTTTGGCGTGCGGTTTGTAGTCGTTCCGACACCATTTGCCGCAGCCGGTAAATGTCCGACCCGTCCTCAAAAACCATCGTCACTTGCGAAAGCCCGTACTTTGAGAGAGAGCGCAGTTCAGTCATGCCGGGCAGCCCGCTCATTTCCGTCTCGATGGGAATGGTGACGAGCTTTTCGATTTCTTCCGGCGCGAGGTTACCCACCGGGGTGTTGACCTGTACCTGAATGTTCGTGATGTCCGGCACGGCATCCACGGGAAGCCGCCACGCATTAAAAGCGCCGACTCCGATGACGATCACCGTGGCCAGCAGAATGATCGCCCGGTTGCGCAATGAGAAGTCGATCAGCCAGTGAATCATCGGGCGCAGCTCATGGGTGGATTGTTAGGACTCGAGATGTCTACGTCAGCGCCGACCGGCGCTTAGTGGCCGCAACTTCAGGCCTTGCCTGACTTGGTGAGTTGCAGCTCGGTCATCCACAACGTCATCACGGGGTTGGTCACTACTGAATCGCCCGCCAACAATCCTTCGATGACCTCGACATAGCCGTCGTTCTGGGCTCCCGTTTTGATGGAAGTGCGGACCTTCCAGCCAGCATTGTCGGCGTAAGCGAAGGTGCCCTCGCTGGTCTTGAGCACCGCACTTTTGGGAACCACCACCGCGTCGCCGGCGGATGGGAGCGATGCTGAAACTTCGACGAATTGCCCGACGGCCAGGCGGTCTTCCGGGTCGTCCACATCGAGTAATGCCTCGGCTTGTTGATTGACGGCGGCGCTGAGCAGAGAAACGCTTGTGATGACGCCTCTCGTTCCCTCTCCAACGACCAGTTCGGTTCCGGCTGGGAGAGCCTCGGCCTGAGAGGTTGGCACCCAGCCGGTGGCCAATGCTTTTCCAACCGGAGACGTGTCGTAAACCTGGGCCGTGAATTCGATCCGCTTCGGCAGGGCCTTTTCCTCGACATCGGCCATCCGCAATCCAATCAAACGCGCCGAGATGTCAGTGACGAAGAGGCCCTGGTTCTTCTTGTACTTGATGCCGATATTTGGGTCATCCTTACTTTGGACAACCTTTGGAATGCCACGGTTGGCGTCTGCCTTTAGGGCCACACCCGTGCCGAAAAAGCAACCCAGGCCGACCACAATTTGAAGGATGAGTCCAAATCTTTTCATATTGAATTAGGGGTTTGAAACTCGGGTGCTGCTGGCAGAGCGGGTTTTTGGGGACTTCTTAGCTGATGCTTCAGCTTCCGACGAGCGAACCAGCGCATCGGTAATCCCCACCAGTTGTTCGAGGTTGAGCGCTGCTTCGACCGCCGCGGCATTGGTCTCGTTGATCGCTTCCAGCGCTTCGAGGTATTTTTCCTGAAGTTCGACATAAGTGGCGACCTCGACAGCGCCGAGTCGATAATGCCGGTCCGCCAACGCGGCGACTTCACGAAAGCTTTTTAGCGTATCTGGTTTCCACGCTTTCAGCCGTTGTTGATGCGTTTGATAGAGCATTGCAGCCTCGGTCACCTGCCGCTCGATTTCGCGCTGAGTCGAGAGCAATGAAGCCTGGCCCTGCACGAGGCGCGCCTGGGCAGCCGTGACATTCGCTTTGCCGGTGTTCCAGATTGGCAGTGGCACGGAGAGCGCAATGCCGGCCACAGTTTCCGTTTCCCCAGCACTCTCACGTGAAAGCGTGGGACCTACAGTGAAAGTCGGAAATCGCTCGTTTTTACTGAGAGCGACCTTCAGGCCCTGCTGTTCGAGTTCGCGAACTCTGACTCTGATTTCGTAGTTGTTTTGCGCAGCCTCTGCCAGGAGTTCGTCGGCGGTTCCGTAAGCGGGAAAGGTGAAGTCAGTTCGGCGAACAACAAGGGGCGTTGTCGCTCTCCTTCCGCGAAGTTGATTGAGCTCGAGAAGAGCTTTTTGCATCTCGATTTCCGCATCGGCAGCTTGTTTTTGAACGACGACCGCGGTCGCTTCGATAACCTTTGTTTCAAGCAACGGCGTCACTCCCGCGGGGTCGCGTTGCACGATGACGTCTTTCAAGGCGGTCAACCGATTCTGCACCTCAGTCACCGCTGCCGTCCTCTCCTGCTGCAATGCCAAACCGTACGCCAACGAACGCACCTTCCCCGCCAACGCTGTCTTGAAGCGGGCCAAACCTAGCTCGGCAAGAGCGATATCGCGGTTGGCAATCGCCTTTCTCAAGCCCAGGCGTCCCGGCCATTCGATTGGCTGAGCCAGCGCTGCTGCCCAGGCGACTCCTGATGCGGAGGTATCCGAACTGCGCACCGCCTTGCGGCCAAGATCGAGATCAAGTTCCGGATTGGGCAGGCGTCCGGCTGCGCTTCGAGCGGCCTTTGCGGCGACGATCTCCGCCTCATAGAACTTAAGCTCGGGGTTCTCCGAAAGCGTCTGCGCAACCAAGGTCTCGATGGACAATGCGGTTGCCTGTTCCTCCGATCGCAGCGCGAAGGAAGGTATGTTCAAAATAATAATCGTAATGACAAGACGGTGGGAATACATATCGGTGACTCGGCGAGTTAAGAGGGCAACGCAGGAAAGGACGGCCCACATCAGGCTGTCTTCAGCGCACACGACCTACACCATCCGCAAAACGAAAGGCGTGGTCTTAACTCACCAGGCAAGGGCCGCGCACCGGCACCGCCGTTCGAGCCAAATATTCCCAAACTCGCAACCAACAGCTCTGGCCGGTGTCGATGAACGCCCGCGCTTTCCCAACCGCCAGTTCTTGCGGAAGAACTTCATTCCAACACCCGAATCCGATCGTATCCACGACGAAAAAGACCGCAGCCGCCAGCGAAAACGGCTGAATCGCCGACAGGACATCTGACTGAAAGTAATCACAGAGGCCGCAGGGACGATCCTGCGGCTCGTCGATGGGAGCGCTGCCATCCGTCTCCCCGGCACATCCATCCTCACCACAACAATGCAAATCTTCCTTTGCCACCAGCCCATGCTGCTCCGCCAGACAGTGGCCGTAGCACGCCGTCCATAGCACAAATACCAAAGCTGATAAGAACCTGCGCAAGTGAGGACAAATTAGAGTATTGGCCGAAACAGTCAACCTCCCAAACCTGGTTGGCGCTCATGCAAGCTGTCAGCAAGCGTAACCGGATTTCCCAATACCAGGACAAGTATTGCTTCATGTCGATCGCTCATTTCCTGGTTTCACTGAGGGCTTTCACTACCGCCTCCGCTAATTGGTCGGCCTTGAACATCCCGTCCTTCGCCTATGGCGAATTTTTGCAGCCCTTGAGCGGGCGAGCGCGGATAAAGGGTGAATGCCGGCAGCGAAAATGATTTCAAACGTGCCAAAGTGCGGGTTCCTTTGGATCTGTCGTCAGTGAGGCAGGCCCTTATGTCCTGCCATTGGTTGAAGGGCAAGCAGGAGTGCCTGCTTCACTCTGCGGCTCGATGGAATCGCTAGCTCAAACGCGCCGATGTCGCCGCCGTCGCCACCATTCCGTGGGCGATACCAACCCCAGGTCTGCCACGTTAGGGCTTTGGTTTTGCAGTCTGTCGGAGCGCATCGAGAAGCGCGGATGCGCCGCGGCTAAGGTACTGCTCTCGGCGCCGAAGCACGGCCACGGTGCGCGTGGGACGCGGCGGGGCGATGACGACGTATGCGGGGCGATGCGGAAGGCCGGGCTGGCACGCCATGCGCGGGATGAGCGAGACACCGACGCTGGCCGCGACGAGCGCCTGGATGGTCTCGAGCTGCGCGGTGCGGAAGATCACCTGCGGATGGCACTTCTGCTGATCGCAAAAGCGCAACGCCTGATCGCCGAGACAGTGCCCTTCCTGGAGGAGGATGAAACGCTCGGTCTCGACGTCCTCCAGCCGCACGCTTCGCCGCCCGGCGAGTGGATGATCCGCCGGCACGGCCAGGAGCAAGTCCTCGGAGAAGAGATCTTCGCGCTGGAATCGGTCGTCGGGGATCGTCCCGCTGAGCACCGCAAAATCGATCTCGCACGCAGCGGCCATGATCAGGAGTTGCGCGGTCGTCGTCTCGTGGATGACTACGTCCAGCCGGGGATAACGCTGCCGGCAAAGCGTCAGCACGCGCGGCAGCAGATACGGCGCGATGGTCGGCAGCACACCGAGGGCAACTACGCCGCGCACCTCGCCGCCCGCATCGGCGACATCGTGCTGCGCCGCCTCGACATCCCCGATGATACGGGCGGCGCGGATGAGCAGGGCGCGGCCCGCGGCTGTCGGCACGGCCTCGCGTTTCAGCCGGGTGAAAAGCCGGTCGCCGAGTTCGGCTTCCAGCTTTTGAATTTGCTGGCTGAGCGAGGGCTGCGACACGTGGCAGTGCGCGGCGGCGCGGCTGAAATTGCCCATCCGGGCGACGGCGAGCGCGTAGCGGAGCTGGTGGAGTTCCATAGGCAATGCCTGTGGTAACCAGTGGAAAGAAGTATTCAAGCCGAAGCTAACCGGCGGTGTAAGATGCGGATGTCGAGAGCCCGCGACCGCCCACATCCAACTATGAAAACCAAACTCGTTTCGCCGCTGCTCTTCGCACTCGCGCTCGCCACTTTCCCTACCCCCGCCTTCGCCCAGGAGGATTTCGCCGCCCTCGTCAAACGGCTCTCGGACGAGAAGGCCAAGTTCTCCAAGCGGCATAAAGACTTGCTCGCCGAGCGTTACGATCTCGCCGATCAGCCCGCCCCGGGTGTCACGATGTCGCGCGGCAAACCGGTGCAGGCCGGAGGGCGTGTGAAGCTGCCCGAGGGCCTGACGTGGGAGAAACTTGCCGCGATGTCCGCGGATGAGATCAAGGCGAAGAACCAATGGCCCGCCGGCTTCCATCCGTTGCCGCATCCGCATCACGAGGCAGGCGGGATGGTTTTTCCGCAGCCGCAGATCGATGAAGTGAAGAAACAAACCGGGCGTGATCTTACCCGCTTCGATCTCGACTTTGACCTGCCGCAGCACCTGCTTCCGGAATTTCCCGCGCCCATCTACCTCACCACGCGCCCCGATTTGGGCGACGTGTCCAAAGGCCAGCTCGTCACCTTTGCGAACCACTTCGATCTCTTCAAGGACGTGCTCAATCCCAAGCAGCTCGAAGGTCTGCGACTCCTTGTTACGCCCTTCCCACAGCAGCAGTTCAACTCCACCGACGATCGCCGGTCGCTCCACGCGAGCCTCGGGGTCAGCTGCTTCGACTGCCACGCCAATGGCCACACTAACGCCGCGACACACACTGTCGGCGACATCCGGCCTGACGCACACCGACACCGCATCGACACGCCGACGCTTCGCGGCGTGAACGTGCAGCGCCTTTTCGGCTCGCAGCGTGCGCTGAAGACTGTCGAAGATTTCACCGAGTTCGAGCAGCGGGCGGCTTACTTTGACGGCGACCCCGCGGCCGCCGCAAAGAAAGGCGTGAACCCGCTGGAACGCGGCAGCCAGGTGCATTTCATGGCGGAATTTCAGGAGCTCCTCGACTTCCCGCCCGCGCCGAAACTCAACCTCTTCGGCAAGCTCGATTCGGCCAAAGCCAACGCCGCAGAGAAACGCGGCGAGCAACTCTTCTTTGGCAAAGCGCAGTGCGCCACCTGCCATCCGCCGCCCTACTACACCGATAACTCGATGCACAACCTGCGGGTCGAACGCTTCTTCCAGGAGAAGATGATCAATGGCCGCAAAGCCAGCGCCGACGGCCCGATCAAGACCTTCCCGCTGCGCGGCATCAAAGACAGCCCGCCCTATCTGCACGACGACCGGCTCCTCACGCTCGAGGACACCGTCGAGTTCTTCAATCTCGTGCTCGGCACCCAGCTCACCACCGCGGAGAAAGCCGACCTTACGGCATTCCTCCGCGCGCTCTGATCGGGACCACCGTCCGGAGATGCAGTGCTGGGGCAGGCGCGGCCCTTTCGGCTAAAGTGCCTCGCCCACTGGCATCGCGTCGGTTATCCGGTTGTGACTGTTCCCGCCGACCATTCGCCCGACAAGGTCCTTCTTTTCCAGCTTCTTACGCTTCATTGTGTTCTCGCACGCGGCGAAGACGACGCCATCGGCGCGCAGTTTTTTCGAGCTTCGCCTTCAGATCGGCGTTTTCGGCGGAGGTCTTCGCGAGCAACATCCCGACGCCTTTGCCATGAGGAACGACTTCGATCTTCGTCCCCCGCCGAGTTCCTTGTGGGTGTTCTTGACGTTGCGCAATACCCCCTGCCATTTCTCCACGCCATCGATGGAGACTTCAAAGACGACCTTGTGCGTTTGGTCGGCGGACGGCATCTCGGGATCCTCGGCCGTAAGTTTTTCGAGGAGAAATAGGACGCCTGTCAGCATGGGTGCCATCACGACGACGAATGCGCCGCGCCGGACGTGAAGCACATCGGGGAGCGTGAGTTTTCCCAACGCGCCCCATTTCTCGACGGTCTTCTTTATCTCCTATTCGCAAATTCTCGAACTCTGCGACCTCATGTGCCACCGCCTCGAACGCGAGCTCGCGGAGAAGAAGTCCCCGTTCCGGTGATTTCAGGCCTTTGTTCGGGTTTTCACGCTTCTGCGGATAATTCATAGCGGCTTAGGGCGTGAATTCAACTTTCTTCGCTCTCCGCGTATCTTTTTATTGACGGAGTGCTTAAAAATTTGGCAAATTCGCTCACCGCAGCTTTGTGAGCACTCTCCTCGCCACCCCCCCCGCGCAAATCCCGCCTAGCACGGCCCGCTGCACCATTCGTTGCACAGCGTTTTTCGCACCCGGCGATTACCCCACTCGAGTTGGGCGATTTCCAAACTGTGGGCACCGCTCGGCCCGTGGCTATCCCTTTTGAAAAAGGCTGGGGCAAAGGCGTGGCTACTTTCCTTACCGGTGTGCACGACGGCACCATCCGGCTCAGGGGCAAGAGGCACCCCGATTTACGCACGCTCGACGGAGTGGTCGTCATGGGCGGCTGGGCCGAGGATGAGGAATGCCGCGCTGCGCTGGCCAATAGCCCCTTTCCGGTTCAATTTGCGGACCGTCCTAGAACGGCGGCGTTGGATGCACTCCCCTTCTTTGGCGATCCAGACTCGACCCTCGTGTGTGATGTCGGTAAGACCTTCTTTAAGATCAGATTTCGCTCCGTCACGAAGCTCTTCGCACGCAATTTTACTACATTCCCGTTTCCCACTCTACTCGGCGCGGCAGCTCGCCAGCAAGCGCGCAAATGTTTGCGTGATTTCCTGCTTACTAAGATCCAGGCAGTGGTAGCCGAGGCGGGCGGTTTTCCCGAGACGGTTGCCGTCGCGCTTCCTTGTGTTATTTCCGGCAAGGGGATTCCCACAGGTGAACCCTTTCTTGGTATGAGAGACTGGGACACTCTTGCCACGGACTTGTTTTATGGATCGCGCCTACGGCCAAAAAAGGTCTTGCTACTGAATAATGCAGAACTTGCCGGACTCGCTTCGCTCCGACAGCCGGATATGGCGTCCTATGGATCATCTCTTGTGATGAGTTGGGGCTATGCCGTCGGTCTTTGCCGTGTGTCCCCCGTAGTGCTGCCTATCCGCACTGCCGCCCCCTCAAAACCAAAGGCACGGGTTTAATTCTTCCTCCCGCAATAAACAACAATACGCAAAACGACCAACATGAAAAAGACATCTAAAAACCACACTTCGATGACGCGACGGACCTTCGCTAAGAGAAGCAGTATTGCCATCGGATCACTTTTCGGAGTAGGCATACTTTCAGTGCAGAGCCGTGCTGGTCATTGGGTCAGCACCCCAGCAGCTGTAGCTGCCTGCGAGCAAGAATTTTCTTCGTTTTGTAACACACTGACTGGAAATGCAAAAATTGATTGTCAGCGTGATGCTGACACTATGACGACAATGTTTCTCCCTGGCGGCACGGTGGAAGATTGCCAGGGTCAAATTTCCTCCTTCGCGTCCTCAAATAATGCAAATTCGGCTTGGAGAACTAGCTTACAAAACAACTGTTGTCTTCCAAACTAGTGCTTAATTGCATAAATTAATGATTGTATTTCGCAGCTGTGATCCCCGCACCTCTCGCTTCCGCCACTGGAAGGGGGTGGGGTTGATGGAGTAAACCTCGATGAAATCCTCGATGGCTTTTCGCAACGTTTCTGTGTCGGTGAAGCTTCCGTGTCGCAAAACCTTTCGTGAGAAGAGGCAGAACCAGACTTCCACCAGATTAAGCCAACTGGCGGAGGTCGGTGTATAGTGGAAATGCACATTGGGATGGGCAGCTAGCCAAGGATCGACTTTCTTGTGCGTGCAGTAGTTGTCCAGGATGACGTGAAGCTCTCGCTCGGCGGGATATTCCGCCACCACCGTATCCATGAAGGCTAGAAAATCCGCCCGCGTCTTGGTTGCCGTGGTGCTGGCTTTGATGTGACCGGTGGCGACTTCCAGGGCGCTAAAAAGATTCAGAGTGCCATGTCGTTTGTAAGTGCTCTTAATTCCTTGAACGATCTTGCCACTGGAGGTTTGCACGTAGCCCCGGGCGCGTTCCAGGGCCTGAATGCTCGGCTTTTCGTCCACACACAGAACCAGGATGTTTTGGGGCGGTGCCAGGTAAAGAGCCACGATATCGGCGGCTTTGGCAGCAAAGTCTTTATCCGTGCTCACACACCAGGAGCGTTGCCTCTGCAGACAGATGCCTTCGGCACGCAACACCCGCCAGACCGCATGCGCACTCACCTCAAGAACGCGGGCCAATGCGGCTCCATCCCACAGGCTCTGTCCTTTGGGCGGCGGTTTTTCTAATTGAGCGAGAACACGATCACGCAATTGCTGGCCATGGCGCGGCTTGCGCCCGCTGCGCGGACGATCCTGCAATCCCAACAATCCCTTTTTGGAAAAGGCTTCAGCCCAGTGACGCACGGTATTAACAGTAATCTTTTCCTCCCGGGCGGTGGCGTTGCGTGCGGTGCCTGCCACGCCTGCGAGCACGATGCGCGCCCGCAGGGCCATCTTTTGCGGGCTGCTGGCATGATCGCGCATCTTTTCCAACAAAAGTTTCTCTGTCTGATCACAACTCAAGGGAAGGGCTTTTCGGCTCATGCCGAAAGCTTAGCATATATTAAGTATTTATGCAATTAAGCACTAGATTTTCCCTTGGTTCGACATTGTGATGACAGTATGACTGTCTAATGTCATGAAAAGTATGCCCTTAAAAATAAGTTTAATTTTATTTGTCGTTTTCGCAGGCCTTCTTTTTTTACGTGGACCGAACGAAAATACGGCTGGGAAGGAGGTTTTGCCGGAAGGTGGGTCTCGCATTTCGGCAAAATCAAAAATAAATAAGGTAGATTTTGTTGCGGCACCAAATGATGCGGCTGCGAAGAATGAGGGAAATGTTTTTGATCCAGCGATCGAGGCCGCAATCGAATCAAAATATGAAGAGTTCATGAGAAACTGGATAAAGAAAAGTTCATGGACGCCGGAAGAACTTATCAAAATTCAGAAAGAGCAACGACGGCGAGCTAGGCTTTTTGTCTTGGACAAGGCAGGATACCATGAAGAGGATAAACAAAGGCTTGCTCTAATTCTTGCCAAAAAGCCACCAAAGGTATGGATGCCTGCCGCGCAAGTTCAAAAATACTTAGCAGCAGCCACCGAGCTTTCCGCGCAAGACTACGCTCTAGCGGCGTTAGTCGCCGCCGATCCCACGCTATTTAATGAGGCATTGTCCAAGTTTCCCGACAATCCTGATTTGCTTTTTGCTTCATTACTCTACGCGGAAAAATTTCTCAAAGACCCTGAAGGCATCAAGAAACTCGCGTCGCTCCAACCAGATTCACCCTGGCCTGCGATCTTGGGAGCGGTCGCTGAGATGAAAAGCGGCGATGCAGCGAGCGCGCTTTCTTACCTTCAGCGTGCCTTAGCTGCTGAGATCACGCCCTATGAAAATAACTATGCCGATGCTTGGCAGAAGCTGGGAATCTCTCTGAAAGCTGGTCTTCAGGGAGATCAGGTAGCGTGGCCAAGCGACGTGGCGCAGTTGCTTACGAAGGATTCGAACGCTCTTTTGAACGACATCATCTACAGCGCGCCAGAATTTTACAAACAACATCAAGATGATCCCAACGCGGCTGCTTTTGCTGGTGCGGCCTTGGCGCTCTCGGAACGGGTTTCTGAGACGAACAGCCTGGTGGGGGAGCGTGTTGCGCTGATGAATCAACTGGACATCCTCACGGCGATGGGGCCGCAGGCCGCCCAGCCGTATATCAACCTGCCCTACCAGGAATATGTCGATTCCCTCCATGACCGGCGTGAGACACTGCAAAAACAGATCGACACCATAAAGAGCTTCGCCAAGGGCCTTCCTCCTGCGGACAAAGCCGAGTTTGAGAGCCTCAAGGCGGCCAATGGCGATCTTGCCGCCTACGAGGCCATGCGTCCAAAATGAGGGAATCCAGGTTTCCCTCAACCTCCTGCTTTGTGGCTCGTCATGATCGTCGCCGCCCCCCATCTCGAATATGGTCTTCAATTATTCCGTAACACGTTCGCGCGCTTGCTGGGTGAGGCTTGGGAGGTTGGCAGTAGAGGCGAGCAGGTGAAGGGTTGGCGGGCGGCAGCTGCACAGAGGACAGCCCAAGGCTATCTTGGCTCGTCCACCTTGATTGATGGCGAGTGGCCTCGACTGGCGCACCTGAATCAGCCACTACACCCTGATTTTCTACAGAAACCGCATCGTGGGCATTTTTTACTGGCTGGCCAGTTTCGTCGGGCGAAATTCTATGTGGGTCATCGGGAGCGGATTAAGAATGAGTGGTTCTCCTTCGAGTCAGAGGCACGACGCCCGGAGAGAGGCGTGGTGGTGTTGGCGTTGGCCGCCAAGCTGGACGGGAAGCCACGGCAGCGGCGCTACTGCCTTCGGCCAACGCCGAAAGAGTTGCGCTCGTTTTTGCCAGGGGTGGATTTCGCCGATGTGCTGGTGTTGACTTCGCTGCTGATTCAGCGCGAGCATTTGCGGCCAGACTACGACCGCACGGCAGCGAAAGTCGTGATGATGGATCAGGCCACGTCGGTGGCTACGGCAAGGCAGGCTCGGGTGGTGGTGGCCAATCTCGCGCCGCACGCGTGGTGGGCGGGGTTTCTCTCGTCTGCGGAAAAAGTGATTCTGCTCACCTATGGGGGAGAAGACCGGCCCTGCAAGACGTGCGAGACAGCGCTGGTGGGCAAGCCGAAATTGGTTTTCGAGGACGTCACCACCCGGCATGTGGACCTGCCGCTGTCTTCGCCGAAAAGCTGATCTATCCTTCCCCACCCATGACGACGGAAGGCGCAAAGCTCCACGCCCTGACGGTGTGCCTGAATTACGGCGATTACCTCCAGGAAATTTTGAGGAATAAAACGCATTTCGATTCATGGACAGTGGTGACCTGCCGGAGCGACGAACACACGAAGGAAATCTGTGCGGCGGCGGGCTTAAAGGCAGTGGTGACCGAATATGCGGGACCAGAGGGGGCCAGTTTCGATAGCGCCTTTGCCAATGCGAGCGGCGGCGTGAAAAGCGGATGATTTGGGCGGTTTGAAAATCGGTTGCGGGCACGGCGGGTTTGGACAGTTGGTGAAAGCCGGGGGTTGTCTAGGATTCGACGCGGTCTTTCATGCGGTAG
>JBPCQC010000114.1:0-25630 GCA_050998515.1 Verrucomicrobiales bacterium
GGGCACATTCCACCTCAGCGACAGGAGTGTCGCTGCTACGCCGCATTCCCATCAGCGACAGGAGTGTCGCTGCCACGACCGCATTCACATCAGCGACAGGAGTGTCGCTGCTACGCCGCATTCACAGCAGCGACAGGAGTGTCGCTGCCACGACCGCATTCACATCAGCGACAAGAGTGTCGCTGCCACGGGGTTTCACGGTTCCAAGCGCATGCGGAGGAATTGGCGTAACGCGGGCGGCGGGACGGCGAATTCGAAGCGCACGCGCTGATCGCCGTTAGCCTCGGTGGCGAGCACTTCAATCGAGCTGGGAGACACCGATGTCCAAGGGGAAAGCAAGTTCGGGGAAAGTTCACCGTTGAGGCCGGAGTAGGCGGCGCGGCGATTGAGGCGCAGGTCCATGCTCAAAAACGACGCTCCGCCCGCGAATCGTCCGCCGCCGATTGCGTGAACGGCAGCCCGTTCTGCGGCCGTGGCCTGGGACAATGGATTTGTTCCGGCCAGAAATTCGGCGCCGTTAGTCAACCCGTCATTGTCGGGGTCCTGATTTGCTGCGCCCACCCCCTTTTCAGCAGCCCAGGCGGCATAGGTGTAGAGGACAGTCACACGTGCCGGGAGGCTGAGCGTGCTGCCGGCGGCGTTCGTCGCGGCGCACGTATACACCGCGTCGTCAGCCGCGGTCAATGGGCCAAGAGTAAGGAATGCAGATGTTTGTCCGTCGATGATCACTTGATTGCGGAGCCACTGGAACGACGCGACGCCCTGAACCATCACCGAAAGCTGGACGATTTGTCCGGCCGGAGCCGCAATCGACCGCGGCCGCCGGATAAATACTGGTCCTGGCGTGGTCGAGTTTGCGGACCCGGGTGTGGGCGCCAGGTCGGCGATAGTGGCGGAGCCATCCGGAAGGCGGCCTTGCGCCGCTCCCGCGCCGAGTTGCCCGAAGTTTACCGAATCAAGCGCTGTCACAGCGGCATCGTTATGGCTCAAGCGAAGATACTCACCCCCGGCATCAATCCCGAAGGAATAGCCACTCGATCCGGCGCCCGAATCGGGTTCGAAAAGAGCGTGTGCTTGCGGTTCGAGGAACGTCAGCGCCGGAATCTGCCATTTGCGCCGTCCAACTTCGCTGGGCTCGTCGCCCAGCCAGAGCGCGCCCATGTCGACCGGTCCAGCGCCGGTGTTAAAGATTTCCACAAATTCATCGACGCCGCCGGGAACTGGAACTCCCACCCACTCGTTGAGTCGAAGCGACGGCGGCGTGCCAAGCATCGCTGGACCGACATTGGCCGAACCACGCGTCGGAATCGCAAGCAAAGCCCATGTCCCATCGTTAAGCCGCCCGATCGATTTATCTGAAATCTGGCGGCCCCAGGAAATTCGATCCGCAATTTGTGAGGCGGGGTTCATGAGTATGATGCTGTGGAATAATCCGTCATCCAGCGACAAGGCGGAGTTCAGATGCGACTGGGCAGACGTGCTCGGAAGCTGCATCGGGTCGCACCATATCGCGCGGTAGCCCCCGGGAGGCACGTTGATGCCAGCGGGAAACCACCATCTCCTCAGATTTTGATCCACCAGTTGCCAGGCGGCTAGATCGATGGGGATTCCGTGAGGGTTGTGGATTTCGATCCAAGGCGGACGCCGGGCCCACGGCGCGTTGTCGCCGTCACGATTGATGATAAGAACCTCATTGAAGCGGGGCGCATCGGCCAGCGGGCCGTGGTTGCGAATGCCGGGACTGGGATAAGCCAGCGAGGTGATACTTCCAGTGCCGTCAGGCATGCGTCCCTGAGAGACATTTTCAGTTTGTGCCGCGAAAGACGCCGAGTCGATCACGTCGCCGGTTACGTTCTGTAAAACGAGTGTCGTGCCTGCGGCTGGCAAGTTAAACAAGAGCGTGTCCGCCCGTTGGGATTCGGCGACGCAGAACAATTGTAGCCAACCAGTCGGGGCAATGGCCGCTGGAGGGGAAACACGGGTGATCTCGTTGCCGGCGCCGACCAGCAAGCCGGTGAGAACCACCGGCAGCGATGCGTGAGTATTAAAAAGCTCGATCCAGTCGTCATCGCCCGGTAGCGGATTGGCGAGCCATTCGTTGAAGCGGAGGGAAGCAACCGGCGCTGAGGCGGCGGCCCCATTGGCTGCGCCTCGCGTCTGACTGCTCAACGTCCAAATTCCATTGATCCTGCTGAATGAATAACCGGCTGCCTGCGGACCATAGCGAACACCGTCCACCCGCGCGCCAGTGGCTGATAACAGTACGATTTCCCCGCGCAGGTCATTCAATGGCGGAAGAATGGAAGCGGCAGACACGGCATCGATCGTCAAGTAGCCGCCCGCCGCCACGCTGGTTCCGGAGGGAATTGTAAAATCAACGCCATCGAGTCTGAATTTCCAATTCCCGATGTCCATGGGCGCCACTCCAGGATTGTGCAGTTCGACAAACTCCATCTCCATGCCAAGCGGGTCGCGATTGTTTGCGAGGAACTCGCTGATGATTATCGCGGCAGGGGCTGCAGAGCTGTTCGCTGCTCCAGGTGTCCCTTTCGCCAGGGCGCTCGCCTTCCAATTGAACGGCGACTGCGGGTCGCCGTCAGGATCGACGATCTCAAGCGACGGGCCGACGCCGTCGGCAGCCGTTGCCCACGGCAAAAGATCGTCGTACTCGACACTAAAAACGGCGCGATCCGAATCGTCGCGCAGCGTGAGGCGCTCGCCGCCGTTGTTCAGCGCACCGCCAAAGTAGGCGGACACGGTGACGCCGGGGTATTGAGCCGCAAAGGTGGCCGGCGCGTTGTTGCTGGCGAAGACGCGGCGATCGCCGGGGCCGATGGTGAGGCCAGCCGGAATGATGAAATCGACACCTTCAAAATACCAGCCACCGAGATCGACTTCCGTCGCGCCGGTATTTTGCAGTTCGATGAATTCTGCCGAGCTGCCCCCCTGCGAGTTGCGAGGATTGTAGTGAATCTCGGTGATTCGCACCGCGGGCGATATCGAGCCGATGGTGAAGGTAGCCTCGTTGAGCGCACTCCAAACGGTGCCATTGAGGGCGCGCGCCTTGACGGTGGTCGTGGCGTTGATTGCAAAAGGAGCGCTGTAGGTTTGCGCGGCGGGGGTCCGCTGACCGGTGGTGTCGTAATAGACGCGCGGGTCTGATCCGTCGGTTGTATAGTAGATCGTCCCAGCGCTGGTCGTGCCCGCCGGCGGCGGCGTGGGCAGCGTCATTTTCAACTCGAAGCCGGGCCCCACACGCTGCGAGGCCATCAGCGCGTTGTCTGCGTTGTTGCTGAATTCCGGCGCATTGAGCGCCGGGTAAAGGCCGCGGGCACGGAGTTGACCCAATACGATATTTGTCCGCGTGGGAAAGTAAGTGTTAACCAACCGGTTTTGTTCAGTCATCCAGTCGACGTTCCATTTGAAGAGCGGGTAGGGAGCGGTCTGATATTGGTGCACATCGCGCCGGTAGTCTCCCCACCGCGCCGATTCGCAGACGATGCCATTTTGCAGTACCGCCCTCCATTCATTCCAGCGCGCGGTATTGGCGGCGGGCTGGAGGGCGCCATCGACCGCGACGAGGTGCCGGTGAGCGAGATCGGCTAAGTCGAGTTTGTATTGGTTGTTGGTAACCAGCTTCGGATGGAGCCCCGAGGGAGGGCTGGCAACCGTTGTACGGTCCACCGTTTGAGCCCACATCAGGTTCTCCATATCCCACGGCAAATAACGGAATTGACCGCCGTTCTTATTCCGCACCGCGTACCAGTTCTTGTTGACGTCATCACCCCAGTCCTGATGTCCAAGGTAAAAGTGGAGCAGCATGTAATCGATGAACCAGGGCACATCGAGCGCCTGCTTCATCTGCTCATATTTTGCGTTGTCGATCGGCGAGGAGATGGCGAGCATGGCGCTGTAGGCAGTGAGGGTGCCACTTTTCAGAGCACCCTGTTCGACCACATCGTAATCGTCCTTTTTTCCGCCGAAATAGGTGGCGGCGAACCCGTTATTTTCCTGCTCGGTGGGGTCGTAGGTTCCCCAGTAGAGACCATTGATAAAGAGATGCACGTAACGGTGGTGTCCGGCTACCCGGCCCATGTCACGGAACGTGTCTTTGCAAAAGGCGTCGCGCATCCGGGTGCCTTTGGGTCGCTGGGTCGGGCCGTCCCAATGCGTCCAACTTGAATTAAAATCTGCGCGCAGGATGAGATCATCGATCTCATGCACCGGCGAGTCGGGGAAAAGCCGGTAGTCAAGGGTGGCGGCGCCGAAGGTGCCCTTGAAATTGAGTTTGAATCCGTGTTTGGGATTTTTCCAGGGTTCGCGGCTGGCATTGCCATGAATACGGAGGCCACAGGTGGTGGCGAATCCTGTGGTGCCATCCGGCAGCAACAATTCCACCGAGCATGGCTTCTCAAAGCCAGCGCCTTTCGAGCGAACGTTTGGCTCAGTGTAAATGCCGGCGCTTCCAAAAACGTCATCATTCTTCAATACAATCGACAGCAATGGCCACTCGCGCATCGACTGCCGGATGCGTTCAAGGTTGGTTCGACCAGCCACGGCATCGACTGCCCCGTTGTCGCCGTATTTCGCCGAATCATCGACGATCTCCGGATCCATGCCGTAATCAGCCGGAATTTGCCCAGTGGCCAGGTTCGTGATGCGTCCAGGAAACGCATAGATCGGGTTGGTGTTCGTCCCCCAATGAATTGGAAAGGCGACGCCGCCCGGCGCATTGCTCACGGTCGGGAGCGGCGGGTTCGTTTCGTCGTCTGTCCGAGCCGGATTGTTATAGGGCGGGCTTGCCTGCGCGAGCGCTTGATCGAGGAACAGATAACTGTGCGTGATGGTTTCGCTGGACACCTTGTCCGGGCTAAACGCAACGGCGCGAAGGACAGTGGTGTTTGAAACGGCAAGAGGCGCGGTGTAGGGCGGACTCGTGGCGATGGGGACGGAACCATCGAGCGTGTAACGAATGACTGCCGCGGGGTCAACGCAACTCAGGATAAGCGGGAAGGCCTCGTTAAAGAATCCGCGGCTGACGCTTACCGTCGGCCGGGGGGTAACCTCGATCAGGCCGGTGGCAGCGTTGGCGGCGTTGGGAGAAGGCGGTGAAAAGTAGCGCAAGGACCCATCCGACAGCAGGCCGTAACTAATATTGTAGCGTTGCGGTGGATAGGCCTCGAAAACCGAAACTGGAAGGCGCGGTGAGTCCGGCGAGAACAAGGCAAGGTATCCGCCTTCAGCGCTCAACGCGAAATTGGTGTGAGGACTGGTAAATGCCGATTTGCGGTCTTTTCCCGACGCAAAAACCATCAATCGCCCTCCTGCATTGATGGTGCGCGAAGGAAAAATCCACATGTCCGGCCGGTCGATGTCATTGGTCAGCGACCAGCCGACGAGATTCACCGCCGTCATCCCGGTGTTGGTGAGTTCGATCCAGTCGGATGTCTCAGCATTTTCGTCAGTCAGTCCCGAAGCATTGGCCGCCAGAAACTCGGTGATAATGATACCGGGAACGGCCGGCGACTTCGTCACCGTCCAGGATGCGCCGGAAGAAAAACGATTGCCGGCGCCATCGAAGATTCCCGGGGCCGATGTTGTCACCGCGAAAGTCACGGATCCATCCGGCGGCGAAGTAAATGTGAAAACATACGGGCCCGCTCCCGCGCCTGTTACCGTGGTCGCAGGAGAGCCGTTCACCTCCAAATGCGCCGCTGCTACGCCAGTAACATTTTCGCTGAAAGTCACCTCTGCTTGTGTCAGCACACTGACTGTCGCGCCCCCCGCCGGCACCACCGCATCCATCTCCTGTCCCGCCATCGAAGTGCGAATCTTCGCGATGGCCGGCTCCTCGATGTCGGTGAGCGTGTAGGTCCAGCCGGCATCGGGCACAAAAGCTCCGGTCCCACCGGTTCCCGCGATGCCGTGATCGAATTCCCACGACAAAGACACGGCCCCCGGAGGCGGTTGAGTAAATGTAAAAGTATACGGCCCGGTGCCGATGCCACTGACCGCCACTGCGGCTTCGGCATTGATGAGGAAATCCGTCGCATCAACTCCGGTTACGGGTTCACTGAAGGTGACCTGAACGCTATTGAGCGCCGAGATGGTGGCACCGGCAGTGGGGTTGAGCGTCGAGATGACCGGGGCTCCCAAAGCCGCTGGAACAAGCAACAACGAGAGAACAAAGAAGGGGGCTTCTTTCATAAAAGGGGGTTAAGCTCCTAACGGATTTGGCAGAGGCTTGTCAAGCACAAGTCACCGGCGGCTGCGGGGGGAATGACAAAACGCTGCGCTGACAATGGGGGGCCGCAATATTACCATCGATTCCCGCCGCATCAACAAACAGCCGTTCGCCGACGAAGGCCCCGGCTCAGCAGGCCTGCCAAGTTTTACTCTCCTCCCCGGCGCACGCCATTTGACCGGAGTATGTGTGTGATGCTAAGCATTCTTCCGCCCCGGCGGCTTGGGGTTGAAGTCCCACCAGCCCGGGGTCTCTTTTTTTTAGCATGCTCTGGCTCGGCCGAAAGCTTTTCAGACTCCGGGAGAAACTGACCATCGGGCGAGGGCTGATGGCGGAGGACGAGGAAAAGCCGTTCCTCGAGCACCTGGAAGACCTGCGCAAGATGCTCATGCGCATGATCATCACGCTGCTGCTGGCGATGATCGGCTGCTTCACCTTCGAGGAGGAGTTGGTGCGCATCGTCCAGTACCCGATGCACGCCGCCAAGGTCGGCTGGCCGCAATCCGAGACACTTCCCTCGAGTGTGTCCGCTCAGGACTGGATTCAAATCAAGAGGATCACCCGCGGACTGCTGGATTTGCCTCCCGAAAGTCATGCCGCGTTCCTGGCCCAAACGGCGACCGGGACCGACGAACGCCTGCGCCCGCATGCCGAGGCGCTGCGTCATTATTCGGCATCACTTTTATTGCCCGCGGAAAAGCGCGAGGCCTTTCTGCGTCAGGTGTTGGCCGGAAACGCTGCGGCTCTCGAGAGCGCGCTGGGGATGCTGCAAAAAAAACCGGATTCGCGGCTCGATCGCGACCTGGTCGAACGAGGCGGAGACATCATCAACATGATGACGTTGGGAGTCGCCGAAGGCTTCAACACCACCATCAAGCTTTCACTCATCGCCGGAATCATCGTCTCCTTCCCGTTCTTGTTGTATTTTTTCCTCTTGTTCGTCCTCCCTGGGCTGAAGCCTCAAGAGCGGAAAGTGCTTTGGTCTTCACTGGGCATCGGCGTCGGTCTCTTTCTTGTGGGTGTGTGTTTTGCGTACTTCATCGTGCTGCCCAAGGCGCTCGAGTTCTTCTACAATTACACGCGCGCGCATGACTGGAAGGCGGACTATCGCTTCAGCGACTACTCGTCGTTTGTCACGCGCCTGACGTTGATTTTCGGACTTGGTTTCGAGCTCCCGGTGGTGGTCTACGCGTTGATCCGGCTGGGTTTGCTAAGTTTTTCCACCATGCGCCGAACGCGCGGCTACGCGGTGCTGGTGATCGCGGTCGTCAGCGCCATCATAACGCCAACTCCGGATGCTGGAGTCATGCTCGCGTTGATGCTGCCCCTGGTCGGACTTTACGAAGCGTGCATCTGGCTCGCTTACTTCCATGAGCGGGCGGTGAAAAAACGCGAAGCGGCGGAAGAAGCCGAGCGGCGCGCGCGGCGAGAACGCGCCAATCTCGCCTCCGCTTACATCGACCCCGCGGAACCAAGCCAATCAGCCAACCCGCCGGATGGAGAGGTTTCCTCCGATCATCACCACGATGACGCTGAGCATCCCGTTACCGAAGGAGAAAGTCACTCGGCGCCTTCGCCTTACGGGCATGCTTACGATTCCTTCCACGCCGGTGAACCCGGCCCGGCTGCCGATGTCGAACCGCATGAGCCAACCGCTGCGAACTACCCGGACGAGGACAATCCAGTGAACAGCCCCTCCCCCGAAACGGAGGCGGAACCTCTCCCATATGAAGAACTCGCCGCAGGAACGCAACAATTGACCATTCCCGGAATTTCGCCAACCGAGAAGGGGAGCGACGGTGAAAACGCCGCGATCGGGGCGCCGGCCGATGAGCTTAATCTTGGCGCGGAAACGCTTTCGCCTGACGAAGGTCGATCCAACAGCGAAGCGGAAGCAAAGGAATCATCAGAGAAGGAAGGTAGGGACGCCTGACCACGGGCGTCCGCCCTGAACGGGACGGCGCGATGGGTCATCACGCCCTACCTGGCAGGGACGCCTGACCCAGGCGTCCGCTTTTTGAATGGGTGGCCCGATGAGTCATCACGCCCTGCCTAAGCTCCCTCGACCCGGCTCGACCGCGTTCCCGAATCTTTTCCAAAATCCTCTTGCCGCTCCCTGCGCCGGTTCTAGCGTTCGCGCCTAAGCGATGCCGATTGATATTTCAGCCGAGATCGAGGGCAGGGCGGATGAGTATCTCACTCATTATCCATCCGACCAAAAGCGCAGCGCGGCGCTGCCCCTCTTGCACCTTATTCAGCAGGAGTTTCGATTTATCCCCGAGGAAGCGATCGATTGGGTGGCTGAAAAACTTGGCATTGCGCCGGTCGACGTGCTCGGGGTCGTCACTTTTTATCCGGGCTTTCGCCAGGTGGCTCCGGGGCGTTATCACATCCGGGTGTGCCGCACGCTTTCCTGTGCGATGGCTGGCAGCTACGATCTCATGGAGGCTTTTTGTAAGACGGCAGGGATCGACCGCTCGCATGCCGACCACCACCATCCGATCGCGGTGAGCGCCGACGGACGGTTCAGCCTCGAGTTCGCTGAGTGCCTCGCCTCTTGCGGGACCGGCCCGGTGTGCATGGTCGAGGATGACTTTTACGAAAAGGTTGACCCCTCACCCTCAGGCGCTCGGGCAGTGCTCGGACGATATGCGACCCAGTGACTGCGGCGGCTCACTTCTGCTCTGCTCATGATCAGCGTGCATCCGCCAGGCTCCTCCGGCCCTTCCGTTCCCGAGATTGCTCTGGCGACATTGGCGGAGGCGCTTTGGATCGATCTGCTCGAACCGAGCCCGACCGAAATTGCGCGCGTCCAGTCCGCTCTCGGTCTTGAATTGCCCACGCGTAGCGAGATGCAGGAGATCGAGGCCTCGAGCCGGCTCTACCAGGAAAGCGGCGCGCTTTTCATGACGGCGACGATGATCTACCGGGCCGAGACTGCCTTTCCCGAAAGCACCGCTGCCACCTTCGTGCTCACCACGAAAAACCTGGTGACCATCCGCTACGCCGATCCGACCCCCTTCCGCACTTTCGCCGTCAAGGCTGACCGAAATTACGCGGCTTTCGCCAGTCGCGATAAAATGTTTGGCGGTCTTGTCGATGAGATCATCGATCGAATCGCAGACATTCTCGAGTTGGTAGCGGCCGAGCTGGATGCCATTTCGCGCACCATTTTCAACATCCCGTCAGCCAGCGGGCCTCCTCGCGACCCGGACGCACCAAAACCAAATTACAGCGCGCTGCTCGAGCGCATCGGGCGCTCAGGGGAACTGGCCACCAAGGCTCGGGAAAGCCTGGTCACACTCACGCGGGTGGCCGCGTTTTTCACCGAAACTCAACGCACCGCCGCACCGCAGGAACTCGACGAGCATTGGCGGACCATTCGCAGCGATTTGATCTCACTGAGCGAACACTCGACGTTCCTCTCCTCGAAAGTAAATTTTTTCCTCGATGCCACTCTGGGGCGAATCAACATCGAGCAAAATACGATCATTAAAATCTTTTCCGTGGCCGCGGTGGTGTTCCTGCCCCCCACTTTGGTTGCCAGCATTTACGGCATGAACTTCAAATTGATGCCCGAGACCGGCTGGCCGTTTGGTTACCCCATGGCCATCCTCATGATGATCCTCTCCGCGGTCCTGCCGTTTCTTTACTTCAAAAGACGCGGGTGGTTGTAGGGGCGTTCAATGCACCTAGCCTGGGAGCGCCCGTCGCGCTCATTCTGCCTGGGTCGGCAAACGCTGGTGCCGCTGGAGCAGCGTCAGCCCGTGGCGCAGCACGTCGGTGGTGTGGAAATGAATCTGCGCAAACTCAGGATGATCATCCATGATCCAATTGACGAAATGACGCTCGTCGATTTGCGCCTGGTAGAGGTCCTTGCTCAGCCACCTCTCCTCTTTGCCCGCCGCATACGCATGGTGTTTGGCTAGAAAATAGGCACGGTGCCACAAACCTGTGTCGTGGACCGCGATGATCGCCATCGGCGAAAGCGCCGGCAGCAAGCGCGCAAATGTCGCCTGGTTTAACTCGAGATCATGCGACGCGTCGATGAACACAAAATCGGCTTTCTCCCCTCGAAGATCAGAGGGATCGAACTCGGCTTGCGATTTCTCGATGTATTGAAAGTTGCGGAAATGAGCGAATTCCGATTCGGCACGCACTTTTGACTCCGGTTTGATGTCAAAAGAAACCAGCCGCGCCTTGGGACCGAGGGCGCGCAGAAAATTGAAGGCGCTGTGTCCGTGAAAAAACCCGAATTCAACCACGAGGCGCGGCCGCGTCACTCGCAGCAGTCCAAAGAGAAAGAGCGCCTCATCCCGCTGCAACGGGCCGATCTCGTCCTCATTTCGATAAGCCAGCAGGTGGCTGAGACCAAGTCTCCCGCCGCTCCCAGACAGAACGCGTCCGGCCCCGACCCCCCAGCGGACCAGTTCCGAACGAAAAAAACCCCGGCGAATGACCTCCTTGAGCGCGCGCATCCCTAATTAGCAATCGGCAATCGGCGATTGGCAATCGGCAATCGGCAATTAACCCGCGGCGCAGAACCCATTTCAGGGACGCCTGACCCAGGCGTCCGCTTGGTAGGGCGGCGCGATGGGTCATCGCGCCCTCATTGCCCGGGCCTTTCCACTTCCACCCTTCGTTGTTGGCGCCTCCTCACCGTCGTAGTATATCCCGCATCGATGAACGGACAACGTCAAGGCGTGCCCTTCCGGGCAGTCTTTGCAGGAATTCTGCCGCGCGCGGCATTTTCCCTGCCATTGCCGCCCGCGGTTCAATTATACGATCATTCACGGTTCATACCGTTAAGCATGTCGTAGTTTCCGACGAACGCCTTTCTGTCGATCTCGAGGATGGGAGGACCCTATCCGTCCCGCTTGCCTGCTGCGGGCGATCGGGCGATCGGCTCGAGGTGTTTTTGCGCTTGATCAACCCCCTAAGGGAGACGATATGAGTTTGAGTTCCCCTTCCCCCTCGATGGCTCTACCCCGTGCGATTGCTTTTGGCTTCGTCGTCGCGTGTCTGCTTGCCCGTGCGCAGGCACTCGAAATCTCGGAAATTCTCACCGAAAACGAGGGGGGCCTGCGTGATGCGGATGGCAACACTCCGGGTTGGGTGGAAATTCACAACGAGTCAGCCGCGGCCGCCGACCTGACCGGCTGGCATCTGACCGACAACGCGACGTTCCCTTCGAAGTGGGCCTTTCCCTCGATGTCATTGCCGGGGGGCGCTTACCTTGTGGTCTTTGCCTCAGGCAAAGACCGGGCGGTTGCCGGGCAGGAATTGCACACCAATTTCCAACTCGATCCGGACGGTGAATACCTGGCGCTGGTGGCACCGAACGGTTCTCGTCCCAGCGAGTACGCGCCCTACCCGGAACTGCGCCGCAACATTTCCTATGCAGTCGCACGCTCGGGCTACGTTTTGCCGCTCGCGAACGCCGGCAGCACGGCGTACTACCGGGTGCCGGCTGATGGATCACTGGGTGACACCTGGACCCAGGCCGGGTTCGATCATTCTTCGTGGCCCTCTGGGCCGACCGGACTGGGTTATGATCTCGGCGGTTCAGCCGCCGGCCCGCTGTTGAGCATCGATATCACAGATCGCGACAGCAACACCCCTGCCCTGCTCGAACCCGGTTTCCAGGCGTTCGTCATCGGAAACGTCGGTGGAAATGCAGCGATTCAAACCGGGCCGATCACGCGGACGTTCGGCGCCTATTCAGTGACTTTGGCCAACAGCGGGACTGACGGTTATGACGATCGATTGCGGACCACACCCGCGAATTCAGGTGCCTTCACGGAATCATTGTTGCTGCGCGATTTCGTTTTCTCGCGAGACCAGACCGGCACCTCCGGACTCGATGTCACGGTTGCCGGCCTTCCGGCCAACAGTGTGGTGCGTGTTTCCATCTGGTCGTTCGATACCAGCAGCGCAGGATCGCGGGTGGCTGACTGGTCGTGCAATGGCATCGTGATTCGGGAAAACTATACGTTCAATGGGTCGACTCTCCCGAGCACCAACGATCAGTATCGTTTCGATTTCACCTCGACAACCAACGCCTCGGGCCAGCTCCTGATTCAAGGCCGGCGGGACCCGAGCAGCGCCACCTTTGGCGTCTTCCTCAATGCCTTGCGTGTCGAGTCGCTCAGCCTGCAACCGATGATCGGCACTGACGTGGGGCCGGTCATGCACAACGTGAACGCCTCGCTCTATGCCCGGCTTCCGTTTTCAGTACCCGCGCCGGAGGAAATCACCACGCTCCGCATGCGCCTGAATTACGACGACGGTGTGGCGGCGTGGGTCAACGGCAATCGGCTGGTGTTGCGGAACGCCCCGGATCCGCCCGTGTGGGATTCGGCTTCGCTGGCGGCGCGTCCGCAAGGCGACGTTTTCACCGAAGAGACGCTGGATCTGCCGGTCCAGGGATTGCTCGTGGCCGGTACGAATGTCCTCTCACTACAGGGACTCAATGCCAGTGTCGCAGACAGCGATTTTCTTCTGTTGCCGCAACTGAAAGCCATTGGCGAAACCGCAGCGGCACCGTTTTATTTTGCAGCCCCAACTCCGGGTGCCGCCAATGGACAAGGGTCCACGGGCCTGGTGCGCGACACACGATTCAGCGTCGACCGCGGATTTTTCGATGCGCCCGTTTCCGTCGAGCTTACTTGCAACACAACGGACACCCAAATCCGCTACACCACCGACGGCAGCGCCCCGACGGCGACCACCGGCCAGGTGTATTCCGCGCCGGTGGCGATTGCGAGCACGACGGTGTTGCGCGCTGCAGCCTTCAAAAGCGGCTGGATCCCGAGCAATGTCGATGCGCAAACTTATGTCTTTCCCGCACAGGTCGCCCAACAACCCGCCAATCCAGCGGGGTGGCCCCTGACCTGGGGGATCGACAGCGAGGTCAACACCAACGATGGAGCGGGCGACGGCACCGTCCCGGCCAACTACGAGATGGATCCCGCTGTCGTGAATAACACGCTTCCCGGTTACGGAGTGGCCGAGGTCCTCGATGACCTGCCCACGATGTCATTGGCGATGTCCCCAGCCGATTTCCTCGGACCCGCAGGGATCTATCAGAATCCACGCTCGAGTGGTCCCGGCTGGGAACGGCCATGTTCGATCGAGTTTTTCGACCCCAGCGGCGCCGAAGATGATTTTCACGAAACCTGCGCGGTGGAAATACACGGAAACTCGAGCCGTCGACCCTGGCGCATGCAGAAGCATTCATTCCGGCTTTCGTTCCGCGGCGAGCTTGGCTCAGCCAAACTCCGTTACCGGCTTTTTCCGGGCCTGGGCGTGCGTGAATTCAACGAACTGGTGCTCCGCGCCTGTTTCACTGACTCGTGGGGGCTGGTCTCATGGGACCCAAACCGGTATCGCCCGGATGATTCGGTCTATTATCGGGATATGTGGATGCGCGCCGCGCATGCCAATATGGGGTACCTTGCCGCGACGGGGCGCTTCGTCCATCTCTACGTCAACGACCTCTATTGGGGCGTGTTTAACCTTTCGGAGAGGGTCGAAGAGGATTTTTTCGCTGATCACCTGGGGGGTCGGCCCCAAGACTGGGAAGTCGTATCCGATTTTGTCGATCCCGATCCTTCGCCCACGAGTCATTGGAAGACCTTTTTCAACCTGGTCAATGCCGGCCTTACCACACAGACCGCGTATCAACAGGTGCAGCAATATGCCGATCTCGCGAGTTTTGCTGATTATTATTTCCTGCACGTCCTGGCCGATGCCGAGGATTGGCCGCATCACAACGGCCATGCCGCGCGCAACAGAACGATTACCAACGACCCCTACCGCTGGCTGGTTTGGGACCAGGAGATCATGCTCGACAACCATTCGATCAATCGGGTCGGCGTCGGTGCGACCAACACCGGCACCGACCGTACCCCGGGGCGCCTCTATCAGAAATTGCGCGAAAATCCCGAGTTCCGGCTGCTTTTTGCCGACCGCGCTCATAAACAGATGCACAACGACGGAGCGTTGAATCTCACCAACAACCAATCTCTTTGGCAAAGCTTCGCCAACCAACTCGACAAGCCCATCGTCGCCGAGAGCGCCCGCTGGGGAGACACCGCGGACGAGACTCCCTACGGCAATGTGGCCTCGAAACCGCTCTACACCCGCGAAGCGGATTGGCTGCCGACTGTGGATTCCGTCAAAAACGCTTATCTGCCCAGTCTTTACGACAACGCCAACAGCTTCGCGACCATTCGGAAACTGCAGGCCGCCGGTATGTATCCGGCGACGGTCCCGCCCAGCTTTAGCCAGCATGGCGGCAGCATGCCCAGCGGGTTTCAACTCTCGATCACTGCGCCAGCCGGTCAGATTTATTACTCGCTCGATGGAACCGATCCCCGCCAGGCATTCACTGGCACCGCTGTGGGTACGCTGTACCAGGGGCCGGTCTCGTTGACGCAGACCGGGGTCGTGAAGGCACGCGCCCAGAACGGGGCGGAATGGTCGGCGCTTACCGAGGCAACTTTCATCGTGGGCGTCCCAGCCAGTGCGGCTAATCTCGTCATCTCCGAAATCCACTACCATCCGATGGCTCTTGGCGAACTCGAATTCATCGAATTGGTCAACATCGCCAACACTTCGGTCGACTTGACCGCGGTGCATTTCACGGTTGGAATCTCCTACGAATTTCCTGCGGGCACGGTGCTCGCGCCGGGACAACGAATCGTAGTGACCGGCGTCCAATTTACGGGACGGCTGGATAACGACGGTGAGTACCTCGTCCTGCTTGCAGCCGATGGAAGCGAGATCGCGAACTTTCGATTCAACGATGCTCCCCCGTGGCCCTCAGCGGCCGATGATGCGGGACACAGCCTCGTACTCATCGCTCCCGGGACTCACCCGAATCCGGCGCTCCCGGAAAGCTGGCGTCCCAGCGTGTCAGTGGGCGGTTCGGCTGGCTCGGACGACGCCATGCTCTTTTCCGGAGACATGCTGGCGGATGCCGACGCGGATGGTCAATCTGCTTTCCTCGAATACGCTTTGGGCAGCAACGACCTCGATCCCGGTGCCATGGGCCAAATCGAGGTCGCGTTTGAGACCATTGATCTGGGCGGCCCGGAACCGGAAGAGTTCCTGACCCTGACCTTTCTGCGAGCGGCAGCCGCGGATTCAGCGCGCTTGCTTCCCGATGTCTCGGGCGATCTCGGGACCTGGACACCCGCGGTCCTGGTGCGCCGGGAACTCGCCACGGCAGGGAAACTCGCTGAAACCTGGCGCACGCCGCTCTCGACCGTCGCAGAAAGGCAGTTCCTCCGCCTGCGGGTGACGCCCCAGTAGCCTTGGCCTTTAAGCTGGCATAAACGCCGGGCACGTGGTATTGCCTTGCGCCAGGAAATATGGACGACAAAGAGAAGACCAGGCAAAGCTATGCCCAGGCGATGAGCGATTGGGCTGCAGCTCGGGACGCGCAGCGGACGCTGCTGAGCCGGTCCCGCAATACCCTGCTCCAGCCCGATCCCCTGGCCAGTTTGCCGGCCCGCCTGCTCGGTTATGTGTGGCGATTTGGGCTCGTGATTCTCGTCGGCATCGGGGGTTATTTTTTGTTGCTGATGTGGCATTTCCGCAGCGAGGAGTTCAGCCGCCTCGTGGCGCGCGGTGCCGCTCTCCAGCTTAAGGCCGAAAAAGTCGAGATCTCCCCCTTTCGCTGGAGGAAAAATGTTGCCTCCGCCCGCTCGTTTTCCGCTCAAGGCGGTTCGCAAAGCTTCTTCAAAACAATCGAGGCTGAAAGCGTCGACTTCCGTCTTCCCTTGCGCATGTCGCTGCAAAAGAACTGGCAACTCAAGCATGTCGGAGTCGATTTTTTGCGCGCCGAACTGCGCTCGGGCGGCCTCGGTAGCGGAAACACGGTTTCACTTACTCCTGCGGAAAAAGATTCCGTTCCAGAAGGGCTTGATGGCCCAACTTCGAAAATCGCTGCTCCCATCAAGCTGACCGATGACCCCTCGACGAAGCCCCAGGAATCAGGCAAGGGCCGAAAGGTGCTCGACCTGCGTCTTCACAAAGATGGATTCGGCGTCAACCCGAATTTTGAATCGCTAACGGTCGCCGAAATTGGGGTGGCGCGGGGCAATTTCACCTGGGGGGTCACTCCATTTACGCGCGGCTCGTTGCAGCAGGCCGCGTTGCTAGCCACTCCCACCGGCCAGGGCCGCTGGCACATCGCGTTGTCTGCCGGGCAGCTTCAACAAAACTGGCTGCGTGATCTTTCCATTCAAAAACTGAACATCGATTACACAGGCGAGACGCTGCAATTGGACTCCGGCGTGTTCCGCGTGGGCGAAAGCACCAATGTCCTGTCAGGCACAATCACTGTCAGCGAACATCCGCGCCTGAATCTCAGAATTGATGCCTCCTCGCTTCCGCTCGAGCACTTCTTGAACGAACCGGTCACCTCGTGGCTTCGCCTCGCCGCCTCAGGGCCAATCATCATCGAAGGCTCTCTCAATCTGGCCTCCGGCGTCACCACCTCCGCCGATCTCAAGATCGACGGCGGCGCTCTCAGGCAGATTCCCCTCCTTAATACCCTCGCCGTTCTCACCGGCCGCGGACGTTTCCGCGACTTGGAAATCACCGGGGGATTTATCAAATTCAACACCGCGCAAGGAAAGCTCGAGGTGCCAGCCTTCGAACTGCAGGCCAAGTCAGACGTTCTCATCCGCGGCAGCGGTTCATGGCAACAGGGCAGTTTTCGAGGCAACGCCCAGCTCGGGATGAGTCAGGCTTACGCGCAACGACTGCCCGCTCAACTCCAGCAGGCCTTCCTTCGCCAGGATGATGCCGGCTGGCTTTGGCTCGAAATCCCTCTGGATGGCCCCCCGGAAACGCTCACCAAACAGCTCAGCAACAAGCTGGCCGCCGCTTTCCAGGAAGCGTCCAGGAAGTAGGCTCGCCAAACGCAATGTCCCGAATATACCAATAAGGAATAACAAGTTCGGCAGTCCGGCCCAACTTAACTTCGGCGCAGCTTGAGGCCACCGAGATTCATCAATCCGTTTTTGCTATCTTTGATGACGACAGGCTCGACCTCGATTCGTTGCTTTCCCGCGTTCTTGATTTCGATGACGCCGACGTCGATCCACTCGAGGGCCGCTTTGTCGCCGGTCGGCTGAACCTCCGCGCCCAGTTTTTGATCGCCCAGGCTGACGCGATAAGTGCTGCCCAGGACGGCTTCATCGGTCGATTGCAGGACCGAAACGGAATACTTGCCCGGACGCTCGATGACCACGTCCCACGCAATCTTGGTATCGGCGGCGGTCCAGTGCCCAACTGCCTTCACGCTCGATCGCGGACGAGCCGCGGATCCGATCATGATCGCGCTGCCAATGGGCAGAAAAGTTTCGCCGGTGCGCACCGTCAATGTCTCGGGCCTGAGTACGAGGGAGCCGGCCTCGGGACGCTCGACTTTCGTCGAGGCGCGCGGCTTGTTTTCCGGCGGGGGTTTGGGGGAGGAAGCTATCCTGTCGGAAGTCGATTGAGACTTTTTAGGAGCGGAGGTTTTCGGCGGTTTTTCCTCTGCTGGTGGCAGCGGAGGCGGCGGAGCCAGAACCTCCGGGATGTTCAATTGATCCGGCAGTTCGGTGGTGCCGGCATTGGGCCCGTCGCCGCTCTCGCTTTGAGATTTTTTCCAATACCAAAAGCCACCGGCCAATGCCGCGGCCAAAATGGCAGGAAGCAGAAAAATGACCCACTTGGACCGTCCACGGGACGTTGGAGCCGCGGCGGCAATAGGCTCGTCCCATGCCGATGAGCTTGCGACGGCTTCCGCGGTGCTGATGCGGCGGGTTCCTGGGCGAGCGGGCGAAAGGGGCGTCGTGGCCTGTGCCTGGGCGGGCGCCGGCGCCGCGTAGGCCGCTGCGGCCGCCGCTGCCAGCGGTGCCGCCTGCACGGCCGTTTCCCACGCGCTGGCTTGCTGCTGAAAGGTGTCGAGCGCCTGCTTCGCGTTCACTGGACGATCCTCAATCCGGCGGTTGATAAACCACATAGCCCAATCACAAAGCCACGGAGGAAGGTCCGGCCGGAATTTCCCTAGCGGTTCCACAAAATGCTGCAGATGTGCGGCCATGACCGCCGGCGCAGTTTCTCCAGTGAATGGGTATTTTCCGGTGAGAGCAAAATAGTAAATGCATCCGATGGCGTAGAGGTCGGTGCGGGCATCGAGGGGGAGGCGTTCAAACTGTTCAGGCGCCATAAAGAAAATCGAGCCGAGTATGCCTTCCTCTTGGTCCTCGGTTTGTTTGCTCGCGTTGAGGCTGAATTTCGCGAGTCCAAAATCGAGAATCTTGAGCTGGAATTTCCCGCTGGCATGCCAGACGACCATGAGATTGCCCGGCTTCAAATCTCGATGAACCAGGCCCATGGCCTGGGCCGCAATCAACCCTTCGAGGCTTTGCGTCACCACCTGGCGGAAGTCTTCGTAAGTCAGAGCGCCGCGCGCCACGACCTGTTCGAGGGTTTCTCCGCGCAGCAATTCCGTGATGACGAAAGCGCCGTTCACGTCGCGGCCGACATCATAAACAGTGAGAATATTGGGATGTTGGAGGGCGGAAAGAACCTTCGCCTCCTTGAGCAGATCGTCGGCGGAAGTGCCCTCGACGGGTTTCATGCGCTTGAGCGCAACTTCGCGCATCAACTGCGTGTCGGTTGCGATAAATACCTCGCCCAGTCCACCCTGGCCTATTCGTTCTTTGATTTGATAGCGTTCGCTCATCGCGCGCTGTAAAGAGCCAAGACCTTTCACCGCTACGCATGGTCTGCGCAATCTAAAAGGCGCGACAAAACCCTAACATTATGCTCCGGCCCGCCGTGTCGCGGGCGTGCAGCCTGCTTCGGGCGAAACAGGCGTGCGATTTCCCGTTCGGTCCTTCGACCGCTTATCAATAACCCTGGTAGTAGCGTCTGCGCGGGGGTGGTCCTTCGTAGTAGGCGCGCTCACGGTCATCCACCGAGGACCCGATCACGGCTCCCGTGACAGCTCCTCCGGCCGCGCCGATAGCCGCTCCTTCAAGAGCATGCCCCGATTGGTGGCCGACCACCGCGCCAAGCCCTGCGCCGGCCAAGGCCCCGATGCCGGCGCCCGCCTTGGTGTTGGGAGCATATGTTTCACAGGATGGAAGTCCTCCAGCCACGGCCAGTGCGGCCATCGATCCGAGCAGTTTTAGTTTCATAGGGAGTATTTGTTAATAAGTGCCAACTACGGCCTGTTTTGGCGCTGCCTTTCAACTGATGAGCATGCGGGCAGGGGCGCAGGGCATGAGGAATTCTGACATGCCCAAGAGGTTATGCGCACCACCACATCTTCTTATCCAGCATAGTCCAAAAGTTTAGGGGCTTAAGGGGATGCGGGCCTCAACCCCCTCGATCGTCCCCGCGGTTCCTCCCGACGGCGCTCGCGCACGTCAAAGCGCAGGGGCAGGCCGTAAAAAGCAAATTCCTCCCGTATCCGCGCTTCAAGATAGCGTTCGTAGCTGTCGCCGAGCAGTTCCTTATGATTCACAAAACAAACGACAACAGGCGCGGCCAGGGCATGATCACCGCCGCGGCGCGCCAGAGTGGCGTAAAGCAATTTCAAGCGTCGTCCCCTGATGGCGGGCGGCGGATTGCGATCAATGGATCGTTGAATCAGGCGATTCAGCACTCCCGTTCGCGGTGAGTCGGCCGCCCCAGCGCGAATCTTTTCAATGTGCGTGAAGATTTTGCCCAGATACTGCCGCTCCTTGGCTGAGACCGCGACGAGGGGAGCGTAGGGCATAAAAAAGAATTCCCGCCTCGCCTCTTCCTGAAGCTGTTCCCAGCGGTCTTTGTATTTCGCTCCTGGATGGTAGAGATCGAATTTATTGAACACGAGCAGGCACGCCTTGTGTTCCTCGAGCATGAACTGAGCGATTTTTCGTTCCTGCATCGTGGCGCCGGCTCCCGCATCCACGATCAGCGCACAAAGATCCGCCCGGCGGACACTGTCCCGGGCGCGCTCGACGCTGAAAGCCTCGATGGGGGTCTCCACTTTGGTGCGCCGCCGCAGTCCCGCGGTATCAATCAGCAAATAGTGATGGCCGTCCTTTTCAAACGGGATGTCCACGGCGTCGCGCGTCGTGCCGGCAATGGGACTGACAATCGTGCGCTCGTCGTTGAGGATGGCATTGACCAGGGAACTCTTACCCACATTGGGCCGTCCTATGATGGCAATCTTCAATGGATCTTCGGTTTTGGCCGCTTCATCCCCCTCGACTGCCGAAAAGCGTCTCTCGAGCCACTCGCGCAAGCCGGCGAATCCGCGTCCGGTGGTGGCACTCACGGTCAGCATTTCATTGAAACCCAGCCTCGCAAAATCGCTGGCTGCCGCCTCGCGCTCGGGACCGTCGACCTTGTTTACCGCAAGCAGGACGGGCGCCTTCTTTTTGCGCAGTCGTTCCGCCACCACGTCATCGACGGGCGTGCGCCCGCTTTTGACGTCAACGACAAAGAGAATCAGGTCGGCCTCCTCCATGGCAATGTCCGCCTCGATCGCGACTTGAGCGGCAAAACCATCGTCGACGGGTTCGCCGATGCCTCCGGTATCCAGTAGCGTCACTGGCACGCCAACCGTCGCTGCACGCGCGGCCACCCGATCACGTGTGACGCCAGGCAGGTCATGCACGATGGAAACGCGGCGTCCAGCCAATCGGTTAAAGACGGCTGACTTGCCGACGTTGGGCCGGCCGACGATGGCCACTACGGGAGTCATGTAAAGTTAGAACGCAGAGCATTCTACATTCTACATTCCTTATTCTGCAATCTGCACTCTGCCTTCCTATTCTCTGTCCTCGGATGTCTGCATCCATCGGGCCCCCGTTTTCAAGTACACCATGCCCGAAGCGAAGGTGAATGCTCCGGCTCCCCAAACCAGGATATCGGTGATGAGGGATGGAAAATTAAGCATCAATGCTCCCACGGCTGCCATCTGGCCAACGGTGGCGACTTTTCCCGTCCAATGTGGGCTCAGTTCGCGCAACCGGGCAACCTGTACCAGCAGAAGCGCGCCGACAATGGCCAAAAGATCGCGAGCCACGACTAAAATGGGGAACCAGAGCGGAAATTTTTCCGGCCAGTTGCTGGTGCTGAGGGTGATGATGGCTGCGAGCAACAGGCCCATGTCGGCAATCGGATCGAGGATGCTGCCCAATCGCGTCCGCTGATCGAAATGACGTGCCAGAAAGCCGTCGAGTCCGTCACTCGCAGCCGCCAGCAGGAACACAAAAATGGCCGCCCAGCGCCAGCCTTCGACCGGCTGTCCACTTTCGCGGCTCTCACCATAATACATCGCAAACCCGACAAAAACCGGGATGAGCAGAATTCGTCCGACGGTGATTTTGTTGGCAGCGGTCATTGCTGGCGGCACTTTCAATACTGAACCGTGAAGCGATCATCAGGTCCAGCCCATAAGCGGTGCTGCAATTCGGATGATGATAAATATGGTGATGGCTCCCACCACGTCGAGCACGGCACCTCGTCGGATCATTTGGTTGATGGTGACCTGGCCGGTGGCGTAGGCAAGGGCGTTGGGCGGAGTGGAAACGGGAAGCAGAAAACCGAAACTACAGGCCAGGCAAGTGGCCAGGGCCACCGGCACCGGATTGACTTCCGCGGCTTTGGCTATCGCAATCATGGACGGAACCATGACAGTGGCGGAAGCGGTGTTCGAGGCGGCTTCGCTCATGGCGATGCTCAACACGATCCCGACCGCCGTCAGCGTCCACAAGCTCGGTTGCCCGAAGGCCGCGATAACCCCCCGGCCCGCCGCTTCTGCCAAACCGGTGTCGAACAACAATGTTCCGAGCGCCATCCCGCCCCCGAAGATAAGAATCGTGCCCCAGTCGATTCCAGCCGCTTCACGCCAGGTCAGCGCGAATTTTCCTTCACGCCAGGAGACCGGAGTTATCAAGAGAAGAACCCCGGAAAGGAGACCGACGGTCTCCTCGGGGACATGAGCCCGTAATAATTTTGACGCGCCGGAATCGCTGCCGGTGAACAGGGCGATTAGACCTGGGACAATCCACAAGGTAACGGTAAGGGCGAACACACCGACGGTTACCTTTTCACCGGGAGACATGGCGCCGAGTGCTCGACGTTTCGAGACCAGGTCCATATGCGCGGGCGCCCGCTCTCTTTTTCCTCCCGGATCCGGGCGCAGCAACCACAGGAGAAAGGCCATCTGCACCACCGCCAGCGGCACCCCAAACAACATCCATTCGAAAAAGGAGATTCTGATGCCCAGCATCGCATTGATCGCCCCCAATCCGATAAGATTCGGCGGCGTGCCGACGGGCGTGCCCTGACCTCCGATCGACGCGGCAAACGCGATGAGCAGGACGAGCGAGGCGCGCGCGCCGGGTTGGCTGTCGAATCCCGACCACGTCCGCGCCGCCGCCAGCGCGATAGGGAGCATCATAGCGGTGGTCGCTGAATTGCTCATCCACATCGAAAGTCCCGCGGTGAGAATCCCCAGCGTCGCGAAAAGCCGTCCAGGGGTGCAACCCAGGGCGGGGACCGAAAGCAGCCGCAAGGCGAGCCGCCGCTCGAGGCCGTATTTTTGCATGGCCTCGGCCAGCATGAACGAGCCAATGAAGAGAAATGTGATTGGCGAAGCGAACGGTGCGAAGACCTTTTTATCTGCGGCGACACCGCAGAGAATGGACAGGACCGGAACCAGCAGAGCCGTAGCGGCCAACGGGATCGCCTCGGTCACCCAAAAGACCACCACCAACGCCATAATTCCCGCCAGCCGATGCGCCTCTGGTTTCAGCCCGGGCATCGGAATCGCCCAAAGCAAAAGCAGCAGCGCCGGGCCAATGAATAAACCGGCTCGCTGACGAACCGTCGAGTGGGTCGCACCGTCTGCGTCTTCCTGATTGCACGACATCGCCCGCTCATAGCAAAGAACCGCCGACTGCGCCAGAACGGTTCAATAAAGATCGTGGCGCCGCGCATGCGATCTCCGATCGCAATCGGAATCGATAAAAGCCGCATCGATGCGTGCGGTGCGGGATCGGGGTAGAGCAGCGAAATGTCTTCCGGCTTCTGCCGATTTTCAGCCATAGTCGGCTCAGAGCTGCGCCATCGAGTCCTCGCTCGCTACGCAGGAAAATGTCACCAATCCAGGCCGCGTTCGCGCAGACGAGCGCGTAAACCGTGAATGTCCCACACTTCGACTTGCCCGAGCGGGCCGGCGCCGGCCAGCCGGCGGCCGTCCGGGCTGAAGGCGAGCGCGCGCAAACGCGGAACGACTTGCGACTGGAATGCGACGAGCCATTCGGGTGGGCCCTCCTCACGCAGCGCGAAGAGGTGCGGGATGCCCGGACCGAGCAGAACCGCGATTAGTTTTCCGTCGGGCGAAAAGGCCCCGCCGCCGGCGAGTTCGTTGCGCAGGCCCCGATCGATGCGTGCCGCAGGTTTCCAGGTTGCAGTGTCCCAGAGCTGCGGCCGCGTGCCGAAAGTTGCCAGCCAGCGGCCGTCTGGGCTGAAGGCCGTGCGCTGGGCGCCGTCGGTGGCGAGCTCAGCGACGCGCGCGCCGCTTGCGGTGTCCCATACGCGGACGCGATCGGGTCCCCACTCGGCGGAGCCGGCGACGAAGCGGCCATCGGGGCTGAGCGCAACGGCCGAGGACCGCATCCTGCTGGGGACACTCACGATTTGCGACAGGTCCTCGGGTGGAAAAATGTCGATCGTATTGCGGACGTCGCGTGCGACGGCGAGACGCGTGCCGTCTTGCGAAAAGCACAAACCGGGACAGGCGTCGCGCTCGAACAAATGGTCAACCAGGCGAAGCGGCTTTGCGGGATCGTCGGGCAAGGTGTAGCGGCGAACTCCTGCGAGCGTGCCCACGGCGAGAACGCGTCTGTGCGGGTCGAAGGCGACTGTTTCGGTGACCGTGCGCTCGGACGCGAGGAGCCGGTGGGAGCTGGCGTCCCAGACGCGCACTCCAGCAGCACTGGCGGCTGCCAGCCAGCGGCCGTCGCGACTCCAGGCGACAGAAAACCGCGACTCGACGGCGGGTTCGCCGCGGAGGCTGGCAAAGCCGTGGGGCCGCTCAATCGCCAGCGTACCGGTCGGGCCGAACGCCCACACCGGACCTAGCCGGTGGCCATCTCTGCTGAATGACAGGCCGTAACTCTGCACCGACATGCTCAAGCTCGGTCGCTGTGAGCTGAGTTCCCACAGGCGCACCGTTCCATCATCGCCCGCCGATGCGATCAGCGAATGCGGGCGATCGAACGCGAGGCTGCGAATCGCACCGTGATGGCCGTCGAAGCGGCGAATCAAATCGCCGGTCGCGGCGTTCCAGAGAGTGATCTCTCCTGAGCCAGCGCCCGCGGCAAGCCACGCATTGTCGGTGCTCCACGCGAGCGCCGTGATCGCGCCGGCGACGGGCACGCTGCGCCGCAGCATGCCGGTGGCGAACTCGCGCAGCTCAAGCCCTTGCGCGGTGGCGCACGCCAGCAGCGTCCCGTCGGGCGAACACGCGATCGCGGCGGCTTTCAACGGCCAGCGCTGCAGCTCATTCCCGGAGGGCAACTCATCGATGGTCACGTGTTCGTCGCGCCCGGCGATCGCCACGGCGCGGCTGTCCGGTGCGAAGGCGCCACGGCTCAAGCTCGCCGGCCGCTCGACACAAAGACGACCGGTGGCGATCTCGAAGACGCAGAGATTTATCGGATCGCGGATGAGGAGGAAGCGGAGGTCGGGGCTGAAACCGACGACATTCCAGACACGGCGCGGCGCGCAGTTGAAGCGGTGCAGCTCCGCGCCATCGCTCAACCGGCAAACGATGACGGGGCCTTCTGGACCAGCGTGCGCGCAGAGCTCGTGCTCGTTGTCGAATGAAACGCGCGTGACGTCCGGGATCGACGGCAGCGTCGGCACGGGCTCGAAACGCGCATCGAGCAGGCTGAGGCTCGCGATCACTTCGCTGCGCAGCCGCACGCGCTCCGCGGCAGTCGGGCCGAGCGCCACCGCGCGGGAGATCGCGTCGAAGGTGTGAGCGCGATGGCCTGGCAAGGCCGCGACCCGCGTGGCGTGCGCTTCGGCGAGCAGCGATTCGCGGAGATTTGCGCGGCCACGGACGTTGGCGCGCTGCACGGACAGCGCAGCAATCGTCGAAATGAACGCGAGCGCGACGAGTGCGGCCCACATCCCGGCGAGCGCCGGATGCCTCCGGCTCCAGCGCCACGCAAGGCCAAGCGCGTCGACGGGCCGCGCCACGACCGGCTTCCCAGCGAGGAAGCGAGCGAGATCCTCCGCGAGCGCCTGCGCTGTACCGTAACGCGCCGTGGGAGCCTTCTCCAGGCAGCGCAGGCAGATGTTCTGCAAGTC
>JBPCQC010000121.1:0-20519 GCA_050998515.1 Verrucomicrobiales bacterium
ACGCCCTCGGAGCGCCGCGCGCGGATGCGGGCGATCAGACTGTCCAGCGGGTTGTCAGCCAGTTTGTTCGCCGCCTGAGTTCCCTTTTCCCACCCGCACCAAACGCCGACCGCTCGGCACGCTGAAACCGCCGAATCGATGGGCCCCCTGGACGGTAAGAGAAACGGTGCGGGCCGCAACCGTCAAAACGTCCAAGAAGTGTCCAAGCAAACTTTTTTGCCTTTCAACTAGGCTGCACAACTCACTGATAGTGATGGCGCGCCCGAGAGGATTTGAACCCCTAACCCCCAGATCCGTAGTCTGGTGCTCTATCCAGTTGAGCTACGGGCGCCTATCAATCCGCGGACCTTTTCCCGCAGCAAAGCAGCCGAGAAATTAAATCCGCTGCCGTTATTGTCAACGGAACGGACGGTTTTTGAAACGAATGTTTTGGCGCCAGATCCACCAATTAGAGGCAAGGCGGGCCCATGAACCGGGCGCCGGGAGCGCCGCCGCCCTCGGGCGACCGCAGCGTCCAATCCTGGTTCCATGCAGTCGCACGAGAGGCGAGCTCCCAGTTGACCTTCAGCGCCCGCCGCTACGAGATCGTAGCGGCGTTGCAGACCGCGGGCTAAATTACGCTTCGGGCGCTCGATTAACTAAGGACGACTTCCTTATGGAAGGTCCACCAGTCGTCGAGATTGTTCAGGTTCACGGCATCGAGGATTTTTCCTTCGTCCTTGATGTTGCTGGCGCCGAGAATCGCCTTGCGGGTGGCTTCGCTGTGGTGATAACCGGCGATGGCGGAGTTGAGTTTGTCCACCGCCGCCTGATCAAGGCGTCCGCCTTTCTTCTCGAGAATCCAGGCTTCGAGCTCGGGATAGCTGGGCTTCTTTTCGGTGACGAATTTCTGGAATTCTTCCTTATTGATACCAAGGCCATCGAGCACCATTTGGTCAAAGCCGGCACCAATGGCCGGATAATCATCGTGAAGCTTGCCCACGGCGCCGAGGGAGACCTTCTGCCAAAGACGGGGAAGATGGAGAACGCCAAGGGAGCCGGCAATGCCGGAACTGATCGTTGGAATGACTTTGCTCATGTCGAGTTGGGTGTTGGTTGTGGATTTGCCATCTGGCCGGAAGATTTCCCCCGGGCATTTCTCCGCAGTTGTGGGAGCGGAACGTTGTGTATACTGAAAACCGACCGCTCGGCAAGAAAATGAAACGAAAGCTTTTCTCCACCCTCGGCCTCGTTCTGGCGCTGATCAGCGGGAGTTGCTCGAGCTTTCAGCAGCACTGGTCGGTGGCGATCAAAGATCGGCCGGCGAAATACACCAGCATTGAAGGACCCTGGGTCGGAACCTGGAAGAGCGAACCCACGGGACATAGCGGCGCATTGAGATGTCTGGTGGGGGAAAGTCAAAGCAACACCCGCAGCGAGCAGGGTGCCTTGACGCCCTTTTACTATCGCGCGACCTGGCAAAAAGTCCTGAGTGGGACATTTCGAACCGTCCAGCCGGTGCGGGAAGTTCGGAAAGGTGAGTTTGTTTCCGAAGGTGATTGGACGCTTCCGAAGTGGGCGGGCGGAAAGTACCATTACCGCATCAACGCCACCCCCGCGGAATTTCGTGCGACCTACCGAGGCGGCGGCGATCACGGGCGCTTTGAGATGCAGCGGCCGCGGTGAAGCGGCTGGTTCTCTGGTCGTCAATTCAGGGGAGCCGCGAATAAACGCCAATTCACGCGAATAGTTTAATCATATTGGCGTCCATTAGCGTCCATTGGCGGTTTCACTACAGTTCTTTCACAAAGATGTTCGCAAACTGGATGGGGTCGCCGTGATGTTGCAGAGCGATCGGCCCGCGTTTTGGGACGTCAGGAAGCCGGGCGTTTTCAATCACTTTCTGGCCGTTCAGGTGCACCGTTAGGCGGTCGCCTTTCATGGTGATTTCGAACCGATTCCATTGGCCGATGGGTTTGTCGGCTTTGACTTTGGGCGTAACACCCGCGCGAACCTCGGGCGGCACGCTTTTGTCGAGCCGGTAGCCATAAACCTCACCGGAACCGGCCGGCCAGCACCAGATATTGATCTGGCTCTTGCTGCTGCCTCGAAGGTAAATCCCGCTGTCGCCGGCATCCAGCACCTCGACTTCCTTCTGGTTTCCGTCTTCGTCGGTAGCGTATTCGCCGGTCGGCAAAATGACCGGCCGCATCTGCCTGGCTCCCTTCGCTGTCCAGCGCCAGTCGCAGATCAAAACGAAGTCGCCGTATTCCTTTTCCGACCACAAGTTTTTGTCCTGCGCTTCGCTTTTGCCGTCGTATTCGAGGATCCAATCCTCCGGTTGCCAATGACCCTGATGGCCGGGCTCATTCTTCCAGCCGCTTAAATCGATACCGGTATAGAGCGATTTGAAACCCTCGTCCGGCCGTGCGATCTCGTCCGGCAGGGGATTTGTCGAGGGCAATTCCTTGATGCGGATATTTCGGAAATGGCATTCTGAGCCTTCCGATTCGAGGCAGAGATAGCCCTTGCGCGGCTTGCTCTCGCTGCCGCCGGACACGACCTTGCCGTTTACCGCTAGCTTGATGTCGCCGTCGCGGCATACGACTCGATAGTGATTCCATTCGCCAGCCGGCTTGGCGCGATGTTCGCTGGGCAGACAGCGCATCCAGCCGCCAGGATGCGGTCGGTCAGGCTTGAACGAGGCGCCGTGGATGGCAAAAACGTCACCGTGACTCGTGGCATTTTGCCCGCTCCGTCCGTCGATAATCTGCACTTCGATCGAGCGTGCAAAAGGAACGCCGGGCGATGTAATCGGATCAGACCATACGAACAGCCCGGCGTTGCCGCCCGCCTTCATATGCCGCCACTCGAGTTCGAGTTCGAAGTTCTCATACTGCTTCTCACTGTGCATGATGCCAGTCGGGATTCCGGTCGAGACGATCATGCCTTCGCGAACCGAAAATGTGTTAGGCGCGCAATTCACGTTCACCCAGCCAGAGAGGTCCTTGCTGTTGAAGAGCGGGACAAAGCTGTCCTCGGCGAGGACGGCGGAGGCAACAACCCAAGCAAGGGTGACTGCCCTCAGCACATTGTAGCTGGCGCCGGCGACGGCGGGGATTGAAAAAAGGGGAACGGATATCCTGTCCGTTGCGCTGAATATTCTCAGCGGATTTTGTTCTCCATTCATTTCCACGGGCAGGATGCCCGTGCCCCTTTGGTTGCAGCCGGCGTCGCCAACGCCGGGCCGGGTTCGCATGTAGCCGGTGTCTGCGACACCGGGCCGGGTTCGCATATTGTAGCCGGTGTCTGCGACACCGGGCCGGGTTCGCAGAACCCGGCTACAGCCCAGAACCCGGCTACAGAAGCGGCGTGCCAAAACAGTTCCACAAATTCTCATATGGATTTTTGAATTTTAGAGATCTATCGATCGATCGTATTCGGAGGACAGCGGACAGCAGTAATCGCGAGAATGTTGAGATGCAATTCGACCAGCGCCAGCGCTAACGTGTCGGCTCCGGTGATCGTTTCATAATGGTCTGACTTGAGACTCGCCTTCGGCAGCGCGTTGATTCCCCAGAAGATGCACGCCAACCAAAGCAACGAGAGCTCTGCACCACTCTGGACACGCCGGCGCCGCATGGGCGGGGGTTACTCGCATTGCGGCAAAAATCGAGTGAAAAATGCGCGAACGGCGTGCGGGGTACACGCGACCTCGCGTGTCACAATCGGCGCCCTCGCCGATTGCTTCCGATTGCTTCATTTCAAAAAAGGGGACCGCGAAGGCGCGTGCGCTCCCCGCATTCATCGCGACGCCGATGCGATGAGCGCTTTCGCCTCGCGGATGAGCGCGTGCGCGATGATTCAATCGTTCCAATCCGCTCGAGGCTGCCTTTTTCAATCTTCGGCAATCGGGTGCCTGCGATTTCAATTCCCAGGGTGAGCGTGGCCGCAGCTTGTGGCGCCCGATGCGTTCGCTTTCACTCGCCATCGGCGCCGAAACGGGAATGGTTTGCAGACGATTTCATCATCCTCTGTCGCAATGAAAGCGAGGCCCGTGCGGCGCTCGTCCATGTGTGGCAATGGGTGGAGGAAGCGGGATTGACTCTGCATCCAGAGAAATACCGATGCCCTCTACCCCTATGTTCTCATTCAAAATGGAGCCGCCCGATGTCCGTCCGGCGCTGGCTGTCCGGGAATGTGATTTTTTTGCCCTCGCTGTGGGCTGTTGCCGTAGCCTCAGCGAGGCTAGCGGCTTTGGCCACGATCGCGAGGACCCGTCCGCCATTGGTTTCGAATTGGCCCTCTGCGTTGCGCCGCGTTCCACAATGGTAAACCCGGGCACCGCGCACGGCATCGAGCCCACTTATGACATCTCCCGCGCGGCTGGATTGCGGATAGCCGGCACTGGCCAGAATGACACAAACGCTCCAACCCTCGTTAAAGTGGATGAGGTTCGGTCGCAAATCACCTTGGGCGCCGTGCCAGACGTACGCGACGAGGTCGCCGCTGCAGAGCGGCATCACGGCTTCGCATTCGGGATCGCCGAAGCGACAGTTGAATTCGAGCACTTTTGGACCCTCCTCGGTCAGCATGAGGCCGAAGTAAAGGAATCCGCGATAGGGGAGGGCGTCGCTTTTAAGACCGGCAACAGTCGGCACCACGATGGCGCGCTCGATTTCCCGTAACAAAGCACCGGAAACAATTGATCGTGATGCGACGGCGCCCATGCCGCCGGTGTTGGGACCGCGGTCGCCATCAAAGACGCGTTTGTAGTCGCGGGCCGGGCACAGGATGTGACAAGCGCCATCAACAACTGAAGCGAAGATCGATATCTCAGGTCCGCTCAAACATTCCTCGATGAGGACCCGGCCGGCGCCGAACTGGTTCTCCACAAAAACCGAGTCCAAAAATCTCCTGGCCTCGGCGCGGGTCTGGCAGACCGCGACCCCTTTGCCGGCGGCCAGCCCATCAAACTTCAGTACAACGGGAAGCTCAGTCAGCGCGCTTTCCGCTTCAGCGAGTGTGCTCGCAGCAGAATAGCGCGGTGTCGGGATCCCGTGTCGCACCAAAAACTGCTTGGCAAACTCTTTGCTTGCTTCGAGTTGGGCTGATTCCTTCGGCGGTCCCCAGCATGGGATCCCCTCGCGTGCGCACAGATTTGCCAGACCTTCACCACTTACCAGGCAGCTTTCCTCACCGGCTATCACGAGGTCCATTCTTTCGCGCTTCGCGAAGTCGATGAGAGTAGCCAGATCCTTCACACCGGGCGCTGGTTGCGCCACCGTGGAAAAAATCGCGTCGCTTCCCGGAAAACTGAACAGTTCCGCCCGGGTGGGGGACTCGCTCAACGCGCTCAGCAATGCGTGTTCGCGGCCTCCTTTGCCAACAACGAGAATCTTCATTCGGAATCCTCAGACGATGCTGATTCTGACACCACGAGTGGAAACTACCTCTCCGATGACGCGGGTGCCTTCTCCGCACGCGAGCGCCTTTTTGATGTCGCGACGGTCGACAATGGCGACCCAGCCCCATCCCAGGTTGAAGGTCTGAATGATGGAATCGGGATCGCACAAGGCGAGGATTTTTGGGATGGCGCCCGGTTTCCATGGCGGGATTTCGAGGTCGGCACCGTGGTTGCCTAACAACCGTTCCAGATTTTCCGGCAACCCACCGCCGGTGATGTGCGCCATTGCGTGCACGCGAACCTTTTTCCTGCGCAATGCCCAGACTTCGTTGTGGTAAAGCCGCGTGGGCGCCAAAAGGTAGCGCACTTCGCTGCGAGATACTTTACGGCCGAGCGCTCTTAGACACTGCCGAACGAGGGTCCAGCCATTGGCGTGGAATCCTGCCGAGGGAAAACCGACCATCACGTCCCCGGGCTTAACTTGTGAAATGTCGATCAGTTCCTTCTTTTCGGCAGCGCCGATGGCGAAGCCGGCGAGTTCAATGACGTGATCCGGGACAATACCCGGCATTTCGGCGGTTTCGCCGCCGGCGAGGATGCAACGGCAGGCTGCGCACCATTCCGCCATGCCTGCGATCAAGCGCCTGATCTTTCGTTTGTCGAGTACGCCGATGCCGATATAATCCAAAAACATAATCGGGTCGGCTCCAGTGGTCAGAACGTCGTTCACGTTCATGGCAACGAGGTCCTTGCCAGCGGTTTCAAGCAGATCGTGTTCGAGCAAAAGTTCGAGCTTCGTTCCGACGCCGTCGCAGCCGGTGACAATGACCGGCTGCGAGTAACCCGAGAGATCGTAAGCGGCGGCGAAAAGGCCGAAGGCATTGGCCAGGCGGCGGTGCCGCTGGGTGCTTTTGACGAGGGTTGCGATATCTCCGATGAGAGCCGCGGCCGCCTTGGTGTCGACGCCTGCGCCCTGGTAAGTCAGTTTTTGGTGAGTCACTGCCGCGCATGATGAGCGGCAAAGGGGTTAGAGCAAACGGAAGCGCGACCAGGATCGCGCACGATTCTGGTCGGGCGGCACTCTGTCGAGTCATCCTGCATTTGGATCCCTTCGGCTCGACAGAGTCTCGCCCCACCAGGGTCGTCTCGCCCCACCAGGGTCGTCCCGCCCCCACCAGGGTCGTCTCGCCCCACCAGGGTCGTCCCGCCCCCACCAGGGTCGTCCCGCCCCCACCAGGGTCGCCCGCCCCACCAGGGTCGTCCCGCCCCCACCGGGGGCGTCTCGCCCCACCAGGGTCGTCTCGCCCCGCCAGGGACCATACCTCACCCAAAAGCGCCAAGGAACGCGAGTTCGGTGGCGAGAGCTTCGTTCACGTTTGTGTCATAGTAGCGGAGAAGGTCTTCCAGGCAGCGCAGCCGCTGTAAGAGATCCTGGGTGGCCAATTTCCTTGCGGCCAGTGCAACGCTGGTCGAAAACTCGGGGAATTGAAGGTGAGTGTGTCCGGCCTGGAAGCGCAGGATGTCCCCAAACCAAAGCAGGACCGTTTCGAGCAGGCCAGCGCGGGCCTGGAGATATTGCGCTGACGTAAGCGCATCGTGATGGTCTTCCCGGTCTTTCAGCCATTTGGCACAGTCGGTGGTCTTTTCATAATGCGCGGCTTCGCGTTTCCGTTCGGCTTCGTTGGCATCGCCGATTTGATCTTTGAGGCCGCTCAAGATGCTTTGATAAACTCCGAGCAAGGCCAGGGACCGTGCCGGAGTCAACTCAGTGGAAAAGTGCTGCGCCAAGGCTTCGAGAAGGCGCTTTTCAGCATCGCTGCGGTGGTATTTTGCCGCGCTCGAACTTTGAAAGAGCGGGACGCGCGTGCAGCGGGACAGCACGGTGTCGAGGAGGCGGCCTGGAGCACCGCTCAGCAGCAGCAGGAGTGAGGATGACGGCGGCTCTTCGAGTGTTTTCAGGAAGGCATTGGCGGCCTGGGGATTCATCCGATCCGCGTCCACTACGATGCCGACCTTGAATTTTCCGATGGCGCCTTTGAGGCTGAGGAGTTGCTCGAGAGCGCGAATCTGAGCAATGGTGATCTGCCGGCTTTTGGATTCGGGCTCGATCAGGCACACTCCTTCGCCGGCCATCGCTTCGAGACTGGCCGCGGTCGATCGGTTAACCAGGCGTACCATCTGCTCGGCAAATCGCCGGCGTTCGGGTGTGGCGAGTCCCGTCAGCAGATAAGCGTGTGAGAGACGGCCCTCCCGCCACGCTTTTTCTATATATCCCAACGCAATCTCTGGAGGAAATGCCATGGCCCGGCGATGATTAGCGCGCTTGCAACCGGCGCTCGACTTCCTCCCAAATACGCGTGGCCAAAGCATCCTGTGTCGCGTCAGCTGGAAGAACGACAACCCGTTTGCGATCTTCCCGCGCCATGCGCAAGTAGCCGTCGCGAATGCGGTCATAAAAGTCCGCCGACTCGGACTCCATGCGGTCGGGTGTTCCCTGTGAACGTTCCAATGCGCGAGAGTGGGCGAGCGCCGCGTCCATATCGAGCAAAAAAGTCACATCCGGGCGCCAGGCGCCGATGGCAAATCTGTTGATCTGACTCACTTCGAGCAGGTCGAGGCCGCGGCCAAAACCTTGATAGACTGTGGTCGAGTCCATGAAGCGGTCTGCGACGACGTGGATGCCGGCGCCGAGAGCCGGGGCGATTTTTTCGCGCACGAGTTGAGCGCGGCTTGCTGCGAAGAGCAAAAGTTCGGCCTGTGGATTGATAGGATCCTCATCGGCTGGTTGTCGCAGCAGCAATTCACGCACCGCTTCACCCAAAGTGGTGCCGCCGGGCTCGCGCACCAGGAGGCAACTCTCGCCCATGCTTTGCAGCCGCTGGCGGAGCAACTCGATCTGGGTGCTCTTGCCGCATCCTTCAGAACCTTCGAAGCTGATGAACATCCCGCGCATGTCCGGTCATCGGTCGGCAATTGGAATTTCGGACCCGCCCGCCGGTTCGGTATTTGTCAGGAGAGGTCGTACCGCCGCAGCCCGGCTCGCCAGCAACTCGGCGACTTCTTTTTGCAGCGCCTCAATTTGATCGAGCCGCAGCATGGGATCCCGAATGATGAAGACTTCCCCGGTTTTGCTGTGTTCGTAGATGCGCAGTCTCGCGTCACCCAGGCTCTTGCTGTCAGTTTCCCGCAGCGTTTTTCGGCGCTCGAGCATCAATGCCAGAATGAAGCGCGCGTTTTCTGTTGCGGGCTCCTCTTCCTCGATCAAGCGCCGCAGCAAGCCCTCGGCACTTTCCTTTTCCACCACTTCCTTTCTCATTTCCTCGGCAGGCGGCTCGTAAAGGCTTCGCCAATACGAAAACGGCCTCAGCTGGCTGCGGTCGCGCTCCCAAGCCTCGGAGGAATAATCCCTGCGCACGAAACCATCGGTCGTCTCGTCTTCAAAGATGGCCGTGAAAAACGGCTCTTGCGCCTCGAACGGCCGCCCGGTCACGCAACACACCGCGGCGCGCGTTTTAATCTTCCACTCCTGATTGATCATGCTTTTTTCCAAAACATCAGCCGGTTAAGAGTATCGAGGAAAATCCGATTGTGCGAGCGTTGCCACAAGAGGATGGCGCCTACCGTGCCGAATATAATGTTGACTGACCAGCCGGCGACAACGGCCGGGAGTTTATGGGTTTCTCCGAGCCGCACGAAGATCGAGGTCAGAAAATACATCGAAAAATAGAGAATCATGGACGAGGCCACGCTGCCCATGAGGCTTTTGCGCGCGTAGAGAATGCCCAGGGGCGCCGCGAACAACACGACCACGAGGCAGCGCAGCGGACGCGCCAGCCGTTCGTGCCACCAGGTGCGATAGCTGGCCAGGCGCGATTCCGGAAACTCGTGATTGGTTCGCAAATAACTGGCTAGCTGGGGCACGGTCAAAAAATGGGCGGGCATTTTTGCGCTTTCACTGAGCAGTCTCCACGGCGTTTCTCGCCAGCCCCTTATCACCAGGCGAACGTGGCGGCGGTCTTCTGAGAATTCGGGATTTTCTGAATGCAGCATTTCCCGCACGTTGTGAAAGATCCAGGCGGGTGGCGTTTGCGCCTGCCAGTTTGCGGCCTTGGCATAGAGCGAGCGCACCAGCCGCCCAGTGTTGTCATGTTCGTGGATTTCCACGTGATCGATTTTGTTATCGTCGTCCAGGTCGATCGGAACTTCATTCAGAAACCAGAACCGGCGGTCGATGCGATTGATGGCCGCGACGCGGCTGCCCCCCGCCCGGGCTTTGCGCGCTTTTCTTTCAGGATCGGCTTCTTCAGCCAGCCGCAATAGGTCGGAGGTTTTTCGGTCCGCCTCGGGGGCCCATTGGTAGTTGCAAGCCATGGTAAAGAGCGACGCGAAGATTCCCACCAAAAAGAGAGGGAGCAGGATACGATTCACGCTGCGGCCAGCGCTCAACATGGCAATGATTTCGTTGTAGCGGGACATGCGCGTGACCGAATAAAGCAGCGACAGCAGGAGAGAAATGTCGATGATTTCGACCACAAACTTCGGAATCTGGATCAGATAAAAGGTGGCGATCTGAGCTCCGGAGAAGCGCGCCTCCATGAAGTCCTTTCCGTTATCGAAAAAATCGAAGAGGACGCGGATGGCCACCAGTCCGAAGAAGCACAAGGCAAATGGGATCAGAAAACTGCGGAGGACGTGGAGGTCGAATATGGTTGCGCGATAATAGAGCCAGGCCATGACTGGCGGTGAGAGCAGCGCAACGCTGGTGACTACAAGTTTCAGGTAATAGGCCGGCAGGGAAAGGTCCTCTCCCAATTTGCTGGCGGTCGCCGCGGCGTAGTTTCGATAGAGGTCGTCCTGAAGCCAGAAAATGAAAATAGCGACGCTGGCCAGTGTAATGGGCAAAACTTTTTCATGTCCCTTGCCGCGAAGCAATGCCAGACCAAACGCCGGCGCCAGCAGCCACATCCCTGCGGACATTAATTGACTGACGTAGCCATGCACGAAATGCTGCACTTGCGTGCTGGATTGTGCCAATCCCGACTGCAAATAAAGGCTTTCCGGCGCCGAGGCCAGCGCCGTCATGCGCAGAGCCAGGATAAGAACCGCGACGACGCCGCCCACCGTCGCAATCAGCGTCAAATAAGGCGCCGTTTGAAGCCCAGCCAGGACTGGGCTCGCCCAGGCGATCAATTGATCGCGGCGGCGCCTTCGGATGTTGCGTGCAGGTTTGGCGGGCAAGCCGCCAATCAAAGCGGATTGTGCCGCTGATCAATCTCCAATGGCCGATGGGTGGAAGTGGCAATGAACCGCCAGCCGCTTAATGTGTCTGCATTCATGAACCAGTCCTGTCTGTTTTTGATAGCGTGTGTCATCCTGGCCATCCCCACCAACGCCCTGCGTGGGGAGGAGCGGGGTTTTGCTTTATCATCCGCGACCACACAAGCCGTGCTCGGTATCGCTGAGGGCTGGGACAGCTCGGCGGTGACATTGCAGCGCTTCGAGCGCCGCCCTGGCGGCTCCTGGGGCCCGGCCGGCGCCCCCTGTAGAGGACGGCTTGGCGCCCAAGGATTGGTTTGGGGACGCGGATTGCATCCGACTCCCTCGAGTGTCCAGCTCAAAAAAGAGGGCGACAAACGAGCCCCCGCCGGAGTTTTTGGGATTGGCGGAGCGTGCGGCTATGAAGGTTCCATCCCCCGTCATCCTTCGCTCTCCTACTTCCAGGTCACACCTTCTGATTTGTGGATCGAAGATCCTGCATCCCCCAACTACAACCGGCATATCCGACTGACTGGTCTTCCGCGTGATCAGTGGGAGCAAAAGCAGCAGATGAAGCAGCGAGACCCGGCGCACGCACTGAAACTTTTCATTCTGCACAACGCGCCTCCCCACGCGGTGCCGGGAGCCGGCAGTTCGATCTTCTTTCACATTTGGCGCGGCGGGGGCACGAAAGCGACCAGCGGCTGCACCACGATGCCGGAGCCGGTCCTGCGCGAAATGATTCGCTGGCTCAACCCCCAACGCTTCCCAGTCTACATCCTCCTGCCCCGAAACGAATATCGCCAGCGCCGCGAAGCATGGGGACTCCCTTGATCGCCCCGCGAAGCCTTTTAGCCGCCGATCTCCCTGGCTTGTTGCCCTCAACGCAGCATCCCACCGAGAATGAAAAAGCAGACAGCGGCGAGCAAGGTAAGGAGTGCCACCGCCCACCACAGCCAATACTTGATCGGCCGCCGAGGCCCGCCGCCAAATTCTTCATCAACGAATTTTCGGTAGTCGAATTCGTCCTCGGGGAGATCAAGCCCGTCGTAGATCCCGTTCTGTTCCCACGCTGGCTGGTCCTCGACCGCATCCCATCTTTTCGTGGCGCGGTCGGAGGCGCATTTCGCGCAGGTTTTCGAGCCAACGCGAACTTCAGCGCCGCAGGTCGGGCAAATATAAAAGTCGACTTTCACGAAGCCGGCGAGTCGCCTCGGGGAATGGGACAGCGGAATTTTAACTTACTTTCCGCATTTTTGTCACGCGGCCGCCGGCGACCCACTCCGCCACATAAATGTTGCCCTCCTTGTCGAAGGCGGCGTCATGCGGATGCACGAACCTGCCCGGCAGCCATTTATCACGGGTGCTGCGACTGATCCTGTTTGAATTAATCTGGGCACGCCACTCAGGATCATCTCCCAGCCGCGCCACCACTTTGTTGGACTTGTCCAGCAGGGCGATTCCGCCTTTGAGTTCGGCGATGAGAAGCAGATCGCCTTTGGTTTCCGCCGAAGCCGGAAAGGCAAAACCAGGCAGAAAACTGAGATGCTGCCCGTCCAGAGAAACGAACTGCAGCCGGTCATTGGCTCGGTCGCAGACACAGATTTTCGGGATGCCGTCCCGAACGTCCAACCAGTGGCCGTGTGGTGTTTTGAACTGGCCGGGACCCGACCCAGCCCCGCCAAAGGAACTGACGTAATTCGCCTCCTTGTCGTAGCGGTGGATGAAATGGCGCCCGTAACCATCACCAACGTGAAAGCCACCATCGGGAGAAAAACTGATGTTGGTCGAGTTGAAGCCTTTGCCGTCATCGTATTTGTGCGATTCCGGAGGCGGCCCCTTCTGCCAGACCACTTCGCCCTTGGTCGTCATTTTCTCGCAGGCATGAGGCTTTTGGAAACTGTTAGGGGAAAGATAGAGGAAATCCTGGCTGCCTTCGCGCCGAACATCGATGCCGTGGCCTTCGCCCTGGTGTTCCGGCGCCAGCGAGCGCACGAATTTCCCTTGCGGATCAAAGACGAAGATGCTCCCTGGCCCCCCTTGGTGGGTGATATAAACAAGGCCCTCGCTATCGAGAGCCACGCCGTGGGTGGCGCCGCCGTAGTTATGCCCTTCGGGCAGCGCACCCCAATAATGGAGGCATTCGTATTTGAAGGAGCCTTCGCCGATAACGGCGTTTTTGGGCTCGGATTGCTGAGCGATGAGCAATCGTGAGCTGCCGAGGGCCGCGGCGCTGGCTGCTGAGGTCTTGATGAAGGAACGACGATTGGGCATAGGAGTGGCGTGTTGGTAGAGCTTCGCAATGGGGCGCACATATCGCGCCTGCGAGAAGGATATAACTCCACATCCTCGTCAATGGCACCTAAATTCCTCTCCCTGGCCTATGTGCGGTATGAGGTATCCCCGATGAGTCTCCAAAGCGCAGCCCTGCTTCTCTTTCGACGGCGCGCCGAGGGTCCGGAAGTGCTGCTGGTTCACCCCGGCGGCCCATTCTGGGCGAAAAGGGATGAGAGCGCGTGGAGCCTGCCCAAGGGTGAATTTGCTTCTGGTGAAGAACCGTTGAAAGCCGCTCAGCGTGAATTTGCGGAAGAGACAGGTTTTGCGTTGCCCCCAGGTCCCTTCATCGATTTAGGGTCGGCCCGCCTCAAGTCCGGCAAAGTCGTGCACGCGTGGGCCGCCGAGGGCGACTGCGATCCTGCCCAGCTCCGGAGCAACTGGATTGAGATCGCCTGGCCGCCACGGTCCGGCCGAAACATGCGGATCCCGGAGGTCGATCGCGCGGCGTTTTTCTCCCTGCCGGATGCCTGCCGCAAAATTCATGCCGGTCAGTTGCTTCTCCTCGAACGCTTTGCGGCGGTTATGGCTGTGGATCGTACCACCGGTTAGCCGCCTCGCATCAGAGGCCGGAAAGCCACTGAATGACTTGGATGGCGAACGCGTTCCTGTGTTCGGTGGGCCGCTCCTGTGTTCGGCGGGCGTTTAGGTGTTGGGAGGGTCGAGATTCTGGCGAGCCATTTTCATCAAGTGAACGGCTTATGGGCACCTCGGGTCCGGCAATTTCGCGCGCGGCCACTACGTGACAAAGTCGACAAGGCAAAAATCCGCCTTGCCGTGCGGGCGAATCGACTTACTCTTTTGCGGATTGGAACGGCCCAGGCAAATTATCCATTCGTTTAGCCGGTTCCCTGCAGAGGGGGCAGGGTCGGATTTTTGTTCTGCTGCGGTTGGGATTGCGTCAAGCCGCCGCCGCTTTGCCAGCGCGACATATTGGTTGAGCGCGCGCGCCTGCGCCTAATGATGAGCGTGGCCAGTTGGTTCGAATTTTCTTTTCCGGGTCCCGGCATTCGCCCGGTGGCCTGCAACCCCAACAGGAGACCCCGCCATTAGCAAACCACCACCACGTTATCAGCAACGCCGCGATGTCGGTCCGCGTGTCAACGACCGCATTCGCTCGCCAAAAATTCGGGTAGTCGACGGCGCCAGCAGTCAACAACTCGGAATCATGACACCGCAGGAAGCGATGGCGATCGCGCGCAGCCGCGGACTTGACCTGGTTGAGATCGCCGCCACCGCGCAGCCCCCGGTGTGCAAAATCGTAAACTACGGCAAGTGGAAGTACGAACAGGCCAAGCACGGCAAGGACAAAAACAAGCACAGGACGAGCAAGCTCAAGGAAATCAAATTGCGCGCGAGCATTGATCCGCATGATTACAAAATCAAGATGACGCGTGCGGAGGACTTCCTTTGGCATGGCGACAAGTTGCGCGTCATGTTGCAATTTCGCGGGCGGGAAATGGCGCATCCCGAACTCGGCATGGATCTCATGCACAAAGTAGTCGCCGACTTAAAAACCATGGGACACGTGGATATGTCGCCGCGACAGTCGGGCAAGACGATCAATATGACCCTCAGTCCGCTTCCCGAACATCAGCGCACCCGCAAATTCCGCCAGCCCGATGAAGAATACGAACTCGGCGAGGATGATCGGCATTTGGTTGAGGAAGATCATCACGACGAGGCGGAGGCGAAAAGCGCCTAGGATCCTGGCCGCCGCCTGCCTGAGCGCATGGGGAGTTTCCTGTTCCTCACTTCACCAGTCCACCAAAGAGGAAGCGTTCAAGAGCAAGTTTGGTGATTACACCTACTGCGAAATTGAGGCGGTGCGCCAAACCTCGCAGAAGTCCTGTGGTCTGGCATGCCTGGCCGCGGTGTTGAGGTACTGGGACCGGCCCGCCTCCGAGCCGGAGCTGGCGAGAAGTCATCCGCTGAAGGCCGGAATCGGTTATCCCATGCAGCAACTGCAAGCCATTGCGGTTGGCCACGGCTTGCTCGCCTTTGCGGTGAGTATGGCGCAAACTGGCGACAAACCTGCCGCCGCCCTGGCCGAACATCTGGCCAGAGGCCGGCCAGTGATCGTGGCCATCCACTGTCCGCAGGGACGCTACTTTGGCGAACCCGTGCCGATCATCGAATCATTGGACCGCCGAACCTGGCGTCCGCTCGGCATCGGAACCACCTTTAAGCATCACTATGTGGTCGTAATCGGAGAAAATGCCACCAACTACCTCGTCATGGATCCCGCCTATGGCATCGGTTCCGTGCGCAAGCAATCGCTCCTGGATTGGTGGCGCGGGGAGAGTTACGCCGCATTGATTTGTTCGCCGCCGCCGGCAATCGGTTCCGGGTAGGGCGCGCCGGGCCGTGGTGGTGGAGACGGCGGGCCTGGGTGCCGCAGCGGCCCGAGGGCGGGCCGTTTCCAAACATCGCCCGTGTCGCCGGGCACAATTGCATCGCTTGCTCGCGCGGGATTATTCTACATGCTGCCCGCGCGATGAGCAGCAACGAACTTTGGCGGGGCCTGAACGCGGAAGCGCGAGCGCAGCTTGAAACCCGCAATTATCTCGAGCGACCGCTGGTTGAACGCCTGGGCTCGACCGGGGTCGAGGCGGCCAAACTGACGGGCGGTCCTAGCTCTGAGCTTGCGGAGGGGTGGATTCCCGGTGTCGAGATATTTAAACGGCAGGTCTGGCAGCAGTCTCATCGGGGATGGTTTGCGGAGTTGGGGCGCCAGAACGACCCTGGGAGCATCTTTACCCGCATTCAGATGTGGCCTCGCCAGTGGGCCACCGCCCTCATGTTCGCTGGCACCGCCAAAGGATTTCACATTCATCCTCCATACATTGCTGAGCAAACATCTCCGGAGGCGTGGATTCGCCGCCTGTTCCTCGACGAGCCGCAGAACTACAGCTTGCGCCCCTATGATCGCGAGCAATGGGATGCCATGTTTTTCACGCGCGGCACTGCAGAAATGTTGCTCGTGGATGAACGGAGGGGTCTGCCGAGGAGAAAAATGCGATTCCTCATTGAAGGCGATAATCGCCCCGGCGAGAGCAACGTTGGCGTGATCATTCCGCCCGGCGTCGCCCACGCGATTCGCTGCGCCAGCTCCGAGGATCTGTTTATGGTTTACGGTACCAGCACCCAGTTTGTTCCGGAAAACGAGGGACGGATCGCCAGCGACGTCGAGGAAACACCTCTGCCGGCTCCGTGGATGGACCTGTTTTGATTTCGCACGCCGGTCGATGTTTTGTCATTCCGTTCCGTTGGAGGCAGCCAGATTGAGCGATGAGAACCTCAAGGCGGCTCACGAGAGTTCAACAATCCGCCCAACGAGCGTTCAAAGCCCTGCTCCAAGATGCGGACAAGGCTGACGAGATTTACGACACGCTGCCTGAGTCCCGCGATGGGAGAATAGTAAGTTCAGACATTGCGCGCTTTCTCGACCCGCGTTATCGCGACACACCCAAGGGTGAAATCCGAGACATCCTGCCGGATTGGGATTTGGCTTGGCGATATGCACACGATCGACTTGTGCGTGAATTGAATCGAGTTAGCACTCTACGGAGCCGTGGAGCGAGCTGCCCAAGAAGGACGAGGGGTGCCGCTCAAAAAGCTTGCCGAAAACCATCTCGTTGTGCAGCGTTCGATCCTAAAACTCATTCGGCATTCCCCCCCTGAATCGCCAGTCAACTTCGTCCTCGTTCATAATACCGGGGCGCGTGGAGTGACAGGTAAACCTCTGCAGTTGACGTATGATGATCTTGCTCAGAAGGGACCTTTGCACTATAGTTTGGCTTATGCGCGCTACTACGCTAAAGCAGCCGAGGAAATCCAACGGATCAACCCCGCCAAAGGCGAGCGCGTGGAAAAGCAAGAGTCTGATTCGCAAGTGGGGACAAAAAAGCGCTTTGTCGATTTTCAATGCGCTCTCCTCTGAGCCGCTGAAGACGGTCCCGCGACTCAGAAAAAGGCACAAACCCTAACTGGCGTGCCAGAAAGGACGGTTTGACGCTCAAAAAGCGAAGATCGCGCGGTGAGCACCCGTTAAATCGACATGGCGTGAAAGCCGCCGTCGACCACAATTTCCGAACCGGTGATAAACCCGCCCGCTGCGGTTGACGCGAGCAGGAGAGTCGCTCCGACCAGTTCCCGCGACTCGCCGAAACGCCCCATCGGCGTCCGGGCCATGATTTTTGCGACCCGCTCCGAGTTAAGGACTTTTCGATTCTGCTCGGCCGGGAAAAATCCGGGAACCAGCGTATTCACCCGGATGCCGTGGGCGGCCCATTCACGGGCCAGATTTTTGCTCAGGTTGTGCACGGCTGCCTTGCTCATCGAGTAGGTAAAGACGCGGGACAGCGGGACGATGCCGGACATCGACCCCACGTTGATGATCGAGCCGGCGACCTGGTTTTCGAGGAAATAGCGGCCGAAGACCTGGCAGGCCAGGAAGACGGCCTTGGTATTGACGGACATGATGCGATCGTATTCGTCTTCCGGAATGTCGAGAAACGGGGTAGGTGAATTGACCCCGGCGCCATTGATGAGGATGTCGATGTGTTGCGAGCGTTCGCTTACGGCGCGCGCAAGTTGTTCGAGGCTCGAGCGCTCGGCGGCTTCGGCGGCCACAAAATAGGCCCGGCCTCCGGCTCCCTCGATACGATCCAGCCGCTCGCGGGCTTTGGCGGCGTCCCTGCCAACCAGAACTACCTCGGCCCCTGCCTCAGCCAGGCCTTCTGCCATGGCCCCGCATAATTCACCCGTTCCACCAATAACAACCGCAACCCGGCCGGTGAGATCAAACAGTTTTTGCGGCGATTCACCCATGATTCCAATAGGGCCCGAATGGACACTCAATCAAGTTTTTCGGCTCGATAGGTGGTCGAGCCTGCGTGCGCGCCGGTACTGAATGTCAGTGACGGGATGGGGAAGGGGATCATATCCAATTGGGCCGTTCCACCCGCAAGCGGGGAACGGACGCAAAGTCACTGTCGAAGGTCAAGACGGTCGCTCCGATCCTCAACGCGCACGCCGCGATCACTGCATCGGGGCCCGGGATGCTGCGGCCGTTGCGCTGCATCATCCATGCAATCCCCATCGCGTCGTCCCAGAGTCGATTATCGGTCGGCACATAAAGCAAGACATCCAGAAATGCCGCCAGACGCTCGCGCGACCGCAGGGTTTTTATTCCTCGAAGCACTTCCAACCTCACCATCCCGCAAGTCGCGAGATCGGTTAGTGAAACCTGTTCAGTCAACTCCAGGGCCGGGTCCCGGCCTTGGCGGAGCAGGCTTATATAGACATTGCTGTCAATGAGAACCGGAAGATCTGCCATGGTTAGGAGGCACCTCGGCGGCTCGCAATGCCATCAGGTCGTAATCAGGGTCGACCGCGTTACGCAATTCGTCTGCGGTGAGACCCAATCCTTCTTCGGAAAATCTCTTGAGTTTGAAGCGGCGATCCAATTCACGCAAAGCGGCATCGACCGCCTCCGTTTTGCTTTCAAAGCCATAGGCCGCGATGACGCTGGCAAGCAATGCTTCGTCTATGTGCATCGTCATCTTCATGCCATACTGAGTATGGCATTTTGCCAGTTGTGCAACTTTTTTCGCCTATTTCTTTCACAAATGACTCGTGGCCAGAGCTTAACGTTCGACTCTCGAACTTCCGCCTCTCATGAACTTTTCGACCTCTTCCTTTGTCGCCATCGAAGTATCCCCAGGCGTCGTCATCGCCAGTGCTCCGTGGGCCGCGCCGTAATTCACCGCCTTGGCGGCATCTTCGCTGGTGAGAAATCCGTAGATCAACCCCGAAGCAAAACTATCCCCGCCACCGACGCGATCAAAAATCTCCAGGTTGTGGCGGTGGATGGCTTCGTGGGTTTGGCCATCGTAATGGCAAATCGCGCCCCAGTCGTTGATGGTCGCTGACTTGACCGTTCGCAGCGTGGTGGCCACCACGGTAAAGTTCGGAAATTCTTCGACGGCCCGCGCGATCATATTTTTGAAATTGTCGGTCTGGATATTCGTGATGTGTTCGTCGAGACCTTCTACTTCGAGGCCGAGGCAGGCCGTGAAATCCTCTTCGTTGCCAATCATGACATCGACACTTTGCGCAATCCGCCGGTTCACCTCCTGGGCGCGTTTCTGGCCACCGATGCTCTTCCACAAACTCGGACGGTAGTTCAGGTCATAGCTGACGACGGTGCCGTGCTTTTTTGCTGTCTCGACGGCTTCGATGACCAGTTCGGGGGTCGTTTCGCTTAAGGCTGCGAATATTCCGCCGGTGTGAAACCAGCGCACGCCGAGTTCTCCAAACAAATGTCCCCAATCAAAATCGCCCGGTTTCAATTGCGACGCCGCCGTGTTGCCGCGGTCAGGCACGCCGACCGCACCCCGGATTCCGAAACCTCGCTCGGTGAAATTGAGTCCATTGCGGACTGTGCGGCCGATGCCGTCATAAGGCACCCATTTGATGAACTGAACATCGACGCCGCCTTGCAAGATAAAATCTTCGATCAGCCTGCCCACGGGGTTATCTGCGAGAGCGGTGCAGACTGCGGAACGAAGCCCGAAGCATTTTCGCAATCCGCGCGCCACATTGTACTCGCCGCCGCCTTCCCACGCTTTGAATTCACGCGCACAGCGCACCCGGTTATCGCCGGGATCAAGGCGCAACATGACTTCACCGAGGGCCAGACAATCGTAGGCGCATTTGTCGGCAGAACGAATTTCGAGTTTCATCGGGCGTTCAGGGAAACACTTGAGAAAGCAGGGGATGGTTAGCGCCTACCTCCAACCGCTGCAACTCGTGAACTACAACCCGTCAACCGTGAACCATGAACCGTGAACCGACGGTGAATGGTTTGACATTCCCGGTAAAAACCCTGTATCAGCAGGCCAACCGGCATGAAAAAAGTCGAAGCCATCATCAAGCCTTTTAAATTGGAAGAGGTCCGCGAAGTGCTCGCCGAGGCTGGCATTGAGGGCATGACTGTCACGGACGTGAAAGGTTTTGGCCGGCAGCGGGGTCACAAGGAGGTTTACCGCGGCAGTGAATATGCGGCAGACATGTTGCCGAAAATCAAGATTGAAATCCTGATCGAGGACCAGGAGGCGTTGCGCGTGGCCTCGCTGATCGTCGAAGCAGGCCGCACCGGGAAAATCGGCGATGGTAAAGTCTTCATCCTGCCCATCGATGAAGTCAGGCGAATCCGCACCGGCGAGCGCGGCTCCGCCGCGCTCTAGCCGCAACAGCATATGCGATTCATTCGAAGCTTTTACCCAACGGCGCAAAATCCAGAGGATGGCAGCACCGCCTGCGTGATGATGAAAACTACACTGGGAAATGGAGCTACATCAGGCAGAACCCAGTGCGTTTCGGCTTGATCGAGAATGCGGATGACTGGCCATATCAAGACCGCATTCATGATCTTCGCATGTGACCGGGTGGGGGGGGGGGGGGGGGGAGGGGGGGGGGGGGGGGGGGGGGGGGGGGGGGGGGGGGGGTGGCGGCCACGCCACACAAAAACAGGCTG
>JBPCQC010000026.1:0-72202 GCA_050998515.1 Verrucomicrobiales bacterium
TGAAGAGCCAGTTTCTTGGAGTCAGTAGCGAGGCGTACGCACTGTGGAAAGAGACGTCTGCAGACGATGAAGTCCCAGCGCGCGAGCGTCACAGCACAGCCTCAGCGATCCCACGCCCTCAGGTGCCCGCTGGATCGGCGAGGACTGCACTGGCTCCGGAAAGGCGTGGATCAAGATGGGCGTGGCCTATCGGAGCAGCGCTCCTGTTGGTTGGGCTGGCGCTTTGGATCTGGAAGCGTCGTTCCCGGTTCCAAGCCCGTTCCTGATGCCGATCGGGCAAAAGACAAATGGGGTCATGTGCCGCCCCAGTTGGAATGTCTGAATTGACCTGAGGAGCTATGGCCGGTTAATTGAACCGAGCCATGACCCGTGTGCAAGGAATTGTGCAAGTTTGAGGGCATTCGCTCGCGCCCTGATGAGGTAAAGCCGGCAGCGCAGAACAGGCTCTTTGTCCTACGTGGACAGCCTTAGGAAGTAAAGCGGAGAAACGCTGCGAAATCGCTCAGAAAATGATTTTGAATCTAGCGCGTCTACCGTTCCGCCACGCCGGCTGGCTTCCCGAGGGCTCCGACTCTAGGGCCGCACCCTTCGTTTGCAACTTCCTACACCACCAGCACCCAAGCTCCTAAAATTACAAAAAATCTTGTAATTATTATAAACTGCTAAATACTTTCGCCCATGTCCTCGATTTTTTCCTTTGGACGCAAGTCCGGAAAAGCGACCCGCGATAGAGCCGACCGCAGCCAGGCCCCCGAAGAGATTTCGGGACAGCGTGGGCAATCCTCGTCTGGCAGCCCTCGACCGACGTCAAATGAAGGTGGAGGCGACCGGGAAATAGGGAAGGGGAGAGAGGCTCAAATGGAAGCTTTACGGGAGACTGTAGCCAACTCGATGCGGCAAACTTTGGAATTTCTGCTTGAATATATTAATACTGCGGTGGCGGCGGCTCAGGAGGGTGGTAACGCGGCGCGGGCGGTGGATCGCGTCGGGGGATTGGTCGCCGACCTGACACCGCCGATTCGCGTCCAACCCTCTGAACAGGGAGAAGAACGACTCGGGAAGGCCCAAACGCAGCAGTTAAATGCGGCACTCGCGGCCGCCTTTGCACAGGAGACATCGGGAAGGGGGCTGGTTTCAGCTTTCTCGACGTGCGAGAGCCCAACCTCACCGTTTACAATCGTGACCGAGTCCCATGCTGTTGCCGTCCCACTTTTCGCGCCACGGCCCGATCAGTTTGGCAAGGCCGAACTGACGAGCGGAGCTCCGCTTAATGGCCCAAGTGATGGGCCGTTGGGTAATGAATTCAACCCAGGTCATACTGATGAACCGTCTGGCAATGGGCTGCAGCCCACTTGCCCGTCGCCGTTTTCTGCCTTGGGGCTACCTTCACCGCCTTCCGGAGAAGGCTTTCCCATGCACCAGCAAAACCGGCAACCTCAGGTTAGCGGGTTTCGTTCGCCCGTCATCCCTGCGGCTCTCCCGCACTCTGTTCCGCCAACTCCGGGCGATTCGTTGCCTCCTCCGGCGCCGAACTGGCCAGCCATGGCGAATTCGGCGAATGTGACTGCGTCGCCTCAACCGATGTCACGGCCGATTGTCAAGGGCTGGGAGGCGAGCACTCCTCAGAGTGGATCGGATAGGGCCGGGGTGCACCCTGAGGAGCTTTCTTCGCCCTTTCCACTGCCTCCCGCGTGGCAAAGCCCATTTCATTCCCCCATTCTGCCTCCAAGCGCGACGAAGACGACGCCGGGATCGATCGTTCCCCCACCGCTCCCGCCCCAAGCTGGCGGGCCGCTCTCCCCGCCGCCTGCGCCGCCAACGAGCGGCAATTTCGCAGAGTGGTTGCGGAGCAGTCGCGAAACGGACGAGAACACCCCCCTGCGTCTTTAGCGCTTAAGTACCGCAAGTTCCATCGAGTCGTTCGATAACAATGAGCTCCGGAGAATGGTCGCGATGCGGTGCCGGCCTGTAATGGCGGGCCATAAATTCAGACGTAGGAATTTGTTGGATAAAAGCCCTGAGCGCCGCGGCTTCAGATTCGCCGCCGGGATGCCCGACATACATCACCAACGTGATAATGCCTTGGGAATCCAGAAGTGAAAGCATGTCCGCCACGGCCCGGATGGTCGTATTTGGTTGGGTTATGATGGCCGGGTCTCCCCGGGGCAGGTAGCCCAGATTAAACATGGCCGCGCGAATGGCTATAACCCCTGCGGCCGCCAGGGTCGCAGCCGCGAATTCGTGGCCGATGTGATGGAGAATAACAGTGCCGTCCCTGACCCCCTTTTCGCGAAGTCGCTCTTCTGTGCGATGCAACGCTTTCATCTGAACGTCGAAGGCGTGCACGGTGCCGCCAGGGGATACCAGGCTGGCAAGAAAGAGAGTGTCGTGGCCATTTCCAGCGGTTGCATCCACGACCACGGATCGGGCGCTTACACACCTGCCAATCAGCCGATGAGATAGCGAAAGCGCGCTCCCTGATCCAATGTCAATCGCGTGCCTCTCCGCGATGGCTGGATAAGACCGCGCCTTGCTGCAGCCCAATTCCTCCGCTATAGTATTGAACTCCATGTCCCTCGACTTCCGCATCATTTTTTTCGTGATCAGCCTTTTGGCGGCAGCACCAATTCTCTACTATTATTACCGCCGCAACCCCACTCCGCGCTTTCGGCCCAGCACTGGGGAAATGGCGCTGGTTGCTTTTTTCGCCATCCTGATTTGCGGCGGTCTTTCGGCGTTCCTTGGCGGCCTGCTGCAAAACCCCGACGACCTGCGGCTTGAGGAGGTACTAACTCAACCGCCGGGCCAATTCAAAATCGAGGATGCCGAGCAACCGGAGAGGGGGGGGCTTAAAGAGAAGTCACGTGCGCCAGACGGCGGCCGGCGGCATTTTATCGAACGGAATTCCGAGCCGGCGGCTCCCCGCCGCTAGTCATCGCATGGTCGGGGAGAGGACTGCTTACCGATGCATCGGCACAATGCGACGGTTGCGCTGAGCGGCATTGCTTCTGCTCGAACCTAGCATCGGAGTCGCCTGGGCACACTCCGTCGGCCAGAGATGTTCACTTACCTTTTCCAAGGCCGTGATGTAGTCGATCTCCCAATGGCCGAGCAGCGGCTGCAAAGCGCGTGGTACTCCAGCACGGCGACCGAGGAATTGCGGCAGCGCCGCACGACTGCCATTTAAGAATGATACCAGAGGATCCGAAAGGATGGGGACAGGGACTTCGGTGGCACCGAGGTGATGCATGGCGCGCTTCGCATTAGGCAGCAGCCAATTGCTCTCCTCCGGATGCGTGCGCAGGATGAGATAGTCTGCATCATGCCGAAATATCTCTGCCACGCGCAGGACAGTCGCTTCGGATTGCCGATTGCGGGTCGCAGAGAGGGCCAGGGTTACCGAAGTATCCATTTCGGCGAGAACTTCGCCAATGTCGTTGCGCTCGTACAATTCGAGAAGGTCTTCCGTCTCACCCGTGGCCATATCGAAAACCACCACGGGCGCTGAGTCCAGCAAAGCAATGAAATCTTCAGGCCTGAGCTTGCTGCCCGCGTCCAGATAACACGAACTGCTCAAGCCATCAGGGCGTCCAACATCCGTGTGCGCCAGCAGATGCGGGACATTCTTCTGCCGCAGCAAGCCATGCAAAATCTCGCAAAAGGAAGTCCGCCCCGTTTGTGGAACCTCTCCGAGTGACAGGATCAACTTTTTCATGGTTTCGAGGTTCGGATGAGGCCGCTAGAATAATTAGACTTTCTAAATAGTTCAAGATAAAAAACCTTTTTTGACATTTTTGATAGACCCGTCCGGGTGGGGTCGTTTTTGCGATGGCAAAATGCCCGACCTCCTCTAAAACCGAAGGTGTGCGTTTCGCGGTCGCTTATCACCAAATTATTTCGGTGGGCGGTTTGGAGGGCTACCTGATGGGGTTCATCCAACAAATGAAGGACCGTGGCCATGAGATCCTCCTGGTGACCTCGCAGACGGATACTGCGGCCCGGAGCCTGGGGGTGCCGATCCGGGAAGTGGCACTCCGGAGATGGCCGAAGAGCCTGCGGCTTATCCGCTTTTCGAGCCTCGTGGAAAGACTGGGTCCAGAGTTGGAGGTGGATCTGGTATTGGGTTTTGGGCGGACGGTTTCGCAGGATGTGCATCGCGCGGGCGGAGGGTGTCACGCCAGCTATTCGAAACTCTTGCCATGGCACAAGCGATGGTCCCTAAAGAACCGGATGGAACTGACATTGGAACAGCTGCTCTATACTTCCGGACGCACGCGTCATTTTGTGGTGAACTCGAAGATGGTGGCGGGCCAACTTAGCAAGGTCTACGGGGTGGCAGAGGAGAGGATCAGCGTCATCCATACGCCGGTGGACAGCAGACACTTCCGACCGCCAGACCCGCGCCAGCGAAGGGAGCGATCCGTCGTTCTGTTTGTTTCTTCCCACCACCGCCGGAAGGGCCTGGATGCGTTGCTCGCGGCTCTGTCCGCCGTTCCCGACGCCCAATTGTGGATAGCTGGCGCACCTCTCTCACTCAAATACCGGGCACTGGTCGGTCGCTTTGCGCTGTGCGAACGCGTGCGTTGGCTGGGCCAGGTCAAAGACCTTGCGGCGCTCTACCGGCGGGCCGCCTTTCTGGTGCACCCGACCCTTTACGATGCCTGCGCCAATACGGTTCTGCAAGCCATGGCCTCCGGCCTCCCAAGCTTGGTGTCGGTGGCGGATGGGGCGTCTGAGTTTATCGATCCCGGCGTGAACGGCTTTTTGTTAAAATACCCGGCTGATTTCCGAGCGCTGTCTGTCGCCCTCAGGTCGGCGCTCGCTCTTTCGCCTGAAGAGCGGGAAAAGATGGGAGTGGCTGCCCGCGACCGGGTGCTGCCGCTCACTTGGGATGCCCACATCGACGCCTGGATCTCCCTCTGCGAGACGCTTCGGCACGGCTAAGCAGCGAGGAGCCATAGCAAAACCTGCTCCCAACGTTACCCTATTGCTTGCCGCTCGCGGCGGGACACGCGTGATGGCGCCTCCGACAATTCTCTTTGACAAGCCGGGGCCCTCTCATAATCTGCGCGACGCTTCGCGAAGGACCCGCAGCGGTCACCCCACGTCCTCCAGCCCTATTTCGATTCAGGAGGAAAGGCGGGTGATTTTTGCGTCTCTAGTCGTAAGCGTGGCACGTGAGCCGGTCTTTCACCAGTGAGAGAACGGCTCCCGGTCGACACAGAAAAAGTGGACCGCGCCGGTCGTGTAGCTCAGTTGGTAGAGCACGTCCTTGGTAAGGACGAGGTCACCGGTTCGATCCCGGTCACGACCTCCATGCTTCAGGCGACGCGTGGCGGACCGACAATCACAACCAAATCACTGGCTTACCTAACACATTACCAAAATGGCTAAAGATACCTTCGAGAGAAAGAAGCCGCACGTGAACGTGGGAACGATTGGTCACGTCGACCATGGGAAGACCACGCTCACCGCGGCCATTACCTCCACCCTGGCCGAAAAGGGCATGGCTACGGCTAAAAAATACGACGAGATCGACAACGCGCCGGAGGAAAAAGCCCGCGGCATTACCATCAATACCGCCCACGTCGAATATGAGACCGACAACCGGCACTACGCCCATGTCGATTGTCCCGGCCACGCCGATTACGTGAAAAACATGATCACCGGCGCTGCGCAAATGGATGGCGCCATCGTGGTCGTGTCCGCTGCGGACGGTCCCATGCCGCAGACCCGGGAGCATATCCTGCTCGCCCGCCAGGTCGGCGTACCCGCCATCGTCGTTTTCATGAACAAAGTCGACATGGTCGACGACCCTGAGTTGCTCGATCTGGTGGAAATGGAAGTGCGGGACCTGCTCAGCACTTATGAGTTTCCCGGTGACGACATCCCGATCATCAAAGGATCCGCGCTCAAGGCGCTCGAGGGCGACGCCACCCAAAAGGAAAGCATCTTTAAACTCATGAAGGCGGTGGACGATTACATTCCGCTACCTGAGCGGCCTATTGATCAGCCCTTCCTGATGCCGATTGAAGACGTGTTTGCGATTGAAGGTCGTGGTACGGTCGTGACGGGGCGGGTGGAACGCGGAATACTTAAGCGGATGGAGGAGGTTGAAATCATCGGATTCCGGGACACCGCGAAGACGACGGTCACGGACATCGAAATGTTCCGCAAACTGCTCGATGAAGCGCGCGCCGGCGATAACGTCGGACTGTTGCTTCGGGGCACCAAGAAAGATGATGTCGAGCGAGGCCAGGTTATCGCCAAGCCGGGGTCGGTGAAGGCGCACAAGAAGTTCAAGGCCGAAGTGTACGTGCTGAGCAAGGACGAAGGCGGCCGCCACACTCCCTTTTTCAACAATTACCGTCCGCAGTTCTATTTCCGCACCACCGATGTCACCGGCCAGGTGACGCTCCCGGAGGGCGTGGAAATGGTCATGCCGGGCGACAATATCAATCTCACGGTGGAACTCATCACCCCCGTCGCGATGGAGAAAACCATGCGCTTTGCCATTCGCGAAGGCGGACGCACCGTCGGTGCCGGCCGCGTGGGTGACATTCTCGAATAGGGTTTCGGGATGCGGACGTTTCCGACGCGGGGCAGCCAGACGGCCGCCCCGCTTTGTCTCAAGTGAGTGGGAAATGCGGCCGATCGTTGTCCTGCGCAACGGTTGAGGCCACATGCGACTTGCGTCGGGGACAACGTGGGAGATTCTCGATATATGGAAGCTTCCGGCCGCCGCGTGTTGCCGCCTGAGGAAAAGGCCCTTGCGATAAACCTCGATGGACCGCCGTATGGCACACTGGCGGAGATCGGCGGAGGTCAGGAAGTCGCCAACCGGTTCTTTCGCGTCGGGGCCGCTTCCGGCACCATCGTGAAAACGATCTCGGCTTATGACATGACATTCAGCGATTCGATCTATGGACCCACCCGCCAATACGTCTCGCGGGGCCGTCTCAAGACGATGCTTGATCACGAATTCTCGCTCCTGGTCGAGCGGTTGGACAGCACCCTGGGCGAACGGAGCACCTTTTTTGCCTTCGGGAATACTGTGCGCGTGCGCGCCTACGGTGACACCCATCAGGAATGCCATGGCTGGATGGGTGTGCAATTCCAGATTGCTCCGCGGTCGCCAGCCCATGACGTCCTGGTGCACGTGCGATTATTTGACGACGCCCTGACCGAACAGCAGGACGCCCTCGGTCTTATCGGGCTCAATCTCATCTACGCCGCGCTTTATCTTCGCGATGACCTCAGAAGTTTTACCGAATCGTTGCGCGACAACGTGAAGCCCAGTCGCGCTGAGATCGATTTCCTGAAATTCCACGGTCCGTCATTCGCCGGGCTGGATAACAGACTTTGCGCGCTCCAACTCGTGGAAAGCGGCCTGACCCCCTCCGCGTTTTTCACGGCGCGCGGGGAAGTCATGCAAGCCTCGGAAGCCTTTTACAAAGCGCCATTGCTTCTGCTTCGCGGCCGGTTTGACCCGGTCACCAACGTTCATCTCGACATGCTCGAATCGGCCGGCAGCGCGATGCGCACCGAACTGGCTGACGGCGGCGAGGGTTCGTTCGTCGAGATCATGGAGCTTTCGATGAATAATCTGCTCGAGACCGAAGGCTCGGGCGGCTCGACCGTGACTCCGCAGATCTTTCTGCACCGGGCGGACATGCTGCAAGCGTTAGGCAAGAACGTACTCGTCTCGCGGTATGCTGAATTCCACCGGCTCGGTGCTTTCCTTTCGCGCTATACGCAGAAACCAGTGGGGATTGTCCTGAGTGTTTCGCTCCTGGCGGAACTCTTCGAGGAAAAGTGGTACGCCAATCTCGAAGGCGGACTGCTCGAGTCATTCGGCCGGCTCTTCAAAAACGCCGTTCGGCTTTATGTTTATCCGGAGCTCCATCCAGGCACGGGACAACTTCGGTCGGCGGCGGAGGTCGAAGTGGCCCCGCACTTGCGCAAGCTATTCGAATATCTTCTCGAGAATCGATTTATCGTGCCCCTGCTCGCCTGCCACGAGGAGGGCCTGCAATTCTCGGGCCCGGATATTCGCGCCATGATCGCAAAGGGCGATCCGCGCTGGACGCAGCTGGTGCCCGCAGAGGTTGTGCAGGCGATGACCGCGGCCCAGTGTGCGCTGGTTTGAAATCAGCGGTTGGCTGTCGGTTTGCTGATCCGATAGGCGACCGGCGCTCCGTCTTTCCCCCCGTCGTGAAAGACCAGCACATCGACAAACTGCGCTGTCTCAGCCAGCACTAGTAAGGCCTCGGGTTTGCCACGTTGACTGGGAATATCACCGACTTGGATGGGAGCCGCTTCGGCTCCTGGCCAAAAAACCACCGCATATCCCGCGCCGGCTTTGCCGCTGTCGTCGGAGCCTGAGGGCCCCGCGATCAAGAGAAAACCAATGTCAATCGCCGCAATGTCACGAATCCCCTGACCCGCGCCCAATGGAAGCGGAACGCGCTCGCTGGCTCCTCGATTTCCGGCAAAAAATCCGTCCGCATCCACTACCACAATGAAAGCCTTGCCGTCGAGATTGGGCGCGCGGAGACCGAAATAAAGCTTGCCGCCCTTGACCGCGATTCCTTCGATGTCGAGACCGTTTTCGGCGGCCGTTTTGTCGAGATAAGCTCCGAGCACCGGATCGGCTTTCAAGTGGTCGCGCAGCGAAGCCATTTGCAGGCCGTCCCGTTTCAGGCCTTGGGGACTGGCAGGAAGAGAAAACACCGAGCTTCTTTCGGCTTCGAACTGGCTTTTGTGGCGGGAGAGAGCGTGTGATCCCGTCACATAGCAGCGGTTCTTCTCTCGAGAAAAGGCGAGTCCCTCGATATCTATCTCGGCACCCTCTGCATCGAGCAATGGAAGCGTGCCTTCGATCCGGCACCTGGCGGTTGCGGAATCAACGCGCAGGAATTGGAGCTCGCGAGTCTCGTCACTGCCGACGACGGCAAGAGTCGGATTCAGCATGGCCGCGGCGCTGACATCCTCGCCCTCGCGAATCTTGCCCTTGACCTCAAAAGTGCGGCCGGGGCTCTCGATCCGCCAGCCGCCGTCGCCGCGGGCGCAATCAATCAGCAGCAACGCCGGAATTAGAGCAAGTCTGGAAATCCACTTCATCCCGTCTGAGGCTGACACAAGTCGGCGGCCTCGCATCCTGAAATTTCTGTGGGCTTTAGTCCTGTTCCGTCGAGCTTTTCCCTTGTCGTCCGAACCGACCGGCGTGATCAGTGGCAACTTTCCAGGAGGGTGTTGCGTGCCTGGTGGCCGTCGCGGTCTTCAAAACCGTTGTGGGGCAGTCAGCCTGTCCCGGGTTGGTTCGATTCCTTCCCCCTCCGCCAAACCTCTTTTGCCTAGGTAAATCGGGCGTTTTTGCTGCCTAGTCCTGTTGGAACGACGCGGAAGCACAAAGAACCAAAAGGCACCAAAATGAAGCGGAATTAGCGGAAAACTAGCGGATGGGTCACGCAGAAATGGCATCGGATCACCCGGGATAGTTCCGTGGCGTGAGCGTCGCTGCCAGGGATGACGCCGGTTAAACTGCCAACCACCTCCAAGCACTCCGCGCGACGCTCAGTGGTCGTGACGGACCATGCCGCCTCACGGATGCACTTTTGCAGGATGTCCGCCCAAATACGCGCCATCACGTCGCGCCGGCTCGACAGAGTCTCGCCCCACCGTTTGCCTGGGATCACGTCGCGCCGGCTCGACAGAGTCTCGCCCCACCGTTTCCCTGGGATCGCGTCGCGCCGGCTCGACAGAGCCGCCCCACCGTTTGCGTGCTTCACGTCAGCGCCTTGGTCATGAGTTCATTCAGCCGTTTGACCATGTCGCGGCCGTCTTCGAGGAGTCCGGCGGAGAGGAGGGCGTTGTCGAGCAACTGGGCGGCGACGAGTTTTGCCACGTCCGGGGCGGACTCTTTGGCCTGGGCGAGATTTTTGACGAGCGGATGGCGCGGATTGATTTCGAGGCGCACTTTGACGGGATCGACTTTCTGGCGCATGGCGCGCATCATGGCTCGGAACTGCGGACTGGGGGCATCCTCGGGCGTGAGGGCGAGCACCGGACTGTCCACCAATCGGTGGCCCGCTGAGACGTCGCTGACCGGTTCCCCCAGGGTTTCCTTCAGCCAGGCACACAGCTGGTCGATTTTTTCCTGAGGCAAAGCGTCGCCTTCTGTTGTTTCGGGCATGGCCTCGAGCCTTGCGTCCTCGCGATCCACGGCTGCAAATTTTTTGCCTTCGAATTCGCGCAGTGAAGTGAAGACGTAGTCGTCGAGCGCTTCGCAGGCAAAGAGGACTTCGATTCCGCGCTGCTTGAAGGCCTCGAGATAGGGGCCTTGCTCGATGGCTTCCCGGCTCGGCGCGATCTGGTAAAAAATTTGTTCCTGTCCTTCCTTCATTCGCGCTTTGTAATCGGCCAGGCTCACCCATTTTCCGGGGTCCGACATCGAGGACTCGAAGCGCAGAAGGCGCGGCAATTGATCGCGATTGCGCGGATCGTTGCAGACACCTTCCTTGATGAGGCGGGAAAACTCGCCGTAGAACTCGTTGAACTTGTCCGGGTTTTCCTGGTTTTCCTGTTCGAGGAACTTGATGAAGCGTTTCGAGATGACTTCGCCCAGCTTGCGCACCAGCGCGCTGTCCTGCATCGCTTCGCGCGAAATATTGAGTGGAAGATCCTCGCTATCGACGACGCCGCGGAGGAAGCGGAGCCACTCAGGCAGGAAATCCTGGGGATGGGCGTCGATCAGGACCCGCCGGCAATACAACGCGACGCCAGGCTCGGTCTGGCCGAGGCCCCATTTCTCGGGGTTTTCGCTCGGGACAAAGAGCAGGGCGTTGATTTGCAGTGGCGCATCGCTCGAGAAGTGGAGGCGGAAACGAGGCTCGTCCCACGCGTGGCAGGCAAACTTATAGAACTCGGCGTACTGCTCGTCGGTGACGTCGTTTTTATTCTTGAGCCATAAGGCCTCGACCTTGTTGACGCGCTCGCCGCCGAGATTGATCGGGAAGGGCACGAAATTCGAGTATTTTTCGAGCGTGCTCCGGACGGCGTGTTTGCTCCCGAACTCTGAGGCGTCGTCCTTGAGTTCGATGACGACCTTGCATCCGCGGCGCTGGCCGGGAGCCTCTTCGATGGTATAACCGCTGGCGCCGTCGCTCGACCAGACCAGGTGCTCGGCGTCGTTGCGGAACGAGTGGGTGTAGACCCGCACCTGTTTGGCCACCATGAAGACAGAATAAAATCCGACCCCGAACTTGCCGATGAGAGAGGCTGGGGTGCCGCCGCCGGATTCCTTGAGTGCCTGCAGAAAGGCCTTGGTTCCGGAATGGGCGATGGTGCCCAGGTTTTGCTCGAGTTCCTCGCGGGTCATGCCGACCCCGTAGTCCCCGATGGTGATGGTTTTGGCCGTTTCGTCGGTGGTGATGTTGATTTCGAGCGGGAGGGTATCGTCGAAGATATCCTTGGTACCGGTGAGCTGAAGATGGCGCAGTTTCTCGAGGGCATCCGAGGCGTTGGAAACCAACTCCCTGATAAAGATTTCACGATCGGTGTAGAGCGAATGGATGACGATATCCAGGAGCTGGCGGACTTCGGCTTGAAAGGCGTGGGTGGGCGTGTTCATCCGTGGAAAAATGGCCGGGACGCATCGCGATGCAACGGTGGTCGTGGCGCGGGCCGCTTGGCCCATCGATGGGCGGGGCGCCCACGCTACAGCAGCAAGGCGCTCACAGAGCGCCCCTACAGCAGGCGGACGCTCCCGGTATATGCGGTCCTTTCCTTCTTGCAAAAGCAGGCGGTGTGAATGTCAATCGCGCTGGCAGCGAAGACCCTGGATGGCTTCGTTTCTTCCGTTGGAATGGTCTCGATCACGCTGAAAAATCTCAACAAGTCATTTGGCAGCACGCCGGCGCTGAAAGACGTGTCGCTGGGTGTCGAGCCGGGCGAGCTGTTTTTTTTGCTTGGGCCGAGCGGTTGTGGGAAAACCACGCTGTTGCGGCACCTGGCGGGATTTTACACGCCGGACTCGGGCGAAATCCATTTCGGAGACAATGACGTGACGCGCGTGCCGCCGCACCTGCGCAAAACAGGGATGGTGTTTCAGAGCTATGCGTTGTGGCCGCACATGACGGTCGAGAAGAATGTCGCCTTCGGGCTCGAGGAGCGGAAGATCGATAAATTTGAGATTGAAGACCGTGTCGCCGCGGCCTTGAAGCTGGTGGAAATGGAAGCGTTAGGCACACGGCGAATTCCCGAGCTTTCGGGCGGCCAGCAGCAGCGAGTGGCTCTGGCGCGCGCTCTGGTGGTGAAACCAGATATCCTTCTGCTGGATGAACCGCTTTCGAATCTGGATGCCAGGCTCCGGCTCGACATGCGCCAGGAAATCCGACGTCTGTGCAAGGAATCGGGAGTGACCGCGATTTACGTGACCCATGATCAAAAGGAAGCTCTCGCAGTGGCCGATCGTCTGGCGGTCATGAACAACGGCGAGTTATTGCAGGCGGGCACGCCGCGGGAAGTTTACCGCAATCCCCAGACAACTTTTGTCGCCGGGTTCATGGGTGAGACGAATCTCATCGCGGCCCACGTCGAGGGGGGCACGAGCCGGGACCATCTGTGGTCGGTCGCGACCGAGGCGGGACGCTTTTGGGGGAGGCACGTCGAGGCCAACTGGGCTCCCCGTCTAGGGGAGAAGGTGACGATCTCGATTCGACCCGAGGCCTGGACTCTGGTTCCCTTTCGGGAGATTCGCAATTGCCTTCACGGCCGGCTGACACGAGCGACCTACCTGGGCGACACGGCTCAATACGAGCTCAATGCGGACCATCTGGGCCCGATCCGGCTCTCGCAGGGAAATCCACGGGTCCTGCACGCCACCGACGAAACGGTCTACCACGCGGCGGCGGATCCTGAAGACGTTGTCATCTTGCGCACTTGAAGCCATGGAGGACGCCAAGGAGTCAGAACCGCGAGGCGAGGGGCCATTGCCGGCGCCGGCAGAAACGACTCCGCTCGTTTTCGCCAAGGCCCAGAAAACAGAACCAGCCAAGCCGCCCGATCCCTCGCCGCGAGAGCCATTGTGGACTCGCTGGCGCAAGAAATTCGTCGAGCGTTTTCCGCACGCGCATGAGAAACTGGGCGCTTTTTTGCTCAGTCTTCCGCTTCCGCAGACGCGCCAGGAACGAACTCTTTATGGGGTGATTGGGGCGGGGCTGCTGCTGACGCTGACGGTCCCATTTTTGCTCCGTCCCTCGGGCCGGCCGCTATTTTTTGGGCGGCCGGACTTCGAGCTGGTGGTGCTCAGTCCGCACAACGAAACGATCCGGCGCGAGTTCGGCGATGCCTTTGCCGGCTGGTTTAAAAAACGCACGGGGAAAAGTGTGCGGATCGATTGGAGGACGCCCGGAGGGACCAGCGAAATTGTCAAAGTCATCCATGGTGACTACCGGGCCGCGTTCGAAAGTCACTGGCGCAAAACCCAGCGGGCGGGGTGGGACGAAGCCTATGGCAGAACGTTTGCCGATTCGAAGTACGACATCGATCCGAAGGCAGCAACGGCACCGACGCGCGAGCAGGAGGCGCGGCAGCTTTTTCTCAGCTCGTCAATTGGCATCGGTGTTGATCTTTTTTTCGGCGGCGGAGTTTACGATTTTGAACAGCAGCGAAAGGCGGGGACCCTGGTGGCAACCGATGCTTCAGGGAAATTCGGCCTCGCGGCGTTGAAGCGGGAGCATCCTGACTGGTTTAGTGAAAGCGTGATCCCGCAGCAGGTGGCGGGCGAACCTTATTACGATCCGGGCATGGTTTGGGCGGGAAATTGTCTGTCGACGTTCGGGATTGTCTACAACCGGGTGGCCACAGCGCGGCTGGGCGCTCAGGCACCGCAGGAATGGGAGGATCTAGGGGACTTTCGTTATTTCGGGCACATCGCGGTGGCGGATCCGTCGAAGAGCGGATCGGTGGTGAAAGTTTTTGAAATGATTATTCAACAGCAGATGCGGCTCGCCCTGGAGAAAGCGCAACCGATTATCGCAGCGGCCCCGCGGCGGCAGCAACCGGAGCGCGAAGCCGACGCCCTGAGGCAGGGCTGGGCCGATGGCCTGCGCTTGATTCAGCGCATCGGCGCGAATGCCCGCTACTTCACAGATGGTGCCACCAAAGTGCCGCAGGACGTGGCTCAGGGGATTGCCGCGGCGGGAATGTGCATCGATTTCTATGGACGCACATTCAACGAGCGGCTGCGAAAGGAGGATGGTTCCTCACGCGTCGAGTTTGTCACGCCGCTCCACGGCACCTCGCATGGCGTCGATTCCATCGCGATGTTCCGCGGGGCGCCGCAACCTGAAGTGGCGCACGCGTTTCTCGAGTTCTTATTTTCCACTGAGGGTCAGGCTTTGTGGGATTACAAACCGGGGACTCCGGGGGGACCCAAACGGATGAGCCTGCGCCGCCTGCCGGTGCGGAAGGATATGTACGTCCCGGAGAAGCTGGTGCATTTTGCCGATCCGGATGAACTGCCTTACGAGCACACTAACGATTTTGTCTATCAACCGGCCTGGACGGCGGGCAGTTTCGACGCCATCCGCGTCGCCGTGCGAGCGATGTGCATCGATACCCACGATGAATTGTGCGAGGCGTGGGCAACGCTGGCGCGGCGCGGGTTTCCGGCGGAGGCGATGCGGCACTTTGGTGACATGGGGATGTTGGGCAGCGAAGAGGGCCGGCAGCGCATCGTCGCGATCATGCGCTCGGGGGACAAACTCGCCCAGGTGAAGCAGATCCGGTTCCTGGGCAATCAGTTTCGGCGCCAATACCAGCACGCGATCCGCGAAGCCTCTCGCGCAGACTCTTTATGACGCGCACGAAAGCCCTCCTCGTTTACGTCGCGACCGTGGCCTTCCTCGCGGTGTTCATGATTTATCCGATCCTGCATGTGCTCAAGGAGGCGTTTATTTCCGATGAGCGCGGCTTCAACATCGATTTTCTGTGGGAGGTCTTTGCCAATCCCATTTACGTCGAGGGCCTGCGCAATTCCTTTGTCATGGCGATCTTCAGCACGCTCCTGGCGTTCGCCATCGCCATGCCCCTGGCCTGGCTCTCCGACCGCTACATTTTTCCCGGCAAGATGTTGCTCACTTCGGCCATTCTCGTTCCGTTGATTCTTCCTCCGTTTGTCGGCGCCATAGGGATCAAGCACCTGATGGGGCCGGACGGCGCGCTGAATGCGCTTTTGGCCGCCATCGGTCTCGCAGACAGGGCAGATCCCATCGACTGGCTCGGCACTTCTCGCATGTCCGGCATCGTTCTGCTCAATGCCTTGCATCTTTATCCCATCCTCTACCTCAACATTTCAGCCGCTCTTGCCAATATTGATCCGGCGATGGAAGAAGCAGCGGCCAATCTTGGCTGTCCTGGATGGAAGAAGTTTGTGCGGATCACGTTTCCGCTCGCGATGCCCGGGATTTTCGCGGGGGGTACAGTCGTTTTTATTTGGGCATTCACCGAGCTGGGAGTGCCGCTCATTTTTGATTATCCGCGACTGGTGTCGATGCAAATCTGGGAGGGTCTCAAGGACCTGGGCGGCAACCCATTTCCCTACGCACTGGTCACGGTGGTGCTCATCTTCAGCACGGTGTTATTCATGATCAGCAAGCGGTACTTTGGCCGCAATGACTACGCCTCGGCCGGCCGTGCCGGACTGGCGGCGAGCGCCAAATATCCCGACCGCCCCTGGCAGCGCTGGCTTTGCGCCTTTGCCTTTGCGGCCGTGACTTTTGTCGCCTTGCTGCCGCACGTCGGCGTCATCCTGGTTTCGTTTTCCAAAGACTGGTATCAAACAATTATCCCAAGCTCGTTCACGTGGCTCAATTACCAGGATGCGTTGGGCGATCAGCGAACGGTCACCTCGATAGCGAACAGCCTTAAGTATGCGTCGCTTTCAAGTATTCTCGACCTGGTGGTGGGTGTTGCCATCGCCTGGATTGTTTGCCGGACCAATCTTCCGGGACGGCAATGGCTGGATTCCATGGCCATGCTGCCGCTGGCGGTGCCGGGTCTGGTTCTGGCTTTTGGTTACCTTGCCATGACCCGCGAAGGGCGGTTTTTCCATTTTCTGGTGCCGGACGACAACCCCTTGATCATTCTGGTCATCGCCTACGCGGTGCGACGGCTGCCCTATATCGTTCGCAGCGCGGTGGCCGGATTCCAGCAAACGAGCGTGACGCTCGAAGAAGCGGCGATGAACCTTGGTTGTCCGCCGCTGCGCACCTTCTGGCGGGTGACGGCGCCGCTCATCACCGCCAACCTTGTCGCCGGCGGCTTGCTCGCCTTCGCATTCGCCATGCTCGAAGTGAGCGACTCGCTGATTCTGGCTCAGAAGCAAATCCATTTCCCCATCACCAAGGCGATTTACGATCTCTTCGGCGCGCTGGGCAGTGGCGAAGGAATGGCCAGCGCGCTCGGCGTCTGGTCGATGATTTTTCTCGCCCTCACCATCATCGGCGCGAGCATTCTGCTCGGCAAAAAGCTCGGCGCGCTTTTCCGGGTGTGACGGCGCGAACTGCGAGGGTGCGGTTGCTTGAGATTCACAGGCTGGAAGCTTGCGCCCCTGCCGCTTTGGCGTATGTGACGCTCAGGCGGTGCCTTTTGATAACCGGCGCGGCTTTGTTTTGTTTCTGGGATGTTCTTTCAATCGCTCCTGCCCCGGCCTGAAATTGGGGCCAATAGCTATCTGCTCGACCTCGACGGCGTGCGGGTGATTCTCGATGCGGGGATGCACCCGTCGCATGAAGGTACCGCAGCGCTGCCAAACTACGAACTGGTGCCTTTCGATACCGCGGATGCGGTCGTGATCAGCCATGCGCACCACGATCACATAGGGACGCTTCCGGTGCTGCAGCGGCGGCAACCTTCCGCGCGCGTGATGATGACCGAGGCGACGTTGCAACTCGGAAACGTCATGCTGCACAATTCGGTCAACGTCATGTGCTCTCAGCGCGAAGAACTGGGCATCATCGAATATCCGTTCTTCACCCACCGCGAAATCGATGAACTGCAACCGAGATGGGAGACCTGCGCGTTGAGGCGGCCGGTCGAAATCGGCGGAATCACCTGCGAGTTTTACGACGCAGGCCACATTCTCGGTTCTGTTGGTGCGCTGTTTCACACTCATGGAGAAACGATTTTTTACACGGGTGACATCAACTTTGACGACCAATCAATCTCCTGCGCGGCGGCGTTTCCCCAGGAAAAGATCGGCACTCTCATTATTGAAACGACGCGTGGCAACATACCCCGGCGTCCCGGATACACCCGCGCCGACGAAGCTGGCCGGCTTGCCTCCGCGATTCGGGAAACCATGCGGGCCGGCGGCAGCGTCTTGATGCCGGTATTCGCGCTCGGCAAAACGCAGGAACTTCTCATGGTGCTGCATGATCTTCGCTGCCGGGGAGATATCCCGGCCGTGCCCACTTTCATTGGTGGCCTGAGTTTAAAGGTGGCAAAAGTCTATGATGATTTGGCCGACCAGAGCCGCCGGCAGAAACCCGGCTTCCGTCTGCTCGAGAATCTTCCGGAACTTCAAATCAGCATGCGCCCTAAAAAAGGCCAGCCGCGTGCTCCCGTTCGCTACCAGCCACGCGCCATCTTCGCGCTTTCGAGCGGCATGATGACCGAGAATACGCTCTCGAACGATTTCGCGTTTCAGCTCGTCGAGAATCCTGCCAATAGTCTTTTGTTCGTTGGCTATGTTGATTCAAAAAGCCCTGCTGGAAAGCTCAAAGCCACACCACACGGCGCGCCGCTCACCTTGCATCAAAAGCGTGCGCCGGTGGCGCTGAACTGTCGTGTCGAGAGTTTCGATTTCAGCGGCCATTCGGATCGCGAGGCCATCAGGCGCTACGCCAATCAAGTCCAACCCCGCCGCATCCTGCTCGTGCATGGCGATGCCCCATCACTGCAGTGGTTCGAGCAAACGTTGCGCAGCGACCTGCCCGCTTGCGATGTGAAAATTGCGCCCGCGGGCGAAATGGTGGCGATTGATTAAACGTACCGCAGAGTTTCAGTCTGTGCCGCGGACCTGCGGTCTGCATCATTGAATTGAGTCTCCTTCCGCCCATTCAATAGGCCGCGCCTGCGACACAGTGATGGGTATAATGACCGGCCGCGGTGAGGCCGGGCCGGCTTCAGCCAAGCCGGCTACAGCGCATCAAAAGCTACCCCGCCTGGATTCGAACCAAGACTAAAGGAACCAAAATCCCTTGTGCTACCATTACACCACGGGGTAGAGCGCGCGTTTAGTGGGATGGTTTTCTTAGCACAATCCGTGCTGCCCGCAAGCGCGTCAGCCGACTTTTTCATCGCGGCGGGCTGATTGCGCGCCATCATGCGCGCGATGTCAGACGCCAGGGATCGCCTTATACAACTGCTTCGCCGCAAATCGGTCATGTTGGGCGATTTTACGCTCGCTTCAGGCGCAAAAAGTGATTTCTACGTGGACTGCCGGCTGACGACCATGGATGCCGAGGGCGGCTGGCTGATCGGGGAACTCGGCTGGGAGATTATTTCGCGAGTCTGCGCCGAGCGGCAAACTGCGGTCTCCGCTGTGGGCGGACTCACCATGGGCGCCGACCCCGTGGCTCTGGCCATTGCCATGGCGTCTGCAAAAACCAGGTTTGCGCAGCCGATTCATGCCTTTTCTGTCCGGAAAACCCCCAAGTCGCACGGCCGCAACCGCTTGATCGAAGGGAATTTCTCGGCGGGCATGTCGGTCGTGGTGGTGGAAGACGTGATCACCACTGGCGGGTCCGCATTGCAGGCCATTGAGGCGGTCATTAACGAAGGCGGAACGGTTGCTTTTGTTGTCGCGCTCGTGGACCGCGAGGAAGGCGGTCGCGCAGCCATCGAAGCGCGGGGGATTCCGGTATTTTCCATCACCACAAAGTCGGAGCTTCGCGCGTTGGCGCCGTAGCGTGGCCGTGCGTTCCTGGGTCGGGGAGCGCACGCGCCCTCGCGTGCTGTGGTCGGCGCCCTCGCCGACCGCGTTTGGACAACCCAACCGGCGAGGGCGCCGGTTGAAACACGCGGGGGCGCGTGTGCTCCCCATTCCATTGCGACGGGGTCTTTGCGAGATAACTGTGGCATCCATGAAAGCTACTTTTCTTTTCGCGGGCCTTGTCTGCGCGGGTCTTTCCGCCGCTCCGCTCGAACTCGATCTTTACCAGGGAGATCCTCCCGGGGCGCCGCTTTCTGCGGAGGCCGATGTCACGGTCAGGAAGGAGGGCGATCCAATCGTTCGCCTAACACATGTCCAGAAGCCGGGTCTCCGGGTTTTCCTGCCACCTAAAGAGAAAGCCACGGGCGCCGCGGTGGTGATCTGTCCGGGTGGCGCCTATCGCATTTTAGCGATCGAGCACGAGGGCGATCACGTCGCGCAATGGCTCGGTTCGATCGGAGTGGCGGGTATTGTCTGCAAATATCGCGTCTCGGACAAGGTGGGCACCGCTTACCAACATCCGGTACCTTTGCTTGATGCGCGGCAGGCGATGCGCCTGGCGCGCCAGCATGCGGCCGAATGGAAACTCGATCCCCGTCGCGTTGGCGTCATGGGTTTTTCCGCCGGCGGCCATCTGGCTTCCTGTGTTCTCACCCTGTTCCAGCAGCCCCTGCCGGGAGAGGATGCGGATGCCTTTTCAAAAATGGACCACAGACCGGATTTCGGCGCGCTCATTTATCCGGTAATTACGATGACTGAAGCCTACGGCCATCGCGGCTCACGCGATTATTTGCTGGGCAAAAATCCGGCCGCGGAAGCGCTCCGGCTGCTCGATACCCATCTGCAGGTGACTGACAAGACTCCTCCAAGTTTCCTGGTTGGGACTTTCGATGACACCGCCGTGCCGCCGCTTAACGCGATCTCTTTTTACAAATCGATGTGCGAACACAAAGTCCCAGGGGAACTCCACGTCTGGGAAAAAGGGGGTCATGGCTTTGGCATGCTTTCAGACCGCGGCGACGCCGCCACCGAATGGCCGGCACGGTTCGAGAAATGGATGCGATCACGCGGGCTTCTGGACAAACGTTAGGGAATATCGTTGCAGGCTTCAAAGCCTGCCGTGCCGCCGGCTTGCAGCCGGCATACTGAATTCGGTGCAGACCGGAGGTCCGCGACACGGCAGACTGAAAGTCTGCGGTAGGATGCCCATAGAATCGGCGAGGGCGCCGATTGCAACACGCGGGGGCGCGTGTGCTCCCCAGACTGGGACCCGACGGCGCGTCCGCCACTATTTCACTTCCTTCAGCTTCACGACCCGGCGCTCCCTGGCGGCCAGGTCCGCGGCGAAAATAACCTCGTGAGTTTTGACCATCTCGGCCAGTCCGGTCAAGGGCATGTCTTTTCCCTTGTCGAGGGCCAGGAAGAAGGCGGCGAACTGGGTCTGATAGGGATGATCGGAAACGTCGCCAGAGTCGAGCAGCTTAAGGCTCATCTCGCTCCATGAGTTCTTGTTGAAGCCGGGCAGATTGACGTGGAATTTTCGATCCAGAATGCTGCCTTCACTTCCGACCAGGTGGGTGTGAAAATAGTAGGGCTGCAGGCAATCGACGACTGCGGAACATTTGCCGACGCGCCCATCTTTGAAGCGGAGGATCGAAACGCTCGTGGTGTCATACTGATAAGGCGCGAAAACTTTCGCAGATGACTTGGTGGCGTAGCTGCTGACCTCCTCGACGTCACCTCCCATGCAAAGCAGAAGCGCATCGAGCGCATGACAGCCGGCTGTGAGCAGCGCGGATCTCCCACCCTTCCTGGTGATGTTCCAGCGAAACTGGCCATACCAGGGCCCGATGCCGTGGTAATAGTCGACTTCCCCATAATGGATCCGTCCGATCAAGCCGCGATCTATGATTGATTTGATACCAAGAAACTGACTTGACCATCGGCATTCGAAGCAGATGCAAAACCGGACGCCTGATTTTTCGACGGCCTTTTGTACGCGGCGGAGATCAGCGAGTGAAAGCACGCCCGGTTTCTCGAGGATGATATGTTTGCCCGCTTGAGCGGCGGCGACACATTGATCGGCGTGCTGCCAGGGGTAACCGGTGATATCGACGACATGGATGTCCGGATCGGCAAGGATGCTGCCGAGTTTTCGATAGGAACGGATGGGCGAGGCGTGCTGCGCGGAGAGTTGGGCATCATTGAGCTTGCGGGACGAACAAACGGCAGTGACCTGGGCCTGCGGGCAGGCATTGATGGCTGCGATATGAGCGCTGGCGGCCCAGCCGTAACCGATAACCGCGACGTTGTACTTTTTCATGCAGCGCTAGTTATCCGATGCGACGAGACCTGACAAGCTTGGAACGCCGATTGGTGCATCGTTGCGGGCGTCGCCTGGTGGCATGGCTTGGTGGCATTGACGGCCCGTCGATGAGTATCAGCGGCGGTGAAATCAGGCGCCAGCGGCGCCTGGTACTCATCGGCCGATGGCGCCATAAGCCGGTCCCCCCGCGCCAAACAGCTACTGCGGCGAGGTGATGCGGTAGAAGGCGCGCAAGGCTTGGGGTGTCGACGGATCGTTAAACTCCCCGGCGGCGACAGTGCTCGTGATGACGCCGATGCTCTCCCACGATCCTGCCGCTAGAGATTCGCTTCGCTCGATGTTATAGGAGACCCCCGGAATGCCGATCCAACTCAGGCTAACTGACTCAGCCGTCCGGTCGATGGCAGCGAGTTCGGGGGCGGGAGGCGGACAAACGCTTTTGACACGACGCAAAAATCCGCTGTCATTGGTGGTGATCAGCAGATCGTTGTTAGGCGCAAGCGTGACTGAACGAGGCTCACTCAAACATTGGAACTGAATGGGCGGGTGCAGGCCGTCTCCGAGCCGAATGTCTTGTCCGCCACGACCCTGGAGGTAAAGGTGAACGATACCAGCCGTGTCGATATACCAGACGTCGCCGCCCTCGTGGGTGCAGACAAAGTAGCCGCCATTCGGGCGAAAGGTGATTCCGCGCACCTGATCGAGTGAGGTATTGATGGCCAACTGACCGTCCCCGCCGCCACTCAGGGCGCCATTTCCCGCGACCTTCGTGGCGGTGCCATTCGCTTCAATGCGATACACTCCGCAGTGAGTAGGATCGATATCGGTGCCGCGGTCACAAACGTAAAGCAGGCCGCTCTCCGGATGCATCGCGATATTGGCCAGCGAATGAAAGCCAGTGGAAAAAACCGTGATTCCGCCCGTCGGCGTCCAACGCTTGAGGACCGCGCCATCGCTGTAATAGATCAAGGACTCATCGGCGGACACCCACAAGCCGCGGCCAATCAGCGAGTAAAATGGATCGGTATCGTGAATGACGGTCGTCATAACACCATCCGTGGCCATACGGCGGATGCGGCGGTTGTCGGTGTCGTAGATATACAGGGTGCCGTCCGGGCGGCAGAAGAGGCCATTTGGGCCGCCCAGTTGCAAAGTTGTCGCCTGCGCAGGACCATCTCCGTTGAACCCAGCCACATGGGTTCCGGCTACAGTCTGCAACGTGCCCCCAGGCACGATCTTTAGTATGGCATGACTGTTTTTGTCCGCGACATAGATGTTACCAAACACGTCCGCGGCGGCCATGTGGGGGTTGGAAAGCTCGACCGAAGTGGCGGCGGCGCCTTCGAACTGGGGCTGCCAGTCATTTTGCTCAAGGTTAGCCCCTTGCAGACCGGTCCCCGCGAGAGTCTGCAGCACGCCGAAGCTGTCGATGACCTGCTGAAATTCAGTGCCGCCAGGGACTGGATTGGCCCGCAAAAACAGGCACGTGAACAACAGGCATAATGGTACGGTAAGCTTCATGAAAGGGGCGGTCTCCCGGGGGTGGGAGGTGGTGGAAACATAGAGTCGCGGAAGATTCCCGTCAACCCAACCGGTTCAGACTTTAAGAGTTGGTGCCGCAGAATTTCGCATCCTTCGGTCCGCATCGCTGAATTCAATGGCTGCCGGCTGCAAGCCGGCGGCACAGCAGGCCAAAGGGCTGCGGTATATGAGTAACGCAGACTTTCAGACTGCCGTGCCGCGGACCTGCGGTCTGCATCACGAAATCCAGCGCTATTTCTGACCCGCGACTACGAAGGCGCAGTCGAATGGACGCCGGGCGCTTGCGCTTCCCTCACCGGGGTTGTCTGGGCTTCGACTTATGGTACTACTGTTCCATGCGTCTCATTCAACGCATCCATCCTCTCGATGACGCCATTGTGGCATTGCGCGATCTCGCAGCCGGACAAAAGCTGATCGAGGATGGAGCTTCTTTCACCCTGGTCGAGAAGGTTCCCGCGAAGCAAAAATTCGCCGCGCGGGATTTTGCCGCGGATGATCTGGTGACGATGTACGGTGTGATCGTGGGGCGAACGCGCGTCCCGATTCGTGCGGGCGGACTGCTCACGCCGGAAAATGTGGAACACGCCACCAGTCATTACACGACAAAACAGGCCGACCTGGTTTGGGCTGCCCCCGATGTGTCACGCTGTTCAAACCGCAACTTCGATGGCTTCCGGCGGGCGGACGGCCTTTCGGGGACCGCAAATAATTGGGTAGTCATTCCGCTCGTCTTTTGTGAAAGCCGCAATTTGAATATGATGCGGGAAGCGTTGGTGAAGGCGTTAGGTTACGAATTAGGCGGTGCCTATCAGGAATTTGCCGGTCGTCTTGCCGCGGCCTGGCGGGCCGGTGCTTCCCGCGCGGAGGTCGAAAGATTGAAAATCGATAACCCGGCGCCCGATGGGAGCGCCTTTCGATTGTTTCCGCATGTGGATGGTGTGAAATTTCTCGATCACGGCCTTGGCTGCGGCGGCACGCGGCAGGATTCAGAGGGGTTGTGCGGTCTGCTCGCTGGCTACATCAACCACCCGAACGTTGCTGGCGCTACGGTGCTTAGCCTGGGGTGCCAGCACACCCAGGTCTCGCTCCTCGAGCGGGAAATCGAGAAGCGGAATCCGCGCTTTCAGAAGCCACTGCATATTTTCGAACAGCAGAAGAGTGCGTCCGAGCGCGACATGATCGAGCGCGCGCTCAAGGCGACATTTTTGGGCATCGCGCAAGCAAACGACTTGCGGCGCGCACCGTGTCCGGTCTCCGACCTTACGGTCGGCGTGAAATGCGGCGGCTCGGACGGGTTTTCGGGACTGTCGGCGAATCCCGCGATCGGCCACTGTGCGGATCTGGTGATTGCGTTAGGCGGGGCGGCGGTGCTCGCGGAATTTCCTGAGCTTTGCGGGATCGAGCAAAGTCTTTGTGACCGCTGCGTTGATACCGCACTGGCGGAACGATTTGTCGACCTGATGCGGCGTTACGAACGCGCAGCCGCAGCGTGTGGCTCAGGCTTCGACGCCAATCCCTCGCCCGGCAACATTCGAGATGGACTGATCACGGATGCCATGAAATCGGCCGGCGCGGCCAGAAAAGGCGGGACCAGTCCAATCGTCGACGTGGTTGACTATCCGGAACCCATCACAAAGCGCGGCTTGACCCTCCTTTGCACCCCCGGCAACGACGTCGAATGCACAACCGCCCTCTCCGGCAGCGGCTGCAACCTCATGCTTTTTTCCACCGGCCTCGGCACGCCAACGGGCAATCCCGTTTGCCCCACCATTAAAATCTCGACCAACAGCGAGCTGGCGGCGCGCATGCCAGACATCATTGATTTCGATGCCGGTGCCGTCATTCGCGGGGAAAAATCAATCGCCGAAACCGGCGAAGCGCTGCTCGACTTATGTATCGAGGTTGCCAGCGGACGGGTCGTTCCCAAGGCGGTCCAACTCGGTCAGGACGATTTTTTGCCGTGGAAACGGGGAGTGTCGTTGTAGGTCGCTCAAGGTTTGGGGAGAGCGCGCGCCCTCGCGTGCTGTGTCTCGGCGCCCTCGCCGACCACCTCTGGTACCATGCAACCGGCGAGGGCGCCGGTTGGAACACGCGTGGGCGCGTGTGCACTTCCCCTTTGACAAGTTTAAAAGGGCGGCCAAGTTGAATAGCTTCGCGAGCCAAAGAAAACGCGCCGTTGGTCCCTGGGCGGAGGAGAGTTCCTTTTCGCCGTGCTCGTCAGGGGTAACCCGGCTCACCCACTCACTCCAATGCCTGTCAGACTTGCTCGTTTCGAGATGCCGAATCGGCTTCAGAAGGAAGACGCCTCGGCCACTGATATCTACTCAAAGTTCAGCGCGGAGCCGTTCGAGAGCGGCTACGGCCATACGCTGGGCAATTCGCTTCGCCGGGTGCTTCTTTCCTCACTCGAAGGGGCCGCCATTACTTCGGTCAAAATCAAAGGGGCGCCGCACGAATTCTGCACTCTTCCCGGGGTAGTCGAGGATGTGACCGACATCATCCTCAATCTCAAGAAAATTAAGTTCAAGCACTACGACGCCAAGGACGCGCGCAAACTCACGGTGATGGTGGACCGCGAAGGAGTGGTGACGGCCGCCGACGTGCAGGAGGACGCCAGCTACCAGGTAATCAATCCAGACCAGCACATTTGCACCCTCGACCGGCGCACAAAATTTGAGATGGATATCGAAGTGCGCGTTGGCCGCGGTTTTGCCACCGGCGAAGACAATAAGCGGATCGACAGCCCCATCGGCGTCATTCCGGTGGATTCGATTTTTTCTCCCGTCGCGCGCGTGAAATACGCGGTCGAAAACACCCGCGTCGGGCAAAAGACCGATTTCGACCGTCTGATTCTCGAGATTTGGACTGATGGGCGGCTTAATCCGCACGAGGCGCTGACGCAAGCGAGCGCCATTCTGCGCCATCATCTCGACGTGTTCGTCAACTACGATGACAACCAAGTTGAATTTGATCAGGCTCCGGAGACCCAGAGCGAAGAGAACGCCGAGTTGAAGAAGCTGCTCAACATGAGCGTGAATGAAATCGAGCTTTCGGTGCGCGCGGCGAATTGCCTTAATAACGCGAACATCACCACGGTGGGGCAACTGGCCATGAAATCGGAAGCCGAAATGCTCAAGTACCGGAATTTCGGAAAGAAATCGCTCAACGAGATCAAGGACAAGCTGGCCGAACTAGGTTTGAGTCTGGGCATGAAATTCGATCCTTCGCTGCTGGAACCGAGCTTCAGCCGGCCGATCCTGCACAGCGACTACGAGGAGGACAGCCTCGGACTCATGGGCCTGCTGGGGCGGAATCTTCGCGACGAGGAGTAATCAGCTTATCCGCCGTGGCCGTAGCGGGCTGCGGCCAGGTTTTTCTCTCATGAGACACCAGAATAAAGTCAAAAAACTGCAGCGCCCGGCCGCCCACCGCCGCGCGCTGCTGGCGAATCTTGTGTGCAGCCTGATCGAGCACAAACAAATCCGCACGACAGTGGCCAAAGCGAAGGCGATGCGACCTATTGCCGAAAGAATGGTCACGCTGGGAAAGCGGGGTGACATTCATGCCCGGCGTGTTGCGGCCTCCTTTTTGCGGCATAAGTCCGCAGTGAGCGAGCTTTTTGAACAGATCGCACCTGCTGCAGCTTCTCGCGCTGGAGGCTACACTCGCATCATCAAACTTGGGCCGCGCATGTCGGATTCCGCGCCCATGGCATTTATATCGTGGGTGGATCAGGCTGACACCGCGACCGATGTCCCGGTGGAGAAAACCGAGGAGTCGAAGGGCACCGAAGGCACTGGCAACGTTGCCAAAAAAACCGCCAAAAAACGGGCTGCCAAGAAGGCAACGACGCGCAAAACAGCCAGGAAGGCGGCGGAGAAATAACCCCAGTGCTGCGCTCACCGGCTCGACAGAGTCTCGCCCCACCGTGGGCAGCCCGCAGAATCCTTCGAACACGGCTCGACATCGCCCCCCCCGGGTCTCGCATCGAATCTAGACCAGCCGCTTAAAAATCTCCCTGGCCGTGAAGCTGGTTCGCTGCGCGAGGAGATCGAGGGTGATTGCGCGCTGCTGCGCGATGAATTCGGCGGTCGCCCGCACGAACGCTGGCTCGCAGCGGTTTCCGCGGTGAGGCACCGGAGCGAGGTAAGGTGCGTCAGTTTCCACCATGAACGAGTTTTCCTGGGCCTCCCGCGCACAGGCGGCAATTTCTGCGGCGTTTTTGTAAGTCACCACGCCGGTGAATGAAATTAAGTGGCCTTGTGTGACCATCTCAGCCGCATCGGCCCACGTTCCGGCGTAACAATGAAACACCGCCCGCACGCGCCCGGAAAAGCGCGCCACGATCGCTGTGGTGTCGGCCCAGCACTCGTCTCCGCGTTGATGCACCACGACAGGCAGATGCCGGGCCGCCGCCAATTCCAACTGCAATTCAAAGCACTCGGCCTGGCGTGTTCGATAGATTTTGTCGGCAACGTCACCCGGCGGCCGGTGAAAGTAGTCCAGCCCGGTTTCACCGATGGCCACCACTTTCTGGTGGTGGGTCAAACGCTCGATGTCGCTGAGCCAATCCGCAGGCAAATCGAGGACATCACAGGGATGCACGCCCACCGCGGCAAAAACACCGCCATATTGTTCGGCAATCCCGACCGCTCGGCGGCTCTCTTCAGGCGTGGTTCCTATCGTGATAATGCGGGAAACTCCGGCATCGGCAGCCCGTTGAATGACATCTGGCAGGTCGTTTGCAAAGCGGTCGCTGCCGAGGTGGCAATGGGTGTCAACGAGCATGACCAAAGCATGGGCGGGATCTTCGCAATCACAATCATGGCTCCGGATGGCTTTGAAGCGGCCCCGCACGGGGCGGCCACGCTCAACTTTGTTTTCTGTTTTCTGCTTTCTGCGCTCCTGGCCTTGCTCTTGCGCTGGGCGACGCCGTGTGCGACCTGCCACGCTGACTGCTGCCTTGATCTCGATGCTCTCGATCACTCAACTCTCAACTCTCAACTATCAACCAGGAGCGTTGCTGGCAGCCTGGCTGAACGATCTCAATCCCGTCGCGCTTCATCTTAGCGATTGGCTGCAGATCCGCTGGTATGGGCTCGCGTATGTGATCGGATTTCTGTGCGGCTTTCTCTTTTTGCGGGCGATGGCCCGCAAGGGGTTGGGAGTCTTGCCGGAAACGCAACTCGCTGACTTCGTCACCTACACCGCGTTGTTCGGCGTCATGTTGGGCGGCCGCCTCGGTTCCATGCTGCTTTACGATCAGAAAGAATTCTTTGCCAATCCACTCACGTTTTTTCATCTCACAAAAGGCGGAATGGCCAGCCACGGAGGCATCCTGGGCATCGTCGTTTTCACCTGGGTTTACGCGCGGATGAAGAAAGTTTCCTGGACGGCACTGGGCGACATGCTCGTCGTTCCCGCACCCATCGGAATTTTTTTTGGGCGCATCGCCAATTTCATCAACGGCGAGCTCTGGGGCCATGAGGCTCGGGGCCTGCCCTGGACGGTGAAATTTCCTGAAGAGGCACTGAATGCCCGGGTGCAGCCAGCGCTTCATGACCAGGTGATGGAATATTTGCATCGCGCGGCGCCCGAGCACTTCCAGGAAACCAGGGAGAATCCCTTTATGGTGGTGATAGAGCGCCTGCGCTCCGGCGATCAGGCGTTGCGGGAACTGCTCGAAACGGGACTGCCTGAGCGGCACCCCTCGCAAATTTATGAAGCCTTGCTCGAGGGCGCCCTGCTCTTTGTCATTCTCTGTTACGTTCGGCTGCGGTGGAAAACCTTGCCGCATGGGGTGCTGACGGGACTATTTTTTATTCTTTACGCCGTCTTGCGAATCGTGGCGGAACACTGGAGGGTGCCGGACTCGCGCGGCATCGAGTGGATGGCAGGTTTTCTGACGCCCGGACAGCAATATTCGGTTCCGATGCTGGTGATTGGGGCGGCGTTTCTCTGGCATGCCTGGCGGTGCCGCGCCTCTCCAAAATAGGCGGCGCCCAAAAAGTCGTTGCCGCTGTGCGTGTCACTGGTAAAACTTCCTTTTCCCAGCCAGGTTCTGAAACTTTTCCCACTTCGCTCATCGTGCCAACCATATCGAAACTTCTCCCCGAGGCCGATCTGCCGCAAAATCTCCGTTCGCTGGCTCAAAAGGCGGAGACCGCGATGCAGGTGCAAAACTTCGGCTATGCGGTCCAACTGCTTTTGCCGGTGGTGAAAGCGCAACCGGATTGCCTTGAGGCGCGCCGAAAGTTGCGCAAAGCGGCCGCTGCCAGCAAGAAGGCAAGCGGGGGGAAAAAGCTCTTCGGCGGCTTGAGCACGGGCGGGCTCGGCCTGATGAAGGTGCAAAGCAAAGTTAAAAAAGACCCCGCAGGCGCCATCACTGACCTCGAGGACGTGCTGGCCGAGGATCCGTACAATCCACAGGCCAACGTTCTTCTTTATGACGCGGCGATGGGATCGCAGATGCCGGAGACGGCAGCTTTTGCGCTCGAGACAATTAAAGAAGGCCACCCGGCGGACACCAAGAACATGCATCGGCTGGCGCTGCATTACATGCAGCACGATGAGCCGGAGAAGGCGGCTGATGTTTATCAGGCGATCCTGAAAGTGGACCACACGGACGGTGAAGCGCGCAAGGGAGTGACAAATGCCAACGCGCGGGCATCCATCGTTCGGCAGGGCTGGGGCCAGCGGGAAAATGTTCGTGATCTTTTGCGAAGCAAGGAACAGTCGAAATCGCTCGAAGACGAAGGCCGCAAGGGGATGACCCGGGAACAACTCGAGGCACGGTTGTCCGAATGGGGTCAAAAATACAACGAAGATCCGCAGAATCTGAACGTGGCCAAACGGATCGCGGAGATTTACGACCAGCTCGAAGAGTATCGCGATGCGTTCAAATGGTATGAATATGCTTACAGCCTGAGCCAGGGCGACGTGTCGCTGCAGGCCAAAGTGCAACATTTGCATGACCGGATCGATGACCTGCACATTCAGGAATTGAAGGCCGCGCTCGAGGCCAACCCCGACGCGCCGGATGTCGAGGCCAAGCGGGCGGAACTGGATAAACTGCGCCAGTCACGCATGGAGAAGGCGATTGGCTCTGCGCGCGATCGGGTCGAGCGCAATCCGACCGATCCGCAGCTTCGGTTCGAGTTGGGAGCGGCGCTTTTTGGCGGGAGACACTACAGCGAAGCCATCCCCGAACTCCAACGCGCCAAAAGCAATCCGCACATTCGCAGCCGTGCCATGTTGATGCTCGCGCGATGCTACGACCACAAGGGAATTTACGATCTTGCCATCCGACAACTGCAGGAGTGTGCCAGCGAATTGCTGGCCATGGACAACATCAAAAAAGAGCTGCTCTACACCATGGGCCTGGTTTACGAGAAAACAGGGCGCAAGTCCGAAGCTCTGGAAGCATTCAAGCAGATTTACGAAGCCGATTACGGCTATCTCGATGTGGCGCAACGCGTCGAGTCCTCCTACGGATAGCGGCGATCGAGAGTTGTTGGCTTTGTGAAGCGGGTGTCGTAAGTTTCGGACGAAGTCGCGGCGGGAAAGTTGCTGCGAGGAGCCGTTCCCGGGAAAGACAATTCAACAGCTTTACGCCCGCCCGTTTCACCAACCTCTCGTGATGTCAGATTCTTTGAATGGTTCCCCGGCGGTCGATCTTTCCCGGTCAGGAAAGCAGGAAGCGATACCCAGGAAGTCAATTTATCGGCTATCCATTTATCACCGATGCCTCGTGAGGCTTGGAGAAAATAATACCGAGACGGTTTCCTCGCAGGCGCTGGCCCGCGCCGCCGGGGTGAAGCCGACGCAACTGCGGAAGGACCTGGCTTATTTTGGGCAGTTTGGAACCAGGGGACTCGGCTATAACGTCACTCATCTGACCGGCGTCATCAACGATGTGCTGGGAACCAACCGGCTGCAGCCGGTCATTCTCGTGGGAGCAGGCAACCTCGGTTCGGCCTTGCTGCGCTATCAAGGATTTAACAAAGAAGGTTTCGAAATTCTGGCTGCTTTCGATTCAGACTCGACGCGCCCCCGAATGCCGCCCCCACCGGTTCCGATCAGGCCAATGAGCGAGCTGGCCGCTTTCATAGCGAGTGCCAATGTGAAAATGGCCGTCCTGACGGTTCCCGCAGGGGTGGCACAAAATATCGCGGGCGAATTGGTGGCCGCTGGAATCCAGGCGATTCTTAATTTCTCCCCAAACGTGCTCGACGTTCCGGAAAATGTCGTCGTCAGCAATGTTGATTTGGCGCTGGAACTCGAGAATCTGAGTTACTTTATCCGGTGAAGCTGCTTGGCTGTGGCCGAATATCCGTAAATAAATGCGGCCTGCATGGCTGGGGACACACGGGATCAGTTATGGCCTTGGGATGAATAGCGCGAGTCCCATAGCCTGTTTCAAAAACGCCGGAAATTCACCGGACGAAGGTCGGAGACCCTCGCCACATTGTCGTGTCGCGATCCGCGATTTTGATCTGGCCGCGACACTCAACTCCGGCCAGGTTTTTCATTGGATCAATCAGGACGGTGGCTTCGTGGGGCTGGTGGACCGCACGCCCGTGTTTGTCGCCCAACCGCGGCCCGACGAGCTGGTGGTTTCAGGGGCGCAGGGGACCCTTGTTTCCCAATATTTTGGACTCGATCACGATCTCGATGCCATCCGGCGAACCTTTCCTTTGCAGGATGCCGTTTTGGAACGGGCGGTGGCATTCTGTCCTGGTTTGAGAATAATCCGTCAGCCGCTCTGGGAATGCCTGGCTACGTTTCTAACGTCCTCGCTCAAGCAGCTGGCGCATATTCGACAGATCTCGTTCAAATTGCGGGAGTGCTTTGGCGAACCCATCTTATTCGGAAATAGCACTCTCTATACGTATCCCAAGCCTGAGGTGTTGGCAGAAGCGAACGAGCGGGAATTGCTGGCCTGCGGTTTGGGCTACCGAGCTAAGTTCCTCGCGGCGACGGCGCGTGCCGTAGCCAGTGGCGATCTCGTCCTTGATGAATTGCGCGGCCCTGAGGTAAGCGATGCAGAGGCGATTGCGCGGCTGTGTCGGGCCCCCGGGGTCGGACCAAAAATCGCCTCCTGCGTGCTGCTCTTTGGAGCCGAAAGGCTCGGGTCGTTCCCCATCGACGTGTGGGTCGAGAGGGTGTTGCGGCAACTCTATCAGAAACAAACGGCGCAGTTAAACCGGGCGCAGCTGGCAAAATTCACTGAGCGGCATTTCGGACCCTGCCGGGGATACGCCCAACAATTTCTTTTCCACCATGCCCGGCTGACGATGCCGCGGCGCCGAAATAAAGCGTAGTTTAGCGTCCAATGGGCCACGGACGTCTCGACCGTGGCCTTTTTCTTCGACCGGTTTCGTTCTAGCTAGCCCGACGGCGGCGCCAACCGACGCCCAGGGCCCCGGCGAGCAAAAGCAGAACGCTGCCAGGCTCGGGAACGACTGCGGTCAGCCGAATATCGTTGCCTACGCTGCCAGCATCAGCATTGGCGACATAGGAGATCTGGAACCAGTCGGCACCCACTGGAAATATCTGTCCTTCGGGGAGTCCGGTAAACGTGCCGGTGACCGGATCTGTGGCATCGTTTAGGCCGATATCAAAGGTATCGCCGAGAGTGGGCGCAAAACCAAGATTGACAGCGAGAATTGGCGCCCCGGTCAGATTCCAAAGGCCATCGCCTTGAATTTGGTCATACTGCGCTCCTGGTATCGTGCCGTTCAACTCGAACAAGAAGGTTCCGCCGTTTCCGAGGATGGTGCCGGTGGTAAGGATACCCGGGCCGACACCTGGTGAAATCGTTCCACCGACGTTGACGGCGACCGAGGGCTCGGAGCCGGAACGGTCGGTGGAAATTGTGCCGATGCCCTGCAGGGTACCGCCTGCGTTCACCGCCACCGGTGTCCCGCTTACAGTCCCGTCGACTTGTAATATCCCGGCATTGACCGTCGTGGCGCCCGCAAAATCGCTGGTACCGGCCAGGGTCCATTTGCCCGCGCCTTCCTTGACGATTCCTCCGGCGCCATGAATGGTGCCGGCAAAAATCGCGTCAGAAGCATCTCCTGTTGACAGTAAGCTGTCAGGGCCAGTGAGAATGGCAGATGTCGCCGCGCCGGTGATTGAACCCACGCGCTCACTCGCGTTGCCGTAGTCGAGGTTCAGCACCGCGTTCGCATTGATGGTGACAGCCGAGGTGTCGGCGATTTGGTTCGAATTCAGCAAAGCAACTGTTGCCGGATTCGTGCCGTTTCCAATGGTCAGAGCATTTGGGACGGCGACGGTGGCGGCGGGTTTCCTCAAAACCATGGTGCCATTATTGACGACCGTCGGCCCGGTGTACGCATTCGCACCGGCGCCTCCGAGCGCCAGGACTCCGGAACCTTCCTTGATCAGCCCGCCCGGGCTGGCGCCGTCAACGATTGGACCGTTCACAATCAGATCAGGAAAGTCGTTATCTGCTGCGGCGTTCTGCGCAACGGTAAAAGTGCGGGTGCCGCCCAGCGCGATACGATTGCTGTCCTCGTTGCCTTCAATCCGGGCGGAAACCGTCGCGGGATTGCTCGTTACATCGCCATTCAAGGTGAGCGTGGCGGCAGTCCCGACGTTGCCATCGCCATTGAGATTAATCGTGGAGCCGGTCAGAGTCAGTGCCCCGCCGACTGTCGCCTGGCCACCGCCAGCACCAATCACCACACGGCCAAAGGTTCCGACGGTCAGGTTGCCATCGATTGAGAGGGTGCCCCCGGAATTCACCTGCACGCCATCAGCCTGGCCGTTGCCAATTCCATTGACGGCGTAATTGCCGGTCACCCGCAGTTGAGCAGCACCTGTCCTCAGGAAGCCTCCGTTCTGCGTTACCGATGAGATCGTTTCGGCCTGGGCGTTTAGATCGACACTTCCGTTGTTAATCACGATGTTGCCGCCATCTAACATTTGGTTGCCTTGATTCCAGCGAACCGTGCCGCCGTTGACTTCGAGATCGCCGGGAAGAGCGGTCGTGCCGTCGGCCTTATTCAAGGCCAGCGTTCCACCCAAAACCGACACTTTGCCGCCAAAGGTATTGGCTGCCGCGTCGCCGAGGCCTCCACCCAATTCGAGGGTTCCCGGCGTCCCGCCGGTTCCGGCGACATAGAAGCCTGATCCTGTGACCGCGCCGTTGATCGTGGTAGTGCTGGCCGCATCGCGACCCGCGCCCTGGTCGAAGGTCGGCGTCCCCGCCAGGCTCGCACCATTGGCAAAGACAAAGTCGTAACTGTCGAAGCCGCCGTTAGTCAAAGTGTAGGGCCCGTTGATGGTCAGACTGCCGAGCAGCAAGTTATGATCGGTGCCAGTCCCCGTGGTTTCTCCATTGTTGTCGGCGCTGAGGAACGAATTACCTTCGACCACGATGTTGTTGCCCACTGGAATATCGAGATTGGTTCCTGCAAGCGGAACATTAAGATGAAATTGGCCGCCCGACATAGTGACGTTTCCGGCAGGGACCCGGTTGGCACGCCACAGATCCAGCACCCCATTGTTAACGAAAGTGCCACCGGTGTAAGAATTGCCGGCGGTATTATCGAGGGTGAGCGTGCCTGGACCGCTTTTGACGAGTGCGGTCGGTGTGCCGTCTGAATTATTGGTGATTTGCGGCGAGATGCGCAAGTTTCCGCCATTTACGTTGAAGAAGAACTCCGGCATGCCGGTGCCCGCTCGCAAAATACTGGCCGCCGTACCAGCGAACCGCTGGTTGTTGGCCACATGGATGATATTTGCGCGATCCACTGTGAGGGTGAAGGCCCCCTGGTCGATTGTCCTCGTAGAGCCGCCATCCATCTTAATCGCACGCAGCGAACGGTTGGCCGTCATCGTGGTGGTCGTGGTTCCGGTCATGCGTGCAATGACGGTCCCCGAGAATGTTCCCTCGGCTGGATCACTGTTGTAGCCCGCAATCGAGTTGTTATTGACCTGTATCACGCCGCGAGGCTGCCCGCCGTCGATCGTGGTTCCATCGTATTGTGCGAATTCGTTCGGAAACGTCGTCGCCCAGGGGAGGATATCGCCGCCGGTGACATTCGCCTGACCCGGGATGATGATGCGCGGGGTCGCGAAGACGTTGGTGGCATTGGTGGCACCCAAAGTGCCGAATTCCGAGGTGAATACGATTTGTGCGCCCGTTGAACGCGTGAAGCCGGTCAAGGTCAATGCCTCAGTCACGGTCTTCGAGATCGGAGTGAAGGAAACGAGGGTCTGGCCGCTGGGCGCGCTCATTGGCCCGTAAACTTCCGGCCCTGAGGTGCGGAAAGCTCCACCGCCGAGAATGATGGCCGCCGTATCGGGCACGCGATCCGCTACGACGACTTCGGAATTGTCGACCCGAAAGTCGCCGCCACGCAGATCGATCTTGGTTGTGCCAACGAGGGCGCCGTTGGCGCCGCGGATATCTATGCCGCCGGTGGGAAGAGTTCCGGTGGGGTGGCCCTGTAGCAGGAGAGTGGTCGGATTGGCGCGGCCTGTGAGTTGCAACACCCCGTTGTGCCGCTTGTCGAGCAGTCCGCCCGCGGTGAAGTTCAATCCATTTTCAAACAGAACATGCGCCCCGGTATTGTTGAGGATCTGGTCGCCGTTGAAGGTGGCCGTGCCAGCGACGCGAACGCTGTAGTTGTTGCCGCCCGCCACGTTCCAGATGGACGGTTGATTTATAGTCAGATTGTTGATTGAAAGATAATTCCACTGGCCATTGGTATTGTTGGCGAGACGATCAGCACTGATTTCGAACACGGTGGCATTCACATTCACGTTCGCGTTATAGTCGCCGTCCTGGTAATGGCGGAGGAGAAGCCTGCTGTTGTTGCCATTCAAGTTCACAGTGGTGAAACCGGTGTCATCACGCAAGGCGCCCGGCTGGCGAAGTTCCAATCCTGCATTGGCGCCAAGGTTCACGGTGCCGCGAATGTCGTTCGGGCCGCTAAGGAACAACGGTTGACCGTTGCTCGAGCCGTGCAGGTTCAAAACACTGTTCGGATCCGTCATGAGCACCCGACCGGAGAGCGTCACGGCGCGATTCTGATGAACGGTGTCGCGCTCGACCATGGCGATGGTATTTGTTCCGTTGAGCGTGATGGTGCCCTGAAAAGTGCGGTCGGCTCCGCGCGGGTAAAGTTCGGCGTTTGTCATCACAATGTTGTTGTTCATCGTGCCGCTTTGGTTGATCAGCGCGGTCCCTGGGTTCAAGGCAATGACATTCTGTGGCCGGCCGCCCAACCCGCCTCCGTTGCCCAGACTTTCCAGGATGCCCCCGGTGACATTGACGTCGCCGTCGAATGGGAAATCCGCTGCGGTCCCGATCTGAAGGCGACCCCCACCGCTCTTGGTCAGATCGCCAGTGCCGGCGAATTGCCCGGTGTCATTGAGAAGCAAGTTGCCGTTGCCGACATCGAGTGTGCCCCCGGCGGGACCGATCACCACCTGCATTTGGGGGCCACCGGACGGAGAGGGGTCGTAATCGCCGGTGAAAACTGAGAAGGCGCCACCATTTACGACGATGTTGCGGGAAGGAACTGCGCCGCCAGGCGCCGCGCCCAAAGCGGCCGGATGAGTCGTTCCGCCAGGGCCGGCGATGGCGAGTGTGCCATCGTTGACAAAGATATTCCCCGTATAGGAGCTCGTGCCGGAAAGGACGAGAGAGCCGGGCCCCGCCTTGGTCAAGCTGCCGGTGCCAGCGCCGATGATCGGCGCACCAATGTCCAATGCGCCGCCGGAAGTGTGCACAATCAATTCGTCGTTGGCGGTCGGACCCGAGACTGTCCCGATCCCACTGATGCCCGCGTTGGAATTTCCGGCATAAAGCACACCGCCCGACAGGAGCGTAAGGCTGTTGGCGCCGAGTGCCAGACCGCCGGTGGTGCCCCCCATCTTCAAGGAATTGGTGCTGACCGAGCCCCCCGACTGATTTTGCGAAGTGGTGATGATGGAATTATTGGTATCCGCCACCGTCGAGTGAGCCAGCGTTGTATAGCTGGTATTCGCAACTATGTTGCCCCCGGTGATGGTTGCAAAATCGACTCCCTCATACCTGGCGTAAGGGAGGATGCCATTGGTCAGCGCGCCGGTGGCGGCGAGGGAGCCGGTGGTAGCCTGGACGTCCATGGTGGCGTTGGCCGAGCGTGTCAAAGCGCCAGCCGTGAGCGTGGCCTCTCGGACGTTCACTACTCCATCACCAGCGACCAGAGTGAGACCGCCGACAGTTTCTGAACCAGTACCCTGCATGGAAAGTGAACCGCCGCCGAGATTCAAAGGTGCAGTATCGGAAAGCCGCGAACCGCCGCCCGATGTCAGCAACTCGAGCGTTCCCCCATTTAGACTGGTCGGGCCTGTAAACGTGTTGTTTCCCCCAAGCCTCCACAGTCCAGTGCCGTTTTTCACCAAACCACCGGCGCCGGTTGCAATGCCCGCGAACGAGATATCGCCGATGCCACTGCCGGTGAGGGTCAAAGTACGACCCGAGGCCGAGCTGACACCACCCAACAAGAGCAGATTCCCGTCGGCGCGGATAGAGCTGTTGGTCTCGAGCGAGACATTTCCTATGACAACGTCGAGGGCTCCCGATCCGTGTAGCGCGCCTGTGCGTCCATTGACACCGTTGCCGTTCAAGCGGACCGGCGGCAAGTGGACTCCATCCTGCAGTTCCAGCGTAGCGTCGCCCATCACGCGAGTGCCCAAACCACCGACTAAGTTTGCATTCCGGAGCTCCAAAGTTCCCGCAGCCACCAGTCCGGAACCTGGGTAACTACTGGTTCCGGAAAGCGTCCAGGTACCGCTGCCGTCCTTAATAAGGCCGCCAGTGACACTGACGCCGTTCTGGATTGTGCCATCGCCGTTGCCGGAAAGGGTCAAGGTTCCAGTCCCAGTCACTCCGCTTGGCGAAGCTATAATCAGGTTGCTGAACGCGAGCGGGGACGTGGCGAGGGACGGTACCTGCCACGCATTGGAGGAAATGGTGGCGCTCGAACCCAAAGTTACTGAACCAACGATGCGGTTAACGCCAGCTTCACTGACGAGAGCGCCCTGCTCTCTAACGCCGCCGGACCGCGGAATGAAGGCGCCAGCGCCATTGAGAATGAAATTCTCACGCTCGATCGTTTGTCCGTCTTCGAGTTTAAGCGTTCCGCCCGCATTCACCGTGGTGGTGGTCGTGGCCACCGCATCGGTCCCGAGAGCGGTGCCTCCGCGCGCGTACAATGTTCCCTCGTCAATGGTGACGGGTCCGGCATAGGTGTTCGGCAGGAAATTCTCGATGGCGAGAATTCCCGGCCCATCCTTGATCAGACCGCCATTCACGATTGGCGCAGAAATGTGAAAAAACGCGTCTTCGGCAACGTCGACGGTGCGAGTTCCACCCGCAAGGTCAACTCGGCTCGCTCCGTGTTGGCGGAAGTTTTGCGCAACCTGCACGAAGATGCCTGCGGTGTAAGATCCCGCATTCAATGGGTCGGTATTGACCGTCAATGGACCACCGAGACGCAACTCACCGCCTGCGCTCGCCAGGTTGCCGCCGCCAGAGGCAAGAAAAACCGACTGGCCGGTCAAACTCAAACCGCCGGTGCCGATTTCCAGCACCGTGCGTTGGGCCAGTGAGTTATTGGCCAATGACAGGTTCGGAGCGCCGCCCTCCAAAACCATCCGATCCGCGGCGAGGGTGCTGGTCGAATTGAAGGCGATGTTGCCTCCCGAGATGGTGGCGGTGCCAATTTCCATCCGTCCGACACCGGGATTCAAAGTGCCATTTTTTTGAATGAGGCTGCCGATGCGCTCGTTGGTGATCCGATTATTCTCGCCGAAATTTCCCGAGAACAGCGTGACCGTGGCAGTGTCGGCGATTTGATTCTGTCCAGAGGTGACTGCGCCGTCGGTGAAGCCCCAGCCGGCAAAGTTCACCTTGCCGCCGGTTGGCGTTGCGGCCTGCGGAGGGCCAACGAAAACGTTTCCACCATTAATGATCAGATTGCCCGGAATCGCCGTGGTGCCGTTGGCTTTGTTGAGACGAAGGGTGCCCGCGTTTACGAAAATTGAACCTGTCGCGCCAAGGGTATTCGCGACGCTGTCGGCCGCCCCGCCGCCAAGCGTAAGTCCACCCGAGCCGAGTTGCCCCTGTGGATTGCCGCCGCTTCCGCCCGGCGCCGCAATTAGCAGATCGGGACCGGAGGCCAATCCATTGATGATGATATTCGAATTGGCATCCCGGCCTCCGACCATGGTAATGGAACTGTTGGCTGCGAAGGTCGCTCCGTTCGCAAAGTAGGCGTCGTAGTTATCGAAACCGCCGAATCCGAGGTTGTGGCCATTGTTAGTGAGGCTGCCGAGGGAAACCGTGTTATTAACCCCGGTCCCTCCGGTCTCACCGTTGTTATCGAGATCTAAAAATGAGTTGGCATTGATGGTTACGTTATGACCTCCGCCGGCAAGTACGCCGTCGTTGGTGGGACCGAGATTGGGAATGTTGAAGTTGATGCGGCCGCCGTTCAGGCTGATGCCATTTGTGGCCGGGCCAAGAAAACTCATCCGCCAGGGTTCCAGCGTCCCGTTGTTAACAACGACTCCGCCGGTGAACGTGTTGCTGTGTGGGGCTGCGGGATTTTGAGTGGTGAGGCGCAAGACGCCGGGAGCACTCTTGACTAGAGTGACGGCGCCACCCACCGGATGATCCTGAATGATGGCATTGATGTCGAGTTGGGCGCCATTGCTGACAAACAGACCGGTCGCTCCGCCTGTGCCAGCAGTCAAACCGCCGGTGGCCGTGCCGGTAATCGCAGTGGTATTGGCTGATGAAAGAATGCCGCCTTGTTCGACGGTGAGCAGGTTGCCATTGGTCGCAATGCTTTGGCCGGCTCCAGTGGGTTGAAGATTGAGGGTGGCAATATTGCGGTTGGCGGTAAGTGTCACCGCCGCGACCCCAGTTTGCTTGATGTGCTCGGCGGCCGCCCAAGTCGTCTCTGCGCTACCGGTGACATAGTCGGCAGGGACAAATGGGGTAACGCCAGCGGCACCGTGTTTCGCCCATTCATTGGGGTAAGCGGCAGGTGTCGCCCCGCCTGTGGCGAGGACAAACGGCCCAAGAAACGGCGCCACGCCAACGCCGGGAATCACAATGGAGGCATCAGTGGCGCCTCCGAGGCCAAGATTTCTGCCGGTGAACGCTCCCACTGCCGTAGGTCCCCGAGCAATGGGCAAAGTTCCCAACGTCAGCGTGGCTCCTTGAGTGGCAGAGGGAGTGGCGGCAAAGAGAGGGTTCCCAAACGGAGCCGTGACATTGCCCGTCGTTTCGGTAGCCGGCGCGGCGGCCCCAGCGACCAGGGTAAGACTGCCGCCCCGCATTTCGATTGGCAGGCCATCGGGAAGCCGGTCGGTGTTGTTGATGGCAACGTTATCCAGGGTCAGGCTGCCAGCCGTCAAATTGTTGTTCCCGCCGGCGTTGATCCTCAGTGGGCCCGTGGCCAAAGTCAAAGCGGCGTCACGGGCGAGCGTCACGTTGCCGTGCCGGATGTCTAGGGAATTAAGCGACACCGGGGCTTCAAACGTTAGAGCGGAGGCATTGCCGGTGTTGGACGCCCAGCGGATCAGATTGGCAGTGGGCGCCGCGACCGCGTTGGTGATAAACGTAGGCGCGGAAATGACATCGAGCCGCGACGTCGCACCCGCAGCGAGGTTCAAGTTCGAAAAACGTGCCTGGTAGCTGTTGCCTCCGGTGACCTGAAACCAATGGTTCCCCATTGACAGGTTGCCCATGGAAAATGTGTTTCCAGTGCTGCCGGCGGCATTCTGATTTATTTGGAGGCGCTGAATACCGCCCACATCGGTGCTGGTGATGCTGACGTCGTTGGTGTTGTAATTCATCACTACACCAGAAGCTGTGCCGTTGTCGCGCAAATCGAGACCTGAGTTGAAGCCGTTCAATTCGAGGTCGGCATCGCCGAACGCGCGCCCGACGTTGACCGGGGTACTATGACGCGGGTTGGCCTCGAGTGTGGTATTCGTCAGGATTCGGAAAGTCCCGTTGAAGGTATGCGCGAGATCTCCGCGCTGGAAAACCACGCGAGGCGCGCCGCCGGCGTTTGTCGACCCAAGCAGATCGACAGTTCCGCTGCCACTCATGAGACTGTCGAAGCGGATAAAGCGCTGGGTCTGTGGGTTGAACGCATCCCGTGAAAGGATCGTGCCGCCATTGAGGACCAACGGTGTGCCTGCCCCCGCAGTCGCGCCGTATTGGTGATCCTGTCCATTAGTCGCCAGCACGCCGCTGACATTGAGGGTGAGAGCATTGTCAATCACACCCGCTGTGCCATTATTCGGGACAAGCATGCCGCCGTTCACTGTGATGGTCGATGCGGGAGAAAAAGCCGAGAACCGGCCCGCCGCTCCGCCTTGCAACCGGTTAAACTCCATGACGCCAGCGTTCACAATGAGATTACCCGTGAGGTTGTAGTCCTGCGTGGTGATTTGGAGTCGCCCGACGCCATTTTTAGTGAGATTGCCGGCGCCGCTGATTTGTGAAGGCGTTCCGGCATCATCGAGAATCATGAACTGAAAACCGGCCGCGGGATTTATCGCCCCGCCGCCGGCTCCCAAAATGAAGTTCTTGGTACCGCCGTCCGGATTGTAACCTGTTCCAATGATCTTGAACTCGCCACCGTTGGTTAGCGTGATATTGCGTTGCGCCGTGCCCAGAGGCAAAACATCGCTGCGAGTGTTGAGCTGGACCCCGGTGCCGACAACGTGGGGCGTCAGAGCCGGGCTGTTGATCATCAGCGTGGAGCTATCGACGAGGACATTGCCAGGGGTGTTGAAAAGATTGGTCAGATAGAGCGTGCCGCCGCCTCCGATGTTAAGATCAGCGGTACCCAGGCGCGCGTTCAGCGTCCCAAGCACACCGGTATCGACCGAAATGTTAGGGATCGAGGCGGTATTGATCAGCAATCGGCTTCCGGTCCCGAACGCGCCGATTGTGTAATCGTCAAGCAGACTGAGTGAGTCGACCGTCTGATCGCCATTGAGCAGCACTTGAACTGGAAGACTCAGTCCAAAGGCCGCAACGTCGGCGGGTGTAGGAACGGTGTTGGTGTCCCAGTTAAGTGGATCAGTCCACGTGATCCCGTCCCCGCCACCGTCCCAAATGGTAGCCCTGAGACTCGATGTTATGCCAAGTATTAGGCCGGCCAAGGCTAATGCCACGAGAAATCGACGGAGAAGCGGAGACACGAGCGTGCCTTCAATTGAGGTTTTCATAGGAGTAAAATGATCGGGGGACGCCATTATCGGCGCGGGAGCGCGATTGGAGGTGTTTCCCTGCTTAATGACAAGATTTATTTTTATGCGCAGCATATTTTTTGGAGCTGGGTGGTGAAGCGGCGGGAGCTACCTTCGAAATACCATGCTGGCTGGTAGTTACCGGAACCAGCGGTCTCTTATTGCAGTTGGCGTGGGGTCGCTGCGCCGGGGCATTACGAGTTTTGAGGGGCAAAGGCAGATCGGCAACAACGGCGCTTCCGGAACCCTTGGGGCCGGCAATGTGACAATCAATGATGGAGCAACTCTCGCCGTCAGCCGCTCGGATTCCTATGCCGCTGGGAATGCCATTTCTGGCGCCGGTGGCTTGCGGCAAATTGGATCGGGCAGCACAACCTTAACGGGCACCAACCGCTATTTGGGGATGAGCGAGGTGCTGGCGGGCACGCTTTTGGTCAACGGCGACCAGACCGGCGCCACCGGGGCTGTCAACGTCAGCGCAGGCGCCACTCTCGGCGGCACGGGAATCGTCGGCGGCGTGGTGACTGTCGATGGCGACCTGGCTCCCGGCACTGGCCCCGGAATCCTTACCTTGGTGAATGCACTGACCATGAACAGCTCCTCGACCTACCTGGTCGAGATCGACGGCACCGCAGCGTGGGATCTCACCCGGGCCACTGGCGTCACGCTGAACAATCCGGCTCTCGACATCACGCTGCTCAACCAACCGTCACCAGGTTTCCAGTATCCGATTCTGGAAAACACCAGCGCGCCTGCGATCGCCGGCACCTTCAACGGCCTCAGCGAAGGCGCCGCCTTCGTGGACGATGGATGGAACTGGAGCATTACCTACGCCGGGGGCAGCGGCAATGACGCCGTCCTCACCGCGGTCTCCCCGATTCCCGAACCCACGCAGCTCGCGTTGCTCGCCGGTGCCATCGCCCTGGCCATCCGTCGCCGGCGGCAAACGCACCCGCGTGCGGAAAGGTAGGGGGCGCGATGACCCATCGCGCCGCCCATGAACAGGCGGACGCCTGCGGTCAGGCGTCCCTACCTGAGCGTCTCCGCGAAGCCGCCTGCCATTGCTTACACCTTGTCTGCCGAATAGTCCCAGCCCTGGCGGTATTCGCGTTTGATGAACTTATCCGCTTCGGGCATGCCTTTGGCGGTTAGTTTGGCGGCGTCCCACGCGATCGGCTTGCCCGCTTGCATGGCAAGGTTGCCGAGTAGACACAAATTGGTCAACGGGACCGAGTAATCAAAGTTCGAGCCGGGCTTGAGTCCATTCTTGATGGCGTGCGTCCACTCACCCTGGGGATTTCCAGGGTGCGTGCTGCGTTCGAGCGTCTTTTTGGGACTGGTCGCCATCCAATCTTTATGAGCGCTTTCGGGCAACAGTCGAGGGCTTTGACAGTAGTCACTCTGGTCGTAGATGGCTCCCTTTTCCCCAATCACCAGGAAACCCCCGGCCGAGAGAGTGCGGCTTTCTTCAAGAGCAGCCGGCTTCGGCGGTTTCCGGCCGCCATCATACCAGGTCAACACAAGCTGCTTGTCCGGAAAATGGCACTTGATCGTGCTCGCCTTCGGCCACGCAGGTTCGATGTACTCCTCGGCTTCGGCCTCAATCTTCGTCGGCGCGCCAAGGCCGCAGCCAAAGAATGGTCCATCAAGCAAATGACAGCCCATGTCGCCCATCGCCCCGGCGCCGTAGAGGGTGTGACCGCGCCAGACAAACTCACAGATCGGATGTTTGGGGTTCTCAGGGTCTTTGGGAACGGTGAAAAACGGCCGATCTGGGTTGGCGGCCAGCCACGAGGTCCAATCGTACTTCTCAGGAACGGGGCCTTCGGTGTAGACCGCTGATTTGCCCTGCGGCCATATCGGACGGTTCGTCCAGACATGGATCTCTTTGACTTTGCCGATGGCGCCTTGATCAATCCACTCTTTGAGATTGCGGATGCCTTCACCGGTATGCCCCTGATTGCCCATCTGCGTGACGACGCCCTTCTTTTTTGCGGCGAGATGCAACTGCTGCGCCTCCCACAGTGTGTTGGTCAGTGGTTTTTGAATGCACACGTGCTTGCCCAGCGCAATGGCGTGCATCGCGGCAGGGTAATGCGAGTGATCAGCGGTCGAAACTGTGACCGCATCGATCTCCTTCATCGAGTCGAGCATTTTGCGGAAGTCGGTAAAGCCCCGCTCCGCCGAAAGATTGTATTTCTTCAACGCAGCCGCCAGACGCTCGCGATCTATATCGCAAATGGCGACGACGTTGTTGCCCTCGGACGCAGCCGCGAGATCGCTTTCGCCTTTGCCGCCCCCGCCTCCGATGGCAGCGATGTTTAGTTTGCCACCTGGATTGGCCGCACGCAGGATGGATGGAAAGGGCAAGGAACCCGCCATTCCCGCAACGCCGGCCGCTTTCAGGAAATTCCGTCTCGAGGTTTGCTTCGTCATACGTTGGTTTTTTAGAGTTTGTGATCGGCGACGCCACTGGAGGCACCCGGCCTGAGAATCGCCAAGTTGGCCGCGAAGTTAGGCGGTCCGCCTCGGCGGTCAACTGGATGCGGATTGAGGAAATTTACTACGCGCCCAGAACCGAGGCCGGAACCCGCCAGCGAACGCGTCGTCGTTGAATCGAAGCACGACAGCGGGAAGTCATAAAACGAATACGTCAAGCGCCCGCTGAACCGTTCAACGGAATCACGGAGCGGCGGACAAAAACCGGTTGCTGGTCGAGGGCGGGCGCCTAATCTCATCACCCCGCGCGAGGGTTTTGCGCGGACGATTTTCTTATGCTTCATCTTCTGCGCAAACATCAATACGGCATTTTGCTGGTGGTTGCCGTTCTCGTGATCGTAGCCTTCGCGTTCTGGGACCCGAGCGTGCGCGGCGGCCGGGAGGGGCTGCGTGAAGGTCAATCGCTAAAGATTCTTGACACCACCTTCCCGTCCGAGGAAGTCGACGAAATCCGGGGGACCTTCGAGGTCTTCAAGCTTTTGATCGATAGTTCCGGCAACCCGATGGCCCGTTATGGCGACCCGATGTTTCAACATCTCATCACCATGGCGTCCCTGGATCAACAGGTGGTGAAAATGGACCAGGATGAGCGCGAGGTGCCGATGGATTTTGTCATCAATACCGCCCTGGTTCGGCACCAGTGCAAGAAGCTCGGCATCGGCGCCAGCGAGGCCGAATGCGACAAGCGCATTCAAACGCTGCCCAGGTTTCAAAAAGAGGGCAAGTTTGATCCGGCCGTTTGGGACTCATTCAAAAACGCTTACGGCGGGAGCGCTGGAGCGCGCATGCGAATGGTTTATGAGGCAATCGGGGACGCGATCAAGTTTGAAAAGTTGTTCGCCCTGATAGGGCATCCCGTGCCGCCTTCGAAGGCACAAGTGGACTGGTCCTACGCCGGCCAGTATCAAAAAATCACGGCGCACACGATCAGCTTTTCGAAGAACAACTTCGAGAACCAGGAAGTGACGGAGGACGAGATCAAGAAATACTACGACGAGCACAAAGAAGCGCCCGAGTTGCAGTCGGACGAGCGCCGTTCCATTCATTATGTTCTGCTGGCCAAACCGACGGATGAGCAACTCAAGGAGCTGAACGAACAGCAAAAAGAGGAAAAGAGGAAGGAATATAAAAGGACCGCAAAGGAGTTCGCGGACGGACTGGCCGAAGAGGAACGGAAGCCGTTCACGGAAATCGCGAAAGAGTTGAAAGTAGAAGTGAAAACGACGCCGCTGTTTCCAAAAAGTTCGCCGCCGGAAGAATTGAAGGACGAACCCGAGTTGCTGGATGCTGTGTTTGAACTGGTCGAAGTGGGGCAGGCCGAACTTTCTTCCGAAGGCAAAAAGGGCTATTACGCAATTGAACTGGCCGCCCTCGAAAAGCCCCAGCCGCTGGATTTTGAGGCGGCCAAAGAGAAGATTAGCAAGTTGCTGAAGGAGAAGAAGCAGACTGAAAAGTTCACGGAAGCCGTCTCCGCCGCACGCGACAAATTGAAAGCGGAACTCGAGGCCGGCCGCACCATCGTCGAGGCGGCCAAAGCCGCGGGGGTTGAGGCGCGGGAACTGCCGCAGTTCAGCCAGAGCAAGCCGCTCAAGGACGAGCCAAACTATCGCCAGATCCTCTCGGCAGCGGGCTCACTGGACCCCGGGAGTTTGAGCGAGCCGCTCAACACGGCAGAGGGGCAGATTCTGGTCTATGTTGCAAAGAAGGAACTGCCCAAGGATCCAAAAATGGAGGACCAAAAAAAGATGATTGCCTCCCGGCTGGCCATGTCCAGCCAGCAGGCACAAACCAATCCCATTTTTCTGGCATGGTTTAGTGATCTGAAAAAGCGTGCCGTGACTGCCATGGGGCAAGGCTAGCAGGGCCATGTCAGCCATTACCGAGGCGCAGGCTCTTTTTGATGAGGCCAATGGCGAGCTGGCCACCGGCGAGATCGAGGCCGCGGTGGCCGGGTATCGGCGCTGCGTCGAATTGGACCCGCGGTTTTTTGACGCCTGGCACGCGTTGGGAATGGCGTTGATGAAGTGTGGCCATCTCAAGGAAGCCATCGGAGCGGGACTGATGGCGACGACACTGAGCCCGAACGACCTCCTCGCCTGGACCGCGCTTTCCCAAATGTATGTACGCAACGGCCAGGTACCCGAAGCCGAAGACGCCAAATCGAAGGCGCGCATCTTGTCTCTGGGCGGGAGGATTGTCTCGTAGCGGAGGTTTCCTTTGTGAAAACGTTTTATCTCACCACCGCCATCGACTACCCGAACGCGGCGCCGCATCTCGGACACGCTTACGAAAAGGTGCTCGCAGATGCCATCGCGCGCTATATGCGGCTCACCGGACGGCGGGTCTTTTTCCTTACCGGACTCGACCAGCACGGCCAGAAGATTCAACAAAAAGCCGAGGAAATCGGAATTTCGCCCGAGCAGTTGGTGGCCCAGAACACCGTTCTCTTTCGAGCACTCTGGCGGAAGCTCGATATCACCTGCGACGGCTGGATTGAAACTACGGATCCGCGTCACAAGCGCGTCGTGCAGGCGCTGCTGCAAAAGCTCTTCGATGCCGGCCAGCTTTACAAAAAAACGCAGCGCGGCTTTTACTCGATCCGGCAGGAACAGTTTGTCACTGAGAAGGAACGCCAGGCAGACGGCACCTTTCCCCCCGAATGGGGCGTGGTCGAGGAACGCGAGGAGGAAAATTGGTTCTTCCGCCTGACGGAACATCTGCCCTGGCTGCGCCATTTTTTGCGCGATCACCCGGAAACCGTTTTCCCCGACAGCCGCTTCGCGAATCTCCTTCATGCCGTCGAGGACCGCGAGGGCACCGACTTGTGTATTTCTCGCCCAAAAACCCGCCTGCGCTGGGGGATCGATCTTCCATTCGATCCTGAGTATGTCACTTATGTCTGGTTCGATGCGTTGACCAATTATATCAGCGGGGCCGGCTGGCCGGAAGGTTCCTGGGAGGATGGCCTGCCCGCATTTTCTGCTCTCTGGCCGAATGATTGCAACGTTATCGGCAAGGACATTCTCGTGCCCGCGCACGGAATTTATTGGCTGACCATGTTGCACGCTGCCGGATTTGCGGACGACGCCATGCCCCGCTTTCTTGTGCATGGCTGGTGGAATGCCCGAGGCGAGAAGATGTCGAAATCTTTGGGCAACGTCATCGATCCGAGCGAGTTGGCGGACACCTTTGGCCCCGACGGATTGCGCTACTATCTGCTGAGTGACATTTCCACCGGTAACGATGCCGACTTCAGTGTCGATCGTCTTCATATCCGGTACAAAAGTGAACTCGCCGATTCGCTGGGCAATCTGCTCAACCGCGCGTTGAATATGACTCATCGCTATTGCGGCGGGGTGGTGCGCATTGGCACGTACATGGACTCAACGAACGACGAGTTGCGGGCCGCCGTCGAAGCCGTGTCCGAAAAATTTCACGCTCCAATGGAAAAATGGCAATTCAATCGCGCGCTCGATGAACTCTGGATGGTCATCACCATCTGCAATCGCTACGTCGACAAAACTGAACCTTTCAAACTCGCGAAAGACCCCGCCAACGCGTCGCGCGTCGATTCCATCATGCGGCACTTATGCGAGGCGCTCGCTCACGTCAGTGTTTATTTGGAACCGGCGTGTCCTGCCGCCGCTGGAAAAATCCGCGCGCAACTTGGTTGGGAACGCCCACCCGATTTTACCTTCCAGGATTTAAAATGGGGCCTCCTGCCCGATTGCCATCAGGTTGGGAAGCCGTCGCACCTCTTCCCGCAGGTTGAGGTCGAAACGGAGGTCTAAGTCCGACCCGCTTATTTCACCACCGGCGAGGGCATGCGCGTAAGTCGGCGCCAGAAAGCATCGAGTTCACGGGCGAGAGTGGCCGCAACTTCCGCTTCGGAAGCGGGAACGGCACCTGCGTTGACCTGAGTGATGAGGTCGGTGGCCGCACAGATTGCGGCCAGATCGGAGGGCGATGTCTCGACGAGATCCAGTGCGAAGGGAGCGCCACCTGGCTGCCAGGCTTCCGCGGCGGGATGTGGAATGGCAATTTTTTCCGCGAAGACGACCACCTTGACCGAGAGCCCACCATTTTGCCGGGCGCGATTTCCGGCATAGGCGGTCAAGGCGCTCCAGAACGTGGGACGTGTGGCTGGTTCAAGTCCAAACAGAATCTCCGCATCGGGCGAAAGCCATTGCAGCGCAGTCCCAGGCGCGCCGGCCACCACCAATTCACTAAAACGCACGGCAGGAGAATGTTCTCCCCCAAACCGGAGCAACTCACCCAGCCGTTCCCAATCCAGGCCGGGACTTAGCGGCGCCAAACTCTGGCGGCGGAAATTCTCGGCGAATGCCAGCGAAGCTGCATCTGCAGCCTCGGTGCCGTTGACCCTCGCCGCGGGCGGCGCTTCCGCCGATCCCGGACGAGCTTCCGGCCGCGGTTGCCGCATCGATTGCAACCGCTCTTTCAACTGCTGGAACGTTGAGCGGGACTCGGCCGCAGAGGATGTATTCGGTTCCTCGGTGGCAAATGGCGTCGCGGCCGGCGGCGCCGCCATCGCTTGAATTGCCTCCGCGATAGAATCCAGCGTTTCGTTCCCAACCACCGAAGCATCCGAGGGGGACTCAAAGTTTGGCGGCTCTTCAGCGCGCGAGGTCGGCGGGCTCGGCGGCAAAGCGGCCGGCATCGGAGACAGCTCGGTGTCAGGATGCAAAAATGCCTCCCATCGCTCGGCGGCATAGCGCAATACGGCTCGGGGCGAAATCAACCGCCCCGCGTTCAATGCGTAGAGATCGCCAAGCCGCGCCAGGTCAACAAATGTCTGGGTTTGACCAGAATCAAGACCCGCCTGTGCGGAGCGGCTTCTGATCAACTCGGACCCCTGCTCAAAATCGAGGCCTTTGAGATGAAGAAATCCGCCAGCCAGCCGGTCTTCCAATGCCGACGGCAATTGGCTGCGAAAAGTGGCCTCCCAAAGGTCCTGGTTGACGCATACAACGTTGAGGCTGCGCGGAACGAGTCGCCGCAACTCACTGACAAAGTACGCAATCCTCAAACCTGCTTTGCCATCGCGGAAGAATACATCGAGGTGATCAATTACGAAAACCAGCGGCCGGTAAAGACTGAGAATGCGGGCAAAGTCGCGCAACCGTTCCTTCGCAGAGAGCTCGCTGTTGCCTGCTTCCTGCATGATCGCCATGCCCCCGCCCGGAACAACCGATGGAGCCGACGACGTGTTCACCGCCCAGCGCAATGATTCCAGGCGCTTCTCCGGCGGTTCTCCAGCCGCCTGGGCATACGACATCAATATGCGCAGCCAAAACACTGCGGCCGGCGGCTCGACTTGCGCTGCCGGAGCCAGACTTTCCGAACTCATCGCGCTCAGCCGCTCGAAATGTTCGCCAAACCATTTCGCCACAGGCTGGGACGGATTCGAAAAATCAAACATCTCGACGTAATTGCGATCCAGCGCCGCGATGGCTTCTGCTGGATGGGCGCAAGGCACCCGTTTATCTTCAATCAGCCGCTGATTCACTCGCGCGAAAAGAAATCGCGCCGCCTCATCCAGCATCGTCAATCCGGCGCGATGACCATGATCACGATGAAGCTTCTCGAGAATGTCCCAGAGAACGGTCTGCCATCGCGGTTCCTTCTCGAGATCGAAAGTCAATGGCACCACGGCGGCTCGACCAAGAAGTTCGGCCGCAAAGCGCGTCACAAGATGCGTCTTCCCAAATCCGGCTCGCGGTGCTGCCAGCACAATCGCGCGACCCAGGGCCTCATCTCCCGCCGTAGGCATCGTACGCGAAAGCTTCTCGAGTGTGTCCGCATGTACCGAAGCCACCTGCGCTTCGGGCCGGAATTCCCCGGAAAAGATGTCATCCGTGAACGGATTTCTCATTCTTAAGTCGCAATTCGTCGATTTTCGTCGCTGCTGCACAGTTTGGCGAAATCAGGCCAAAAGAAAAGTATTATTTTTGTAGAAAATTCTACGGATTGCAGTTTTTGGGACAGCGCTGGCAAATCGATGCCTTCGCAGCGGGGGCCGAAAGTTCTCTACTTTTCGGCGGACAAGGCGGATCACGATGCGATAGTGGCTTTTTTCCATGGACTGGGCCGAATTTGCCAAATCACCTTTCGTGTGGGGTCTGCTGCTCGGTCTGCTGTTTTTTGTGCTTTCGGCCTGGGCACCCTTTAAAACGAAGCGGGATTTTCGCCGTTACCGTAAGCACCTCAGTGACAAGCTCGATTTGGACGCCGCCCAACTCGAGTCGCTTAAGAAGGAGAAAGAGGGGCTTCTCAAGGAGAGCGAAAACCTGCGTTTGCGCCTCGGGATGATGGCCGAAAAACCGGACCAGAAAATTCTGCGAGATCTCGAGATTTTGACCAGGGCGGAAAAGCGCATGATCGTGCGCGCGCCGGGGTTTGCGCCAGCCTGGGAGGCAGCCAAGGCCGAATCCACCGAGGAAGTGGGCCAGGAAGAGATCGGAAAGAGCCTGCCCAAACGCTTTTTCAACAGGTTGTTTGGGAACCCCGCCCTCAAAACGCTCGAGCCTGGCATGTCCGCCGCCGATTCCTTTGATCACGGGCCGGGTGCCAGCACCAACGCCGCGCCACCCGACACCGACCTGTCCGAGCCCAAGCCCGCCCATTCGCGAGTTTAGGGTTCTTTTTCTGCACTCCAGATTCCGGGCATCCACCTTCTGCACTCTGACTTCTGCAATCTGCCTTCATTCCGGCCGGATGAGTTTGACGGCTTCATTTTTGACTGCGACGGCACGCTGATCGATTCGATGCCGCTGCATTGGCGCGCCTGGCGGGCGGCGCTCGAGGCGCAGTCGGCACCCTTCGAATTTACGATCGAAATGCACCATCAATACGCCGGCATGAGCATTCCGGAAATCGTGCGCGCCTGCAACAGCCGGTTCGGCTGTGCGCTCGATGCCAGCGCGGTGGAACAAGGACGCGAAGACTTTTTTTTTGCGCACCTCGATGGACTCAAAACAGTGGGCCCTGTTGTCGAGTTCGCCCGTTCACAATGGAAAAAGAAACCGCTGGCGGTCGCGAGCGGCAGTGCCCGCGCCGTCGTCGAGCGCCAACTTGAATATCTCAACCTTCGCGAAATGTTTCCCATCGTGGTCACGGCCATGGAAGTCGCACGCAGCAAGCCTTCGCCGGATCTCTTTCTGCTCGCCGCGGAAAAAATGGGGGTTCCGGCTGGGCGATGCCTGGTTTTTGAAGACGGACAAAATGGACTCCAGGCCGCGGCTGCCGCCGGCATGATGGCGATCTACATCCCAACCAACGAGCCAGAACGGCAGCGCTAAACCGTCAGCGAGTCGGTTTTTTCCTACTCGTGCTGTTCGGCCACTCGATGATGCCAGAACATCGCTTTGCGCAGAGCAAATCGCCCGGTATCCAATCCACGAAGCTCGAATAATTTAGATTGGCGGCTGGGAGCTTAGTCCCTCTGCTTCTTGCCTTTTTTCTCACGCTCGTCCTGCTGTCCAGCGGGGACCCCTCGATCTTCCGTTGGTTTTCCTCGGTGTGGCGGAGTATTGGTCGGAGGAAAAGTTTCTGGACGCCGGGCGATATTGGGCTCCGGTGGTGCCGGGGGCGCTGGACGTTCGACCGCGGAAGGCACGCGGGGACGCACAGGACGTTCTTCCGCGGGAGGCACAGGACGTTCGACCGCGGGATCAATTCGCTTCGCCGGCCTGTCGATCTCGGGCTTATTGCGTTGGATCTCCTTTCGCTCGCGTGGTGACTCGAGCGGTTCGACCGGCTGTTCGACGTGCGCCCCATTGGCCTTTCGTGGTATCGGCGGGGCAGGTTCCGCAGGAACAGCGGGCGGGGTGACCGTTGGAGGCGTCTCGCGTTTGCCGCCGGGGCGGACCCGCTCTCCGATTTTGTCAGCGCCATCCCGTCTCCCCTTGCCTTTCTGATCCTGGTCCGCCGGCTTGGACTGGTCTCCCGGCGGAAGATTCTCCACCCCCGGGTCGGCGGGGACATTGCCGCGCTTAATTTTATCCTGCCCGCGTCGCGGTCTCTGGTCGTTTTGGCCATCCCGGTCTGTTTCCACTTCCAGTTTCTTTTTCGCAGGCGGATCCTGGAACGGCGGCGCGACAGCCGGAGGTTCGCCGGGTGCCTCTTTTTCTTTGGTTTTTTCCTTGTCACCCCTCGTCGGCACGCGCGGCTGGGGGGGCTTGGTCTGGGCATCCTTCTCAACCTCCGGGGTTTCAGCCGTCTCGCTCTTGGGCCGCTCCGGCACGTCCTTTGTCCGTGCAACTTTGTCGCGGCCCTTTTCGGGTCGTCCCGGCGGTTTGTCCAGGGTCGCGGGCCGCTCCGGGTCGGTGGGCGATGTGGATGGCACCTCCCCAGGCTTCAGCTCAGGAGCCGGCTCTTTTTTTGCGGTCTCTTTTTTTGATGTTGGGAGTGTTCTTTCCGCCAGTGGAACCGAGTCAGGCGGGGGTGCGGCAACTGTGGCGGCTTTAGGTGCTCGCTTGGGTGGCCGTTTGTCAGCGGCCTGCTCTCCCCCATCGCGTTCGAAGAGTTGCCGGACCTCTGCGCGCTTGCCGGGATCAACGCCTCTCCACCCGCGGTCAACATCCCCGCGCGCCACCCGCCCAGCCACTTGGGGCGGGGCGACTTTTCTCTGCGGGGCTTCGACTTGGGGCGCCACCACCAAAAACTCGTCTCCCCTCAATCGGTTGCGCGCCCGGCCCGACCGCAATGAATGGGCATCAATCTGGCTGTCTTCCGCCATTCTCAATCGGCGGATTTTGTGTTCCGAAAATTGATTCACTTCGTCAAATTCCGGCCCCCCGATATACACGTTGGTGAAATTCACATTGGTGCTCCGGTGAACGATCCGCGTCACGTTTCTCGTCTCGTGAATGATTACCAGGTTGCGCTCAGGTTCGACAACAAAGCTACGCAGCCGCGGCGCGCCAAAATGCCTGACGGGCACGAAGTTGTAGCAGCGGGGGCCAATGTCGTAATGATAATCCACCGCGACGTTAAATCCGACGTCTTCTTCCCATTCGGCTTCGGGCGGAAGCGGGGCCCACCCGACGTGTTCACGGCTCCGGCGCCAGCTCACCCAAGCGGGCCCCCAATCGTACCCCGGAACCCAAACCCAGAAATCATTTACCAGCGCCCAGCGGCCGTAATGATAGGTCGCCCAGCCAAAATCTTCGTGTGAAACCCAGGTCCATCCGGCATCGGTAAATGTCCAGTAGCCGTCGGTATACGGCCGCCATTCCGGGTCCTCGACCGTGCTGACAGGGCGGAAGCAGTAGCCGTAGTCGTCGGCGTAGATCCAATCTCCGTAAGGATCAAGCGCTTCATAGAAAAAATCGAGCGTGACCGAAACGCGCGCTTCGGATTTTGGCGCCCCAATTCCCAGCAGCACCAACGCAGTGAACAAAGCCGTAAAAGTCTTCATAGAGGTTAAATAAGAAACGAACCATTCCTGAGACTGGACTCGGTGCCGCGTTATTCATCGTACCTGGGACACTCCTGTCCGAGCTCTCCGCCCACCACGGACTATCCCCTCCCCATAGATTCAGCGCGGCGGACAAGAGGGTCCGCCTTACGAGACGAACAAGATGACGTTCCGTCGACATCCATGTCGGCCCCGCGGATTCGCATCTGCCGCCTGTCTACTTTTTTGGCCGCGCCGAGTCGTCCCTTTGGTAATCAAGATTCTCCGTCGGCATGAGAGCATTCACGTCTTTTCGATACGCCTGCAGCCGGGCGGACAGTTCCTTAACCTTGTCCGGATTCAGCGAGGCCAGGTTGTTTTTTTCACCTGGATCTTCCCGGAGGTTGAAGAGCTCTAGCACTCCGTCTTCATACCATTCGATGAGCTTCCACTCGCCCCCGCGGATCGCACCACCCGGCGGTCCGCCTTGATTGCTGTAGTGCGGATAGTGCCAGAACAGCGGCGCGCCACGCCGCGCCTCACCGCCTTTCAGCAATGGAACGAGACTAATGCCATCCGCCTGCGCTGGTTGAGGGCCGGGCGCTGCGGAACTTCCGCCTGAATCCTGCGGACTCGCGGCGTTAGGTCCTCCCTTTGGATTCGCAGTTGGGCTGGCCGCCAGTCCCGCCAGCTCGACAATGGTCGGGAAAATATCGTTGGTAATCACTGGCGTCTCACAGACGCTGCCAGCTTTGGAGATACCTGGGGCGCGCACGATCCATGGCGTGCGGAGGCCACCCTCATAGAGCCAGCCTTTTCCCGCGCGCATCGGCAGGTTCGAAGTGGGATGGCCTTCAGCCGTAGAAAGCCCGCCGTTGTCAGAAGTGAAGACGATGACGGTCTCGCCGAGAACGCTGTGTTTTTCCAGAGCGGCAACCACCCGCCCCACTGCCGCATCAAGTTGTTCGAGCATCGCAGCATAAAGAGCGTGATTCTGCACCAGGCGCACACGGTGCTGGCGTTCCTGGCCCCAGGTCTCCGGCTTCGCATTAGCGCGCTTTTTCTCGTACTTCGCGATGAGATCAGGCCGAGCCTTTATCGGCACGTGCGGCGCCAGGAACGGCAGATACGCGAAAAATGGCTTGTCCTTGTTCGCCGCGATGAATCGCTCAGCATGGCCCGCAATGTAGTCCGAATTCTTTGGGTCATCCTTCACGTCGGCCGGGCTGTCGCTCGCAGGATAGTAGAACTGACCGCCACCCTCGGCTGTACCATCGAAACCCTGCGCCTTTGGCCCGTGATCGCCCGCACCCAAATGCCATTTTCCCGCAAAAAACGTGACGTAACCGCCGTCCCGCAGGCGTTCGGCAATGGTCACTTCTTCGAGCGCGAGACGGTCGCGGTTGGGTGCCGGCTTAAGACGCCCGATCCGGGTGCCGCCGATGAAATCCGTGATGCCTGTGCGTGGCGGGTATTTGCCCGTCATCAGACTTGCGCGCGTGGGCGAGCATACGGGACCAGCCGCGTACCCTTGCGTGAATCGCATCCCCTCCTCCGCCAGCCGGTCAATGTTGGGCGTTTCGTAAAACGTATTTGGGTTGTTCGCACCGATGTCCATGTAGCCAAGGTCGTCCGCGAGAATGAAGACGAAATTCGGTCGGCCGCCGGCCGCAACCGCCCCCACCGGCAGGAAGGCACAGGCAACCATCCAACCTGCTCGGCAAAACATTCCGCATGTCATCCGGCAAGCCATACCCTCTGCCCGGCGGCGTGTGAATCACAAAACTTCAGCCGTGAGTATTGGCGCGATCTTCCCTTAAGCAATAGATCGAGGCTTGAGCTGCCTTCGATTTCCAAATCGCTCTGTAGCCGGGGTCTGAGACCCCGGCCCGCTTCAAAGAGGCCGGCTACAACGCCCCGCCGGCCCGGCCTCAAAGAGACCGGCTACAACGCCCGCCGGCCCGGCCTCAAAGAGACCGGCTACAACGACTGCCCGCCCGACGTTCAAAGACATTCCCGCAACCATGGGCTACCGGATGAAATCGTTGATCAGGTTTTCGAGCATTTCCTGGCGGCCGCTGCTGGGGAGCGGGCTTTTCTTGAGGCCGAGCGCGTATTTTTCGAGGTCGGTGAAGTTGGTTTTGCGCGATTCGATTTTGGATCCGATGCCGCTATCGAAGCTGCTGTAACGGGTTTTTACGAACTCATCGAGGCGGCCATCCTGGATGATGGCGTGAGCGATTTTAAGTCCGCGGGCGAAGGCATCCATGCCGCCGATGTGGGCGTGAAAGAGATCGAGCGGTTCATAGCTTTCGCGGCGGACTTTGGAATCGAAATTGAGGCCGCCGGTGGTGAAGCCGCCCATCTTCAACACGACCAGCATGATTTGAGTGGTCTGATAGATGTTGGTCGGGAACTGGTCGGTGTCCCAGCCAATAAGCTCGTCGCCGGTGTTGGCATCGACGGAACCCAGAGCGCCGGCGCTGGCCGCCACGGTCAGGTCATGCTGCACGGTGTGACCGGCGAGCGTCGCGTGGTTGGTTTCCACGTTAAGCTTGAAATGATCGAGCAGGTCGTATTCGCGCAGGAAATTCAGGCAGGCGGCGGCATCGGAATCGTATTGGTGCGTGGTCGGCTCCTTTGGTTTCGGCTCGATGTAAAACTGCCCTTTGAAGCCGATTTTCCTTTTGTAGGCGACGGCCATGTGGAGAAACCCGGCGAGGTGGTCGAGTTCGCGCTTCATGTTGGTATTGATGAGCGAGGAGTAACCTTCGCGGCCACCCCAAAAAACGTAACCGGCTCCGTGGAGTTGGTGGGTCACATCCATGGCCTTCTTCACTTGCGCCGCGGCGTAGGCAAAGACATCGGCCTTGGGACTGGTGGCAGCGCCCTGCATGTAGCGCGGGTGGGCAAATAAACAGGCGGTGCCCCAGAGCAGCTTCTTCCCGGTGTCGTTTTGCAACCTCGACAAGATCGCAGCGACCTTGTCAAGCATCTCATGGCTCTGCTTAAGGGTGGGCATTTCCGGCGCCACATCCCGATCGTGGAAACAATAGAAGTCGATGCCGGCCTTATCGAGAAATTCAAAGCATGCGCGCGCGGTTTGTTCGGCAATCTGGAGCGGGCTTTTTCCGTTATTCCACGGCCGCACCGCGGTCCCGGCGCCGAAGGGATCCGCGAGCGGATTCTTCATCGCGTGCCAATAGGCCACCGCAAAACGAAGATGGTCCCGCATCGTTTGTGCGCCCACTTTTTCCTCCGCGTTGTAGTGCCGGAAAGCCAGTGCGTTCTTCGAATCGGGGCCTTCATACTTGATTCGTTTGATGCTCGGGAAAAACGGTTGCGCCATGGGGAGTGAAGTTTGGAAGTGCAGGGGAAGCTAGACCGATAAGTGCGGTGTCAAACGAAACGGGTCGGGATGGCACCAATCGACCAAAGTGCTTCGTTTAAGGCCTCTCTTCTCTCGAGGCTGCCGCGTGCGGTGTTCGCGGCCTGTCGTGCAAGGATGGGGGAGCCACCCGTGCCATCTCCGCCTCGCGGGTTGACGGCGGGTTGTTTACGGGTGGAGTCTACTTCCCCTTCCCAACTGCTCTATGAATTCATCCGCGATTCAACGATTTGTCGCCGCCTGTGCGTTGTTTGCCCCGCTGGCCTGTTCCACGCTTGACGCGGCGGAGCCGCTGCGGGTTTTCATCCGAGGCGGAAAAAAGAGCCATGGGCCTGGGGCGCACGAGCACGAGCAGTTCTTGAAGGACTGGACCGCGTTGCTCAACCAGCGCGGCGCGAAGTGCGAGGGCGCCATGGACTTTCCCACAGCCGAACAACTCGACCGCACTGACGTTCTGGTGCTCTACGCGCAGGAGGGTGGCACCGTCGTTTTGAAACAGCGTTCCGATCTCGACAAGTTTCTCGCCCGCGGCGGTGGCGTCGCTGTGATCCACACCGCGGCGGTGAGTCATGACGCCGAGCATTGGAAATCGATCATCGGCGGCGCATGGGTTCAAGCCCGCACGAAATGGCTCGAGGGGCCCATGTCGCTCTATTTTTCGGACCGCGAACACCCGATCACAGCCGAGGCTTCGAACTACGACCTCGATGACGAAATCTACTATGATCTCGATCTGTCACCTGACATCCGGGTGCTCGCCGCGGCCTGGACCCCAAATCCGCGAGGCGCGAATGCCCGAGCAGCCGAGCGGGCTCAGCAACTCACCGGAGGGGGAAAGAAAGTTTCCGTCTATGACATCCAGCCCCAGATCTGGACCTACGAACGTACCCTGGACGGGGCAGCGCAACCGTATCGCGCGTTTGTGCACATCCCCGGGCACCTTTACAAAAACTTTTCGCTGCCGCAGTTCCGCGCCGTCCTGTTGCGCGGGGTGGCCTGGGCCGGCAAACGGGAAAATGTGGATGAGCTTTGCGCCAGGGAAGAACTCGCTGCGCTAAGGTATCCGGCCGGCGGCCCAAGCCGGCCAGAGGACGCGCTGAAGAAAATCGAAGTTCACCCCGAATTCGAACTTCAGCTCATCGCTGCCGAGCCGCTGATCAACAAACCGATCAACATCGATTGGGACCCGCAAGGCCGGCTCTGGGTTGCGGAAACTCCCGAGTACCCTAACGGACGCCGCCAGGTGAACGTCGAACCCTGGAAAGACAGCGGCAGTCTCGAGAAGGGAAAATACGACCGCCCGGCCCGCGACCGCATCTCGATTTTGAGCGACAGCGATAACGATGGTCGCATGGACAAGAAGCACGTCTTTTTCGAAGGACTCGAACTGGTGACGAGCTTCGTTTTTTACAAGGATGGGGTGATCGCCTGCGCAGCTCCCGATGTTTGGTGGATTCGCGATACTGACGGCGATGAGAAGGCGGAGACGGTCACGAAGCTCTACACCGGCCTCGGCATCGGTGACACCCATGCTGTCATCAACAATTTGCGCTGGGGGCTCGATGGTTGGATCTATGCGACCCACGGCTACAGCGACACCAACGACGTGAAAAGCGGCGACGGCGCGCGCCACTTCGGGCGCATTGGATCGGGCGTGGTGCGATTCAAGCCTGACGGCAGCGGATTCGAGCAATATTCGTCCAAGGGCGGCAACACGTGGGGATTGGACGTGGCCTGGGACGGCGAGGTGTTCTACACCCAGCCGACCAGTGGCGATTTGCTGATGCACATCGTGATGCCCGAGAGCGCGCTCGCTCGAGGTTCGATGAGCGGTGTCACGAGCTTCAAACCGCTCATCGTGCGCGAAAAATCGTTTCCGGTCCTCACCTACGACCAGCAGGCGTACGTGCAAATCGATGTGGTGGGCGGATTCACAGCTTCGGCAGGCTGTGCGATCTATGACGGCAGCGCCTGGCCGCCTCAATGGCGCACGAGCTATTTCACCACCGAACCGACTATCAACGTCGTCCATCACGAAATCGTCTCACCAAGTGGGGTGAGCTATCGCGCCGCGCGGGTTCCCGAACGGGCCGAAACTGAGTTTATGCGCGGGCGAGACTATTGGTTTCGTCCCATCGAAACCCGCATCGGTCCGGATGATGCGCTGTTCCTGTGCGACTTTTACAACCAGGCGGTCATTCACAACGACACCCGCGGGCCGCAGCACGGGCCGGCCAACGCAGCGGTGCGCCCGGACCGTGACCACTATTTTGGACGGCTCTATCGTGTCCAGCACAAGCAAAGCGTGAAATTTGAGATTCCAAATCTCAAAGCGGCGCCGGCCGACAATCTAATCGTGGCGCTCGAGCATCCGAATCGCCATGTTCGTTTCACCGCCCTGCGGCTGCTCAGCGAAGGGAAGGCTGACGCCGCCCCTGCCATCGAGCAGGTTTTTTCCAGCACGAAGCCTGCTTCGACGCGGCTCCTCGCGCTTTGGGCGTTGCATCGCCTCGGATCATTAAAAATGGCGGCGCTGACGGCCGCGTTGAATGACCCGGATGCGGCGATGCGAAAAAATGCTGCTTTCATCGCGGCGGAGCAGCCGTCGGTGGCTCAGACTGATCTCATCAAGCGCCTTGACGATGCGGAGGCGCGGGTTCGCCTCGCAGCGTTGCTGGCACTTGGCGGCCGGGAACTGGAATCTGGAACCGCAAAAGCCCTCATCGCAGCCATACCCAAGCTCGACGACGGTTGGATGCAATCGGCGCTGCTCGGCGCCGGCGCAAAAAATCCTTCGCTCTTGATCGAAGCGGCGTTCAGCGCCGACAAACCCCAAGGACTGGATCGTATCATTGAGCGGCTGGCGGCTCAGCTCGCCGCTTCACGTGATGGCGCTCAAGCGGGCAAGGTCATCGTATCAATCGCGGGCAAGCCGGACACGACCCTGGTCCTGAAACAGGCGGTGCTGAAAGCGCTTTCAAAATCTGAATTTCCCGCGCCTGAATTGACGCCGGAGTTATCCGCCGCGCTGCAAAAACTCGTGACCCATTCCGCCACCGCCGCCTCCGCTTTGCCTTTGGCGGCTCGTTGGGACAAATCCGGGGCATTGACCGCGGAAGTGAAAAAGCAGATCGGCCCGCTCCAGACAAAACTTGGTGACACCTCGCGCCCCGAAGCCGAGCGGCAGGAAATCATTACCACCTTGCTCGGCCTGGTCGTGGCCGACTCCTCGATCATCCCCGCGGTCGCGGCTCTGCTCACTTCCGAGGCCTCTCCGTCTCTGAAACGTCACGTCATCGCCGCCTTGGGCACGGTGGAAAACGACGCCGCCGGCCAGCAGCTTGCCACCTTGTTTCCTCAACTTGACCCCGCGCTTCAGGACGCCGCCCTCGATCAAGTCCTCAAACGCAGCGACTGGACGCTCGCCTTCCTCGATTCCGCACAAGCCGGCTCGATCGACTTGGGCAAGCTGAGTCCTGCCAACAAAGACCGTCTGCGCAATCATCCGGGCAAAGGCGTCGCCCGGCGCGTCAACTCCCTCATGGCTCAAACTTCCAGCTCGAAGGAAAAAGATGCGATCATCGCAAAGCTTATTCCTCTCGTCACGCAGCCCGGCGATGCCGCCAAAGGCAAGCCGATTTTCACCGTCACGTGCGCCATTTGTCACAAGTTCGGCGACCTGGGACGTGACGCAGGTCCGACGCTCGAGGGCATGGGGGCGCACGGGCCCGCTGATCTTCTGGTGCATATCGTTGATCCAAACCGCGAGGTCGATCCAAGTTTTCGCGCGTGGAATTTCGAACTCAAGAACGGGCAGTTCCAGTCCGGCATCATCGCGCGCGAAAACCCAAAGAGTGTCGTAGTGCGCAATCAGGTCGGTGAAATCGAGATCGCGGTTGATGACATTAAGTCGCGCCAGGACACCGGACGCTCGTTGATGCCAGAAGGTTTCGAGGCGCTGGGTGGCGAGATGTTGCGCGACATGCTCGCCTTTGTTTGCGGAAGCGAGACCCGCTTTCGCTTCCTCGACTTGAGCAAAGCCTACACGGCTGATGGCCGCCGCGGTTTGTTCGGATCGGAGGAGAACGAGCGCGAGCGGGTTCAGTTTGCCAAGTTCGGCACCGTAACGGTCGAGGGCGTTCCCTTTTACCTGGCCGATCCCGTGAAGGCCTATGGCGGGCGCAATCTGGTCGTCTTGCGGGGCGGACCGCGCAATGCGTTCTCGCAGTCATACCCGCAACGGGTGGAAGTCTCGCCGAACGTCACCGCAGCGAAATTGCACTTTTTGAGCGGGGTTGGGGGCTGGGCTTGGCCATGGGCCGGTGACGACACCCGAGGCCAGCCCGCCATGAAGGTCACGCTGCAGTACGCCGGCGGTGGGAACGAAGAGATTGTGCTCAAGAACGGAGAGCATTTTGCGGATTACGTGGGCGAGATCGAAGTGCCGGGATCGAAGCTGGCTCGAGGCGTGGCCTTCAACAGTCAAATCCGCCATTTCTCGCTGACGCCACAACGCCGTGAAGTGATCAGTCGCATCGTGCTCGAGAGCGCCAACCCGCGTATTTCACCCGTCGTTGCCGCCATCACTGCCGAACTGCCTGCGGGTCCAGCCGGCTCGCCAACCCCGGCATCGAAATCCGCGGAAAAAACGGCCCCCTCCGACGAAGCTGCGCCCAACATTCCGAAGATCGCCTCTGGTGCCGCCGCAGACCCATCGGGCGGGCGTGTCCTGCTGGCTGGTGGCGGCAGTGCGCATGACTTTCAGAAATGGTTCAATGAGCGCGACGTGGCCACGCTGAAAGCAGCCGGCTTTTCCCCAAATTATACTGAAAATCCAGAGACCGCGGCCGCGGCTTTACATGACTCGGAAGTCTTCGTTATGAGCACCAACCAGGCGGAGTTTTCTGCGCTCGGTTTTCGCAGGGCGCTCGACGATTTCCTGAATGCCGGCAAGGGCGTCATCTTTCTCCATGCGGGCGTCTGGTACAATTTCCGCGACTGGCCGGAGTTCAACAAAACGTTGGTCGGAGGCGGCGCCCGGGGCCACGACAAACTCGGTGAATTCGAAGTGAGCGTCGTCAAACCAGATCACCCCGCGATGGCCGGGTTGCCGCCAAGCTTCAAGATCACCGATGAACTCTACTACGTAGCTCCGGAGGAAGGCGCCAGCCCGTTCGTCGTGCTCGCGAAAACCTCGGTCAGCCAGGGCAAAAAACAGGAACATCCAAGTGTTTGGACCGTTCCTCACGCCAAAGGCCGCATTCTCTGCGTTGCCCTCGGCCATGATGGTCGCTCCCACGATTTGCCGGAATTCCAAAAGCTCCTGGTCAATGGTGTAAAATGGGCAGCCGGCAAGCCGGCACCGAAACCATAGCGCGGAATGGCGGACTTTACCCGGCGCAATGGATCTGCGGCCACGCGAGGCCAGCGCCTTGCCCGCATTGCTCAACGGTGAGGAAGCACGTGTCGGGTTGCGGGAATTCTGATTGGACCGACCTTGATCGCAATGCTTCCAAAATTTTTCCTTTTGGCGTGGGTTTCGACCCTCTTCCTCCCTGCCTTTGACACCATCCCCGCGTCCCGCTTCGAGTCGCTGCAGAGCCTGATCAAACCGAAGCCGGAGGAAGCATCGTGGACGAACATCCCCTGGATGACCGGCTTGTGGGAGGCACGGAAGAAGGCGGCAGCGGAAGGCAAGCCGATCCTGCTTTGGGAAATGGACGGGCATCCGTTGGGATGCACGTGAAACAACGGTGTGGCGGGCCGGGCGCTCGCGTTTGCTGACAAGGAAATCATCCGCATGGCAACGCATGATTACGTCGCCGTGGCTGCTGACGACTGGTACCAACGGCGGCGACAGGATGTTGAAGGCGAGTTTTTTCGGGCGGTGGCGAACCAAAGTCCGAAGCAAGGCGGCGCGGACGGCACCGATACGCGACAGGGCATTTACATCCTCACGTCCCCCGGAAAACTGCTCGCCTACAAAAACGCCGGGCAGAACGTCGAAGCGATTCGCGGGTTGCTGCAGGAAGGCCTCAAAAAATGGCGGGCTTTGCCTGAACCTGAGCGTCGTCCGGGCGCGGTCGAGATTGGCCCACCGGGCAGCATTGATGAGGGATATGTGCGCGAGGCGCCGCCGGGTGGAATCATCGTCAACGTATACGCGCGGGCTCTGGATCGAACGGGCGGTTCCGGCGCCTACGCCGATGCTACCTGCAAACTCGGGGCCGGCAACGAGGCGTCGCTCGATCATCTCTGGCTGACGGAGGCCGAGTGGCGCTCGCTGCTTCCCAGGACCGCGAAGGAAGGGGAGCGAATGCCATTGCCGGCGGCAGTAGCGCAACGGATTCTGCGATTTCATCTCGTCGACCACACCCGGGGAGAACCGGAATTTTGGAGACGCGAGCATATCCGGCGCAATGAGCTCCATGTGTCAGTCGAACGGAAGAACGAGGCTGGGATCGACTTGTTGCTGGAAGGCTCAGTGCTCATTCAGACGAGCGATAATTCCCGCGGCTACGACGCCAGTGTCTCGGGAAAAATCAGATACTCGACACATGACGACCGCATCACGCGCTTTGACGTAGTCGCAGTGGGCGATCACTGGGGCGCCGGTAATTTTACACGGCGGCATCAGCGTCCCGGGCGTCAGCCCTTGGGCTTTGCCTTCGAACTGGCAGCCGCCGGTCCAGCGACAGCGGTGGCCCCGCAGGGAGCGCGCACCGTGCGCGACTACTTTGGGCAAGAGTGAGTTTGTGGCAACGACACTCCTGTCGCTGAGCTGAACAAGGGCCACCCACAGGACTGTCGCTGCCCACAGGTTTCGTTTTCAGGCCTCCACCGCGATGGTTGCCACGTTAAGAATCGTCTGGAAATCCTCAAATTAGAGATCAAAGCATCACATGGATTGGATCACGGAACCTCAATCATGGGTGGCATTTGTCACCCTCCTGGCCCTGGAACTTGTCCTTGGCATCGATAACATCGTTTTCATTTCCATCCTGGCCGCGAAATTGCCGGCTTCGCAACAGCGCAAGGCCCGTTTGTTGGGCCTGGCGCTGGCCATGCTGATGCGCATAGCGCTTCTCCTTTCCATTTCCTGGGTTGCCAGCCTGACAACACCACTCTTCCTGATTTTTGGCCATGAAATTTCCGGACGCGACTTGATTCTGATCACCGGAGGACTCTTTTTGATTTGGAAAGCCACTCGTGAAATTCACCAGAAGCTCGAAGGCGAAGAGGGCAGCTCATCGGTGCGCGTGCGCCCCACCTTTCGCAGTGTCATCATTACCATTGTTCTTTTGGACATCGTGTTCTCACTCGATTCGGTCATCACCGCCGTCGGAATGGTGGATGAGATCGGAATCATGGTGGCGGCAGTCATCGTGGCCGTGATTTTTATGATGATGTTCGCGGGGCGGATTGGGAGCTTCGTCGAGCGGCGTCCAACCATCAAAATGCTGGCTCTTAGTTTCCTCTTGTTAATTGGCGTGACGCTGGTCGCCGAAGGCTGGGACCAGCACATTCGAAAAGGCTACATCTATTTTGCGATGGGGTTCTCGCTCTTCGTCGAAGTCTTGAACCTGAGGCTGCGTCCCCGGATTGCGGCGCCGGTCAAACTCCGTGAGCCGTATGGCAAGGCGTAACCCATCCGGCGCGATGGCCCAGTGCGTTCTAAGCCGTAACTATGCATTTGAACAGAAGGACGCCTGACCCCAGGCGTCCGCCAACTATGGCGGCGCGATGGGTCATCACGCCCTACCTGGAGGACCTCTGACGTTCTTTGTGTATGCGGGCGCGTTGGGTTATCGCGTACTGAGCCGGACCGCCGTGGCGCCCGCTGGCACTGACAGACTTTAAGGTGTATGGTTGTCTCTTGCGGGCCAGTTCCAGACAAATGACAACAACCACCCTCGAGACGGCCGTCGAACATCCCAAACCGCTCAAGGAAACTGAGGTCGGCAATTATTTCGTTTCCAACTACCCTCCGTATTCGTTCTGGAAACCGGAATACGTTTCGGAAGTCGCGCGTATTCTCGACTCGCCGCCTCGGCCTGATATTCCGCTGGGCGTTTACTTCCACATCCCGTTCTGCCGCAAGCGGTGCCACTTTTGTTACTTCCGCGTCTACACCGACAAAAAGTCGGACGAGATCCGGCGCTACGTTCGCGCCGGGATGAACGAATTTACGATGTATGCGCGCCGAAACTATCTCGCAGGCCGCAAGCCGCGGTTCGTTTATTTTGGCGGGGGCACTCCGAGCTACCTTTCTGTCCCGCAGCTCGAGGAACTGACGCAACACATGAAGGACCTGATGTCGTGGGATGACATCGAGGAAGTAACTTTCGAGTGCGAGCCGGGCACCCTGACCGAGAAAAAGCTCGATGCCATTCGCGCCATGGGCGTGACACGCCTCAGCCTCGGCGTCGAGAATTTTGACGACCACATCCTCGATATCAATGGCCGCGCTCATCGCAGCAAGGAAATCTGGCGCGCCTATGGCTATGCCCGCGCGATTGGGTTTCCGCAGATCAACATCGATCTCATTGCGGGCATGGTCGAGGAGACGGAGGATAACTGGCGACGCTGCGTCGACAAGGCGCTCGAAATGCAGCCGGACTGCCTAACGGTCTATCAGATGGAGGTTCCGTACAACACCGGCATCTACAAACAAATGCACGAAGAGGGACGGCTCGTCGCGCCGGTGGCCGACTGGCCCACCAAACGCCGGTGGGTCGATTACGCGTTTCGTAAATTCGAAGATGCCGGCTACGAAATCTCGAGCGCCTATACCATCGTAAAGAACAAGGCGGCCACGCGCTTTGTCTATCGGGACGGACTCTTTTCGGGCGCCGACCTTCTGCCGCTGGGCGTAGCGAGCTTCGGGTATCTCGGCGGCGTCCATTTGCAAAACAATGCCGACATCGAAGCGTACTGCGAGGCGATCGAGCGCAGCGAACACGCGATCTTCCGCGCTTACGTAACCGGCCCCGAAGAGCGGCTAATCCGGGAGTTCATTCTCCAACTCAAACTCGGAAGCATCCGGCCCAGTCACTATGGGCGAAAGTTTGGTGTAGATGTCCGGGAGATATTTGGCCGACACTTGAAGTGGATGGTTGGTGAAGGGTTCGCGATCATTGGCGAGGACGACATTTCGCTCACCCGGGAGGGGTTGCTGCAGGTGGATCGTCTGCTCTACGAGTTCTTTCTCCCTCACCACCAGCACGCTCGGTATACCTGATTTGTGTGTACGTTCGGTCCCGGAGCGCGAGCAAAACCAGCGCAGAGCTCGATTCGGGAGGACCAAATGCTACCTGTGGAAAATTGAGTAAATTATTAATAGTATTGTATTTCCTTGAAATAAGGTAATATTTATACGCGCCTACGGAAAACTCTTAGACAGCCTCGGCATTTCGCGTCGCTAACCAGGGCTTTTTACCCCCAAATCCAAGACAATGAGTCATTTCTCCCTCGTTCTTCGAACCGCCTTTGCTTTCAGTGCTTCACTACCGTTCGCGCTCGCTCAGCAAGGTCCACCCAGCGATAATAATTTCCCCGCCGTCAACCTGCCGACCGTCGCCAAAGGCGCCGAAGTGGTGTCGGCGCTTGGCGCCAAGCTGCCGGAAGTGGCGCGGTGGTACGGGAAAAGTCCTGAGGAATTGCGCGGTCTCTGCGAGCATAATCATCATCTTCGGGCCGACAAATCCGGGAGGCTCTTCTATGCTTGTGAGGGGCTGGCCGTCAAAGCCGGGACGGTGTCTGAGGCGGGGCTGCCGGCAATGGAGTCCTATCCCTCAAGCGAGACGTTTTTTTTGCACAGCGTTCCTGGCGCCACGCGAGTGATCTATTTGGATTTCAATGGGCATGTCACGTCGGGCACCTCGTGGAATACAAATTATACTTCGGGCGCGAATTTCACGACGCCGCCGTATGACACTGATGGCAGTCCGGGCAGCTTTTCCGCCGGTGAACTCGATAACATTCAGCAAATATGGAAGCGTGTGGCGGAGGACTACGCCCCCTGGAATGTTGATGTGACGACGCAGGATCCCGGTTTGGAAGCTCTTCGCCGCACCAGCACCAGCGATGCAAATTACGGGATCCGGGTATGTATCGGCGGCAGCAGCTATGACTGGCTTGGCGCCGGTGCGGGTGGCGTCGCGTATTTGGGATCGTTTAACTGGTCTTCCGATACGCCTTGTTACGTTTTCCCGACGCAGTTAAGCAACGGTTATCCAAAGTATGTCGCGGAAGCTGCGAGCCACGAAGCTGGCCATACCGTGAATTTACACCATGACGGGAAAAACGGTGGGACCCAATACTATGAGGGACACGGCAGTTGGGCACCGATCATGGGAGTCGGTTATTACAGGGATCTGGTGCAATGGAGCAAAGGCGAATATGCAAACGCCAACAACACGGAGGACGATACTTCAATCATCAACAGTTATGTGCCGCGGCGTGCTGATAGTGCCGGTGATGACGTGGTCACCGCGTCGTCACTCACCGGTTCGAATCCTGCCATCGACGGAATCATTGAATCGGTCTCTGATGTCGACTTGTATGGGTTTGTCACCGGCGCGGGAACGATCTCGTTCAGTGCCGCGGGAGCCGCTCCTTCGCCGAATCTCGATGTGCGGCTGTCACTTTTCGACGGATCAGGAAATCTTTTGGCGTCGTCGGATCCCGCGGGGCTTTCGAGCGTTCTCACGGCATCCGTCCCGCAAGGAACCTACTACATCGGCGTCGACGGAGTCGGCGCGGGGGACCTGTCGACGGGATACTCGGAATACGGCAGCCTGGGTCAATTTGCATTGACCGGGACATTGGTTGCTCAGAGCGGCCAGCCGCCGGTCGCCGCCGCCAGCGCATCGCCTCAGTCTGGCGTGGCTCCACTCCCGGTGGCGTTTTCCAGCTCCGGCTCCTACGATCCGGACGGTTCAGGTCTCATGTATGATTGGGATTTTGGCGATGGATCCACGTCGACGGCGACGAATCCATCCAAAACGTATGCAAACGTCGGAACGTATACAGCATCACTGGTCGTCTACGATGCCACTGGCCTCGCGTCCGCCCCCTCCTCCGTGGTGATCCAGGTCACGCCAACTGCGGTGTATGTGGCTCAGCTCACGCTTTCGGTCAGCAGCGCGCCCCAGGGTTACTCCGCCACGGCTCAAGTGGTGATCAAGGATTCGAATGGCGCCGTCCGATCGGGCGCGGTTGTGACCGGAAGATGGTCCGGCCTCACCATCGCCACCGCGACAGCCACCACGAATACCTCGGGTGTCGCGACATTCACATCGAAGCGGGTTAAGAAACGCGGGGTATTTACTTTCACGGTGGACAATGTTTCACTCGCCAACGCGGTGTATGACGCCACCCGTAACGTTGCAAACCCCGTTTCCAAGTCCACGCCGTAGAGGATCCAGGGAGAACGGCACTGCCGGCTGCCCATCCGGCCGGCCAGGCCACATGGCGTCCTTCTAAAATGTCTGGATGACGAGGCCGCTGCGAAGCTTCGGCTCAAACCAGGTGCTCTTGGGGGGCATGATCTCCCCGGCATCGGAGATCGCCATCAGTTGCTCGACAGTCACCGGATACATCGAGAAAGCGCAACCGGCCTGACCGCTGTCGACGAGCCTCTCGAGGGCTTCGGGACCGCGTATGCCCCCAACGAACTCGATTCGGTCGCTGGTGCGCGGGTCGTGGATTCCCAGCAGCGGAGCGAGGATCAGTCTCTGAAGCACACTCACATCCAAGGCTTCGACTGGAGTCGCTGCAGGCTCTTCCGGACATCTCAGCGCGTGCCAGTTTCCGGCAGTATACAAATGCACCTGACGCGGAGCAGGGGGTTCTTTCATCACTGCCGGCAGCACCCGGAAGCCGGCTGCTCTGATGGCACCTAACAGTGTTTCAGGGGAGTGGTTGTCGAGATCCCGCACCACCCGGTTGTAGGGGAGGATTTGCAACTGTGTGGCCGGAAAGAGCACTCCCAGAAACCAGTTATAATCTTCGGAGCCGGTATGGTCCGGGTTTTGCGCGCGGCGGCTGGCAGCGACGCGGGCAGCGCTGGCACTGCGATGGTGCCCATCAGCCACATAGGCGAGCGGCACCTGCTGCACAAAGAGCGCCACCAAAGATTGGGCAGCATCGCCAGTCACCCGCCAGACAGTGTGGGCGATGCCGTCCTCGGCCACAAAATCATAAATGGGCGCGCTGCGGGTGGCTTGTTGTTCGATGGCATCGATGTCGCCCACGTCTCGATAAGTCAGAAAAACCGGCCCTGTATGGGCTGAGAGCGTATCCACCAGCCGCGTGCGGTCTTCTTCCTTGACCTTCCGAGTCTTTTCGTGCTTGCGGATGATGTCCTTTTCGTAGTCCTCAACGTGGCAGGCGGCGATGATGCCAGTCTGGGTGTGGCGACCCATTCTCTGCCGATAAAAATAGAGGGCCGGGTGGTTTTCCCGCACCAAAACCCCCTCGGCTTGCAGCCTGAGGAAATTCCTGCGCGCCGTCATGTAAACGAGATCCGAATACGGATCGGTGTCGGCAGGCAAATCGATCTCCGCGCGATCAACGTGCAGCAGATTGTGCGGCTTGTTTCTGGCCAATGCCGCCGCCTCGTCACGGTTGACGACGTCGTATGGAACGGCCGCCACTTCCGAGGCAAATTCAGGCTTCGGGACCAGACCGGTGAACGTGGAGACGCGCATAAGAAAGAAACAGCGACTCTAAACGCCGGTCACGAATGGCAACGAAAAACCGGGCCATGGGAAGCGGCCTCTCGCACTGCTTGGAAGGTTGCACCAATGCAAGTATCCTCGCGCCGTGTCCATGCACGGAAGATTCAATCGGATAGCTCGAGCAACGCTCTATTGCCTCGGCTGTTCAGCGACACTGCTCGGAACGGGCTGGGGCGTGGCACAAATCGATAATCATATCGACTGGCCAACGTTGCATGGCGACTTGCAGCGTTCGGGTTTTTATTCTGACTTTCCTCGTGGCAAGCTGCGGTTGAAGTGGCGCCATGATTTGTCTGCTGAACTGACAGGCCCGCGGGCGGAAATCATCGTCGGCGGCGGCCTGGCGTTCATGGGCACCTATGCGGGAAATTTTTACGCGTGGGATGCCGTGACCGGAGAGCAGCACTGGCGGCTCGCGCTCGACTCTCCAATCGGCCATTCACCCGTCATCGGCGGCAGGTCGGTTTATGTCGCGGCCATGGACGGATCGCTTCGCTCGATTGAGCTCGAGACCGGCACATCTCAGTGGACCGCGCGTGCCCCCGCTGGGTTCTGGACCGCGCCCACCTTTGCGGAAGGTTGGGTTTTTATCGGGGACCGTGCGGGCATTTTTCATGCCTACGATGCGCGCAGCGGCGGAAAGGAAGTCTGGCAACTCACAACGGAGGGTCCCATCGTGGCGCCCGCATCAGTTACGAAGGACGGGGGAAGCGTCATTTTCGCCTCCGAAGACATGCACGTTTACTGCTGCCAGACCAACAACGGCAGCCTTGCATGGAGATCCAGGAAGTTGCCCGGCCTCACCGTGCGCGACTACGCTCCGACGATCGTCGGCGGCCTCGTCATCGTCACCACCAATCCGGTAATAGATTTTCACGCGATCATGAGTGAGAACGAGCAGATGCTGATCCAGCGGGCCGGTTTTCAGGGCCGGGACGCAAGATTTATCTCCGGGAGCCCTGACGATGTCGTACGAGAACAGGACTTCATCGTCGAGTGGTTGCAGAGACATCCCGAAGAAAAGTGTTTTCACGCGCTGGACCTGGAAGACGGATCGGAGCCGTGGGTGGCACCGATTTTGTATTCCGGCGGCTGCCACAACCCAATGACTCCACCATGCTTCAATCCTCACACACGCGAAGTTTTCGTCCACGTGCGATCGGCCTACGGCGTGTGGGACGGAGGCAGCGAAGTCCGCAGTTTTACCGGCTTTGGACGCCTGGATCTTAAAACCGGCCGCGTGAGCCTGCTGAACCATGGTTACGCTCCGAAGGTTCCAGGGCGGCCGCCGGGCGCACCGGATTTCCCCTGGTCGAGTTTTAATTACATCGGAGATGAAACCCAGGCGCTGTCATGCGCGTCCGGCTGGCTGTTCTCCAACCACCAGGGATTTCTGGGGGCCATGAATCTCGAAACCGGGATGCTGGAAAACCGCTGGGGCAAACGCGATTCCTACGGCGGCTTCTTCGGACCAGCCGAATGGGGATGGGAAACTGCGGGCGGCCCGGAGAAAGCCGCTGCAGCCGGCGAAGTCTACGCGCTGATCAACGAATGGCACGGGCCTGCCCGCAGCATCGCTAGTGCCGCCGACGGTCGCGTTTACTACCACAGTGGAGGCCAGGTGATATGTCTCGAGTCGGAACAGCCATGAGCGCGATTAGATTCGTGGCAGCGACACTCCTGTCGCTGGGTCCCTTCACCGTGGCAGCGACACTCCTGTCGCTGGGTCCCTTCACCGTGGCAGCGACACTCCTGTCGCAGAGTCCCTTCACCGTGGCAGCGACACTTCTGTCGCTGGCTCCCTTCACCGTGGCAGCGACACTCCTGTCGCAGAGTCCCTTCACCGTGGCAGCGACACTCCTGTCGCTGGCTCCCTTCACCGTGGCAGCGACACTCCTGTCGCTGGGTCCCTTCACCGTGGCAGAGGCACCCCCCTCGCCGGACCCCCTCCCCTCTCCGACAAGAGCGGCCCCTCCACGCGCCA
>JBPCQC010000070.1:0-41929 GCA_050998515.1 Verrucomicrobiales bacterium
AAACAAATGCCCACTCAATCGATGGCGGCGATTGAATCGGATGGTGAAGGTGTTTTGCAGCCAGCTCATGCCGGCCACTAAATTGGGCCTCGGCGTCTCCAGCAACAGGTGATAATGGTTGGACATAAGAACCCAGGCATGAACGCGCCAACCACAACGTTCGCACGCTTCCCCCAAGGTTCGCAGAAACAACTCACGATCCGCATCTCCATGAAAAATCGGCTCCCGCCGATCCCCGCGCGCCATCACGTGATACATTCCGCCCGCCATTTCAATGCGCAATTGCCGCGGCATCCCTCCAACTGCCGCACCATTCGTCCTCTGTCAAGAATTTTAGCTTGACCCAAAACCACACAAAACCACAAAACCAATGATGCTGCCAGTCGGTATGACCGCGGCGGCAACGTCCTCAATTCGCGGGTGCCGTCGGCCGTACCGTCGGACACGACGAGAACGCTTCGAATCGGCAGCTCGTCAAAAAAGAACAGCTTCTCACCGTTCTGCGTAGTCGCCGCGGCACCGAGCGTGCCGATCAGCGTTCTCAGTCGAACGGTTCCCGCGGCGCTTCCGTCCGTGCGCCATACCTCCGTCAGTTCGTCGGACCTCGCTTCAAGGTAAAGGGCGATATCCGTCTCGGCAATTAGCGTCCACGATTGTCCAGGCGGAAGCTCCGCCAGTTTGTATGTGCCGGCGCTGGTGCCATCGCTTGACCAAAGCTCCTGGTGCTCGGACTCGAGTGCGAACACGAGCCAGTTGTTCGTCTGACCGATGACCGAGATCAACTCGAAGGAGCCAGCCGATTTGAGAAGCACAGCGGAAGCGGCCGGTTCGATTCTCCAGAGTTGGCGCCCTTCGGACACGGCCAAAATGGTCTCTCCACCGAGAACCCATACCGCCGGATTACGAAGCGGGGCTTCCCGTTGGCGGTTGCACCAGTCTCGGCAAAAGATTTGCAGCCAGCGGTAGGGCGAGCGCGAGCGCCATCACTCCCGACGGGAAGAACAGTTTGAGAGGTTTCCACACTTGAGATATCACACAGTCGCAGGCCCATGCCACACTACTTGTTTACGAGAAGATTGCATTTATCGAAGTGCCCGCCAGCCCGTGAGCTTCGGCCTCACCACGCCAAGTATTGCGGATATTTAGCAGCACTTCTTCCGATGACTGAACTCGACACGAAGGCGGCTTTGGCACACACCCGGAGAACTTCCTGCGCCGGGGCTTGGCGGGTGTGGGAGCACTGGCGCTGACGGAAATGCTTGGCGGGGCGCTTGGACGCGAAGACGCATTTTTCGTCCGAAAACAGGGGCGAATAGGGTCAAATATCAAAAACAGCCGTTCTCCTTGAGTGTATTTCGCGAAACGGCTCGCGAGTACGCTCGCCCCACCGAGTTGAGCCGGCACGTACCCGGGTGGGGCGAGGCTACTTGGGTGGGGCGAGGCTACTGACGAGCCGCCCGCCCCATGTACATTCAACATTTTCCTGGCGCGGGCAGCGACTTTCGCCAGCGATCGGACGGTGACGAAATATCGTGTGCCTCTCGTTCTTTCGCGCGGACACGTCGATGACTTTTGTTGCTGCTGACCCGCGCGAGACGCCCGCGCCCCTTTCACGCAACGTACACGCGATGACAAAGAACGCAGCACTTGCGGGAGTGCAGTGCCGATGGAACGCTCGCGGCTCTGTTTTGCGATGCGCGACCTCTTGAAAGACCCGCTGTGGCGGAGCGAGGACCTTGGGCGACCGTTGCCCGAGTCGCCGCACGCCTGTTCGGTCTGCCTGCCGACGTGGGAAAGCGTGGTCGGATACGAAGAAAACGATCCCGCGGTAGTCGGCCGCATGCAGGCTGGATATCCGCGGTTTTTTTGCCATCCCCTGGTCCAGCAGGTCTTCGAGCTGGCCGCTCAGGATGCTCAGAACGGCGAAAGGGCGCTCGTCTTTTCTTCGCAGCAGGCCGCGGAGAACGCCTCCCAATTCGTTCTTCGCGGCGCCCACGAGGGAACTTCAGTTTTCTGGTCCGAGTTTCAAGACACTCCGCTCTGGGCGGTGATGTTCCCGAGAAATTTGGAAAAGCGATCCCGTCTGGCCTGGCGATTCTGCGGGCAGGGAATTTCCAGCCGCGTGGCCGCAGCCGTGCTCGATGGATGGTCGCGCGAACAATTTGCAGCCGCCGAACGGCGCGGGACTGAAGCTCAGGAGCAAATCAAGCAACGCCTGGCCGCGCTCAGCGCTCAACCCCCCGGGAACGTTTTCCTCTTTTCCAGTGGCATGGCCGGCGTCTTTGCCCTGCACCGGGCATTGACCTCAATCTTCCCCGGCCGCAAGACCGTCCAAATGGGGTTTCCCTACGTTGACGTGCTCAAGGTCCAGGAGGAATTCGGCGCGGGAGTGCACTTCATCGCAGGCGTCGGAAAAAGGGACGTCGCAAAGTTTTCAGAAATTGTCGCGAGAGAGCCGCTGGCCGGCGTCTTCACCGAGGTGCCGAGCAATCCGCTGATCGAATCCATCGATCTGGAAGCGGTCAGTCAACCCGCGCAACGGCACCGTGTGCCTGTGGTCTGCGACGACACTGTTGCCACCGTGGTCAATGCCGATGTCTTTCGTTTCGCCGATGTGGTGACGACGAGTCTGACCAAGGCATTTTCGGGAGTGGGCGATGTCATGGCCGGCTGCGTCATCGTCAATGAGGCGAGCGCGTGGATCTCGGAGTTGCGGGCGCTGCTGGCGCGGGAAATGGCAGCGGCGCCGCTTTTTGCAGAGGATGCCGTGGCGCTCGAGACAAACTCGCGGGATTTCGCCGAGCGCGTCGTGAAGATGAACGCCAATGCCGAGGCGATCGCAGAATTGCTGGCCGCCCATCACGTTGTTGAGCGCGTCCACTATCCCACCCTCGACGACACAACGGCCTATGAGAAAATCCGGCGGCCCGGCGGCGGCGGCGGCATGCTGCTTTCCTTCACACTGCGCGACAAAGCAAAAACTCCACAAGTTTTTGACGCCTTGCGGGTCTGCAAAGGACCAAGTCTGGGCGCCAATTTCACCCTCGCGTGTCCTTACACCCTCCTGGCCCATTACACCGAGCTGGATTGGGCCGAGTCCTGCGGGGTCAGCCGCCACTTGATTCGCCTCTCGACCGGCCTCGAAGCAACCGACGACCTTCGCAGCCGACTTCTCGAGGCTTTAGCTCTCGCGACTCACTGAAAGTCGAAGTCGGTGATCGCTCTCAATAGTTCTGAGCAATCCCGCTGTACTCGCTTTCTCTTAAATGCACTCGGAGAAAGGTGTGCATTTCAAGCTTTTCTCTCCCCGAGAACCAGATACTTTGAGTTTAATTCTCAGGCCTTGCCTGCACTTTGGGTATCACGTCAAATATCTGCGGCATCCGGATTCAGCGTCCGCTGGGGGCGGGGGCATGCGGAAAGGTATTTCACGGGGTGCGGGAAGATGCCACGCCCTGCGCGGTAAAGGTGCTCGAGCCGGAGGCGATCAATCATCAGTATCTCGCCTACTGTCTGAACAAAGTCCTCTCGCTGCCGGGGCATCCTGGGCTGGTCCCGGTATTCGAGTTCCATGACGACGACATTCACGGACCGGCCTACTACGTGATGGCGTTGCTTGCCGAACGGGTGGGGAGAGGGAAGGCGGCCGGCCTCGAGGGCCGAACGATCGAAAGCCTCTGCGGTCAGTTGCCACCAGTGACCGCCTGGAGCTGGATCGCGCAAATAGCGGAAGGCTGCGCCTTTCTGCACACTCATGCCATCGTTCACTGCAACCTCAAACCGAGCAACGTCTTCCTGACCGCAGGCGAAGATCCGAGTCCGCAAGTCTCCGACTTTGGACAAGGCTGGATGGCCGGGGTCGAAGCGCTGCCCTTGAGCGACCACGTGTTTTACGCGCCGCCGGAACAACTGCGCGAACCAATGAACATCCAACTCGGCAGCGGCGAGCGGTGGGATGTGTATGCCTTCGGCGTTCTCGCCTACCGGCTGCTCACCGGGAGATTTCCCCGGGGCGACTCATTTGCCCGGCGACTGAAAGACCCCGAGAAATTCGGCGAGGTGCCTGATCCCGATGAATTTGCGGGCATCGCGCAATCAGAATCGGCGATCACCTGGCCGCGTCCGGCGGAATACGAAGTGGAGGAACGGCGGCGCCAGGTCCTGGAAAAATGTCTGCGGATCGAACCACTCGAACGTTGGGTGGACATGCGAGAAGTGCGTGACGCGCTCGCCGCCGTTGATCACGATCTCGCCGAAGCGGCCCGCTGGGCCCAGGCGCGCGCAGAAAAGGAATCGCTGTTGCAACAGCTCGAAGCCGCGCGCGTCCGTCGGGGCGAGACTCAAACGACCGTCAAGCGCGTATCGGATTTTCGGCTCTGGCTGGCAGGCAGTGCAGCGGCAGCGGCGGCGCTCGCGGCGCTCTGGCTCACCCATTCCCTCATGTCCACTCGCGCGAGCCTGAACAAGGTTCTGTCAGAACGGGGGAACGTTCAGACTGAGGCAAGGACCGCCCTCGATCAACGCGATGCGACCCTGAAAGCGCGGGAGGCCGAGCTGGCCCAGGCGAGCGCTGCTCTCGCCAGCGCAGTGTCGGCAGAGCGAATGGCCCGCGATAACCTCGCTGGCGCTCAAACCGCCGCAGATCACTTTTTCGAAAGCTTTCTCGATGCCGCGCGCCAATTGCCGCCTTCCTCAGGCCAGGAACGCGGCCGGCTCTTGGTATCGGCCTACGATTATTTCAATTCCTTTATTGAAACGAACGCCACGCTCCCGGAGATGGCTGAAGCCTGTCTAAGGGCGCGGTGCCATCTGGCAGAAATCAAGCTGGCTATGGATGCCGGCCTCGAAGCCGCTGAAAAATTTGATGAAGCAAGAACTCACATCAACCAATGGCTGGCGCAAAAACCGGCACACGAGCGGGCTGCGGAGTTTCGTGTGAAGGCCGCAGATTGCGCCCTGGCGGCGTCGAAACTGCGACTGGCCGGCGGACAGCCCCCCCCAGCCGCACGCGAGCAGTTGAAGGAAACCCTCGCCACCTTGCGCGAAGCGGCGAAACGCGATCCCGCTCCCCAACTTCGGCGCCGTCAAGCGGAGGCGCTCTTTTTGCTCGCGCAGAATCTGACTGCCGATGTGACCAGCCACGGCCCCGAAACGCTCCGGCTCCTGAATCAAGCGGCCGATCTGCTCAATGGCCTGCTCGCTGAAACAAAATCCGCCAAACCAGAAGACCGCCTCACGCTGGCGCGCGTTTACTTGGAACGCGGAAAAATCGAGCGCGTCACGGGCAAGATCGAACGGGCCCTGGCCACGCAGGTCGAGACGGCCGAGTTGCTCCTCGAGTGCGGGGACGATCCTGCCGTGCTCTACCAGCTCGCGCGTTGTTACGGGGAAACCGGCGAGATGCTTGAAAACAACGCCGAACATCGCGATGCCGCCCGCGCCCATGGCGAAGCGATAAAAATCCTTAGCGATCTGGCCAAGTCAGCGCCCCACCATACCGAATACCATTTTCATCTCGCGATGCGCTACTCAGACATCGCTTCAATCCTGCGTGCCAATGCGGAAGCGGCCCGCGCTCTCGATTACCAGAAAGGCGCCGTCGAGATTCTAAAGGCGTTGGTCGAGCGAGATGCCGGCAATGCCGTTTACGCCGCTCAACTGGCACGCAGAAAGGCGGACCTATCCGACCTTCTCGTCACGCTTGGCCAAAAGCCAGAAGCCTTGGTCCAGGCCCGGGAAGCCGTGGCCCTGCTCGACAAACTCAAAGCCCCCGGCCGCCCGGCCTCGAGTGCCGAGTACGACCTGAAATTGAATATTGCCCACAGTTACGGCGTGGCCGGCCACGTCACCGAGGAAGTGAAGCAAGCCGCCGAAGCCGCGCAATGCTTCTCGCGGGCCGTGGCTGAATACGAATCCCTCGCCGGCAGCGTGGGCCGCAACGATACCATCGATCGCGGCCTTACCTGGAGCCGCATGCGGCTCGCCAAATTGAAAAATTAGAATCGGTTTGCGAGCGGTAGGGCCAGGCTCACGCCGAGCCGCAATGAATGTTGAGAGGCACGATCAAGGCAGCTCAGGGGACTGCCGCCCTATCGCCCGGAAACCGAGCGGGCTTAGAGCAGGAACATGCCGAGCGCCGCGCCAAACATGAGCGCAGTGGTAAGGCCCACCACGATCCGGCTGGTCATCGAGCTGGGCTGCTCGTGCATGATCGAGCGATTGCAGGCGATGATCAGGATGCCGAGCAGAAGAAAAGGGGCGAGAAGTCCGTTGATGATCCCCGTCCAGTAAAGCGCTTTGATGGCGCTGATATTGAAAAAATCCAAGGCGATGCCGAAACCCATCGAGGCGAGGAACACGCCATAGAACGCCCGCGCGCGCGGGAATTTCTCGTCCAGGCCCTGGCGCCAGCCGAACGTTTCGGCAAAGGCGTAGGCAGCGGAGCCGGCCAGCGTGGGGACAGCAAGAAACCCCGTCCCCACTACGCCGAGTGTAAAAAGCACCGCGGCGAAGTTACCGGCCAGCGGGCGCAGCGCTTCCGCGGCCTGGCGCGAACTCTCGATCTGATGCTGGCCGCTTTTGTGAAGGGTCAGCGCTGTCGTCAGGATGATGAAATACATCACGAAATTGGAAAAAAAAGTCCCGGCACCGACATCAACCTTTCGATCAAGTATCTCCTGGGGTGTGGCGCCGCGGCGCTGGCTGACCCGCTGCCGGCCGTCTTTTTTCTCCTCTTCGACCTCCTGCGAACTTTGCCAAAAAAAGAGGTAGGGGCTGATGGTCGTGCCGAGGATGGCCACAAGCGTGGCCCACATCTCGTGGCCCTTGGGCAAGCTTGGTATAAAAGTGGCGCCCAGCACTTGCGCCCAGTCGGGACGTGTCATCAACCCCGCTACGACATAGGCAAAGAGCGCCAGCGCCAGCCATTTGAGAATGCGGGCAATCTGCTCATAACTAAACTTAATCGAGGCATAGGCAATGGCGATGCCGAAAAGCGGGACCAGCCAGCGCGAATTGATGCCGGTGAGCATCTCGGCGGCATCAGCCATTCCGGCGAGGTCAGCCCCGACATTGATCGTATTCGCGACGAAGAGCGCAAAGGTCGCGATGACTACCAACTGCTTGGGAAACTTCTTCCTCAACGTGCCGGCCAGTCCCCGGCCGGTTACCATCCCAATGCGCGCGCACATCATCTGCACGCAACCCATCAGCGGCCACGTGATTATCGCCGTCCACAGCAAGCCGGTGCCGTGTTGGGCGCCCGCAATGGAATAGGTCGCGATGCCGGAAGGATCATCGTCCGCTGCGCCAGTGATCAGACCGGGACCGAGCTTGCGCACAAAGCCAGTGACAGGATTTTTCGACTTCGATGGCTCTGCCGCAGGCGAGCGAGGAGGAGGCGAATCGGGGGTATACATCCTCGGGTTGATAAATCGGCACCATTCATACGCACCGATCTCCTCTGCAAGGCAGATCAGCTAAAGGCTAATCTGTGCTCCCCGAAGTTAAGCACCGCCCGCGGAATATCAGCCCCATGTTCTCAGGGCAAACCCCCTGTTCATTAAGGGTGACGATTTCGCCACAAATGCGCTTTTTCCATTGGGGCCGTCGGGAAATGCGGCTATTGTAAAGCAGCGATTAAGCTGCCGGGCTCCCCCGCCCGCACATCTACATTCGCTACTTGCAAAGTCCGGTTTTCCCTTCAAACAAATCCCCCTTCATGAAAACCTCTGCCCTCACCTGGCCGGGGCTGATGCTGTTAGCATCTCCTGCCTTAAGCACCATCCTTTTGAATGAAGTTCACATCGATCCTCCGAACGGCGTCAGCCCCGACGATGGCAACTACGAATTCATCGAATTGCGCAGCACCACCGACGCCGTCGAATCCACCGACGGTCTGACGATCGTGGTGATCGACAGCAATGGTGCCACGCGAGGCGAAGTCGAGGAGGCGTGGTCATTGCAGGGACTCTCGACCGGCACCAACGGTCTGCTTTTGATCGGGGACGATTATGTCGACCCTGCCGGTGGACCCTGGAGCGGGACGAAGACTCCGGCGACGGCGGTCGGCGATCCCAGCGGTACCGGGATCCATTCCAACATGGGTCTCGATAACCTCGGTCCTAATGATAGTGTGACGGTTCTCCTCGTACGCGGCTGGACCGGCCTCAGCAACGCTGCCACGGGCACTCTCGGCGATGTGGATGTGGACAACAACTCAGTGCTCGACTGGACTCAGAGTCCTCCACCCGTTGGCGCACAGCAAACGGTCCCATGGACCGCAATCGAGGACAGCATCGGCTATAGAGACAGCAACAGCCGAGTTCCCTACACCTCGGTGATTCTCCCACGGCTGGGAACGACGACGACAGTCGGTCCCGGCAACGTTTCGCGCCTCCTCGGCAACACCACCGCCAACAGTGTTGCTGCCTGGTATGGCGGCACCATCGCCGGCTCGGCGAACGAGGGTGTCGCGTATGACCGTTTTTTCGGTCCCTTTCAAGGCCAGGCGACGCCGGGCCAGCCAAATCTTAACGCCGCTCCGGTGCCGTTGAACGTCCTGATAAACGAAGTGTCACTCAATCCTTCGGGGCCCACCGACGGCAATTTTGAGTACGTCGAAGTGGTCAACACGACCGAGGTCAACGGCAGCAAAGCGGGCAGTCTGCAAGGCTATACCCTGGTGGTTTTAGGATCCAACAACGGCAGCGCTGGCGCCGACCTCGGAAAAATCATTGAGGCATGGAATCTCGGCAGTTTTTCCACCGGCTCGAACGGGCTGCTGCTCATCGGCAATAATTATGTTCCGGGCGCCACCCCTTGGGGAAATTATCTGGATCCGGCCACCCGTCTGGCGGAGCCCGAAGCTCCCCTCAACCAAATTCCGGTTCGCTTCTCGAGCATGGGCAACGGCGACCTCGGGGACAACAACGGATTCACGCTCTTGCTCGTGCAAGGCTACAACGGGACCATTGGACAGGACCTTGATTTGACCAACGACGGTATTCTGGATGCGGTGGTGCCGTGGACTGCACTCAAGGACAGCATCGGCTTTGACCAGGTGGTGACTCCCGGTCCGGGAGGAAAAACGTACGCCACCGGTAAAATCGCGGTGGAATACGACCCCGATCACTTCTCGCGCAAATTGGGCAATCTGACCCCAAATTCGGCTGCGGCATGGTATGGGGGCGACTACGGAGGCAACTCGTCGATTTCCATCGGACTCAAGGCCGACACCGCATTCGGTGGGTTCAAAGGCGAAGCGACGCCGGGGCGCCTCAACCTGGACGCCGACGCTGTAGCGGGCCCGATTCGGCTCAATGAGATCCAGTTGGATCCTGTGGCGAGTCCTGATTCCTCCTTCGAATATATCGAGTTAATCAGCAGCAATCTTGGCATCGCCGGTATGACCGGTCTCACGCTCGTCATAGCTGAATCTGAAGAGGGTGCCAATAACGGACGGATTCTCGAGTCAATCGAGCTGAGCGGACTTTCCACCGGCACCAACGGCCTGGTGCTCTTGGGTGACGCTTACGACAACATCCCCCCATACGATTTGCCGCAGAAACAGACGTCAGCCGACACCAACCGCGAAGATCCGCAAGGCCTTGACGTCGCCGGCGACATAGGACCGAATACGGGACTCATGGCGCTTCTGGTCAAGGGCCCGCCACCCGCGACGAGCAGCAACGTTTCAACCATAAGCGCGGCCGATATTGTCGATAGCATCGGGTTCGGCAGTTCACCCAACCCCGCTGTTGCGCTGGTCAGCCCCGGTTTTATCCCTGACAATCTTTCTCGGCACCACGGAGATTTTGCGTCGAATACTGCCGCTGCGTGGTATGGAGGCGAACTCGACCCCGCCGGGGGAGACGCGAGCACGATGTACAGTTCGCAGTTCTTCGGTCCGTTCAAAGGGAATGCGAGCCCAGGCCGTTACAGTCACGCGGCCACTCCGGATCCGGCGGCCACTCTCCTGCTTAACGAAATCAACATCAACCCGCCCGGCGGCGACAACGACAAGGAATTTGTTGAACTCGTTCTTTCGACTGGCCGCGCCGCAAGCACCAATGGCTACTCGATTCTTTTAATCGACGTCGATGGCAACAATACTGGGTCCGTTCTCGAGGAGTGGAGCCTCGATGGTATGGCTACCGGCACGAACGGCCTCCTTCTCGTCGGCAATCAATACACTGCGGCTTCACAACCATGGATAAACGGAGCCGCACCGGACCCGCGCACGCGCTTCGGCTTTCCCCCCAGCATGGACTTCGATGACATCGGCGGGGCAAACAATACCGCGACGCTGGTTTTGCTGGTGAAAAACTTTCAGGGCAACCCCGGCGATGACCTCGATGCCGGGACCGGCGATCCGGTAACCGGCGATGATGATGGCACGTTCGATACCTTCGTTGGCGGCCAACTGGTCGATAGCGCTGGCGTGCGGTTTTGGGACATCCCGAATCCTCCGGCGTTGCCCGGTTTCGTCGGCCGCGCCTATTCCGGAACCGCCGATCTCAGCCAATCTGGCTACACCCCCGACACCGTGGCTCGACTGCGAGGCAACCTTGCCGCCAATTCCGCTGGCGACTGGTACGGTGGCGATATCGTCGATGCTGGGGCCACTGCGACTGGATATGATCCAGTGCAGCGGTTCCCGAGCGGATTTTTAGGACGAGTGACGCCGGGAGTTGCCAACATTCCGACCGCAACATTTGACAGCGCTGATCCCGACACTGACTCGGTGGTAAATATCCTGGAAGAAGCGCTGGCCATGAACAGCGACCTTTCAGATGCGAATGCTTTGCCCGACGATACTGAGGTTGATGTCGATGGAGTTCCACACCCGGCCCTGACCTTTACCCAGTTGACCGGCGGACCTGCCGCCGGTCTGGTGTATACAATCGAGGTGTCGCGCGATCTGCAGACTTGGGCAAGCGGCGAGGGTCAAACTGTGCAGGTATCTGCCGTCGCCAGCCCGGATGGATTAACGCAAACCGTCGTGGTCCGGGCTGACACTTCTCTCTTGAGCAGCTCCGAGCCGGTCTTTCTGCGCCTTCGCGTTTCGCGACAATAACGCCAATTAATCAAACGCCTGGCTTTGACCAGCCATTTTCCTTTGCTCGAGCCGTCTCGCTCCATAGTCTCGGCGGATGTCCGGCCCAGTTAGTCCCAGCGAAACACCCTTTGCCGCCATCCGTCAAAAGATGGAATTTGCTGGCCTCGATGCGGCCGCAATTCGTGCTTTCCACGCCAGCTTCGCCGCTCTCGAGCGGGGTGCCACCGGGATGATTTCCGAGGCTGAAATCGTGCCGGTTGATGATCTGCCCAACAGCAGCGGACTTTCCTCGGAACCGCACCACGATCTTCTCGCCCAAACAGTGGTGATTAAGCTCAATGGCGGGTTGGGAACGAGCATGGGACTGGAAAAAGCGAAGTCTCTTCTCCGCGTGCGTGAAAAGGACACATTTATCGACCTGATCGCGAGGCAAATCCTGTGTCTGCGGGCGCGAACAGGCCGTTCCGTACCGCGCTTCGTGCTGATGAACAGCTTCAGCACTTCCCAGGATACCTGTGCCCATATAGCGCACCGGTTTCCCCAGTTAGGAGACCCAGCCAGCCTGGAACTCATGCAAAACCGTGTTCCAAAGCTGGATGCCGCAACCTTCCAACCCATCAAAATGCCCGGCCAGCCCGAGCTTGACTGGTGCCCGCCCGGCCACGGGGATATCTATGCCTGTTTGCTTGGCAGCGGCCTCCTCGACCGGTTGCTGAGCGAAAACATCCTCTACGCCTTCGTCTCCAATTCCGACAATCTCGGCGCAACGCTCGACCCCGCATTGCTCGCTTTTTTCGCCAAGAATGGCAGGTCGTTCCTCATGGAGGTCACACGACGAACCGTCGCCGACCGGAAAGGCGGACACCTGGCCATTAGAAAAAATGATGGTCGATTCGTCCTGCGTGAAAGCGCTCAATGCCCCAAGCCTGACGAAACGGCTTTTCAGGACATCAACCGCCACGCCTTTTTCAATACCAACAACCTGTGGATTCGGCTCGATCACCTCAGTGAGGAATTGCGCAAACACGACGGTCTTATTCCACTGCCGGTAATCATCAATCGTAAAACCGCTGACCCTCGAGATCTGAAATCACCCTCCGTGATCCAATTGGAGACCGCGATGGGCGCGGCTATCGAGGCTTTTCCCAGGGCCGCTGCCATCGAGGTGCCGCGGATGCGGTTCGCACCCGTAAAGACGACCTCCGATCTGCTCGCGGTCCGTTCAGATGCCTTCACCCTCACAGAGGATTTTCGGCTCGAATTGCACCCCGACCGGCGCAGCGAACCGCCGGCTCTCGATCTCGACCCGAGGCATTACCGTCTGGTAGACGGCCTCGAAGCTGCGTTTCCACATGGAGCTCCCTCGCTGCGATTCTGTCGCAGTCTCACCGTGCGAGGTCCCATCCAATGCGACGCCGCAGTCACCTTTGTCGGAGACGTTCTCATCCAAAACCAGTCCGATCGCGCAGCAAGGTTGCGAACCGGAGCGTACGAGGGCGAATTCACTTTCCCGTGATGGCGACGATTTTCGACTTCCCTCATGGCATGATTTTGGGATCTGATCTGAGATTCTTCAAGTGGCTTCGAGTATTCGTTTGGTTTCTCGGCGGCCGCGTTACTCTGGGCCGAGAGTGACAACCGTGCCCGAATCCCGCGTGCAGAAAGCGAGTTTCTCCGCGTTCGCGCGGCAGGTTGTTCGCGCCACGGTCCTGCTCCTGTTCCGGCTGGTCTATCGCGTCCGTGTCGTGGGTCGCGAAAACCTTCCGCCTGACTCCGCGGCGCTTCTCATCGCCAATCACGTCACCTACATCGATGCAATTCTGATCGGGGCCGAGGCCGGTCGCCGCTGGATTCGCTTCGTTATCTTCCGCGAGTTTCTCGACAAGCCGGTGATCGGAACATTACTGCGTTTCTTTCTTGCCGTCCCGGTATCGCCGTCTCGCGCCAAGGAAGCTCTAAAAATCACCACACAGGTGCTGCGACGAGGCGACCTTGTGTGCGTCTTTCCCGAAGGCCAGCTCACGCGGCATGGCTTGCTGAACCCGCTCAAGCGCGGCTTTGAAATCATGGCCCGTGGCGCCAGCGTCCCCGTGGTGCCGATTTGGCTAGATAACGTCTGGGGGTCGATTTTTTCCTTCGAGCGGCAGCGCTTTTTCGGCAAACGTCCGCGCCATCTCCCTTATCACGTGGGTGTCTATTTCGGCCAGCCGATTGCTCCCGCCCAAGCCTCTGCGGAAAGCTGCACTTCCGCCTTGCGTGCGCTTTCGGCACAGGCCTTGAACGACCGGCCGGAACTGCGCAGTTCACTGGATTTCGAGATCATCGCGGCGTTGCGGAAACGGCCGCGGCATGCCTGTTTCATCGATGGCAGGAACGTCTGGTCTTGCGGCAAAGTGCTGGCCACAGCCCTGTCCCTGGCAGCTCGCTGGAAAAACCTTCCAGGACGTGTTGTGCGCGTCGTGATGCCGGCAGGAGTCGAAGCTGCGCTCACCAATATCGCTTTGGTCATCGCAGGAAAAATCCCCCTTAACGCGCGCGCAGGCAACACTCTCGTCGCTAAACCCGGCTCGAACGAAAGGGCTCTCGCCGCCATGGCGGTCGCAGAGTCTCAGGCCTCCCGCTTGCGATTTATTGACGGCCTCCCTGGAAGCTTCGCCCAGCCAGTTATCGATCTCGCCGAATTCCAGCGCGTGCTGGCAACGGCAAACCCAATCGCACTGGGTATGCAGCGACTGCTCGCCTGGTGGCCGACGGACTGGTTCGTGCAACGCGTGCCTGGCGAAGGAGCGTGCGTCGCTCTCGAGACCTCTGCTTTCACCCATCGCAGCCTGTTGGCACAGATTTTGCAGCTCACCGGAACCAGTTTCCTAGCTGGCAAGGACGCTCTGTTAACCAGCGAACCGCTCCATACTGCCGCCGGCAGCGTCCTTGGTCTATGGTATCCCATCCTGATCGGGATCCCGATTGCGTTTCATCCCCCGCCTTCCGGCTTCCCTTCTGTTGTTGCGTTAGGTGAGCCGCCTCCCGGTCTGACGCCGGCTTTCACACTGAACCCAGGCCTCAACTGCCTGGCACTCGACCATCTCCCTGCCGTCATCACCATCAGTCAACCTGACCCCCCCATCGTTACGTCAACTTCCAATCCGCAGTCGGGCGCCAAAGCAGGAACGCTGGGCCGTCTCTTGAGCGGCTTCGCGACCGCATTTGATGAGCACGGCGAATTGATGGTCGGTGGACCGGCGGTTCCGAATAGGTATGATTCCTTTGTCCCCACTGGTCTGCGCGCCCACTTTGATGAGGACGACATGCTGGTCAGTGATGATGCGCGTCCAACCAATACTTGACGGCAGCGCGGGAATGTTCGCCTGTTGGGCATGAGACCGCTTTTTGCGCTTCTTTTGCTCGTGACGATCCTGACCGCCTCCGCGGAAAACTGGCCGGCATGGCGAGGCTCGACCGGCGACGGCCTGAGCCGTGAAAAAAATCTTCCGCTTCATTGGAGCGCCACGGAAAACATTCGCTGGAAAGTTGCCCTGCCCGAACCGGGCAACTCGACACCGATCGTCTGGGCCAAAAAAGTTTTCCTGACTCAGGCGCGGGCGAAGGATGGACACCGCGGAATCCTTTGTCTCGACCGCGGTGACGGTCACACGCTTTGGGAAAAATGGATTCCATGGAGCGAAAAAGAGGAATCGCACGAATCGAACCCGCTCTGTTCGTGCTCGCCAGTCACCGATGGAGAAAGAGTCATCGCGTTGCTCGGTTCGCCGGGTCTTTTTTGCTGGGACCTGGATGGGAAGGAAATCTGGCGCAAAGACCTCGGCCGCCTCGAACACATTTGGGGCTATGGAGCCTCGCCGGTCATTCACGGCGACGAGGTGATTGTCAACTTTGGCCCAGGCAAGCGCTCTTTGCTCGTCGCACTGGACAAGAAAACCGGCAAGACCCGCTGGCAGGTGGATATTCCAGAGGAAAAGCCGGCCAAGCGCACCGACGGGTTTCAAGGGGAGGAGGCGAAGGGCGTCGTCGGATCATGGTCCACGCCAATTGTGGTGAACTCTGGAACCCAGGAAGAGATTATATTCCCATTCAACGGCCGTCTCCGCGCCTTCCATCCCGCTACCGGCAGGGAATTGTGGAGCTGCGGCGGCCTCACGCCGCTTTTTTATGCCTCACCGATGGCCAGCGGAGACATCGTCTTTCTCGCCAGTGGATATCGCGGAAACGCTCTGGCGGTGCGGGCCGGCGGCGCGGGCGATGTCACCGAGTCGCGGCGGCTCTGGCACGAAGAAGGCGCAAAATCCGGCATCGGCACCGGAGTCGCTCACCACGAACACTTCTATTATCACGCTGGGTCAATCGGCATTTGCCGCGAGGTGAAAACCGGCAAAATCGTCTGGGAGGAGCGTCTGCGCGGGAGCGGCTCGAACGCAGATTCGTGGTCGAGCCTGTTGCTCGCTGGCGACATCATCTATGCCCCCAATCAAAACGGCGACGTGGTTGTGTTTCGCGCGAGTCCCACCTTCGAAACCATCGGGGTCAACAGCATTGGGACCGAGCGGTGCAATGCGAGTCTGGCCGCCAGTGACGGACAGTTTTTCCTGCGCACTCACAACCATCTGTGGTGTGTGGGAAAATAAAGGCAGAGAGGAGAACGCCGGACGCAGAGTTGCGAGATTCAGCACGACGCGCGGGACCTGGCGGTTCGAAGCGGTGCGGGGCGCCTACGTCAACTCGCCAATTTGCAGGAGCGCTTCGGCACTCGCGGGGCCTTGGAATTCGAAGGCCTCCCGTTGTTGTTCGACCATGTGCCAGTAGCGGCCGCGCAGCGCCATCAGTTGAGAATGGGTGCCGCTCTCGACCATCCGGCCTTTATCCAGCACGACGATGATGTCTGAGCGGGCGATGGTGCTGAGACGATGGGCGATCACGAAGGTAGTGCGGTTTCTCTCAAGACGTTCGAGCGCCTGCTGGATCAATCGCTCGCTTTCGCTATCGAGCGCGCTGGTTGCTTCGTCGAGAATCAGTATCTGCGGGTCGGCCACGATGGCACGCGCAATGCTCAATCGTTGCCGCTGACCGCCGGAAAGCTTCGCGCCGCGCTCACCAACCATCGTGTCGTAGCCGGTGGAAAGTTCCATGATGAAATCATGGGCATTGGCCTGGATGGCGGCCGCGATGACGTCGTCGCGCGTGGCCTCCGGCCGTCCATAGGCAAGGTTCTCAGCCACTGTGCCATCGAACAAAAAGACCTCCTGAGAAACAATCCCAAGCAACCGCCGATAACTATGCAGACGGATTTTCTCGAACGGAATTCCATTGAACAGCAACTGCCCGGAGGTCGGTTGGTAAAAGCGCGAGACGAGATCAGCCAGCGTTGTTTTGCCCGAACCACTCGCGCCGACAAACGCGACGGTGGCGCCTCGTGGAACAGTCAGCGAGAAATTGTCGATGACAATCTTTTCCGGCTGATAGGCAAACTCGACTCCATCAAAACGGATCTCACGCAGGCTCGGCGGCACCTCGACGGCGTCCGGAGGATCGTGAATCTCATCAGGCTCGCGCAATTGATCGAAAACACGGTCGACAGCCGCCAGGCTTTTTTGCAGATCGCCAAAGGTCTGGACGATCATGTAAACGGGACCCATCAACATGCCGGTATAGCCCATCAGGCCTGTGATTTGACCAAGTGTGGCATCCCCCTGGAGCAGCATGCGTCCGCCAAAAAACAGCACGGCCACGTTGGCGAGCGGGATGAGCACGCTCCACAGAATGTGCACCACCGTGGTGTAGCGCACGCCGTAAAGATTCAGGCGCGCCAGCGCATGCTGACTGGCAGCGTAGCGCAACTCTTCGGCCTCCTCGCGTTGAAAGGCGCGTACCACCCGGATGCCGCCGAAGGTTTCACTGATGCGCGAATCCATTTCGCCCTTTCTCCGAAAATAGAACTGCCAGACCTTGCGGATCGGCCCGATCCACAGAAACGAACCGAATGCCATGGGAGCAAGCAGCGTCAGCAAAATAAGGGCAAGCTGTGAGTTCCAGACAAATACAATGGCGAAAGCAAATGCGACGCGGATGATCGCCACCGTCGGAGAGATGAACGCCATTTGCACCAGCCCGGTCAGCGACTCGAGATCGGTGGTCAAACGCGAGACCACTCCGCCCACTTTCAGTTCGTGCAGCCGCGCCAGCGGAAAGCGCACGAGGTGCCCGTAAAGCTTCCGCCGCAACAGCGAGAGCACGCGAGTACTCAGCGCGTGAGTGCGGTAATCCCGCCAGGCATCAAAGCCCCGCGCGACCACCACCATCCCCAGCAGACTGAGCGCAAAAGTCGCAAGCTGCCGCGTCTTTTCCGAAATCTCTATGTCGGCTCGTGTCAGGACCCGATCGATGGCCTGGCCAATCAGATACGGCTGGATGGTTTCAAGGGCGTTAACCAGCACGGCCAAGAAAAGGATCGCGCCCAGTTTCCATTTGAACGACCAGATCGTGTGAATGAATTGCCGGAAATTATCCCGGCGGTAGACCGAGGTTGATTCGTCCGGCTTGCCTTCTTTGCCGGGCCCTGTCCGAACACGAGTGCCGCGCAGGTCCTCACGGAACTGCCGATATAAGCGACGTGATGACTTCCAGATGGGCGGCGGACCGACGTGCTGCATAAACCGGAGGATATTGAGCGTGACCGGGGCCACCTGCCAGCGCGAAAGCAATCAGCGACAAAAGTGTCGCTGCTACACGCACTAATCGCTGAAGCGGACCAACGGCGCCTGGGCAAGCATTTCCTGGTTGCGATGGGCGATTTTTTTTAAGTCGATGGTGTTGAGGAAGCTGGAAAATGCCAGATAGCTCAGAAGATGTCCGGGGTCCGCCGCCCATGGGGGCACGAACTCAGGCGCGCGAAGCATTCCCATTTTGGCAAGCTGGCACAACGCAGGCAGATCATCGAGATCCAGCTTGCCTGCGAAGAGCACACGAACCACATCGGCGCGGCCGGCGCTGACGGCCGATCGCAAAAAGCTGTGCACTCGCAGCAGACCATCGAGATAGACAATGTCCTTGGTCAACGGCGCCCCACCGGTCAGCGGAGCCCCGCGAAAGACGCGCCACGCCCCTTCAAACGCCAACTCCTTATTCTGAGTGCGGCCGAGAAAATATTTATAGATGTCCAAAAAGTCTGCGCCGTCGATGGCCTGCTGAATGGCAAAGACGCGGTCGGCGAGGCGGCGCAGACGATTGAGGTCCATGGCCGCAGTGATGAATTCAGCGAACACCGCGAGTCCCTCCTGAGTGCGCGTGGTTCCGGGATGACCGGCGCCCAGAATGACGAGATCGGGCTGGCCGCGCCCGTTAAGCGAGGTGACAATATGAATAAAGGCCTCGTGCTGGATCAACTGAGCGGCTTCCTTTTGTGAGAACCGTGCGTCTTTGCGAATACGAATGCGCTGCGATCCCGCGAGCGCTTTCGAGCCGAGATGCCGGACGACCCGCACACTTGGCGCGCGTTCGCCAAACAAGTCACGCACGGCATCGCGCAGCATGTCCGCCACCACGTCGGAACGCAGCATGGTCGTATCCGGCTTATCGAGTGGAAGCGGCGCCAGCCGGTCGAGGATTTCATTGAAACGAAGAGCGAGGCCGAGCGAAGTCGTCGTCTCGTCGGGCAGGGCATCGGTTGGCGCCCCGAAAATCCGCTTGGAATGCCTGTGAAAATCTTCCGTGCCCAATGCGCCCAGGAGGCGCGCGCCGTCTTCGATGCATCCGGCCAGCCGCCGCAACCAGTGATCGATGATGGAAGTTGAACGCGCCAGCCTGCGAACGGCGCGCGTGGCATCCAGGGTCGGTCGAGGATCAAACTCGGCGTAGGCGACCACGGGCAGCTCGTGCGCCCGATGGAGAAAGAAGAGCTCCCGCACCCCGGGAGGCCAGAGCAGCGCCCTCATGATGCGCACCGGCCTCTCGGCCTCGCGCAGCATGCGGCAGGCCAGGCGCAAACGTTCATGCTCTTTTTCACGCGCACTCATTTAGGTCTGATCCGAAAAACCCTGCCGCCCGCGCACGGTTTTGGCTGGGTGAATGGAAAAAGAAAGTAGTGCGAACATACCCGCTTTTTCAACAGACTCTCAGCCGCGAGCCTAACAGAATCTCACGTTCGCCGCCAACGCCTTTCGCAGGCGGCCCAGGTATTCACGGCGCGGGATGTCAATGGCCCCAAACTGGCGCAGGTGCGGGGTTGTCCACTGTGTGTCGAGCAGAAAAAACCGACGTTTCTTGAGCCGTTCGACCAGTGCGACGAGGGCAACCTTCGAAGCTTCAGCACGGCGGCTAAACATGGACTCGCCAAAAAAAGCCGCCCCGATGGCCACGCCATAAAGGCCGCCCACGAGATCGCCATCCTTCCAACTCTCGACCGAATGGGCGTGGCCCAGGTAATGCAAGCGCACATAGCTTTTGAAAATCGTGTCGTCGATCCACGTCTCTTTGCGCGCTGCGCAGTTGCGCATGACGTCGGCAAACGCGGTGTTGAAGCGAATTTCAAAAGGCTTCTTTCGCAGCGTGCGCCGCAGCCCATGGGGGATGTGAAACGAATCGTCCAGCGGAACCACACCGCGGGGGTCAGGCGAAAACCAGCCAATGCCCCCCCCGTCCATCGCCATGGGAAAAACGCCTGCAGCGTACGCGCGCAACAGCAGTTCCGGTTCAAGCAATGGCTGACGGTCGGCCATGTGGAATCGTCCAATTAACACTTGAAAGTCGAAATCTAAAATCGGAAACCTTCTCCATGCGGCACATCGCGATCTGTCCCGGCAGCTTTGATCCAGTCACCCAGGGCCATCTCGATGTGATCGAGCGGGCCACGCGGCTCTTCGAACGTGTGATTGTGGCGGTGGCGCCGAACGACCAAAAGAATCCCCTGTTTTCCGCCTCCGAACGGTTCACCATGCTCGAAAGCGCTGTGGCGAATCTTCCCGGGGTCGAGGTGACGAGTTTCGCAGGGCTATTGGTGGATTTTGCCCGAAGTGTGGGTGCCGGAGTCGTCATTCGCGGGCTCCGAGCCGTTTCCGATTTCGAATTCGAATTCCAAATGGCCCTGATGAACCGCAAATTGCACCCGGAACTCGAGACCTGTTTCCTCACCCCCAAAGAGGAGTATACCTATCTGAGCTCGCGCCTGGTCAAAGAAGTGGCCCGGCTCGGGGGTGACGTCTCCGCGTTCGTCCCCAAGCATGTCGCTGCAGCCTTGAGGAAAAAATTTTCCACTCATAAGTAATCCAGTCCTGCCTGCGAACCCTGCACGCGCCCGAGTCATGCCGTCGTCAACGCATACGCCCGAAGGTCGAATCATCATCGACCTGCTGAATTTTCCACCCGACGGCCGGGATTTCGCCGGCACCCTCGAAAAGGATATCTTCCAGCTGGAAAGTGGCGGCCCCCGACCGGCCTCACCGCTGACTTATCGTCTGCACGTCGAGCGCCGCGGCTCCTGGCTGGTCATTGAAGGCAATGTTGGAGCCACTTTTGAACTCGAATGCGTCCGCTGTCTGACCACCTTTCCCGAGCAGGTGACCCTCGACGGGTATCTGGTCGAGGAGGAGCTGATCGAAAAAACGCCCTCGCTCGATTTGACAGACCGGATCAGGGAAGATATTCTCCTCGCCCTGCCGGGCTACCCGCATTGCGATGAATCGAATGTAACTCCTCGTGTCTGTGTGGCCGCGGGTCGATTTCTTCCGGCCAGTTCGTACTCACCGGATCATGCCTCTGAAGATGAACCTGCGAAGCGTCTGGACGCCTGGAGTGCCCTTGATCAACTTAACCTAAAGCCGCCCGCCGCCAAACCCAAGCCCGAGAATTCCTAATCCGACCCCCGCACCATGGCCGTTCCCAAGCGCAGAAAATCGAAAATGAAGCAGGCCTTTCGCCAGCAGGCGAACAAATGGCGGGCCCCTCAATTTAAAACCTGTCCAGAATGTGGCAGCACTGTCCCAGGACACATCGCGTGTCCCTCGTGCGGAACTTACCGCGGGCGAAAAGTTCTGGTCGTGGATTCGGACTAGGATGGTGGAAGAATTTGGAACCCTGTTTTCTTTTCGCCGTTGGCGGCCCGGACTGCGAGCAATCCGACGGCGAACCACAGGACGAGCGGTTCGAAGCGCGGTTCGGTGATGAACGTGACGGCACTTTCGCCATCGAAAATGAGGGTTGTGGTTCCCAAGGCGAGCAGCACCAATCCCTCGAACGAGTGCTGGTGGATGGCCCGTTTCCAGGCGCGGCGCGCCGCTTCCGCGAGAACCAGACAGAGCAGGATTAATCCCACCTGCCCCCCGTGATAGAGGGTGGAAAGAAAAGCACTGTGCGGATGAGTGGCCTTCCAATGAAGGTCGGGTTGCGCACAACTATGATCTGCCCACCAGCCAAGGCCGAAGAACATTTTCTCGGGGGCCTGGAGGCGCTTGAGCAGTTGCCGGTAAAGCTCGACTCTGCCGCTGTCGCGACGATCCACGAGTTGGCGCAGCGGATCTTTTGACAGACGTTCAGCCTGGCCGACCGGTGGCAGGGGCGCGGTCCCAGAGTGACGGCTCATCGAAGCCTGGACCGCCGCGGGTCCGGCAAACTGGAAGCTGAAGACGACGACAAGTGCCAGCATCAAAGGTAAAAGCCCGCGGCCGGAAAAGCGGTGCGCAGCCGCCAACGCGAGCAGGGCGATTCCGAGACCGAGCAAAGCGCCTCGGGTTTGGGTGCAACAAATCGCAAGGGTCAGGACGACTACGGCGCCCAGCCACAACCACCGGTTTCGGCCCGATGGCGCCCCCACAGCGGCGACCGCGGCAAAGGCCGCTGCCCAGGCGAACTGGATGCCAGTGGGTACAGGATGCTGGCCTCCGTGGACAAACCAATTGCGCAGCCGGGCACCCACGTTTTCGGGACTTCCCGCCACCCAGTAGACAATGATACTAACGACCGCAGCCAGGACGGCCGCCATGATCGTGACATCGCGCAAGCGGGTAAGCCACCTTCGATCGTTGGCTACGAGTGCGGTGGCACAACTAAATGCCATGAGCATCCCCATGTTGCTGAAGGTCACCAACACCTCGAGGCCGCTCGGGGCGCGTCCGTTCATAACCCATGAGGCAGCCATCCACCCCTGAAAAACAAGCCCCAGGACCAGCAGCCGGCTGGTGGACACCAGATACCACGCGGCGCGGGCGCGCAAAATAATGAGTGGCATGACCACCCCTATCAACACCCACACCCGATGCTCCCAAGCGGAGGGCATAAGGAAGTAGCCTGCCGTGACCCCTACCAGTCCCACCCCCAGCCAGGCCGGCGGAGACAAAACGGGGGCTGCCGCGACGGTGTCCGGCCAGGCCAATAGCGGAGCAGCACGCGCTTTACCCATGGGAGAAGCTCAATACTCGCTTCACCCAGCGCTGCTGACCAATGAAAAGATTATCCGGGACAAAAACTCTACGCGAGAGGTGCCGGTCGCTTCACCAACGGGATTCAGTGGGAGTCGCCTATAACGCTCCTTCAGTGTAAATCAGGCTTTCCACTTCGCGCAGGACGAGCCTGCGAGTCGGCTGCGCCATCCTGCCCGGTGTTCGCCGGCTTAGTATAGAGTTTTGCCAGCTGCAGAAAGAGCGCCTCGATACGCTGGTAATATTCGTCCTCGTCCAGATCGTATTTAATTTCGCGCAGTGTGGCGATCTGGAGTTCGAGGGCGTCCCGCCGGGCACGGACGGCGGGATCCAACTTCTGTTCATCGCCGGTGCGGACAAGATGGCATTGATGCGCGCGGGCGCCATCAACCGCGGCGTTGTCGCGGGCTTTTTTGGTGGCTCGAATGCCGCGAAACCATTCGGCCGAAGTGCCAAGACCGTCGCCGTTGTCATCGATGAGCGCATGTTCGGTGGCGAGCCGGCCTTCGGTTGCATAAAACTCCGCAGTGAGATGGGACGCCTTTAGAAAGGCTTCCAGCAAGGATGTCTGCCTATCCTGGTCGAGGTCGGCCGCTGGGTCGGCCAGGCTCGCGGCGAGGAATCCACCGAACCGCGCGAAGTTTGATTCGTGACCGCTGCGCGTGGCGCTTATCACAATTCGATTAGGTCCGGCAAGTTTGGCCAGGAAGGGGGCGCTCGCCGACGAAGTGTTGATAATGACGAGCGGCCGTCTCAACGGCTTGATCCATTCAGCGAGGTCCGCCGCCGCCAGGTCAGGGCCGCGGAGGTTGAAGCGCGCCTCCCGGCCATCAAACGTGCCATGGCCGATAAGCACCAGCCAGAAAGGCGAAAATGCCTCGGCTGTTTCGGCGGCCAGCGCCTGCGACAACCGCTCGCGGTCGTCCAAGCCGGACTCAGCGGAAAGACCAATGGCGATGTGTGGGATGTTTGCGGCGGCGCAGATCATCGCCCATTGCGTGGCCTGTTTGGAAAAAATTTCTCCGTAAGTGGCCTCTCCTGCGGCACCAACCACCACCATCACCGTGGGGCGGTCACCCACGGCCTCCAACGCCTGGGCGCGGGTCGAAACAAGCATAGCCAGCCCAAAATAAAGCAAGCGCAATTTTCTCATGGCAACCCTTGCGAACGACGCCATCCCCACTCACTGACCAGGCACGCGATGGCCACCGCGAATAGCCAGGGAGTGTGCCACAGCGGCCGCGACCATGGCTCCGTTACCGGCGCCGGTTGCGCGGGAAGTCGCTTCGCCAGTGCTTCGAGCGCTTCCGCTGGAACAACTTCCCCACCAGTTTTCGCGGCCAATCGTTCGAGTAGTGATCTGTCAGGCACGAGCGAGCGAAATTCCTCCGCCGCAAGGTCGGTGCTCCAGCCCGCTTCGGCGCGCCCCTCCTCCGCCCCAGCGGCGTTCACTGCCCGGGCGGTGGCTGAGAAAGCGCCGGTTTGCCGGGGGACGTAGGTCGCCTCATAAAGCCCCGGTTCGCCCGACGACGGCGCCGCCGGTACGGCTAGAGCGGCCAGGCCCACCGACTTGCCCGGCGTCTCGAAAGACACCGGCGCCACGTCGATCGTCACGGTGGCATTGTCGAGCGGCTCGAATTTCGAATCTCGCACGCGCACGCCGAGTTGCATGGCGCCATTGGGATCACCAGGCAGCGGTTCGGCGTTCAGGGCCACGCGTCCCGGGACCTCGCTCACCAGCCAGCGGACGAGTTGCCGCCATGCCTTTTCCATATCGGCTCGCGATTCGGGATCACGCATGCCCCAGCGCCAGACATCGCCGATCATCATCGCCGCCGATCGGCCCCGACCGAAGCGCTGCACCACCAGTGCTGGAACAGACTGCATTGGTCCATCTGCCACAGTCGCAATGACACTGGCTCCCGGCTTGGCGTGAGGCGTCCAATTCAGGACGTAAAAAGGAGGCATGGCAGCGAGCCGTTGGCGCTCATCGGATTCGTTCTCCCGCAACCGCGCCCATGCTTCGAGCCAGCCCTCGCGATCAAGATCAAGCTTCAGCGGTCCAGGAGGCTTCGCCACCTTACTGCCGCCGTCGAGATAAACGGGCAGCACGTCACCAATGGGTGTGCGGTGATATCCCCCTTCGCGAAACGACTCCATTCCGCCGAGCATGAGAAATCCCCCTCCCCGCTCGGAAACAAATTTTTGCACGAGTGCCGCCTGACTCGGCGAGAAAAACCCCGCATCGAGGTCGTCGAGAATGATCGCGTGATAAGCAAACAATTCCTCTGCCGTGCGGGGCATGCCGCCGCGCAACTCAACTTCATCACGAGTGTTCAGCCGCACAAAGACGGGTTGGTCGTAACTGCCGGCCTCTTCGCGCGATTGCTTGTCGAATCCGCGGAACAGAGGATTGCTGGTCTCTCCCGCGCGGCTGCGAAAATCAAACTTCGGCTCCCGTTTCGCCACTCGAATCAGCGCAACCAATTGGACCTGATCGTCAGCCTGCAGCGCGCGGTTGAGAAATTTGTACTCCCAATTTGGACGGCCCGCAACATAGAGCAGGCGATAAGGACCCTGGCCTCGGTCAACCACGATAGTGCGCTGGTTGTTTGCCAGGACGGCCTCGCGGCTGCGATCGGCGCCAGTTTCACTGCGCAGTCGCACGCTAAATTGAAAGAATGACAGTCCCGGCGCTTTGGGCTTGAGCTGGAAACGAAAAGCTGTGCGGGCACCTGAAACCCCATCTTTCATTTGCTCCTCGATAACCTTGCCCATGGCATCGATCAGCTTCCCAACCAGGACTTCGCCGGAGGCACCGGTGGCCCTCACCTCGCAGACCACACTGATCGGCGAATCCTCGAACCCCGTCTGGCTGACCGAGACTCCTTGCACGGCGAGATCGCACGCCGGTCCAGCACCACCGATGACCACGGGATAAATCGGAGGCAGTCCCCCAAGATCGTCCGGGATTTTGTCGGTCGCGATGCCATCGGTTAACAAGACGACACCGGCCAGAGGTCGGCCATGAAAACGATCAGCGAGCGTGCGCAGAGCGGAACCCAAAGCGGAAGCGCGGCCGTCGAATGCCAGTTCACGGAAGTCCGAGGTGTTTTGCAGCCGGGAATCGAAAGTGTAGCGACGAACCTCGAAGGTATCTTCGAGCACTCGCTGCCAGGTTCCCCGGTTTGGATCGAGCAGTGATTGCAAAACCTGGGCGCGCGTCTGAGTCGTCCCGTCGTCAGTGATCTGTAGGCCCTGGCTGTTGTCCGCAATGATTGCAAAAAGATTCCCGCCCGGCCGCGCCCGCAGGCTGGTCCATTGCGGTTCCAGCACGCACAGCGCCAGCAGGGCGAATCCTATTGCTTTTAGTGCGGGGCCACCCCAGCGCACGCTGCGACGAGGCGCGCGTCGATAACTCCAGACGACCCCCGTCACCGCAAGTGCCAGGGCCGCCGCCAGCGGCCAACCCCAGCTCTCCCCGGCAAATGTCAGCGCCCCCAACATCATCCTTCCAAGGGAGCGCAAGACCGCGCCAGGCGCTGTCGATTTGCAGGCGGATGCCGTTTCACCTGCAGAAGCAACTCAGTCAGTTCGGCACTCATGGGCCGACCGTCTCATAGTTCATCCTGCCTTGTCAACGTCCGCCCCGCCAGGCCTGCTCGCCGACCCGAGTGCATTCTTCGCGCAGCCATTCCCAAACTTTGTCGCACGTACGACAAAGTTTGGAAACCCGGCCTTTGCGGGGGGCATATCATCTAAATGCGCAAATATAGCCGCCTCCGGCGCATCCAAAAGAGGATCAGCCAGATCAAAATCAGGACGACCGTTCCATGAAGGAGCAGTTGATAGGCCTGACCAGCGCCGAAAAATGGCTCTTTTCCAAAATGGGTATCGAGTGAACGGCTGATAAACTCCGCGGGCTGGTGCGCGAGCACGTAGGCGGCAATTGAGTTCATGCCAATGACGACGAGGGGGAAAAAAATGGACCGCCAGCCGGCGAGGTCAGCCACCGCATGAAACGCGGCCATCAGCAGAAAGCACCAGCCGCCGCTGAAAAGCGTCCACGAAGGCGTCCAGATTTTCTTCACCGATGGGCAGATGCCAAAGCGGTCGAACGCCCAGCCAAGCGCGAGACAAATCACGCCGGCGAGCACTAATTTGCCTAACGGTTTTCCAGTGGAGCGCGGGATTTCAGCATCGACCGGCGCGGGAGGACGAGCCCATTCCTTCAACCATCCGCCTGCGATCAATCCCAAAATCATGGTTCCGAGGGTCGGGATGAAGCTCAACGTGGAATAGCCACCGGGATTGCCGAGGAATTCATGCTGGCGTGGAAACAGGTTGAGAAACCAGCGGTCGAATGCCCAGGCGGCATTCGAATTCTTGTTCCAGTGGGCGGCGAAACCCTCGAAGTAGGCGTGAGCGTTGTATTTGGCCCAATCGAAATCCGAGGGAGGCCGCGGGTGGAGCGCGAAAGCCGCCCAATAGCCTAACAGAATCATGGCGAGGGCGGCCCACTGCCAGCGGCGCGACAAAAATGCCAGTGCAAAAAGTATTGGATACCCGAGACCGATCTGTGACAGTGTGTCTTCAAAGGTCCAGTAGGTCATGGACTGGCCGATGGATCTCAGAAATACGCCGAGCAGCACCAGGATGACCGCTCGCAGCAACGCGTGCAGCCACATGCCCACGCGGCTTTGCCCGCGCGCTGTCCGGCTGGCCATGGAAAAGGGGATTGCCGCGCCCACCATGAAGCTGAATGACGGCTGAATGAGGTCGTGCAGCGCGCAGCCGGTCCATTCCACGTGCTGTGTGTGCCGTCCAATTATCTGCCAGGCTCGACTGTTCTGAAAGCTGCTGGCAACCTTCGGCAAATGAAGCCACTCGGCCGCCATAAGAAACATTGCAAAGCCTCGAAAGGCATCGATCGAGGTCAATCGCGGGGGCTGAGCTGCAATTTGCTTTGCCTGCTCTTCACGGGCCGCAGCCACGGCAGCGGCAATGGGATTCATGGACTGGTCGCTGATTGTAAGTTGATAATCGAGAGACCAATCAGCTGGCAAATGCGAAATTGGGAATCGCCAATGGCGAATTTGCCCTTCCCTCAAGCCGAGGGTCGGCATCGACTTTCATAACGAGAAACGCGAGCTGGCAAACAGGCGCTTCGCAATCGGCGAAGTTAACCTGCCCTCTCAACTCGAAATTCTCAACGAATGAGAGCGGCCAGTTGGCGCTTGATCCGGCCGGCCGCGTTCTTGTGAATGACACTGGTCTTGGCCGCCTTGTCGGCAAATGAGATGGCGAGACGCATTTTTGCCTGCGCTTCTTCTTTATTTCCGCTCTCGAGCGCGGTCTGCGCCGCCTTGCGCGCCGTCTTCAGACGTGTCCTGATCGCCTTGTTCGCGGCCGTGCGACCGGTGTTCTGACGGATGCGTTTGAGAGCTGAACGTATGTTGGCCATGGCTTCGAAAAGGGGTGGGAGGTTAAGGTAGAAGCTCGACCTGTCAAGCGGGCGCGGCAGCGGGTCAGACCAGCCGGCCGAGTTTCATTCCGTAAGACAGGCATTTTTGCCTGTCCGTCTGGCAGGTTTAAGCCTTTGAGCCCGCCAACTCCTCAGTGAATTTTAAACCGCCAGTAAATGCAAGACGCGCAGAATGGCCTCCAGACCTGACAGGCAGGATGCCTGTCTTACGCAAAACCTAGCGCCGATCCAAGGGCGGCGGCGGCGCGAAGGTCTGATGAGCCAAAAGGGTGGGACCGCTGGAAACCGGTGCAAACTGCGGAGCGCCTCGAAGCGGCGCCTGGGGCCGGTGTGCCATCGCATCGGCGAGCCGTGCCGCCTCACGGGGGAGAGCGGATTTTTGAATGCGCACCGGAGTGCCGACATCCACAAGATTGAATAAATCGATGATGTCGTGCGAGCACATCCGGACGCAGCCGTAACTGGCCGGACGCCCAAGGGCACACTCTTCTGGAGTGCCATGAATATAAATGCATCGCCCGTAGGCCTGCCGATTCTGCGATTGCAGGCCACGCAACCAAATTATGCGGGTCACGATTGGATCACGCCCCGGAGCGTTGGCTGGAAGAACCTCGCCGGTTGGCCGCCGACTCTTGAAAACCATTCCCGGCGGAGCGCCACCGCCGATTTTACGGGCCACCGCGAGTTTCCCCGTCGGTGTGGCAAACGTGCCCCGGCGGTCCCCCAGCCCAAATTTCGAAGTCGAGCAGGGATAGACGCACAGCGCCTTTCCCTCTCTGAGCACCGCCACCCGCTGCTCCCGAACGCTCACTACCACTTCTTTTTTTGGAATAGACGAACAACTGCCGGCAAACACCAGAGCGATCCCAATCGACCCCTTCGAGAGGATCCTAAAGACTTTCCTTATCGCGTCTTTGGTTTTGGCCGGTAATCTCATAATTTTAAACTCTGGCTGATGTGGTTAATACGGTAAACAAAGTAATTTGGAAAAGCTAGTAAAAAACGCCAATATCCCTTCTTTTATCGTCTCGTTCTCGGGCCTGGAACACTCTCAGGCCAATCGAACCGGACCGCCAGCTGGAGTCGGACGGGGTGCTGGCAACATCTGGGAGATCGACCCCCCGGCGGCATACCAGAATCCCGCGGTAAACATCAGGAGAAAGGGAACCGTTCCCCAGAGCGCATTCTGGATGGCGAACAAAACCGCGCACCCAAAATACAGGGCGAATGCGACTTCAAGAATTACCGCGACTGATTTACCGGCGCTGTATTTCGCGGTTCGCCAGCTTTGGCCCTTGCCTTCGATACCATACTTGGGTGTGCGGACGAACCCGGATTTGTGGTTAAAGAGGGCCTCGATGACGGCTTTCCCATTATTGATCGACATGCCAACACCCAAAGCGAGCAGGCAAGGCAGAAAAACAATTTCCTGCCACCACTTTTTTGGGTGGACCGCCTGCTGCGAGACGAGGTAGAACGCGCCGACCGAAATAGTGGTCGCGAAAAAAACGGGGACATCGAGCAGCCAGCGCCGCCATCCGCCAAGGGTCACGGCATCGCCACTGCCGGGAAACACCAAAAAGCATAAGAAGATGAGCAATAGGTAGGCGAAGTTTGAGCAGAGGTGAACGCTGCCTTCCAACTTGATCACAAAAGGCAGGTCGCTTCGCCACAATGGGCCGATGAGCTTCTTGCAGGTCTGAATGCTGCCCTTGGTCCAGCGATGCTGCTGGGACTTGAATCCGTTCATGTCCACTGGCAACTCAGCGGGGGTGACCACATCATTGAGGAAAACAAACTTCCATCCTTTCATTTGCGCGCGATAGCTGAGGTCGAGGTCTTCGGTGAGCGTGTCATGCTGCCAGCCCCCGGCATCGATGATGCACGATTTGCGCCAAATGCCCGCGGTGCCGTTGAAATTGATGAATCGTCCGGCCCTGCTGCGCGCGGTCTGTTCGACCATTAAATGCCCATCGAGGAACATCGCCTGAATCCGTGTCAGCAGCGAGTAACCGCGGTTGATATGCCCCCACCGCGTCTGGATCATGCCTATTTTCTCATCCGTGAAGAAATGGATCATCTGATGCAGGATGTCTGGGGGCGGGATGAAATCGGCATCAAGGATAAAGACAAATTCTCCGATGGCCGTCCGCAGCCCGTTTTCCAGGGCGCCGGCCTTGAAGCCCGAGCGATCAGTGCGCTGGATGAGGTCGGCGTTTAAACCGGCGGCCTGAAGGCTGGCCACCTTTTGCCGGCTGATCTGGATGGTTTCGTCCGTCGAATCGTCGAGCAATTGAATTTGAAGCAAGTGCCTGGGGTAATCGAGCTTGGCGACCGCATCGATCAGGCGGCCGACCACATGTTGCTCGTTGAAGACGGGAAGCTGAACCGTAACCGTGGGCAACTCCTGGAAAAGCGCGCGCGGCCGCGGCTTGTGGCGCGAATTCTTCAAGAATAGATAGACCATGGCATAACGATGGATGCCGAAGGCCGAGAGGCCCAGCACCACAATCAAATAGCTGGCGATCCAAAGGTAGTCGCTCCAATCCATGGGAAAACCGTTTCGGGCCGCGGCGGGGCGACCAAAGCGCGCTTATCATCGAAGATGTGTCCGGGGCGTCAAGTCGCTTTATACGCGCAAATCGTCGTGGAAAAACCTGAAGGGTATGCGAGGATTTTAGCCGCGCGGCTCCACCGCAACCTTCCGATGCTTTTCTCTCTCCGCATTTGTGTGCTTCTCGCCTTTCTGATCGCGATGGTCCCGGTGGCGCCGGCCGCCCCCGCCGCGCCCGCCGCCCCCAAGACAGACCCCGGAGCGGAATCGGCTGTGCCGGCGAAAAGGGAGCCCAAAGTCCCTGATGATTTATTGCAGGATGAGCACCTGCGGGAGGAATTTGGCGTCAACGAATTCACGGCTCCATCCATCAAAAAGCTCTTCGCCGAGCTCGCCGCGTTGGGCCCCCTTCCCTATGAAAAACTGCGCCGCGACATTCCGCGCGAAACGCCCAGGGACCGCATTCGAGTCGCCCTGTCCCTCGGCATGTTGATCGCCGACGGCTTTCTCATGGTGCACAGTGAGAAGATTTCCGAATTCGAAAATGTCGGTCGTGGCGTCCTCAAACACGCCAAAGTATTGGGCGCTGGCGACCGCATCAGCCGCCATACCAAGACCATTCTCGAGAACAGCGTCGATGGGGATTGGGACACGCTCAAAAACGAACTCGCCAAGACCCAGATCGACGTCGAGGCCGAAATGGTGCTGCTGCGCGATGTCGAAATAGCCCATCTGATCAGCCTCGGCGGATGGATACGCGCCCTGGAAATCACCAGCACCGCGGCCCTCGATCCGTTCTCCGAACAAAAGGCGCGCAAGCTCGCCCGCGCGGACCTCGTCGAATATTTCATTCTCGGCCTCGATGATTTGCCCCCGCGACTGAAAGACCGCGACCCGCTCAAAACTCTGCGCGAAGGCGTCCAGGAGATCCAGCGCACCCTCGAGGTCCCCGAAGGCCAGGCGTTGACCGCCGAAGCGGTCGAAAAACTTCGAAAACAAAGCAACGCCCTGGTGAAGTTTATCGGTGCGGACACAAAAAAGTAGGGCGGACTCAGAGTGCTAAGACCGGCCGAGGATGGTTGGAAGTGAAGCCGCTCGCCCGCGCCGTCGGGCATTTTAAACAGATCAAGGCGCCCTAAGCACAGCGGTGGGTGACAGGTGTCTGAACGGCGCCGGCTTTCCGAACTGCCACGGGCGAAACGCCGGGATCCCTTTTTCGTGGCAGCGACACTCCTGTCGCTGATGGAATCCTGCACTGCCGGGCCAATGAAAATAACGGCGATTTCCTCACGCAGAGGAGGCTGGTAGCTGGAGACGAATATTGGTTCAGTGGTTCCGGCGCTCCGGGTGCGATCGGGGATGCGAGTTTTTGGCGACGGGCGCGAAGACTGTGATCGCGCACCAAGGGCGATGACGTCGCTACCGCTTCTTTTCGCCTGGCGTCGAGAGGGCGCGAAAATAGTCCTTCACCAGCGTTCGATATTCTGCGGGGACTTTGTCGCCGGTGCCGCCGTCGCTGCCGGATTGGACCAGTCCCCGGATGCGGGCCCAGTCGTCGCGGGAAAGGCCGAGCTTTGCGAGCTCGGGGGGCACGTCATAGGCCTTCGTTGTTTGAAGGGCTTGCTGTTCGCTTGGGTTTCCCGGCTGGTTGGGCTGCGAATTCTGAGCCTGCTGATTTGAGGGAGACTGGCCCGGGGTTGGCTTGCTGTGCTGACCCATGTTTTGGGAATCGAGGCCCTCTTGGGGAATTCCCAGTGCGTGCTGCGCGTTGGCGGCCGCAAGCGCAAGGCTGTTGGCCGCTTGCTGCGCAGGTTCCGCCGCATTTTGCGCGAGAGCCTGGGCGTTGGCGGCGTTCGCGGCTTGTTGCGAGGAGAGTTCAGGATTCTTGCCCCTCGTCGCGGCCGCCTGGGCGGCTTTCGTTCCGGCCTCACGACCGGCTTGCTGAGCCTGCTGACCAGCTCGAGCCGCGCTTTGAGTTTGTTGTGTGGCCTCGCCCAGCGCCTCCAGTTCGGTGCCAATGCCGGACGCCTGCTCCCGCAAAGCTTCCACCGTGGTTTGCAGGGCGTCGGCGGCCGCCTCCAAAGATTCACCGGTTTGCGCGAGCGCTTCGGATGCGGACGGTTGGGCGCCATTCTGGGAAGCGTCTGTTGATTTCGCCGCATCAGTCGAGGGTTGCACAGAAGAAGGCCCCTCCCCGCCAGGAGATTGCGCGGTCGAGGGAGTGATTGCAGGGGCAGGCGAAGTGTCCTTTGCTGCAGTCTGCTGCGACGTCTGAGGCTTGTTGGCCTTCTCGGCGGTCTGGCCTGATTCGGCCGCTCGGCTCGCTTCCTGTGCCAATTCGCGAACGGCTTCCTGTCCCGACTGGGCGGCGTCCTGCAACTCCCGTGTGGCTTCCATCACGCCGTCGAGAGCCGCGCCATTCTGCGTCAGAACCTGGCCAGCGTTCCGCTGAAACTCCGCAATCGCTTCGGTGAGCTGTCCGGCTGCAGCCGCCACGTCTGCTTCCGCCTGCAACGCCTGGGTTTGCCCCGCAACGTCCGGGGAGTCCACCGCTGATGGGGCGGGAGCGTTCTCGGTTTCGTCTGGCGGCGCGGACTGTCCTTCGATGGCCTCGTGTTTCTGAGCCAGCTTTTGTGCCGTGTCGGCCAATTGTTTCGCCTGCTGCGCCAGGCTCTGCAATTGCTCCTGTTGGCCCTGCGGGTTCTCTCCCTGCAATTGCCGGGTGAGGTTCTCGGTCTGCCCGGCGATTTGTTGTTGCTGCTGTTGCCAGCGTTCAAGGGCTTCGCGTTGCGTGCGTGCTACCTGTTCCTCGGTCGGCGGTGACTGGCTGGTCTCCGGAATGTTTGGTTGTTGAGAACCTGACGCAGGCTGCGCCGGGTCTTTTGCCGCATCAGCCAGTTTCTGCTCCTGCTGCGCAAGACTTGCCAATTGCGCGGTCTGGGTCGCCTGTTGATGATCCTGCGGAAAACTCTCGAGCGTCTTTTCGGCTACCTTGATTGCCTCACTCAATTGATCCCGCGCATCCCGGGCTGACTCGGCGCGTTCGAGTGCATTTTCCGACTGTGGAATTTGCTGCAACGATTTTGCTGCAGGCTTGACCATTTGCTCGGCTGCGTTCTCGAGCGCGTCGGCTCGTTCCGCAAAGGCGCTATGTTGCATCTTTTCCGCGAGGTGCTGCAACTGCTCGGCGGTCTGCGCTGTCTTCTGCGTCAATTTGTCGAGCTGCTCGAGATGCTCCGGCTTCATCTCTTCCCGGTTGCGGAGCTGATGCATCTTCTGATCAGCCTTTGCCCGTTCATCGTGAAGATCGCCTTTGATCTTATCGAGTTCGCGCCGCAGTTGTTGTTCCTGTTTTGCCACTGTTTGCTCGGCAAAACTCTGCGCCCCCCAGTTGAGCCGGATGAGGATTTGATCGCTGACGGCGGTTTGCGGGCCGTCGAGGCTGGGAGGCAGGTTGTCTGAAACGCGCAGTTGCACGCGTAAAGAATTCACGCCGTTGAGCGGCAGCTTGGAAAGGTCAATTGCCAACTTCCCGTGCCAGGTCTGGGCGAGCGCGTGGTCTTTCTCAGGCAAGGGCGAGGGAAGCAGTGTCTCGCCCCGGCCTTCGATCTGTACCTTCAGATCCACAGCCGAAAAACCGAAATCGTCAGCCGCGGTATAAATCAATGGCAGCACTTCATTCGGACGCAGCGTCAGCTCTCTGTCGATTGGTGAGTCGATAACCACCGCGGGCGGCAGGTCTTCCGCGGCGCGGACAGCGCCCTCGCGAGAACGACCATCGATATCGCCTGCGCCTTTGAGCAACAGTCCCCAGCGCAAATTCATGTTCGGGTCGACGGTGATCGACCACCGCGCGCTGGGTTTTTCGCTTTCGGCAGCCAGACTCACTGGAGGACCGGCGTTTTCGGTTTGGTCGTATTTCAGGCTGGCGCTGGTGGCGGGACGATTTAATCCCGCGGTGAAATCGAGCGTTGTACCCGGCAGCGCGACGATATCGCCGCTGGAGTCGATGTCCGTTTTCGGCGGAAGACTGGTGTAAGCCGGATAAGTGAAAGTTACGGCGAGGCCGGTAACTTCGGGGCGGTGCAACACCGTGACGTGATACTCCTTCGTCCGGGCTGCGCCCGCGGTGACATGATAGCGAAAGCTCTCGCGGGCCGCGGGGAAATGCACCGCGAAGGCCGATTCGCCCTTTTCCACTTGCGAAGAAACTTCGGGCAACATCCGCTCGACGGTTTGTCCACCAGACGCGGGTTGCTGATGGAGTTCCACCCGGTCGGCGCGGCCCTTCGCGGCCACGAGGAGAGTGAGCGGATCACCTTCCGCCACGGTCAGTTCTTTGCTGATCACCCGCAGTTCGAACGAAGCCGCATTTCCAAAGTCGACAAACGGGACGAGCGCGCGCATGAGCAAAATGCCGCTATGAAATGGCCACACCGCCAGCACCGCGAGCAGCAAGGCGAGCGCCGCCAACGCCGCCCGCTTCGGTCCTCTCGCCGGGGCGCCGGAGAATTCCGCCTCCGGACTGACCGTCGCCACGTCGCCCACCGCCGACTTCACCACCTCTCCCAGCAGTTCTTCCGAACCCCGCAGGCTCGCCGGATCATCGCTCGACAGCAATTCCACTGCGGTCGAGATCCGCTCCTGCATTTCCGGATGATGCACCTCGACCCAGCGCGCCACGGCTGCCAGACTCACTTTACGGGAGAGTGGCAGCACCAGGAATTTCCACGCCACCACCAGTGCAGCCAATGCCCCCGCCGACGTGAGGGCGCATCGCACCACCACTGATTTGATGTCGAACGCCGCATCAATTGCCATCACTGCCAGCAACGACGCCAGCAGCGCGGCGCACGTCAGCCAAAGTCCCTTCAGCCAGAGCACCCGACGAATGCGCGCGATGATGCCTTCGAGCTTATCGACAATCGGCGCCGGCAGGCGCTTGATATTCTCTTCGGAAAAAGCGGGAGGCATGGCTGAAAGCGAGGTCGGGCGCAAACTGGCAATCTCCATAAATCCGATTCGCTTCCCCCAGCGTCAAGTCACAGAGCACCCATCACGGCCTAGTGGATTCCTTGGTGCAGGTCGCTCTCGGCGCCGGCTGGGCGGCCTCAAAGAGGCCACCTACAGGCGTGGCGTTCCAGCTGGCGCCGGTGACGCCGGCTACCCGCGGCTCGAGGGCGGGCCGTCTCAGTTGCCCGCTGGCGTCTCCAAGCCCGCCCGCAAGACAATTAACGAACAGCCAATAACGAATAACAAAAATCGGCCTGCCGGTTTTTTCTCAATCCAATTCCGGGCGGGGGTCGCGCGCGAGCAGTGAGCGAAGACCATCGCGGCAAGGCATGTCCTGATAAAGAATGGCGTAGATCGTATCGATGATCGGCGTGCGGAGGCCAATGCGGCGCGCGGACTGATGGATGCTTTCGGTATTGGGCACACCTTCGGCCACGCTGCTCATTGAAGCCATGACATCGGTTAGGCGCTGGCCGCTTCCCAGCGCCTGACCGACGCGGTTATTGCGGCTGTGCTGGCTGAAGCAGGTAACTATGAGATCGCCGACGCCGCTCAGGCCTTGAAAAGTTTCGGGGCGTCCACCCATCGCCGAGCCGAGCCGGATCATTTCCTGGAGACCGCGGGTCAAGAGCGCCGCCTTCGCGTTGTCGCCCAGGCCGAGGCCTTGAGCGATTCCGGAAGCGATGGCGAAAACGTTTTTCGAGGCGGCGCCCCATTCGATGCCGCAGACATCTTCGCTGGTGTAGGCGCGAAACCACGGGCAGGTGAACAATTCCTGCAGTTCGATCCCCACCTGGTTTTCGCTGCAGCCGATGACGGCCGCGGCAGGCTGTCGGCGGCTGATTTCTTCCGCGTGATTCGGCCCCGAAAGAACCGCCACGGTGTGCTCCGGGAGCAGTTCGCGCACGATCTCGCTCATTCGCAACCCAGTCGACTTTTCAATACCCTTGACGCACGACACGATTGGAACCTTGCGGGGGAATTTCATCTGCGCGAACAGCCTGACCACCTCGCGCATGGCGCGGGAAGGCACGACCAAAAGAATGACGTCGCAATCAGCGAGCTCTTTGAGGTGCCGGGTGGCCTCGATGCAGTCGGGTAGTTTAATCCCGGGCAAATAGGCGGCATTCTCGCGTCCGAAATTGATGCTTTTGATAACCGAACGCTCCCGACCCCAAAGGCGCACCTGCTCCGCGGTCTCCGCGAGCAGCACCGCCAGAGCCGTGCCCCAACTTCCACAGCCGATAATGCCGGCCCGTTTCATGAAACGAGGCCGCCTCCCCGGCCGCTTCGCGGTTCGGTGCCTGCGCGCAGGCGCGCAATATTCGAGCGGTGGCGCCACACCGCCAGCGCACCCATCAACGTTCCCAGCGCAAGAAGCGGAAAATTGAAAACACCTCGAAAGAAACCTTGCGCCAGAACCGCCAGGGGCAGCGCGACGCCTGACACGATCGAGGCCAGCGAGACATAGCGCCACAGCGCGAAGGTCAACACCCATACAATGATCACCGCGAGAAGCACCCAGGGCGCGACGCCGAGCAACACGCCGGCCGATGTCGCGATCCCTTTGCCCCCTTTGAATTGGAGCCAAAAAGTATAGTTATGTCCTATGACGGCTCCGAGGCCCGCCATCACTTCCGCAAGATAACGCATCGCGTCCTGCCCGGCAAATACAGGGTCGCGCGAGCACCACCAGTCCGCAAAAATCACCGGCAGCGCGCCTTTGAGCATATCGAGGATAAAGACGGGGACCCCCACCCGTCTGCCCAGCACACGGATGACGTTCGTCGCTCCAATATTGCCGCTTCCGTGCTGGCGAATATCGATGCCTTTAGCACTCGCCACGAGATAGCCAAAGGGGGTCGCTCCCACCACATAGGCGACGGCCGTAAGCACTGCGACGGTGGCGGCGATGGACATACGCGAAAAATGTTTCTAAGGCCGATTGACCGAACGTTCAAGGCAGGCCTCGGTTTCAGCGCTTGTCCGCCCGAACCGCAGACCCCTGCGCGCTCTCATCCCCAGTGAGCGATCAGTTGACCTCACGCCAGGACCTGTCATACTTGTGATACACCAAAAATCGTATGCTGACACTTAGACTAAAACCTCTTGTGGAGCAACGCCTCGAGGCATTGGCAAGACGCACCGGCCGGACCAAAACTTTTTATGCGGCCCGCGCTATTGAAGAGCGCCTGCCCGAGTTCGAACAAGTCTACGCGGAACTTCCCGGGCGATCTCCTCACAAGGTCAAGACCGCCATTACCGCGCTCAAGGAGTTGCGGCGTGGCGTTACCAAACCTGCGGGGATGACCGTCCAACACATGAAGGAAGAGGGGCGGTCGTAGTATGGATTTCGTTCTCGATGCCTCCGTTGCAGCCGCTTGGGTTTTGGAAGATGAGCAAAGCAATTTGGCGGACCAAATCATTGATTCTCTGGCTACAAAAACGGCCGTCGCACCCCACCTTTGGGCTTTGGAAACTAGCAATATCCTGCTGGTTGCCGAAAGACGCGGAAGGATTGATTCCGGGAAGCGAAAACTGATGATCGAGGCCATCCGGGACCTGGGTGTTATTGAGGAACCCCAGCCACAGAGAATCACTTTTGGAGCTGTCCAGGACCTCGCAGCAAAACACCTCCTTTCATCCTACGATGCATCCTATTTGGAACTCGCTGTCCGCCTGGGATTGCCATTGGCGACTCTTGATCAGCCGCTTCGGAAGGCGGCGATGCAAGAGAATGTGCCGCTGGTCGAATCGGTCTGATCGGCAATCCGGCGGCCACAACCGCGGATGCAAGGGAGGATATCTGGATCATCCGCGCAGATCGATGCAAACCAGGTCACCCTTCCAATTGCGGGCGTAGAGCAATCCGTTGGCAAGCACGGGGACCGTCCAGCATTTGCCGCCGAGAATCTGCGCGCGGGACAGCGGGGTGAACGCCCTGGGCGTGGCCTCAGCGATGATCAGTTCACCTTTTTCACTGAGGATGATCAATTTGCCGTCGGCGGCCAGGAGGCTGCCGAGACCGAGACCGTCCTGCCGCCATCTCACCTGGCCGCTTTGCAGCTCAAGGCAGGTGAGCGTCGGTTTGCCGTCGGCGTTGCCGTCAAAACCATAGACATGGCCACCTAACAAAACTCCAGGATTCATCATGCTGCGCAATTTTGTGTTTTCCCACACCACGCTGGCGCCATTGTTTGTCATTGAAAGCAATGCCGCGCCATGGCCATAGCCTGAGGAGACGAGCATCTGGCCCTCGGCGAGGATCGGGTCCGCCGCGTTGACATCGTATTTTGTTTTCCAGGGATGCTTCCAAACGAGGCGGCCAGTGGCCCGTTCGACGGCGAAGAGGTTCTCCTTGCCCATGAGGGCGACAAGGTCCCTGCCGCCATGCTCAAAGGGCAGCGGAGTCGAATAACCCGTGTCTTCGGTGCCAGATGACCAAATCACTCGCCCGGTTTTCTTGTCCACCGCGGTTCCATGCGTGCCCGCGTTAAGGATAAGTCTATCGCCATCGACGAGCGGGGCGCCGACAAATCCCCACACGCCGGCCTTCAGCTTGAGTTCCTGCGCGAGGTTTTTCTGCCAGACCGGCTTTCCGGTGCTGGCCTCGAGTGCCATCAACTCACCGCTCAAACCCAGGACATAGACGCGATCCCCTTCGAGAGTTGGGGTTCCACTGGTGCCGCCTTCGTAGAACTGGGCCTTGAAAGTCGAGGGCCACGAGTGACGCCAGACTTCCCGACCGGTCAGAGCGTCAAGGCAGAACACCTGCTCGCTCCTGGCAGTGATCCCCATGGTAAAAACCCGGCCATCAGCGATGCTCATCGATGAAAACCCCTCGCCGACCTTTGTCCGCCAGAGCGCCTTTGGCTCGCCGGTCCATTTCCCCTGCCAGTCCGTTTCTTTTGAAATGCCATCATGATTCGGCCCACGCCAGTGCGGCCATTCGGCGGCGCTGAGGGTGGTGCAGAGCGCTGGCAGCGCCAGCACTAGAGTCAGTCCTTTCATTCGAACAATGAAGGGAGACGCGACGATCTCTCAATACGAATTCGTAGGAGATTGGAGGATACTGCCGACGCGGCGCCCAATTGCATTCTCGAGAGCGATTTCGCACGGGCCACCGCAGCGAACGGTAGCCCAGTGGCCTATGGACACGGCAGACCGTAGCGGTACCCCAACATCCTGTACCCTTTGACGCAAAACACGGAAGATTGAACGTGCTGGGAATTTCATTCACTTATCATTCAGCCATGACCCAGTCGCAGACATTGCAGCAAAAATCTGAAGAACAGGTTCGGGAGGAACTTCGAGGCTTTCCGGAGGACGCTGTGTTGTCGGTGCTGCGATTGCGAGAGGACTTCACCGCGGGGCGACTGGACGCAACCGTGCGCCATGTGCTGGGCTTTTATCTTCCGAAAGCGCGCGCCTGCGCACTCGAGGCGCTGCCGAAAGAAACCCGCTTGCGGGAGGACCTCGGCGTCGACTCGCTCACCATGGCCGAGGCGGCTTTCAAATTCGATGAACTTTTTGGTGTGTCCATTGAAACCCGCGAGACCGCCGGTATCGAAACCCTGGGCGATTTGCACGCATTTCTTGTGCGCAAACTCGAAGTGTGAACGATGCACCAGGCAGTCATCAGCGGTGCGGGGTTTATCACGAGCATAGGAAATGATCGTCGTGAGGTCGTCGAGAGCCTCCGCGAAGGGCGATGCGGAATCGCGCCCTGGCAGGCTGTGGAAGGCATCGAAACGCCGGTGAAGATTGCGGGCACGATCAAAGATTTCGACGTTTCGGCGGTGGATCCGGTAGCGTGGAAATGGCCGCACAACTACGATTTCGATCCGGCCTTTATTCGCACGCTCGCTCCGCACGGCCTCTATGCGGCATGCGCGATCGAACAGGCACTTCCTGGCGCAATGCTGACTGGTGAGGATCTCAGGGATGGTGGAACCGGGCTTTGCTGCGCGTCAGCGGGTTCACCGCGGCTGCTGCACCACCACCTCAATGCGATGGCCAGGACCGGCTGGCAGCGCAGTCATCCACTGGCACTGATCAGAAGCGCTGCCGGCACACTCAACTACACGCTGGGCGCCCACTACGCCATACGCGGCTCGAACTGCGGATTTGTTTCAGCCTGCACGTCCTCATCTCATGCCCTGGGATTCGCCTTTGATGACATCGCACTCGGCCGCCAGCGCCGCATGATCGTCGTCGGCGCAGAGGACCTTACGGCCGAGAACCTGCTCCCGTTTCACGCCATGGGTGCCCTATCACTCAATCGCGATCCCAACACCGCTTCGCGCCCTTTTGATCGCGAGCGCGACGGGTTTGTTGGCACCGGTGGCGCGGTGGCGCTGATCGTTGAAGAAGAACAGGAATGCCTGCGCCGGGGTGTGCGGCCCATGGCGCGCCTGCTCGGCTGGGGCCAGGCCAGCGATGGTTTTCACGTCGCCGCGCCGCATCCGGAAGGCGCTGGCCTGCTCCTGGCGATGAAGCGCGCTTGCGAAGCAGCGAAAGTCCGTCCGCAAGAGATCGATTATATCAACGCCCATGCGCCTTCGACGCCCGCTGGGGATCGCGCGGAATCGCTGGCAGTGAAAGCCCTTTTCGGAAGCAAGAGCCCAGCCATCTCGAGCACCAAGGCCTTGACCGGCCACGGGCTTTCTTTGGCCGGAGCGATGGAGGCGGCGTTTTGCGTGCTCGCGATCGCGGAGGGATTTGTCCCCGGCCAGTTTCATCTGCGTGAACCGTTGCCCGAAGGAACGGGCCTCGATTTTCCTTCGGCCAGCCGCGAGCCGGGTCCTCGTCTGGTGCTCAACAACGCGAGCGGCTTCGGCGGCACGAACGTCTGCCACGTCTTTGCACGTTATGATTGACCCCATCACGTCATTCATGCTCAAGTTTGCCTGGGCGGGCATGCTGGCCGGCGTTCTCTCGGGGGCCTTCATCGGTCTGTTCTTCCATCGCGATGACTGGATGGGAGGTTATGGCAGCTTCCGCCGGCGTCTCACCCGCCTGGGACATATTTCATTCTTCGGTTTGGGATTCATCAATTTCCTCTGCGCGCTCACCCACCATATCGTGAATCTCTCGGCTTCTTTCGCCCTGGTGGCGGCATGGGTTGATCGGCGCCGTCACCATGCCGGCGGCGTGTTTTCTTTCGCCTGCGCGTACCTCGGGCATCTTGCCTGAGAGCAATGCCGCCCGACGACCGCCGGTCAGGATGGCCGGCGTACGCACAGGCAAGATGCCCAATACTGTTCACTTAGCACTTTGGTAATGTTGTTTTTTGTGTTAAGCTTTGAGGCATGGCCAGGCATGCAAAATCACTGTCGGTTGGAAATGACAACACGCAGCATCTGAGCATGGGCGTTCTCGCGCTTTGCTTTCCCGTT
>JBPCQC010000032.1:0-12272 GCA_050998515.1 Verrucomicrobiales bacterium
AAGTAATCCCCCCGGGAGAATCACCACTCTGTCGGCGAAAAGGAAAAAACGCCAGCGAGGGCCTTCCCGCTGCTACAGAAGTCGCCCTATCGCGCTATCTTTGTTGATGGGCGCTTTTACGTGAGAACGCGTGGAGGATCCGTAGAAAATGGTTTCGCCGCATCCAAAACAAAGATGCGTATCGATTACGGCTGACGAACCATGGAATCTAATTAGGAGGTGTGCCATTCCAGCTAAAAGGGGATTTTCCACGGCCAGCCACATCCGGCTAATCGTTAACTCTGTCAAAGCGGAAGGTGCCGTGAGTGGCAGCGACAAGAGTCTCACTGCCACGTGGCAAACCCAGCGACAGGAGTGTCGCTGCTACGTGCAAACCCAGCGACAAGAGTGTCGCTGCTACGTCAGCTTCCGTTCTCGGGCCAGGTATCGAACCATCAATGTGCCTCCGCAGGCGTAAAGGCCCAGGTCCACAATATACACAAAGTGTTCGCAGACCCAGAATCAGTAGTAATGGTCCTCTGATACGCCGGGCCGGTTATAAAGGCGACTGGCTACGGTAGTCAAGATGCCGAGCAACCCTCCTGCGGCGAGGAAAGCCAAAAACGGCAGCCAGTGGTATCGCCAGGCTCGACACGTAACTCCGGCCACGGCGACATTGCTCGCCACTGCCACCAGGAATGCGACAAACTCGAGCGTCTGTTCGAAATTTAGCGGCATGCCGTTTTAACCACCTCACTCGGGCGGCTTGGTATTTTTGTCACGAATCGGTCGGGATCATAACCCCGTGGTCGTCTTCAGCCATGTGATGGCGCGGTCGATGGGACGGCCGTAGCCGGTGATGACGGTCGAATTGCAGGGGGTGCCGGAAAGGATTTTGCGTTTGGGGCCGGTGCCGGAGGTCCAGACGTAGCCGCTGAGTTCGGGGTCTTGTTCGAGAGGCTTCTCGTTTCGGAAAAGTTCGACCTCGACCCGCAATGGCGCGCCGGCTTTGGTGAACTCCTCGGCCAGTGTTTCGTTTCGAATGTCGTTGATGATTCCCTGCTTGTTCATCGGGTAATTTCCTTTCTCCATGACGCGTCCTTTCATGGTGCCAAACTCCTCTTTTTTCACGTTCGAGGGCGCGATCTGCACTTCGTCCTCGACCTTGACGCTCTGCCCCTCGCGGGCGGGCACGTAAACGATGGCACGGAGTGGTTGATCGAGTTCTTCGATCCGCACTAGCATTTGTTTGGCGGTTGCGGTCGAGCCTTCATCGACGAGAACGTCAAAGACGCGCCCCGCGTGCGTGGTTTTGAGTATCTGGCCCTGCACGAGCTGTTTGCGCGCAATGTCGCCTTTCTTTTCCTCGATCTTTTGCTGGCGCCGGCGCCGTTCGGTGTTTCGCGCGTTATCCTCGTCCTGCTGCTGCTTTTTGTTGGACTCGATCTGGGCGCGTAATGAATTGATCTGGTTATCGGCCTCGCGAATCTGCGAGCGCAAGGGAGCTTTCTGTTGCTCACCGTAAACGGCCGGTCCGCTCGCCTCCATGCGGCCAAGCCGCGCCGCCGCCTGGGCGCGAGTGGTTTCGGAAATCGCGAGCTGGCTGCGATAGGTGCGCTCGTTGATGCGATAGGTATTTTCGCTCTGGGTTTTGGCGACTTCCTCTTCCTGCTGCGCTTTCCGGTCATCGGACTCGAGGTTCTCGAGTTCCCGTTGAAGGCTTTGCAACTGCCCGGCCGCGTTCGGATCGGTCAACACGGCCACCTGCTGGTCGACCTGCACAAATTCTCCCGGCTTCACGAATATCTTGGTGACTATGCCGCTCGCCGGGGCGTCCACCGACTGCGTGCGGCCGGGGATGAGCAACCCTTGTCCGTCGACACGGCTGGGCAGCCGGCCGAGAAAACTCCAAATCAGCGTCAGCAACGCCAATCCGCCGAGTGTCGAGAGCGCAAGCCATCCTTTGGGAGGCGTGTTGCGCATCATTTCATCGAGCCGTTCGGGCGAGGAAAGCCGCTCGAGCGCCGCCCTGCGAAAGGTCTCTTTTTTTCCGAACATGGCGATCAGCGTTTCTTGAAAATGGGAACTACGTAATCGATGGGCCGCTTTTCGCCCACGATGATCGTGACTTGGCAGGCCGTGCCTGGAATCAGTTTGGTGGCGGGGCCATCACCGCCGGTCCACGAGTAACCGCTTGGGTCCTTCGCATTTTGATTTAACGTTATCTCCATGCGCAGCGGGGCGCCGCTCTTGGTATATTCTTCGGCCAGCGTCTCGTTTCGGATGTCGTTAATAATCCCGGCCTTTGTGGAAGGATAATCGTTCTTTGTTTCGACTGTGGCTTCGATGCCGCCAAACGACTCGCGGCTGATGTTCGAGGGAAAAACTTCCGCCACATGGCCGACGGACACTTTTTGCCCGGGCCGCGATGGAACATAAACGAGCGCTTGAAGCTCCTGATCCGCCTGCTCGATGCGCACGAGCATTTGATCGGCGCTCACGGTGTTGCCTTCGGCGACAACGACGTCGAAGACGCGCCCTTCGGTCTCCGCGCCGAGCACGCGTTCGACATCAAGTTCCTTGCGAAAGATCTGTTCGCGTTTGGCGCGCAGCTGTTCCTGCCCCGCGCGAGCTTCGGTGCTGACGCCGAAAAGCTCATCGAGGCGGCTTTTCTCGAGTCCCTCGAGGTTCTGGGCCAGAGTCGAAATTTCGTTGCGCAGGTTGGTGGCTTCGGCTTCGACGCCCTGGCGTTCAGCGACGCTGAAACTGCCGGCGGCCATGCGTTTCAGCCGCCGCTCGGCACTGCTCAAACCCACGCGCGCCCGGGCCAGCTGATCGAGATACGAGCGCTTGTTTTCCTCATACGAAGCGCGGCTTTTTGCTTCGGCCTGAGTGTCCTCTCGTTCCTCACTCTTGAGGTTCCGTTCAAGATTGGCCAGTTCCTGACGAAGAATCTCGAGCTCGCCGGCGGCATTGGGCACCGTGATCGCCAGGACCCGGTCTCCTGCCCGCACAAGTTGGCCCGGTTGTACAAAAATCTTGGTCACGATACCGCTCACCGGAGCCTCGATGGCCCGGGTCCGCCCAGGAATCAAGAGCCCCTGGCCGTGCACGCGCTCAGGAATGCGATGCACAACACTCCAGATGATCCCGGTGAGAATCGCCGCACAACACGATAACAGGAATGTCCAACCGGTGGGAGATGTCACACGCATCATGTCGTCGAGCCGCTCGGGGGACGCAGCGTGCTCGAGGATAGTCTCGGTGCGATGTTGGGTGCCGGTCATTGCACAAAGATGGGCCAGCGAAGTGAACGTCGCAACCACGCGCACGGGTTTGGGGTCGTGTAAATGGGTGCAGGGCTCGCCAGGCCCGAGGACCGCCTCACTAGTTCTCTCGAACCAGACGATAAAATTGGAGCCGGAATCCCGAACGCGCGGAAATCGCACTGTTGCGCAGCTCGCTTAGTTCCGGCTCCTCGACGATTGTCCAATTCACGAGATCGCTCGAAGCCTCGACGGTGAAATCACTTCCCGGAGGCATTGTCAGGCGGAACAAGCCGTTGCCCTCACGGACGAAGCCAAGCTGAAAGTCCTCGGCAACGTGCTGGCGATAGCGCAGCAAGAGGAGGTCAGATCCCTGCCCAATCAGCGCCGGGCCAAAACCTGCCACATGGACATCTCCGCGAGCGTCCACACCCACACCCGTCCCGCTCCATCCAAACGAGCCCGGCGCTGCCGAATGGACGATCCACTGCCCCTGCCCACTTCGATTGTATTTGGCGGTGGCCACATTGTTAAAGGTGGCCGGGTGATAGACCGTGCCGGTCACGTAAACGTTTCCAAAGCCGTCCAACGCGATCTGGGTCGAGCCGGTTAGGTAGAGGTCCGGTTCAACCACTACCCATGCCCGTTGGCCGTCGGAATCAATCTTCGTATGCGGTACCCAGTCGATCATCGTCGTAATCTTCAATCGTAATCACGGTAAAGATTTCATCAGCCGGGCCGATGATGAGGGCGCGCGTGAAATCGTTCTGGAATTCCAAACTGTCGACGGTTGTGGACCAGAGGCGCACGCCTTCGGGGGTGTATGGCTCAATGTCGATGACATCATGCGGCTCACTTGCAAACAGCCGCTGGAACAAACCGGTAGCTGAATCGGCATTCAAACCGGCAGCAGCCATTGTGCCGCGCAAGGCGGCTGCTCATTCAACATACACAAAATCGTTCACGTTGAAAAGGGCGCGGCAAAATTCACTGAGAGGTGATTCCTCCAGAAACTCGCGGGCAAGAGCGAATTCCGCCGCAGTCGGCGCGCGACCGAGCACGAGGCGCGTAGCGAGCAGAACCCGTCCATCGGAGGTGGCCGCTTCTTTCATCACCCGGTCCGCGGTCGCTGTGGCGGCGGCGGTAACTTCATCGGCATTGAGTAAGGTCAGCGATTGCGGGGCGGTGGTGCTGCGCTCGCGCGCCGGGCAGCTCAAGTTACTGTCTGGCGCGTCGAATACTTCGAGAAATGGAAAGCGCAGGTTGCGACGCGCGAAAATATAGATGCTCCGGCGCCGGTGATCCTGCTGGTCGTTATTGGCCTTCCACCCAGTCGCACCTTCGAAAACCGCCGTCGGGATGGGAGGAAAAACTCCCGGGCCACCCAACTGCGGATTTAACTGGCCGCCAATCGCCAACAGGCTGTCGCGAATGGCTTCGCCTTCGAGCCGCAGGCGGTTCATGCGCCAGTAGAGGTGGTTGCCGGGATCAGCGCTGGTCGCTTTGACCAGGTATTCAGTATTCCGTGTTTCCTGGTCATTTGAGCGACACCCACTGATTACTGAATATTGATTACGGGTTGCGGAACGCTGCCTATAAGTCGCGGACATCAACATCCGCTTGTGCATGTGCTTCACACTCCAGCCGTGGGCGATGAATTCGCTGGCGAGCCAGTCCAGCAGTTCAGGGTGCGTCGGCTTCTGCCCATGGGTTCCGAAATCGCTTGGCGTTCCAACGAGGCCGCGACCAAAATGCTGCCGCCATATCCGATTCGCCATGACACGGGAGGTGAGCGGATTTTGCGGACTGACCATCCAATTCGCGAATGCCATGCGCGGCGCGCCGGCCACTGACCCGGGCGGGATCGTTTCTCCCAACACCGCAGGAACCCCGGGCGCCACCTCATCTCCGGGCTGGCTATATTCACCGCGGTGCAGCACGAACGTCTTCGGCGCGCGTTTGTCAGTCGCCAGCACCATCGCCCTCGACAATGGCTCAGGCTTCGCCAGGCGGCCCATCATTGCCACGAGCTCTTGGCGTCGAGCGGCATCCTCTGCCTTTAGCGCTCCGGCGATTTCCTTGTCTGAAATCGCGAGCATCGCCTCCGTCTCGAGGACGAGGTTGGCCTGCTCGGCGGTGCGCTGAAGCGGCGAAGTATTATGCGCTGACTGCGCTTCCGGCGAAAGTTTTGCGAGCTTTCGCTGGCGCAGGGATTCCCGCAGCGGCGCCTCGATTTCCGCCAAGGCCCGCACCGTGGGATGCTCGTGGTATTTCCGCGTGGCGGCCTCGTGAGCGGCGCGAGCCCGCGTCGTTGGGATCGGTTCTTCACGTCGGAAGAGCGCGGGCGCAAAGAAAGCCTGCAAGCTGTAGTAATCGCGTTGCGTTAGCGGCTCGAACTTATGGTCGTGACAGCGCGCGCAGCCCACCGTGAGGCCGAGGAATACCAGCGCCGCTGTGTCAGTCATATCGTTAAGAGTGTTGTGCCGGCGCTGCACCGGGTCGGAGCTGTCAACCATATCGGGCCCGAGCAAATTGAAGCCGGTGGCAACGAGCGCCTCCGGATCGCCTGGCCAGAATTCGTCGCCCGCCAATTGTTCGCGAACGAAGCGGTCGTAGGGCTTGTCTCCATTGAACGCAGCGACGACGTAATCGCGATAACGCCATGAATGCGGCCGCGCCGCATCGTGCTCGAAACCATCACTTTCCGCGAAGCGCGCCAGGTCCAGCCAATGCCGGCCCCATCGCTCTCCGTAGTGCGGTGAAGCCAGCAGCCGATCGAGCAGTTGCTCGTAAGCTGCCGGCGAGAGATTGGCCATGAACGCATCAATCTCCTGCGGGGTTGGAGGCAGCCCGGTTAAGTCGAAGGTTAAGCGGCGAATCAGGATTTCCCTGCAGGCCTCCGGCGAAAACGAAAGACCGTTGGCTTCGAGTTTCGCGAGAATGAATTGGTCGATTGGATTCACCACCCGCGACGCGTCCCGCACAACAGGTGGCGTGGGCGGCTTGATCGGCCGAAACGCCCAGTGGCTACGACCTCCGGCCGGTCCAATGCCGCCGGCGTCAGCGGTTTGCGCATCCGGCGCGGCCATCGCCACGACGAATGAAGCGAAGACCCAGACGGACCGGTTGCGCCAAAGAAGTGAATGCATTCAGTCACAATTAATAACCCGCGCCTCACCTCAGCGCCAGTGGAGGCTGGTCAACAATGGATCGGCCGCTGGCCGATGGGTCACAGGCGCCGCTGGCGCCTGGTCTGAGATGGTGGCATCCGCCGCTGGCCGATGGTGGCCGCACTTTCGTGCGGCCCTCGCCGACCTGGTCTGCATTGGCAGGACCAATGCGTTAATTCTTCAACTCGGCATAGGTGTACTCGACCTGGGCGCCGAAGAACTGCATGCCGAGATCGGACCAAAAGAGTTCGAGTGAGAGCACATAATGACTCGAGTTCGTGTTCACGACTTCGTTGAGCGTCCCTTCGACCCGGGTTTGGTTGTTCACCGAATTGTTGGTGACCAGGTAAACTGGATCCGGACCCGTGTGGCCGAGAAGTGAGCAGCGAGCGAGGTTCAACGCCGAGCTGCGCGCCCCATCGATGTCGTAAATGTAACTCACCAGTTTGGTGATGGTGGCGCCTTCCGGGACGTGCACGTCTGCATGAAAGGCGGCCTTGCCGGTCTGCATGGTGCAGATCAGGTAGTGGCGATTTGCTTTCCATGGATATCCCCACAAGATGAACTGCTCTTCGGTCGGATGGCGGGGTCTGAAATCCGCCGGCCCAAGCGTGATACGCCCGGTTTTCGCCGCGGTGAATTTGTAGCTGCCGGCGGTGGTAGTGTCGCCGTTGTTGGCGACATCGAAGACAATGGTGCCCGGCCCCGCCTGTCCTTGAATGACGGAACCACTCCCTTGGTTCAAGGCAATGAGTGCCGCGTTCGAACCCGTCACCGTGCTTCGGATTCCAATTCCCGAGGCCTCATTGTTCGCAACATCCAGGATGGCCAAGGGCAGTGCGCTCGAGAGTATCAGTTGCCCGGATTTCGTCTGCGAAACAGCAGTCGCATCGAGGAATTGCGAAGCCGGTTTCCCCGAAAGCGTCAGCGCATCCTCGGCACGTACTGCGTAAGGCGTTCGGGTGAGGAGCAATCGCGGCGACATTTCGGGCTCCGTCCCTACCGAGATGCCAACGTAAACCTGGGGATGATTGAGAAATACGCTCCAGAAATTCGACTCGCTGCCGGCGATGATTTCACCTCCTCCCAACAAAACGGTATAAAGTCCGCCCGCGACAGTCACGGCGTGGGTGGGCGCGGCGTGCCGATTGGTCAGCAGCAGTGTTCCCTCCGTGGCCGCGTCGTAGAATTTGTAAACCATGTCATACGATCCATCGGCCACCACAACGCCGCCGGCGTCGGTTAAGCGCCCCTGAAAACTCACTCGAGCATATTCCGGTTCCGCAGCCCCGAGGCAGGAGAATAGGAAACATGAAAACATCGGGAAAAAACTAGCGCACGGTTTCATCCTGGAACTATCGGCGAAAAGGAGAACGACAGAAAGGCTCTTATTCAAAGCGGTGCTGATGAAATTTGGTGGCATCGACGGCTCGTCGATGTGTTCCAGCGGCGGCTCACCGCTGGACGGTCATGCGCCGGCGGCTCCTGATACACATCGGTCAGCGACCGATGCCACCATGGCAGAATTGCGAGGTGCTTTCCCACGGAGCGAGGATGCTTGCATCTTGTTGCAGCGAGACTCGTGTCGCTAAATCAAGACACTCCAGCGACAGTGTCGCTGCCACGTTTTGCCTTGCGCTATTGCGCGACCTCGACCAGTTGCGAAGGCGCGGGCGTCAGGCTCGCGCGATGTCTTTCCACATCCGCGAGGATGCGGGTGATGGCTTCAGGATTCTGCGCGGCGACATCGAAGCGTTCGGCAGGGTCGTGTCCGAGATGAAACAGGAGCGGCGGATCGTGCGGTTCGGGCTTTTCCGGGCCGTAGGCCGCGCGGGTGATGAAATGCGCCTTCCATGGGCCCATGCGCGCGGCGTAAAGCGTGGGACCGCGGTAGTAAAAAAAGGCATCGCGCTGGACGGTGTCCTTCCGGAAGAGAAGGGGAGCGATGTCGACTCCGTCGATGGGGCGATCCGTCGGTGGCTCGGCGCCCGCGAGTCTGGTGCAGGTGACAAATAGGTCCATCGAGGTGGCGATTTCGTGCTGCACCACACCGGCAGCGATCTTTCCCGGCCACCAGGCGATTCCGGGCACGCGCATGCCGCCTTCCCAGGTTGATCCCTTGCCATCGCGCAGCGGACCGGCCGACCCCCCGGCCTGTTTCATGATGAGCCACGGGCCGTTGTCGCTAAAGAAAAAGACGAGCGTGTTTTTGTCGAGTCCGTCGCGCCGCAAAGCGCCGAGGATTTCTCCCACGCTCCAATCGAGTTCCTCGACCACGTCGCCATACAACCCCGCGGCGCTTTTTCCGCGGAATTTCTGTGACGCAAACAGCGGCACATGAGGAAAGGTGTGCGCAACGTAAAGAAAAAACGGGTCAGTCTTGTGCTGCCTGATGAAGGCCACAGCCTCCTCGGTGTACCTGCGCGTGAGCGTCGCCTGATCGGCGGGGCGCTCGGCCAGCTCCGTGCCACGATAAAGCGGTGTGTTCCACCATTCCGGAGTCTCCTGAACCAACCGTTCCCGTGCTCCCTTTGGCGCATGTTTCGGGTCCATGTCGTTCGAGTGTGGCACGCCGAAAAAATGGTCGAAGCCGTGCTTTGCCGGATGGCCTTCAGGATTGAGCGACCACACGCCGAGATGCCATTTACCCACCAACGCCGTCGTGTAGCCGCGCGTTTTGAGCAGTTCTGGCAGCGTGACTTCATCCGGAGGCAAATGCCCCGTCGAGCGCGTGCGCAGCACACGAAATTGTTCGTGGCACATGCCGCTGCGCACGGGGTATCGGCCAGTGAGCAAGGCCGCGCGGCTCGGCGTGCAGACTTCCGCCGCGGAATAATAATCAGTGAATCGCATCCCTTCCTCGGCCATGCGATCAAGATTCGGCGTTCTGATGTTCGGCGCGCCGTAGCACCCAACGTCGCCATAGCCAAGATCGTCGGCGAGAATGATGACGATGTTGGGTTTTGTATCGGCCGTCCTAAGTTCTGCCAGCGAAGGCAGAGACAAAATGACGAGAAATATCGAGGGGAAGAAAGGATTTGTCTTCATTGGGACAAACTTCCGTCCTCATTTCTTCTTTTAACCTGCCTCACGGTTGCGCACCGGCTTTGGCGCGGGCGACGGCGAAGTCCACCAGCTCTTGGGAGCGGAAGAAGCCTTCGAAGAAATTGTGACCCTGGCCTTCGAGCACGATGAGTTTGACCAGGGACTCCGCGCCAGACTCTTTGTAGCGGCGGACGAACTCAGCGGAATTCTCCTCGATCGGCACCACGGCGTCGATGTCGCCGTGAATTAACGCGGCCGGAATTCGTGCCCTGGCCAGCACGCCGATGCGCTCGATGGGATTCAATTCGGCATTGCGTGCGGTGAGTTCATCAGGCGTCACGCCATAGGCGGACGCCGCCTTATCGAGTTTGGGATAGGACCGGAAATCGAACACGGGATAAATGCCGATGAGGCCCCCGACGCGTTCCGGATGCGCAATGGCCCAGCTGCTTATCCAGAGGCCCCCGCGACTGCGGCCGAAGAGGCAGGACTTCGCTGCGAATCCGCGGTGCTCAGTCAGTTCGCGATGCAGCGCGTCGAACGCAGCGTGGCTCTTCGGACTGCCGTAAGCTTCACCCACATCCACCCCGGCGACGGCAATCCCCGCGGCGAGAAATTGCTCGTGCATCCAGCGCTCGGCTTCGTCGGGATATCCCGGCAGTGTCGGTGCGTAAAAAATCCACGGCTGCGGTTTTATGCGCTTTGCGTCAGGCGGCAGAAAGACGAACGCCGGGCGGTCGGCGACGTTGAAGGTTTCGGTATTGGGCAAAACAAGTTTGGACGGAGCGCTGGAAGTCTGCGCCTTCGCTCCTGCGCGGCTCGCCAGAGTCTCGTCCCACCTGTCGAGAGCCGAGGGGGGAATGATGCCGCGGGTGGGGCGAGACTCTGTCGAGCCGTCGCCCTCTTTTCCAGCCGGAAGCGCGAGCGCGAGTGCGGTGGTGGACCAACCGGCCGCGGAGATCGAAATAAACTGGTCTTCACCGTGGGGATAGCCGGACTCGTAGTATTTCTGAAATGGTTCGCTGCGTGTTTTCACATGCCATGAGCCGTCATCGAGTTGCGTCGAGATGAGGTACTTCAACCCTTTGCGATAGGCGGGATCGGCGGTGGCGACCCTGCCGGCTTGATACAGCGCAACGAGTGCGGTGCCGGTGGCGTAGGCGTCGCTCGACATGTCGTCGAGTTGCGCCCAGCCGCCATCCGCGCGTTGCGTTTGCAACAATTCCTGCGCCGCCTTTGTGATTTCATCCGGCGCGGCACCCGATACGTCGAGCGCTCGCAGTCGCGAAACGCGATCCTCGGTATCTTGCGGGGGCGTTTTGATCAGCCATTGCCGGACCTGGTCAAACCGGCGGTCAATGCGCTCGCGCTGCTCGGGCGTGCCGAATGATTTCAGACCGCGAAGCGCAACATGGCTCGACGTGAAATGGCTCTGTTCGGTCGGTGGCCGGCGGGATTGCGGCTTCCATGAGTCGATGTCATTTTGGAAAACGAGAAGGAATTCCGTCACCGCCGCAGTCGTCGCGTCTGGTTTCCAGTCACCGTTTGCAAGCGCCCAGAGCGCATAGCCGGCGGTATCAACCTGACCGCCCTGGCCACGCCCCTCGAGGTACTCGCTGCGATTCTTCGCGAGGAAGTCGGCAGTGAACTGAACCTGCTGGCGAAGGTTCTCTTCATCGATGGTGAGCCCGCGCGTTTGCGCAGTGCGCAGCGCCATCACTGTCAGCCCCTGGTTGTGGCAGGTGAAACACTGATTGCGCCTTTCCATCGAAGTTTTTGCGCCCTTCTCCAAAAGCGGCAGCGATCTGGCTACGGCGGCTTTGATGGCCTCGAAGCCCGGTGCACTCTCATCGGCTCGCGCGGATTCTTCTGCCTGGGCGGCTCGGCCAATAGTCAACGCAACGAAGCAAAGCGAGTTCAAGCGCCAACGGACGAGTGCCGGAATAATGACGTGGGGAATGGGCAGAGTTTTCATCGCTGGCGCCAAAGCATCATTCCATTGCTCGGCGCACCAGTCAACGCGCCGTCCCCTTTGCCGGGCAGCGGCCAGCTGGTCGTTTGCAGCCTATTCCAATTCGCGTGCAAAATGAACGTGAGCTTATTCCATAGACGCTGGTGGGTCGCCCAAGGATACCTATGGTTTGTTGCTTGGTTTTACCTGCCGCCATCGTCTCGCGATTCTGTGGTTGAAAAGACGTCGGCCGCGCGAACCCTTGGTGATGAAAAGACACCCGGGCATCACGCTGATCGGCGTCTTGTTGGTGCTTTGGCAAGCCCCGCCGGTCAACGCGGTTGAATTTGATCCCGTGCTTCGTGGCAGTTGGCCGGGATATGTTCGCAGCGAAACAACCGGGCCCATCACAGTTCACGATGGATGCGCCTATGCGGTGTGGACAAAAGGTTTCTTCATCTTCGATATCACCAATCCAGAGAACCCCACTCTTCGGGGACAGTATAAAAGCGACGAATTCATTCTGGATCTTGACTCAAGTCGTTTAAAATAAGTGAGTTACAACTCGATGTCTAGGATCAAAGGGGCGTTTTGATACACCTTCTGATACACCGGCCCATGAAATCGCAGAAGGTTTCACCCCGTCTCAGATGCCAGCGCCTTCCCGTGCCTGCATGCCATCACCGAGCCTCGCCAGGCTAGATACCGTGAGGCGAAAGTCCTTCAGTCCGCGGACTGCCAGCGGCGATGTGAAAATCGGCTAGATCAGCCGGTTTGAAAGTCGGAGTATGGGCTGCGGGATTTTCTTCCAACGCTTCACAAAGAACTCTTCTTCCTGCGTTTTGTTCTGCGTGTTCTTCG
>JBPCQC010000048.1:0-25450 GCA_050998515.1 Verrucomicrobiales bacterium
CGAAGAACACGCAGAACAAAACGCAGGAAGAAGAGTTCTTTGTGAAGCGTTGGAAGAAAATCCCGCAGCCCATACTCCGACTTTCAAACCGGCTGATCTAGCCGATTTTCACATCGCCGCTGGCAAACCGTGCCCGCACTGGGTTCAAATGAATGTAATCCATCACCGCGCTAAAGTAATCCGCCTTACTTTTCCTTTCAGACCCTGGACCTGCTGGCGGCGCCTCGATCACCACCGCGTTGCCGCGCGCCGCCGCGCACGCCCTTCGGGCTGCCTTCCAGCAGGCTGTCTCGCTCCGCTCGGCTGTAGCTGTCCGACGACAACTAGAGTTGATCCCTGACGACAACTAAAATTGACCCCGGATGGGGGCTATTTTCCAGTGGTGAAGCGGCGTGCTGTTTGAGGTTGGCCAAAGGGGTCAGAGATTGCATTTTGACATTCTGTCTGGGAGAGCGTTTCACCATGTGATGTGTGGGAGGGGCAGCGTCACGAGGCGATTGTTCGGTATGAAGAGCACCGGCGCAAGTGGCGGGTGATGAAAACGAGGCCGGCCGGCTGCCGGCGAAGGCGCCCGCGATACTGGGGTTGGGATCGCGACGACTCAGGCGACTGGCCAAAGGGGGATGCGCGCAAGCGCTGCTCACCCGCTGGCTGCGTGAGAAAAGCGGAGTATCGCTTCGCTGGCTGAGCGAAAAACTTAACAGGCCGTCCCCGCCGCCACCTGCCACCTGATCGGCGCCGACGATCGCTCCCGCGTCACTCGCCCGGCCGCCAAATGGCGGCGTGACTTCGCAGCGATATCAAAATGAAATCTCTGACCCCATTGCCTTGACCTTGACCCCATTGCCTTGACCTCAAGTTAATGACAGGCTCTAGCGAGATTTCGGAAGGGTTGATGGGCCTTCCCAATTCACATGGAGAAGTAACACAAATCGCCCGCCCGCTTTGGCGGAATGTGGTCAAGGGAGTCGGCAAGATCACCGTGAGGATCGATCAACCCCACTCCATGCCCGAGGGCGATGTGTTGCCGGATCAAATTGCGCAGGAGGTGGTCGGAGAGAGCTTTGGTCTGTGGTGTTCCCGATTAAATCCGGTCCCATTGGCGAGCGGCCACGCAACTGGGATGCTGTTTGAGACCGCAGCTCAATGGGCAAGCAGCCACTTGGTGGTGCGCGGATTAAAATCCTCGAGGCTCTCCCAGTGAAAAGCGTGGCCGGCGTTGTCGTAAAGATGAAGATCGGCGTTGGGGAGGGCGGCGGCGACTTCTTCGCTCATCCATCGTGGTGTGAACACGTCATCGTTGCCGCCAATCACCAGGGCGGGACATTTGATGTGCTTAAGGTCTTTCAGCGTATCGTGATTCATTGCGGCGGCGGCCTGCGCTTCCATGGCGTGAACGGGTTGCGGAGCGGGATTGGTGGCGGCGGCGGCGCGGCCTTCGAGGACGCTTTGCCAGCAATCGTCCTTGTCGAAAAATGATTTGGTAAAAATAAGCATTTGAACGTAATGCATGAAATCTTCGGGACGGAAGGACGCTTTGCATTTCATGAGGTGCTCCCAGACCGTGAGCCCGTAACGATCCAGCCGCGCCCAGGTGCACATAAGCACGAGCGCGCGCACCTTGTCAGGATGACGCAGCGCGATCTGTTGCGCGATCACGCTGCCGAGTGAGCACCCAACGATGCGCGCGTTGCGGATGCCCAAATGGTCCATCAGCGCTGCGTAGTCATCAGCCATCATGGCGGTGGTGTAAGGTCCCTTCGGTTTGTCGGTGTCTCCGACCCCGCGATTATCGCCGAGGACGCATCGAAAATGCTTTTCCCAATGCGCGGCGTGCGCCTCCCAGACGGCTCCAGGCGCCGTGACGCCCATGATGCACACCAACGGGTCACCCGCGCCCCGTTCGGTGTAGGCCATCTCGATGCCAGTGGGGAGTGAAACTTTGGGCATATGTGTCGGGAATGAAATTTGCCTGCTGAAATTATCGTGGCGGGGATGTAAAAACTTAAAAGGACCGCTTGCCAAGACATTTATGCCGGAATTCGCCTTACAGTCATGACGGACGGGTTGAAAAGTGCGTAGTTTCTCCGATGGCCAAGCCGACGCTTTGTTTTTTGGGTTGGGATCGTCCGTTGCTCTCGGGTGTGGTCGAGCACTTGACGGGATCATGGGCAGGCGGCTTGCTCGACTTGAGCCGGTTGCTGGTGATTGTGCCGACCCGCCAGGCCGCAAGGCGCTTGCGTGAGGCGCTGGCCTTGCACGCCGCGGAAAAGCGCGCCGGGGTGCTGCCTCCTATCACGCTGACCCCGGACTCTTTTCTGCGAGCCTGCGTCCCGAGCAATTTCCGAATGGCCTCGGAATTGCAATCGTTGGTCGCGTGGGCGCAGGCCTTGATTTCGAGCGATCTCGAGGAGTTGCCCGCGGCATTTCCCGTGGCTCCGAATGAAATGAGCTGGGCATGGGCTTTGCCAGTGGCAGAATCACTCCTCGAGGCCCGCCGGATTCTCGGAGAAAACGGACTCAGTTTCGCCGATGCCGCCCGAAAGCTCATTGACGGCGAAGGAGAACGTTGGGAACAACTGGCATTGCTCGAAGATCGCTGCCTGGCGCGGCTCAGCGAGGCTTCACTCGTTGACGCTGGAGCGGCGAAAGCGGCCTCGGCTCGGCAACCGGCATGGCCGTTTGAAGTCGGCCGCTTCGTCATCGCGGGGGTGCCTGACCCGGTGCCCCTGGCATGGGAAGCGTTGAAAAATGCCGCCGCACAGGCTGCCCTGCCGGTGGACATCTTGATCCAGGCCCCACAGGATCGGGCCGCCAGTTTCGATGAGTGGGGCCGACCGGATGAAAGCCACTGGACAACCTGCGAAATCCCGATTCCGAATTTTGCGACCAACGTGCATATAGCCGCCAGCCCAGCCTCGCAGGCTGAAGTGGCGGCGCGTCTGGTCTGCGAATCTTTGGCTCGCGGAGAAACCCCGGCTCTTGGTGTGGCGGACGCGGAGCTTGTTCCGTGGATCGAGGAACGATTAAAAAAGATCGCGCGAATCGCAACTTATGACCCGCGAGGACATTCATGCACCACCCATCCATTGGCGCATTTGCTCCGTCTTCTCGAGGAGCTGGTGCGGGAACGTTCGTTTGCTGCGTTCGCTGCGCTGCTCAGGCAGCCGACGGTGCTCGATGCGCTTGGGGGATGGCATAAATGGCTGGCCATGGCCGATGAAACTGCCGTTCGCCACCTGCCGGGCACAATCGAGGATGCGGCTGGGTTTTTGTCAGATTCCCGCCGCAGTTCGGAGTCCGCAGCGGGATCATCTCCAAGCTTGCGAGATGCCGCAAAGACGGTGTCAGGATTATTGGATAAACTCGAGGCGGGACCTTTCGCTCCGGCGCTGCTTGAAGTGCTTGGCCAACTGCACGGCGCAAAAATCTGGGATCCTCAGCAGGCCGGGGACGCTTTGTGGATCGAGATGGCACAACTCGTCAGTCAAACCGCGACCGAGATCGATGACGCTTTGCAAGGGGCAAAGCCTCCGGTGGGGACAGCTGATCGGCTGGGGTTGGTGTTGCGGCTCATCGACGGGGAGCGCCTGGATGCGGAGCGGCCGGAAGCCGCGCTTGACGTCAGTGGCTGGCTCGAGTTGCCGTGGGAAGAGGCAGCCGAGTTGATCGTGGCAGGGTTCAATGAAGGGCGTGTGCCGGATGGAATATCAGAACACGCATTTTTGCCCGATCATGTCCGAGGCCAGCTTGGTCTTCGGACGAACAAGACGCGCCTGGCTCGCGACTCGTATTTGTTTTCGACGTTGCTTGGATGCCGCCGCCCCGGTGCGGTTCGATTGTTGTTGGGAAAGACCGGCGCAGCCCAGGAACCGTTGCGGCCCTCGCGTGTCCTGTTTCGCTCTGGTGACGACGAAATGGTTTCGAGAGCAGGGATGCTATTTGGGAATGGCGCGGAAAGCGCCACGAGAGCGCCAGCGTGGGAGCGTGCGTGGCGGCTTCAGATCCCAAGAATTCCTGCCTTGCGCCTTGAGCAGCTTCGGGTGACGCAGTTTAAAGACTATCTTCACTGTCCCTTTCGGTTTTACCTGCGCCATGTCCTTGGCATGCAGTCAGTGCCTGCAGCTCCTCTGGAAATGGACGCACTAAGTTTCGGAACGCTGGTTCACGAAGCGCTGGCTGTGTTGGGCCACCGCAGGGAGATGCGTGACTGCGACGATGAACGCGAGGTCGCAGAGTGCCTTGAAACCGCGCTCAATGCCGTCATTCAAAGCCGTTTCGGGACGCACCTCCCGGTGCCCGTTCACGCCCAGGTCGAGGCGGCGCTGGCAAGGCTGACGGCGGCGGCGCGGGTCCACGCCGCCACTGTGCGCGAGGGATGGCGCATCATTGAGGTGGAGTACGACTTCGGAATAAATACGCCATTCGAGATCGCTGGCACCAGGATCACCGGAAGGGTGGATCGCATCGAGCGGAATGTGAAGACCGGAGTGATCCGTGTGCTTGACTACAAGACCTCTCAGAACGCCAAAGCGCCGGAAGCCACCCATCTGACAGGTCCGAAATCCGGCCATCTATGCAATGGCTGGGAGTCATGGAGAATTCATTCAGAAGGCCGTTCCCAGCCTCGCGGGTGGCTCGACCTGCAACTCCCTCTTTACGCGCTCGCGTTGCGTCCGCACTTCGGTGAAAACATCCTCTGCGGTTACTTCCTGCTTCCCGCTGCGGCGACGGAAACTGACATCATTATGTTTGATCTCGAGGACGGCGCGCTGGGATGCGCACACCGTTGTGCGACGGGTGTCATCCGAGCCATCCAGGCCGGACGGTTCTGGCCGCCGGCGAAACTCAAGCCCGACCAGCCTGACGACTTCGCCGGGTTGTTTTTTGGAGATGTTGAAGGAAGTCTGGATGAGGTCACACTCGCGTCCTTTGAGCGGGCGAATTTGCCGGCATGAAAATCGTCAATCCCGGACGGCGACCGAGCCACGTAACGATTTTTGCCAGTGCTGGCACCGGGAAAACCTACGAACTGACAGCACGTTACATTCGGTTGCTGGCCTCTCAATTGCCGGGCAACCCTCTCGACGATGCCACCGCGCTGCGTCCCGGCTCATTGCTCGCCCTGACCTTCACGCGCAAAGCTGCGGCGGAGTTTTTTCATACCATTCTCGGCCGCCTGGCGGCCGGTGCTGCTTCAAGCGAGGGCGCCACAAAACTGGCGGCTGAACTCAACACCCCGTGGTTGGAACGGCAGCATTTTGTCCGCTTGCTGCGCGCGATGATTCAGGACATGCCAAGGCTCGCGTTGGGTACGCTCGACAGTTTTTTTGCGCGGCTGCTGCGAGCCTTTCCCTTCGAGTTCGGGCTTGGTGGTCCATTCACTTTGACCGACGAGGCCATGGCGGCTGGGCAGCGACTTCGGGTCTATCGGCGACTTTTTCGGCCCGAAGTGGAGACGTCGACCGACGAGAGCGGATTTCTTCGCGCCTTTCGCCTGGCCACCATCGGACGCGAGGAGCGCAACATCACTGATCGGCTAGAAGGCTTCATCGGACGATGCCACGGATTGTGCCTCGAGGTGTGGGAAGAGGCGAAGTGGGGTTCAGCCGTTGCAGGGTGGAAGCCGTTCGGGGAGATCGTGCTCGGCCGGAATGGGCGGGCGGCGCTCTCGGAGGCTTGTGAGCGGCTCGACCAGGCCATTGAACGCGAACGCTGTTCTGAGGTGCAGAGGGAAGCCTGGCGCGAAATCGCTCTCCTTATTCGTCATCGCGAGCCAGGCACGCCACTTGATGGCAGGCTCAACCGATTTTTCACGAAAAAAATTGGACGCAATTGGGAAGAGCTGGGGATCGGGAACGTCGAATTTCCGATGGGCCGAAGGAAAAGTGTATGGAGTCCCATGCTGTGCCAGTCGGTGCGGGCGGCTATGACGGTGTTGATTGGTTTGGAGTTGCAGACCCAGGCCGCGCAAACGAAGGGGCTCTGGCAGATCGCGCGGCAGTTTGAAGCGCATTACGATTCCCTCATCCGCCGTCATGGACGGCTGACATTTGCCGATCTGGCCTACCTATTGGCGGGCGCGACGGCAACAGCGCGCGCCACCGGAGTTGAAGCGTGGCGCCTGAAACGCGAGGCGCTCGAAAGCCGACTTGATGCCCGCTACGATCATTGGCTGGTTGATGAATTCCAGGACACAAGCTTGCTGCAGTGGCGCATCATCGAACCGCTGGTTTCGGAATTGCTGCAATGCGACGACGGCACCCGCACGTATTTTCATGTCGGCGACATCAAGCAGGCGATCTATGGATGGCGTGGCGGCGAAGCGCGGCTCGCGCGTTTGTTGCTGCAGGAAATTAATCACAGCCAGCAACGCATAAAAGAGTGCGCGCTGACGAAATCACGCCGGTCCTGCCCGCCCATCATCGATATGATAAACGCCGTATTCGGCGCAAGCGAAGTGATGCAATCCCTTTTTCCGCCGATGGCGGTGGAACGCTGGGAGTGGAAGGCGCATTCCTCAGCCAATCCGAACACGACGGGCTGTGCGGTCGTAATTCGCCCGAACCAGGCACCGGGTGAGGACGCAGCTGATTCTGAATGGAGAGCGGTCGCGGCCCTATTAAAGGAGGTCGATCCCGTTTCTCGCGGGCTGACCTGTGCCGTGCTGTTGCGACGCAATGAGGACGTGCTCGACCTCGGTAATTTTCTCCGTCAGGAAAGTTTGCACGTTGCGGCTGACGCTGAGTCCCCGGTCGCCACCGATAATCCCTTCACCCTGGCTTTGCTTTCCTTGCTGCAGTTTGCGGCCCATCCCGGCGACACCTTCGCCCGCGAGCACGTGCGCTTTACGCCGTTGCAACAAATTATCTCCGAAAACGGGTGGTCCGACGGCGCCCTGGTCTGGCAGGTTTTGCGGGCGGTGGAAGAACACGGGATCGAAGGGACGCTCCGCATATGGATTGATCGATTGGGGGCGCAAGCCTCCTTGCGGCCGGCAGGAACCAGCCAGGTCGAGGCTTGTTCGGGTATCGATCCCTTCAGCCGCAGGCGGGGTGAAGAATTGCTCCAAATTGCGCGGGAGTTCGATTTCACTGGCTCGCGCGACCTGGACGCGTTTCTCGAGGCGGCGCGGTCAATCAAGCGGCGCGAGCCTCCCGATCTTGCCTCAGTCGTGCAGGTGATGACGATTCATCAATCGAAGGGACTCGGATTTGATATCGTAATTGTTCCTCGTCTCGGATGGCCGGCGCGCGGCCGGGCGGGCCGCGGATTGGGGATCTCACGCAAGCGCCCTCCGCCGCGGACGTGGCGGGATCTTTATGAAACCGAATGGTTGCTGCGTTCGCCGGCGCAGGCGATTAGCACCTTCGTGGCGCCACTCAGCGCGTGCCTTGAGGAGGCGCGGGCTGCGGAACACTACGGAAATTTCTGCCTTTTTTACGTGGCGATGACGCGCGCGAAGCGTGGGCTTTACGTCATCAGCGGGGAGTTGAATGCCGGGGCCGAACCTACCCCCGACCCTCATGGCTGGCTCGAAACCGTTGTGGCACTTCAGGACGCGAAAGGCTGCGGTCCGGTCGTTTCGGGCGGCCAGATTTTTCAAGTGGGTGCGCCATTCGGAACGTGGGAATGGTTTAAGGAATGTCCCAAAAAACCGGCAGCGCTCGACCGTGAAGTGTCGCTGCCCGCGCCGGCCCAGCGGCCAAAATCACGATTACAGCGACGCAGGCCAAGCGGGGAAAGCGCCGCCCGATTGCGTGCCGCCCAGCTCTTCGCTCCTGCCGCCGCCAGCTCGCGCGCTTTTGGAACATTGGTTCACACGCTGTTCCAGCAAGTGGCGGATCCCGAGGATCTCTCCGCGCTCGAACAATGGCAACGCCATCACCTGCCTAAAGCTGAGTCATGGCAAATTGCGGCGCTGAGTGAAGTCCGCGCCTGTCTCGAGAACCCAGCCATTCGTGCCGCGATGGGTCGACCAGCACCGGGAGTGTCCATTTGGCGCGAGCAGACCTTTGAAATCATCATCGATCAAAAATGGGTCACCGGCACTTTCGATCGCGTTATCGTTGAAAAAGATTGCATTCGCATCGTCGACTTTAAGACTGACTTCGCAGTGCAGAAAGGCGGGATCGAAGAGAAAGTGAACGCCTATCGCCCCCAACTCGAGGTCTATCGCATCGTGGCGGCGCGGCTCACGGGAGCGAGCGAGGAGGCGATTTCCGCGGCGCTCATTCTCACGCCCACCCAGCAGGTGGTTCCAGTGAATTTCATTTAGAAGTCACCGCGGTTTCGCCGCCGCCGCGGCAGAAGTCATTTTACGACGCCAAATTCCACACGAGCAGAGTGTGACTCGCCCGGCCAATCTGCGCCGAAGCCGGTACAGTGGATGGTCGAGGCATCGACCCCGCACGCCATTAGGAGTTGGCGGACTTCGAGCGCGCGGCGCATCGAAAGGATGCGTGCCGCTTCCGGACCTTCGGCTTCGACACCAAACCCAGCGAGCAGCAACGGTGTGCCCGGCTTGAGGTGTTCAGCGACACGCCGCACTTTTGCCGTTTCACGCGGCGACAGAGTCCACGTACCTTGAGAAAAATGAGCGGCCTCGAACCGGTTTCGGTCCAGGCTTTCACGGCCCAAAGCGAACAAGGAGAGGGTATTGTCCCGCGGGGGCAGTGGGGTGGTGGCACCGCCCTTGCTTTCGAAATGCTGACACGAAACGAGCAGCACAACGGGCAGGGCCCCCGCTCCGCGGCATCGGAGAAAGAAAGACCCCCCCATAAACTCTGCGGAGCCGGTTCTATCGCAGTTCCGCGAGCTTTGCCTTAACTGCGTCAAAGTCCGGGATCTCCTTGGGAGAGGGAGTTTGTTCGGCATGCTGAATGATACCGTTCTTATCTATGACGAAGACGGCTCGGGCCGCGGTATCACCGATTCCGGCCAGATTCGCAAACTCAACTCCGTAGGTTTTCACCACTTGTTTATTCAGATCGCTGGCGAGCTTCAGCTTGATCCCTTCCTTCTGCGCCCAGGCCTCCTGAGCAAACGGATTGTCAACGCTCACGGCGATGACTTCCGCGCCAAGCTTTTCATAGGCGTCCAGACCTCCGGACAGGTCGCACATTTCCTGCGTGCACACACTGGTAAAAGCCAGCGGGAAAAACAAGAGAACCGTGTTTTTTTTGCCGAAATTTGCCGAGAGCGTCAGGTCTTCAAGACCAGTGGGCGTTTTCGACTTGAGAGTAAAATCAGGTGCTTTCGATCCAACAGCGAGAGGCATGGGAATGAGTATTCAGGTGGTTTCAGTGCGAGCGCTACATTGCTCGAGAACCAGCCGCTGAACACTAAAAACTTTTAGCTGCAGCCTCGGCGCACATCAAAATTGTTCTTGTCAGGTCGTGGCGGCAAGGCTACACCGTCGCTGAACGTGCCGCCCAGCCCGCACTACCCTCCAAGAAATGTCTGATCGGTTCCACAGGGAGCCGGTCGGCCCCCCATCATCGTTGGCTCTGGAGACACCGGGTGCTGTCACCCAGGCTATGGCGCAGGTTGATAGCTTGCTGTTCTCTGCAGGCAGCGGGTTGGTGTGCGTGACCGGCGGATTCGCTCGCTCCGTTCCCGCATGCCCTCGTCCAATTTTATCTCACCCGAGAAGGCTCTCTCGCTCGATTAAAGCTTTCGTCAAGTTGACCGCCTTGACGGAACCGGAGGCGGACAATGCAAAAATTGTTCACCAAGCTGCACCGACGGCGCAACTGCGCGGTCGGTGCGGGGTTTCCCTCCGGATGCTGGCTGCCGCGTGGGCGGCATGCGGTCTCAAAACTGCCTCTGTGGCACAAACCAAACAACCAAAAAAAGTATGAAACGCATTCTTAGTTCCCTCCTCGCCTGCGCCTTCACGGCCCTGGTGGCCACCGCTGGTGAATTCCCTGACATCAGCATCCCTGATCTCAAAAAAGCCATTCAAGAGAACAAGGTCACAGTAATCGATGTCAATGGCACCGACTCGTATAAGCAGGGGCATATCCCGACCGCCCTGAATTTTGAGGAGACCAAAGCGAGCCTTGACAAGAAGCTGCCCGCCGACAAGGACGCCCTCGTCGTCGCCTACTGCGGAAGCCCCGCCTGCACCGCCTATACCGCGGCTGCCAAAAAAGCCAAAGAACTCGGGTACAAGAACGTTAAACACCTGTCCGCCGGAATCTCAGGCTGGAAAGCCGCCGGCGAGAAAACGGAACCCGCGAAATAGTTTCAAAAACGGAACCTCCGGGTCGGCCAGACGTCACCCACGCAAGACGGCCGCGGACAGAAATTGTCCGCGGTCTCGCTCATAATCAAACACCAACATGAATTCTCCACGCCGTTCCTTCCTTTGCTCTTTTTTCCTTACGCCGCTGATCGGTGTCCTCGGATCCGCCTATGGCGCAGATTTTCCGAAAGGCAGCCCCAAGTTTGAAAAAAGCTACCGCTCCGCCCTTTCCGCGGCGAAAAAAGCGGGCAAGCCTGCTGTGCTGGTTTTCTCCGCCACCTGGTGCGGCCCGTGCCAGGCAATGAAGAAAGACGTTTATCCCAGCGAGGCGATCAAGCCATTCCATGACAAGTTCGTGTGGGCCTATCTCGATACCGACGACAAGGACAATGAGAAACCGGCCAAGGAATTTGGCGTCAACGGGATTCCTCATATTCAATTTGTTTCCTCGGAAGGCAAAACGCTGGGGAACCAGGTTGGCTCCTCGACCCCGGAAGACTTCGCGAAAAAACTCGAGGGCGTCATCGCCAAAGCTGGCAGCCCAGCACCTCCGAGCTCGCCCTCAACCTCAGCGACCACCAAGAAGAGTTAAACTGGCAGGGCATCAGGGTAATCCCGGCTTGCTCATGACCTCAAGCCAAACCCACCCTTAATCCATCATTGATCTATGAAACCACTGCTTAGTCTCCTTGCCTGCTTCGCACTTACGGTCGGCGCCTTCGGCGAACCCACCAACAAGAAATGCCCATACAGCGGCAAGGACATCGATGCCGCCATCACCACCGACTACAAAAAAGAAATCTCCTTTTGCTGCGAAAAATGCAAAGGCAAGTTCGACAAGGATCCCGACAGCTTCATCGAGAAAATCGCGAAGTATGACTCGAAAAGCGGCAAATGCATCTTCACGGGCAAGGAAATAAACCCGGAGCAAAAGTCGGCTTACGTGAAAAACGTTGCCTTTTGCTGCCCGAAGTGCCCGCCGAACTTTGCTAAAGACCCAGACAAGGTCATCGAAAAAGTCGTCAAGAAAAACTGACCCCCCTTGGGAAAGGGCACACTGGTCTCAGACAACTCCCGAGTTGGGCTGCTTGTCCATCTCGGGAGTGTCCCAAGGCACCGTGTAGTATTCGAGCGCCCACTCGCGCATGAGGCGGACCCCGTGGGGGCGAACTGCGTAAACGATCAACTCTGGATTGTCGAGGCTTCCCAGATAGCGCCGCAGCAATGGGTTGACGTCCCAGATTTCCTGCAAAACGCGCCGGTCGCTCACTACTGTAGCGACTCCGGCGATACGGACCTGGTCGTGGTTTTCATCCAGGTAGCAGAGCTCGACTTGCGGATTGCGCTCGATTTCGGCGGTTTTGCCGTAACGGCGCAAGTTGGCGATAAATACGGTAAAGCCTTCTACACGAACCGGCGAGACCGGTCTGACGCGAGGCTGATCGCCATCAATGGTGGCCAGGAAGGGAAATTTTGCCCGGCGCATGACTTCGCGTGCCAAAGCGGGAAGCTGAGCAGGATCGAGTTTGTCGGTCATATTTGGGTTGGGTGAGAGGTGGCGCTGTGACGAAGCTTGTCGCGTCCGTGCGTCAACATCCAGTTGCAATCCTGGCACCCCGGGTTGAATCTACCCGCGCCCTTGGCTATTCCCTTCATGAAGCACCTGCTCGGCTTGCTCTCCGTGATTTGTTTTCTGGCTCTCACGGGAGCATGCGAAAAGCACTCCTACAAAACAACACGCGCATTTACTCATCATGGAACCCATGACCCAGGCGCAACGCCGCCTCATGAAAACGCGCGTGATGTCAAGACCGCCGAGCACAAATAATATGCGCCGCTGCCCGGTCAGACTGCTTTGTGTTTTTGTGCTGCTGGTGCCATGTGCGCCACTCAATTCATCCTGTTCGGTTTTGGGACCAATCGTGGGGCTGCCGATCCAGCTCGCTGGAAGTGCGCTGCAAATGCTCACATCCAATCCGATTGGGACTGCCGCTGCTGCTGCGACCCTCTTTTAACAGCACCGTCGAAATCAACAGTTATTGGGGCGGTTTCGGAGTGAAGGCTTTTTCCTGCGCGTCATTGAGCCGCCGAATCTCGGGGATTTCTGCGTTGGCATCCGGTGGTGGAGCCTCAGGCTCGATGGTTGCGGCCGGCTCAGCTTCGGAAGGCGTCGTTTCGGGTGTGACTTGAGGTATCGGCTCCGCAGGCGCCGGCGGCGGCTCTTCATCCGCAATGCCGAATTCACTTTCACGCGTCAACACGTCGGCGGATCCCAAGCCGCTGCCGAGGGGAGGATTGCCGGAACTAACCGCTTTAATTTTATAGCCGAGCGCTGTGTCCTGAACAACGGCCCGGCCACTGCCGGATCGGCGGATCCACACCGTGCGCAGTACTTCAGCGCTCTCACCCGAGAGGTGCACGCTTCCCACGATTTCCTCTTCGCTATCAAGCAACGTCAATGTCCACACCGGCTCGTCGCTATACTCGCGGCAGTGCAGCTTGTAGTTGATGACGTCAAATCCCACCTTCGCTTCGCGTGCCATTCTCTCTGCCCTCTCAAAGGCATTGGTCGAATCGACTTTCAGACGGCTCAGTTTAAAAAATCCTTTGGGCAGGCGTTCGGGATAAAAGTCGTCATTCAGGCCCTCGTCCGTAACACGGCGCCCGCCGATCCAGAATTCATGCAACATCGCTTTCTCGACGGGATCATGGGCCGTGACGCGCCATTCATTCGGCTGCGGATCGCCTCCCGCTCCAGTCATTTCGAAAACGCGCTCGGTAAACTCAGGACCGAATTTTTGCTCGATGCGGCTGAGTCCTTCGAGGGCTGGCTGTCCGGCCTGCGCACAGGCGGCAGCGGCAAAAAGGAGTGACAGAGTTGCGGCTTTCATGAACTGTGATTTTGCTTCTGGTTCAAATAAGTCTACGTCACGAACGCCGCCTTTGGAATATCGAGCAACATTTGCGCGTTGTTCGGATGGCGGCGAACAAAGTGGAGCAGGCGTTCGATGGCTTCGACCGGTTTATGGCCGGCGAGTCCGCGGCGGATAAGGTTTATTTTTTCCAACTGATGGCCGGGGAGCAACAACTCCTCTCGCCGGGTGCCCGACTTGTAAATGTCGACCGCCGGATAGACGTATTGCTGGGCGACTTTGCGGTCGAGGACGAGTTCCATGTTGCCAGTGCCTTTGAACTCCTGAAAGATCAATTCGTCCCCCTTGCTGTTGGTTTCGACGAGCGCGGTGCCGACGATGGTCAGGCTGCCGGCTTCGCGGGTGTTGCGGGCGGCGGCGAAAAGTCGACGAGGCAGTTCGAGTGCCCGCGCATCGACACCGCCAGACATGGTGCGGCCACCGCCCTTCAGCGCGTTGTTGCTGGCCCGCGCCAACCGAGTGATGGAATCGAGCACGATGAAGACATCTCTGCTGGCTTCCACGAGACGCTTGGCGCGTTCGATGGCGATCTGTGCCATGCGCAAATGACTCTTGGCATCCTGATCATTTGAACTCGCGAAGACCTCCGCCTGCGGAATCGCCCGCGTGATTTCAGTGACTTCCTCGGGCCGTTCATCGACCAGAAGAACGATAAGGTGGATCTCCGGGTATTTGGTGGCGATAGCCTCGGCGATATGCTGCAAAAGAGTCGTTTTCCCCGTCCGGGGCGGCGCGACAATGAGGCCGCGCTGGCCTTTGCCGATAGGCGCCACCATGTCGATTATGCGCGTTGTGGTGCGATCCGGCGTCGTCTCGAGAATGATCCGCTTGGCCGGGTTGATCGCGGTCAGTTCTTCGAAGATCGGAAGGTTTTTGTATAGTTCGGGGGGGCTCCCATTGATCATTTTCAGCTCGATCAACTGTGGTCCCCGGTGCCCATTTCGCACGTCCCCTTCCAGGTAAACGCCATCGCGCAAGCCGTAGCGGCGCACTGTTTCCGGGGTGACGAAGATGTCATTGGGTGTCTGGGCGAAATTGCGGTGTCTCTGACGCAGGAAGCCAAAACCCTTATTGGAAATTTCCAGCAGGCCGGCTCCAGGTTCCACTGGCCCCGTTGGCCCCGTGTCCGGCCGCTGTCCGCGTTGGAAGCGCTGAGAGCGGTCGCGGCGATGCTCGTGAGTTGACCCCTCATCAACCGTTGAAGTGCCGCCAGCTTCATTGCCTGGTCCTCCCGGCTCACGCGGTTCTCTGCGGAAATCCGGCCCGCGGGGACGGTCGGATCCTGGGGGCGGTCCTCCTTCGCGCCGCTGTGATGCATTATCGAAACGGCCGCGCCCGTGGCGATCCTCGCGGGGCCTCCAGTTTTGGCGCCCGCGATTGTCCGGGACAAAGTTTTCGCGACGTGATTGCTCACGCGGAGGATTTTCACTTTCCGACGCCCGCGAGGTTATGGCTCTGTTCCTTTCGTCGACGGCTCTTTGTTGATCACGCCAGGGCGGCGGGTCGTTCGAGGGTTCTTGCGATCCTGCGCCAGCCCTTCCATCTCGCTGATCTTCAATCGCCCTGCTTTGGCGGGGGACTTCGTCTCCTCGAAATACTGGGCCGCTTCGCGATGCCACCGGTTCGGGATCCGCCGATTCCTGCTGCGGAGCGGCGGCAATTTTAGGACGGGGTGCAATCTCGACAGTCGGAACGGAACGATCAACCTTCGCTTCCTTCGCTAAAGCATCAGCGGAACTGGCTGCGTCGCCATCAATGCCGTCGACGGGGCGGCTCTTCGCACTCTTTCGGGCGCTTTTTCGCGCCGTTTTTTTCGCGGTCTTTTTTACGGCGTGGGCTGAGTCGGCAGCGGTGTCACCGGGAATAAGCTCGGTTGATTCGTTCATTCGGTATGGGTTGGGAAAGGGGAGGGGAGGAGAGTCAATGCGCGTGCAACTGCTCCATCACTTCGTCAGGAATAGCGAAATTGGCATGGACGTTTTGGACGTCGTCCAGTTCATCGAGGGCTTCGTACAAGCGGACCACTTGGGCAGCGGTCGCCGCTTCAGTAACCGTAATGGTCATGAGAGGCACCTGAACCAGCTGTTGAGTAATCGCAGTAATACCTTTCGCCTTAAGCGCATCCCCCACAGCAAACAATTGGTCGGGCGCGGTCACCACGACATGTTCCTCGCCCTCGAGGGTTACGTCGTCAGCGCCAGCGTCCAGTGCGGCGTCGAGCAGGGCTTCTTCGCTCACGCCGCTGAACGGAACTCGGATTTCACCTTTCCGCGCGAAAAGATGCGCGACGCTGCCCGGGGTTCCGAGACTTCCATGGTTTCGCGTGAAAATGCTCCGGATGTCGGCCGAAGTGCGGTTTTTGTTGTCGGTCACGCATTCGATCAGGAGAGCCGCCCCGCCGGGAGCATAGCCTTCATACGTCACCTCGATAATTGTTTCGCCGCCCAACTCGCCCGACCCTTTTTTGATCGCGCGCTCGATGGTGTCATTGGGCATATTTTGCGCCTTGGCGGCATCGATGGCCTGGCGCAGGCGGGCGTTGAGTTTCGGTTCTCCACCGCCGCTTTTGGCCGCGACGATGATCTCGCGGGAAAGTTTTGAGAAAATTCTGCCGCGCTTGGCGTCGATTGCGCCTTTGAAGTGCTTAACCTTGGCCCATTTGCTGTGACCAGACATAAACTCGATTGGGGACGTGCCGTCCATGTGCCGCGCAGTCGAGGCGCGGAAAAAACGAAGTTAGTTGATTGCTGGCGCCGTAATCAAACGGAGGATGGATGTGGAAACCTGCCAACTGTGCTTTCGAGCCTTAAACGTAAGAGGTATCGCGCGAACCCGCGCGATAGCGGGCCACTCGGCGTTTCTGCCGCGTGAGCGCGTGTTAGAAAAGCAACCGCCGCGCCAATGGAAAAAGCAGAACCTTCAAGAGTCCCGAGTGACAAGCCTGTTGGAATCTAAGCCAAGGCTGGTCGGAAATGCAACTCATTTTGCAAGACCGGGAGTTTTTTATAAAGAACAGCGCCGACGGTTTTTGGACCGGAAATGAGTTGCAAGCAAAGGGCTGACTCCGATACTACGCCGGCTTTTTCCTATCCAATCCACAGCAATATGGGACAGCAGCTCAGAACGCGAGTCAAACGCAAGCGCCGGCGGGATTACCTCAAGCGAGCGCGAGAGAATGCGCGTACCCGAAAAGTCACCAAGGGAGTGGCGAAGACGGTCGAGCCGGAAGTTCCCAAGAAGGCCGCCAAAAAAATTGCGGCCAGGAAAGCCGCGCCAAGGAAGCGGGCCGCCAAGGTGGCAGCATCCAAACCCGAAGTGCAAGTCCCGGCCAGGGAGAGTGCGTCTCTCGAATCGGCGGCGCCTGCCGAAACGGGGGCGGTTGAGCCGGGTCCCCCGCCCGGGTCTCGCCCGGAATTTGCCAGGCTGGAGGGTGAAGCCGTCGAGCCTGCCAGGGAAGCCGCGCCCCCGGCCGGCGAATGAGGCCGGGCCGTGCCTGCCAGGTACCTGATTGTCGACGGCCACAGCATCATTTTTCATTGGCCGGATTTGCGTCGTCTGCACGAGAGCGCCCCTCGCCGCGCCCGCGCTGAACTGGTGCGTCGCCTGACCGTCTACCAGGACAATACGGAAGAGCGCGTCGTGATTGTTTTTGACGGGAAAGGGGATCGATCTCGCAAAGCCGAGGCTTTGCCTCGCGATGTCCAGGTCGTCTATGCGAGTTCCGGCGCCACCGCGGATTCAGTCATCGAAAAACTGGTCGCGCAACACGCAGGTGTTTTCGAGTTGACCGTCGCCACTGGCGATGAAGCCGAGCGCATCACGATATCGGTGCTCGGCGCAGGTTGGCTGAGCCCTGACCGCTTGCGCGAACGATTGAGTCGTGCCTCAACCGCGACGGCGCACCAATGGCGCATTCGCAAGTCTCCTACTCTCGAAACTTCACTGGGCAATGCGTTCCCGGCGGAGACGAAAGAAGAAGAGGGACCTTCTTAGCCGTGTTCATTCAGCTCCGGTGGTTTCCGCTCCCCTCGGTCGCTTCACCACCGGCTGATCTCCGTGGTCCCTCCGGGACAGTTCCTCTTCGCACTTAAATTAAAATTACAACACGAAGTGCATGACAGGCCTCGAGCCCGTCGCGGCGGCTCGATTCAGGGACGCGGCACGCGCCTGATGCCACGAGCACCGAGGAGGGTCCTCAGACACCGTTGGCGCAAGTATCTTTGCATTGGCTCTTGGATTCATCGTGCGGCACCCTTGCCCATGAGAGGGTTGTTCCAACTATGTCTGGTGCTGGCCCGCTCGATTCTCGGCGATATGCGGGCTCGGCGGCAGTGGATGTTCTTTAGCACGCTGGCGGTGCTGGCTTTTGTCTTCGGCGGTTACTTCCTTTTGCTGGATTTTTTGCAGCGCCATCCATGGTGGTTTGCGATTTATCTGGCAGCGAGTTTTGCCGGGCTGGCGTTTGTGATGGTCTTTGCGCTTTTCGATTTCCTGGCGGTGCGCAAGGCATTTGCCGAGGCCCGGAAAGCCGCTTTTGACGATATCACTCGAGGGATTTCAGACCATGATGCGCAAGAGGGGCCACCGGGAAGCTGACGAACTGCGTCGCCTCGCGCTTTACGCTCAAGCGGTGGCGCGTTCGGCGGGCCGTTCGCACCCCGAGGCTGAACATGAATATCGGACCGCATACGAACGGGACCGCGCGCGTATCATTCACAGCCGTGCTTTTCGGCGACTGGAATACAAAACTCAGGTCTTTCTCAATGGCACAGGCGACCATCTCCGGACCCGGCTGACCCACACCATCGAAGTGGCTTCCATCTCGCGCGCGATCGCCGCGGCTCTGGCGTGCAATGAAGATCTTGCGGAAGCGATCGCGCTGGCGCACGACCTCGGGCACCCCCCCTTTGGCCACGCCGGCGAAGAAATGCTCGACACCCTCATGCGCGAGCATGGTGGCTTTGAACACAACCGGCAAAGCCGGCGGGCGATTGAGTTGCTCGAACGCAAGTTCACTGACGTGCCTGGGCTGAATTTGAGTTATGAAGTCATCGAGGGCCTGGGTAAACATGACGGCCACCAGAGGCGTCCTTCCTTCAAAGACTCGATAGGAGAGTGGCACCCCGCGGAAACATTTCCCAGCCCGAGCCTGGAAGCTCAAATCGCGGACGCCTCGGACGAGATCGCGTATTACAGCCATGACCTGGATGATGGCCTCGACCATGGGTTATTGATCGAGGGCCAGCTCGAGGAGTTGTCTCTATGGAAAAAATGCACGCTTGAAGTAACCGAGCGGCTCCCGGGCACCAACGGCAAGGAACGGCTTGGGAACATTATCCGCAGCCTGACGGACACCATGGTTGAAAGCCTGATTACGACCACGGCGGAGCGCCTCGATGCGGGCGGGTTCGGCGATGCTGACGACATCCGCCGACATCCGCAATCCCTGGTCAGGCATGAATCCACACTCGCCGTGCAAATGGCGGAGCTGCGCGCCTTTCTCTACCAGAATCTCTACCATCACCCCGACATAAAAAGCGTGAATGCCCGTGCCTGTTCTCTGATCGAAACCATGTTTCGGCATTATCTGAAACACCCCGAGCACATCGGTTCGCACACCAGCCGCCGCCTCGAAGTGGACGGTGTCGCCCGTTGCGTCTGCGATTACATCAGCGGAATGACCGACCGCTACCTCGTCCAGCAGGCTCGGCACCTGCGCGGTGACTGATTCAGCTTCAGAGCCGGGTGCTCACGGGCCCCTCAGCGACCGTGAGCCGGGCGCGGCCGCGTCAGGCGAACTTCGGGCGCTCGAGCATAACGGGGGCTGTGTAGCTCAGGCAGGCGATCTCGTCGAACGTGGTGTTGCCGGCGAGGACGTGCATGAGGCCTTCTTGATAGAGGCTCATGAAACCGTCTCTCAGTGCGCATTGGCGCATCTGGGACATGGGCGCTCCCTCGGCAACCAAGGACTGTAACTCCGGGGTAACGGGGCACATTTCCATGAGGGCGACGCGCCCAGAGTAGCCGGTCGAATTGCACTCCGGACAGCCGCCTTTGCTGTAAATCGGCAAATCCGGCTTTTTGCCGTCTTTAAGAACGCCATTGAGACCTAGGAACTCAATCATTTCGTCGGTCAGGGACGTTGGTGTTTTGCAGTATCCGCAGAGCCGCCGCACCAGTCGCTGGGCCTGACTGAGTGCCAGGGCATCGGCGAGCAGATAACTCTCAACCCCCATGGACAAGAGACGGGAGATGGCACGCAGAGAATCGTTGGCATGCAGCGTGGTGAAAACCAGGTGACCGGTCAGCGCCGCGTTGACCGAGGCTTGCGCGGTTTCGGGATCGCGCGACTCACCCACGAGGATGACGTCCGGGTCACAGCGCAGCAATGACCGAAGCCCCGCGGCAAACGTGATGCCGTGATACGGATCGGTCTGGGTTTGGTTGATGCCTTCGATTTCGTATTCGATGGGATCCTCGATGGTCTGGATGTTGATGTTGTCGGTGTTAATCGAGTTGATAAAGGCGTAAAGGGAGGTGGTTTTGCCGGATCCCGTGGGACCGGTGACCAAAGCAAGGCCCTGGTCGCGGTGCGTTACGTCGCGAATGATTGAAAGCTGTCGGGGCGAAAGATTGAGCTCGGAGAGCTTTTTGATTCCGTCCTGCTTGTCGAGAAACCGCATGACGATCTTCTGCTGCTCTCGCCGGCACGGGATCGCAGCGACACGGACGTCAAGGCGCTTTTGACCGAGCCGGATGGAAAACCGCGCGTCCTGGGTGTCCTGCCGCTGCTGGCCCATGCCGCAGTAGTTTTTGAACATCGCGATGTAGCGGCCCAAATATTCTTCCGAGCATGAATGAACGCAGACCAACTCGCCGTCGACGCGCGCACGGAAGCGCGCCGTATTATAGAATTTTTCGACATGCAAATCCGACGCGCGCATGCTGATCGCCCGCCAGAGCACCCATTGCACGACCTGGTCTGGAGAATTGTTCGGGTTCTGAGGATTGACACGGCCGATGTCGACGGGATCGATCTCGATGAGGTTTTCGACCTGGTCAGAATAGTAAAGATCGCCCACTTGAGCGCTGGTGCCTGGGCGGGCGGAGCGAGCCCGGTCCCGCGCTATCGTGGCCCGAATGGCCGCGGGATCGGCGATGACCGGGTGCAGGGTTAGCGGCTCATGCCCTGAGGAGAGCCATTCATCCTCAAATGCATACACGCTGGTATTCGCTGCCAGAAGATAGACAGCATTTTCGCCGATAAAGAGGGGGTAGACCGTATGTTTATCCAGCAGCTCCGGGGGAAAGAGGTTTTGGGCCGGAGCCTGTTCGGGATTAAAGACTGGAGCGCCAGTCGCAATGTGGTAGAGGGCGACACCGAAATGTCGGGGCAGGAAGGCAAGATCCTGCGGTTTCGAGAGAACCTTGCCCTGGTTTTCCACAAAGAGGCGTCGCATCCGTTCCGCTTCATCCTCGCTAGCGAAAGGATAGTATTCGACGAACCAGTGCAGGACGTCGCTCAGTTGGTCCGAGGGAGGCTTGGGCATCTTGCCCTCGAGGGCATTTGACGCACTCATTGGCTGAATGCCAAGGCGCGCAGCGAGGTCCTTCGCCACTTCATTGTATTCCTCGGGAGTGATGATGGTGCGCACCACCAGGAAGGGTGGAACTCCCCAAAAGTCCTCCGATTCGACGGAATGATGCCCCATAATGACAAGGGGGCCCAGCGTCGCCAGAGGCACCCACGGATCTGGGGAGCGAGGCAAACGTCCGAGATGCCGCACCAGAGTTTCGGCTGGTATCGTGCAGGCCGGCCTGGCGAGGCGCGTGGGGAGGAGACCGACGGCGGCCGCGATGCGTTCGGCGTCCGAAGTTCCATTTTTGTGCGCCGTAGCCCCGTGGCGGTGAGGAGCTGGCGCTTCGATATCAAAGCTTTCCGAGAAAAGGCGGTTTTCTGGCGAGGTCGAGAGCACGGTCATCGGTTCTTTCATGGGAGAGGATTCAGAGAGGACGCTTTATTGACGAATTTTCAGGCCAACGCCGTCCGTTCCTTCGGGAATCGCTTCAAAAAAACGGCCGTTCCACCGCAGGCGCGGCACCTTGTTGTCCGAAGACGGAACGCTCGGCCAGCCCGTGCCTGAAAGTAGCGGAGACCCTGGCACGGCGTCGTCCCGGGTTCGCAGATGGGTCATCATCGCCGTCTCGTCAGCCGTGCCGGAGTGATTCGCTGCCAGCACTGGATCGGTGCTGGTCAGCCGATGGGTGATAAGGACACCATTGATCCGCGTGGCCACATTGTCCGCCACTTCCTGGCGCGATACTTCAGCAATTCGCCCAAACACCGGGATTGCAATTGCCCCCATGATTCCAAGTATCGCAACGGCTACGAGGGCTTCCACCAGGCTGAAGCCTGCTCTGAGAGCCAGCGCATGGGCGGGCGCACACTGGTATTCGGTCGAACGCATGGTTTTCCCAAGCCTGGGGGTTTTAATAATGGACCGTGAGGTTCGATCCGGACGAACTGTCGTAGAGACCTACCTTTCCCAAGGTCGTAGCCCCCCCCGCCGTGATCGTATACGTAGCCACGTCAAGAGAATAGGGATTAGGGATGTAATCGCTGAGGGAAGCGGGCGCAAAGGCAAGGAAGGGCCGAACCCGCCCATACCGGAATTCGGCACTGAGCGGCGCCCAATCTGCCGCCGCAGACGAAAGGCCCATCGACTGGACGTAGGCTGCGACACCCATGTTGAATCCCTCCGCTCGCGCGATGGCGATGTTCCGCTCGCTGTCCGATCTAAGTTTGATGATGTTGGGCAGGGCCAGAAAGGTGATGATGCCCACAATGGCAACGGCCGCCAAGGCCTCGATGAGTGAGAAGCCCTTGCCTCTTGGCACCAGTGCTTGAATCGAGTTTTTCATGGCAATGTGGGTTCAGTTCTTCGCTCAATTGATGGGTTTCAAATCGACCTGAGGGTAGGAATTCAGCCCCCAAGCCGGCAGCTCAATCCATTTGCCCGCTCGTTTCATGGCGTCACTTTGGACCTTCGCTGCATCCGACGTGTTGGTCGCAAAATGGTTGTAGGTGTCAGCGTCGAGGTAATCACGAATCAACGAAAGCCGCCCCAAGGCATTTTGCGGGGTGTTATAGGCGGTGCGGACCGTACTGAGACTCGCGTTGGACGAAGTGGTACAGGCTTGGGCCACCCAGTTGTTGATGGCGCTTTGCAGGACGACTTGTTGCTGTCGGGCGACAATCCTGCGGGAATCCTGCGCCGCATTGGACATGTTACTGATCACAATCGAGGCCAGAATCCCAATCACCGCGATAACGATCAATAACTCGACCAGACTGAATCCAGAGCGACGCGCTCTGATCCTGGCCGTCGATGAGCCAGCGGCCCACCCTACGGGGCCGATTGTTTGCAAGGTCATGGGTATAAAATTTTCAGATTTCGAGGCGAAGGTGGCCGGACCACCCGAGTTTGAGGCTAGTCAAAAAACATCGGGGGAGGCGACAATTTGCCGACTCCCCCGATCATAAATGGCCTTTTCAGATGGCGGCCCTTGCCCAAATCCAATTCGTCTTTAGTTCTGAACCAAGGGTCGCCGCTCTCAATCGATCATCATAAAGTGTGATGCTCATCACACCCGCGAGAGTCTACTAGCCGCTGTAATTCAAGACCCCGTCAGCAATGCTCAAATGACCCGCCGCTTCGAGCGTAGTTTGTTCGGCATCGCTGATGTTGACTTTGAATGTCGTGGATGAGAACTGGCCGATGCCGGTTTTGCCCGTCTGTAGGTCATTGATGACCGTGGAGACACTCCCCGTGTCGATCGTTGCGCCAGCGGCCACCGCTGCTCCGTAGACATTCGCGATGTTTTGCGCGTTGCGGCGGTTCACGGCGTTAACCGCGTTTTGATTGATGTTCGAGATTATGGGAATCGCAATGGCGGCCATAATGCCGATCACAGCGATCACGACCAATAGTTCGACGAGGCTGAAGCCGGCTTTCGCCTTCTCGGTGAGTTTGTTGACTTGGACTTTCATTGGTATAGTTCTGGTTGGTTTGTTCTGGTTTATCGTCCGCAATGTGACGCGAACGGGCGGATCTTACAATTTCCATAACAATAGTCAATATAATTATGATAATTATAAGATATAGTCTTATCCCCCATAATCCGTCTCGGGAAAAACCCGCATCTGCCAAATCCAATGATCCACAGCCTCACGACCGACGATATTCGGATCGATGAAATCCGGCCCCTGGCCGCACCAAGGGTTCTTATCGAGGAGCTGATGCCCTCGATTGGCGATCAACGCTTTGTCAGCGAGGCACGCTGCGACGCGGAGAACATCATGCAGGGCCGCGATCCGCGGCTCCTTGTGATCGTGGGACCGTGTTCGATCCACGATCGTGAGGCGGCGATTGACTACGCCCAGAGGTTGAGGGAGTTGGCACTTTCGGTCGGTGACGCTCTTTTGCTTGTCATGCGAGTCTATTTTGAGAAACCCAGGACTACCGTCGGTTGGAAGGGGCTCATCAACGACCCCCACCTGGATGGAACGTTTGATATCAATCAAGGCCTGCGCTCGGCCCGCGAGTTGCTGTTAGCGCTTGCGCGTCTTGGAGTTCCCGGTGGCACCGAGTTTCTGGATACGATCATCCCGCAATATATCGCGGATCTCGTTTCATGGGGGGCAATCGGGGCCCGGACGACCGAAAGCCAGGTTCACCGCGAGCTCGCTTCCGGCCTGTCCATGCCAGTCGGCTTCAAAAACGCCACCAACGGCAGCATAAGCGTCGCGATCGACGCCTTGCGGGCCGCGCGCCACCCCCATTCATTTCTCTCGGTGACAAAGGAGGGCCTTTCCGCCATTGTGAAGACCAAAGGCAACGAAGCCTGCCATATTATCCTGAGGGGGTCCAACGAAGGCCCCAATTATGGGCCCGAATCGATTGCTGGCGTCGTGGCTTTACTGGAGCAATCGGGAATGCCCCCCTATTTGATGGTGGATTGCAGCCATGGCAACAGCGGCAAGGATCACCGCAATCAGCCGAAAGTGGCCGCTTCTTTAGCCACCCAGATCGAGGCGGGCAGTCGGTGGATTGCGGGCGTTATGTTGGAGAGTAATTTGGTAGAAGGGCAGCAAGCGCCTAGACCCGGAACCACTTTGACTTATGGCCAGAGCGTTACCGACGCCTGCATGGATTGGCAGACGACGCGCCCCGTTCTGGAAAAACTGGCCGAAGCCGTGCGAAAACGTCAAGAAATCTCCTTCCCGTAAAAATAAACTGCCTCGAGCCTGTCGTGCACTTCGTGTTGTAATTTAAGGCGAAGAGGACTGTCCCGGACGCCTGATGGAAAGCCGGTGGTGAAGCGATCGAAGGGAGCGGAAACCACCGGATAATCGTTCCATAACGGAAGGCGCCCCGGCAGGGGCGCAGGAAAGGTGCGACCGATTTCCGCCGCCCCATCCGGGGGGGGCATTTATTGGCGGGGGTCATGTGGTTTCGCTCCGGTTCACCATCGGCTAATTTCCGTGACGCCTCCGGCGTCGATTCACCGTCCGGTTTCCAGTTCAAAAGTGCACGAATTTCCGTCCCGCCACCTCAACGGACCTGAGCAACTCGCACCCCATCGAACGAAACTTGGTGCGAAGTCCGGGACTCGAACCCGGAACCAACGGCTTAAAAGGCCGCTGCTCTACCATTGAGCTAACTTCGCCTTGCTCTCAGGATCGCAAGAACGGGCTGGTCCTTTATACAATAGGGGGATGCAGGCAAAACAGTTTTTTTAAATTTGAGATAGAATTATGCAACGAGATGGTTGACGTGTATTGGATATTCTTCTAAAACGAGAATTCGCAGTCCTCATTTAGCATTGGATCCAATTCCCCAACCCTTCAAATTATGAAAACACCGTTGTTTCCCCAATCAAGCTTTCTGCTTTGTGCCGCCCTCTCGGCTTTTGCCGCTTCGGCCGTGTCAGGCGCCACGCTAACCGACGATTTCACCGCTGCTCCCGACATTTCGACCCCTTTGCCCGGAACTCATAATGGAGATACCACCGCAGCCACCAAAGAAACGGGCGAGTTAAATCACGGTTTCAATACCGGTGGCGCATCGGTCTGGGGCAGTTTCGCCCCTACCGAAAACGGAGTGTATATTTTTGACACCAGAGACAGTGACTTCGATACCGTATTGGGCGTCTATATCCCCGGCGGTGAACCGGCCGAATTTGTGCGGCTGGGAGCCAGCAATAA
>JBPCQC010000133.1:0-77389 GCA_050998515.1 Verrucomicrobiales bacterium
CAAGGTGCTTAAACTCCATCCGAGCAAAGCCTCCGTGCGCGCCAAACGTAAACGCGCCGCCCTCGACCCGACCTTCCGCTCAGACCTGCTCGCTCTCATTCCTCAGACTTTTGGTGCGTAAGCCCTGCCCAGGATGCCCGTAGACGCGTCGCACGCCAAAGGGTATCACCCCCCCCGCCGCAGAGCGCGGCTTGAACGCAAAGGCGGTACAAATCCGCTCAAAGAATCGCCCGCGCTGGTTCTTGGCTGGCGCGGGTGCTCGTCACGAAGGCGCTTGCTCATGTTCTTGCATCAAGCCAGCCAGGTCTTCGATGTCGGCGAGATAAATCTCGACGTATCGCCCAGCCGCATCAAAGAAACACGCTTCTGTAAACGGCGGCCGAATGAACCGGAAAGTGAGGTTTTGGATCTCCGAAATCTTTCGCCCCTGCGAGTCGGTAAACGGCCGCTGGACTGAGTAGCAGCGTCCCGGAACAAGGTCATATCGGGTGAAGCGGCCAAAGTATTTCTCAAACATCTGTTTCGCCTCATCGGCAAGGGTCTTGAGCGCGACGGTCGGAGAATCGTTATCATCCAAGGGTACGTACAGGATCGTCGAGCGAGGAAGCGGGGGACCAGTCACGCCCACGTGGACGGTCGTTTCGGCTGTGAGATAGCCTTGGCCAATAAAGTAGTCCTTGGCATGAGGATAGTCGTGATTAGCCGCGCGCTCTATGGGACCGCCTTCGTGATGAATAAAGTACATCTGTTGCTGCTGCATCGGGTGCGGCGGCATCCTGTCAGTAAACCGCAATGAAGCCAATTCGAATCATCTCTGGTGGCCAAACCGGCGCCGACCGCGCCGCCCTCGACTGGGCGATTGCCAATGGCGTCCCCCATGGCGGGTGGTGTCCGAAAGGTCGCCTGGCGGAGGATGGGCCGATTCCCGACCGCTACCAACTGACGGAGACACCAACGGCGAATTACCTGCAACGCAACGAATGGAACGTCCGCGACAAACGACGACACGGTGATTTTCTCGATGGCACCGACCCTCACCGGCGGCTCGAAGCGAACGGCTGAATTTACCAAGGCGCTGGGCAAGCCGTGGTTGCACGTCCGCGCTGATGATCCATTCGCCGGCAACACGCTCGGGCACTTCGTCATCAGCCATGCCGTTCGTATCCTCAACGTCGCTGGAGCCCGCGGTAGCAACGAGCCGAGCATTGCAGGATTCGTCCACCGCGCTCTCGATGATGCATTCCGGGTGCGGCCAGGGTGGCTCGGTGGGGCCAAATGAAGGGTGAAGCGAAAATGCGCCCTGCCGCTGAGCCGCCGCGCTTGCGGAACGTGATGGCGGGCCGTCACAGCCGACGACTGTCGCACCGGACGCATAACCACGCCCCGCGCTGCCGATGGTGGCGCGGGGGATACTAAGATATTAAGGTTGATTAAACTGCGACAATTCGCTCGTTGACACTTGCGACTCGAATAGTTCGGCGTGAGGGTTGGGGATGCCGCCGCCTCTCGAAATCAATCCCATGACGGCGATGCGCCCCATTTGCCCCCCGTCGCATCAACGCTGGATTGAATCTCAAGAAGACAACTTTCAGCAATGCCTGAATGCATTCAAGGCGTGGTTGGAGTGGAAGGCTGATGCCGAGGGGTTGTTCGCGAAGCACGTTTACGACAACCCCTCCCCCACGCTGAGCGATTTCCGCCAGCACCGCATATCTCTTTTTTCGCTTTTGGGGGCCGGGGAACGTCTTGTGATGGACTTTTACACGCACGCCCCGGATACCAAAACCGCCCATCGCCACGCGTCCAAAATGGATGAGCATCTTCAGGAACTTCTGCGCGTCGTCCTTGAATGGCACACGCCGCCGGACTTCACCGACCCTGTTCCAGACTCTTTTAAACAGGGAATGAAAGAGGCACGCGCTGGCAAGTTGCGCGAGTTTCCGGGTGCCCGCCGCTAGGAAAGGCACGTCGCAGCGAGGTGGACTGCGAAGTTTCCGGGCGACCCCGCAGTTTTGGCGGGCCTACCGGGCGCTATCGCCGGACCAAAAGAAGGCTGCCGCCGCGAAGTTTTTGATATTCCAAGCTGACCCTTTCGACCAACGATTGAGAACACACCGCATAAATAAGCTCTCCGCTCGATACAAAAAGACGGTGTGGGCAGTAGAAATCGAATCGAACCTGCGGGCCGTGTTTTACGCCGAAGATGACGCATTCGTGTCCATCGACATCGGCGCGCATGACATCTACAAATAACCGCGGCAAATCCTCCCTTCATCATTCGCCGCGCGGCTGGCCATCTGTGCGACGCTCGAAAAATGGGAGATGGGCCTCGTGCTGTTGCAGACGCTCGATCAGTCGGCGGACGATCAGCACCGCCAGGACTGCGCCGGCTTCTGTCATGCGTACGCGCGGCACTCGTGCGGGGCTGGCGACCTGGGGCAGGCGCGGGAGTTTGTCAGGCGGGCGTCGGCGCTGTGGCCGAATCAGCGGCTTGCCATGATTGGTGATCGGGCGCTGAAGCCGTTGTGGGAGTAGCTAAATCGACTTGCCAGCGGCGCGGTGACTAGGTTACAACTGGCCGCGCATGAGGATCACCCTTCGCGCTGTTTTCGCGGTCGCGTGTTTCGCTGCGACGGAAACCGCACTGCCGGCGAACCCGCAGCGAATTACCGAGATCGAAGCCGAGGTCGCCTCGCTGAAGCTGGAGAACACGCGACTGCGGCGCCGGCTCGCCGCCCGCAACGGTGTTCCAGCCGTGACACCGCAGCCGATCGCGCGGCTGGCGGAGGGCGCGCCGACTAAACCAGAGAAGAAAAACCGCTCCCTAATGGAACAGATTGATCATCGAGCATGGTTTTTTGTAGCATTCCTCGTCTTGTACATAGTATTTTTTGCCAGACCGATCATGAGTGCTAAAAACAATCCCTAGTCCCAAACCACGTATGGAGTGACAGGCGGCTGTCCGCCCTCGATGCCTCCGCTGCGGCCGAGTTGTCTCGCGCTTCCCCGAACGCTTCACCGGCGTTCATAGCGGCCAGCAATTGGCGATCCTCTCCCGCCTTCACTGCGCCGATGCATGGGCGGAACCATGGCAGCGAGGATGGGCGAATGCGCCGCGCGGCTATGCTTTCGCGTGACGCGAGCTTCGATCACTTTTTCACTCGCAACGCCGGCACGGCGCCCGCAACGGTGGTTCAAACCTCAGCCAGCGATCATTGGCCAATTGCGATAACAGTGAGTGTGACCGAAGTGCGCTAGCTTTGAGGTGACGGCAAACCCGAGTAATCGGATCGCTTACCGGAAAGCTTGACGGTGTTCGGCTGCTTATGGTGGAATAGCGGCATGAAAGCGTGGTTTTCCCTCCTGCCGTTGTTGGTAGTGGCATCGTGCGCGACAAATTACAAAAGCTGGCACGGTGGGGGCATAGTCGTGGGAGCCGGCGGCGCGTGCGAGCAGGTGAACGGAATTGACATCTGGTCAATGGGAGCGCCGCCACGGCCATACCGGGTAATTGGCGGCGTGGAGGACAGCAGGCCAGGCGGAGTGATTCCAATGGCGATGCGCAAGAATGCGGTTGCACGGGAAGCGAAAGCGCGAGGTGGGGACGGTGTGATTATCCTCGGCGAGGGGAAGGAGTATCGAGGCACGTACAACACAATGAATGCGTTCACTTCCCTGAATGCCACAACCAATCTGAACGCGACGACAATCTTTTACGGGCGGTCGGCATACACTCGAGGTACTGCTTACACGACTGGCCACGCGAATACGTTTGGAAGCGGAGTGAGCGTGCCGATCTATCGCGCACTCGGCACCTATCAGGTCATTAAATACGTCGGAGCGGAAGGCGCAGGGCACCCGGTCAGCAAAAAGGGGCCTCGCTCGACGCCAAACGGCACGATGTATCTGCCGTAACGCATCAATTGTGCGGCGACAAGCGACCGGAGGCGTCCGGTCTTAGCGCCTTGCCGTGCGAACAGGCGTCAATGCGACGAACAATGAACCACCGACCATCAACGCGGGCAAAACCCACCAGCCTTTGTGCAGCAACGTTCCCCAAGCCGCGCGCTGGTAAATCTCAATAGGTCGCTTTGCCTCCTGTTTCAGCACACGCGCCCCCCAAGCTCGGATCCACAATCCGACCAAAACGGCAAGGGGGATCATTACCCACGGGGAGAACAGCCGAACGAGCAGCGGCAAGTCGGGTTTTTTCGCCATTGCCGAGATCATGTGCGGCCAGAGCCAAATCCGCAAGAATTGAAAGCTGCTGCCTGCGCGTTTGCGAATTTGCGCGCCAGGGGGACGTTCCCGACGATATGGAAGAGTTTCTTGTGGGCGGGGCTGTGCGGCATCGCTACGGCCGTTGAGCCGCCGGAATATTATTCTTCGGCCGAAGGTAAGACGGGCGCTGCTTTGCGCGCGGCACTTCATGCAAGAATCCGCAACCATGTCCGCAGGAGCTGACGTTCCGAAAATGGCGCGGCTGACAACGCTGATTGAATGGCACCTACTCGACCCGCCCGACGACGCCGAGTGAAGCCGCAACGATTTGATTGCCGACATTTACCAGGCGAACCGCAACCCCTTCATCGACCGCCCTGAATGGGTGATTGAGATTTTCGGGAATCCGCTACGGCTGACGAGCAGCCTGCAAATCGGGATTCTGCAATTGCGCTGGCCCGCGGGACTGCGGCGAGCGGTGCTTGAAGAAAACGGCGATTTGGTGACCTGGACGCGCTTTATTCCCTCGCCGGCGGCAAGCGAAAACGACAACGTCGTCAGCGTTCAGGTGCAGGCTCAGCGGATGTTTTATCGGCTGGCTGTCCGGTAATGCCCCCGTCCTCGCTAGTAGGGCGACTGAACCTGACACAACCCAGAACACCGTATCAGTGAGCTGTATCAATTGACCTTTTTCGGCGACGCATTAAGACATAACTCCTTCACCTTGAAGGAGCCTAGTCCCGACAGGAATCGAACCTGTATCCCTGGTTCCGGAGACCAGTGCTCTATCCATTGAGCTACGGGACCGCAAGCGCCGCCGGACACCGTTAAGCCGCGGTTGGCGGCTCAAAACGGGGGGCATCCAGCGAGTGCGCTCAGAGGTCAATCGAGCGCAGGACGCGCTTTACACCGATGGAAGCGAAACAAATAGTGCGCGCTTCCTTCATGCAACCGAAATCGAGACGCATTGTGATCAAGTTCGGCAGCGGGATGCTGACCAAGCCGAGCGGCGTGAGCCTTGACGAGGAGCACTTCGAGCGCCTCGCGCATGGGATCAGCGGTCTTCGGAGCGCCGGGCACCAGGTCATTGTGGTATCGAGCGGAGCGGTGGCCGCGGGGACGATGGCTTTTGGCATGGCGCAACGCCCCTCAGATACGGTCACGCAACAGGCATGCGCCGCGGTGGGACAAACACGGTTGATGCACCTCTACGAGCGGCTTTTGCGTGAGCGCGGCTTGCTGGTGGCGCAGCTATTGCTCACCAATGAAGACTTCGAGCAGCCGACGCGCCGCGCCAACCTCGAGAACACCCTGCGACGGCTCCTGGATTTCGGAAATGTCGTCCCCATCATCAATGAAAATGATTCGGTGGCGGTCGAGGAATTGAAAGTCGGAGATAACGACCGGCTCTCCTCAAATGTGGCCCAGATCGCGCGCGCCGACCTGCTTGTTCTGCTGACGAGCGTCGACGGCCTTGAAACCGGGGGAGGGGATCTGATCGAAGTGATCAGCGATGTCGACGAGGCGCTGGCGCATGTTCGCGCCGAAATGGGCGCCCATTCTGTCGGTGGCATGGCGAGCAAACTTGAAGCCGCGCGATCCGCGGTGCGCGCTGGCATCGAGGTTGTCATCGCAAACGGCCGGCGCACCGAGCAACTCCTGGAATTGGCAAGCGGCAGCGGACGCGGCACACGCTTGCCAGCGATGAATTTCGCCCCGGCGTCCGACTGAGAGAGCGGCTGCGCTTCCCGGCGCTTTCATCCTGGCGCCGACGCCGCCTGCGCTTCGGTGCCGCGAGGCCCGGCTATTTCTTCCGCTCGTTTCAGTCCGTGGGCGCTCGAGCGGCCGGTGAATTTGAGGCAGAGGCGGTCGAGAGTTACGTAAAACACCGGCACCACAAAGAGGGTCATGAATGTCGAGAGCGTGAGTCCGAAAACGACGACAAGGCCGAGTGGATTGCGGGTTTCCGAGCCGGCTCCACTGGCGAAAGCTATCGGAAGCGCACCGAAAACCGTCGACACCGCGGTCATTAGAATGGGGCGGAAACGCAAAGTCGCCGCTTCGAAGGCCGCCTCACGGGCGCTTTTTCCCTGGATCTGCAGTTGATTGGCGAATTCGACCACAAGGATGCCGTTTTTCGCGATCAGGCCAATGAGCATGATGAGACCGAATCGCGAGAAGAGGTTGTCAGTCATGGGAGTGGTCCAAAAACGGGTGCTCCACAGTCCGAGCAGTCCGGCGGAAATCGCGAGTCCGACACCGGTGTAGATGGTGATCGGGTGCAGATAGCTTTCAAACTGCGCCGCCAGGATCAGGAAGGTAAAAAGCAGCGCCAATCCGAAGAGCATCCACGTGTCACCACTGGACTCGACATATTCGCGCGCCTCGCCATCCCACGCATGGTTGTAATTCTCCGGGAGGATTTCGGGCGCCTTACGATCGAGAAATTCCACTGCATCTCCGAGCGTGATGCCGGCGGCGAGCTGCCCGTTGACGGTAATCGAGCGCAATCGGTCGAGATGCGGGTAACTCTCGGGGGCGACAGCCTCGATGGTGGTCACCAGATTGCTGAGCTGCACGAGATGGCCGTCGGTGGAACGCGCATACACCCGGCTCAGGTCGGACGGATTGATGCGATCCGCATCCTCGACCTGCACCACAACATAGTATTGCTTGCTGTTGCGCTTAAACTGCGTAACCCGGCGTCCGCCGAATAGTGTTTCCAACGTGGCCGCGACCTCGGAAATCGGCACGCGCAGGTCGGCGGCGCGGGCGCGGTCGATGCGCACGTTGACCTGTGGCTTGTTAGGCAGCGGCTCGATCCGCGTCTGTCCGAACAATCCGCTCTCGCGCATCACCGCGACCGTCTTCTCCGCCGTCTGCTGCAACATATCAAAATCGGTCCCGCGAATCATAAATTGCACACCTTCGCTGGTGCCGCGCTGCCCAAGCGGCCTGACCGGGACGGGGAATGCCAGCCCGCCCGTGATTTGAGCACGGAACTTTGCCGCGAGCTCCGCAATGATCCCCTGCGTTTTTCGCTCGCGGTCTTCCCATGCCTTGAGCCGCGTAAACATGAGTCCTTCGCTTCCCACTCCAGGTCCGCTACGGCCGCTCGCAGTCACAGTGTAATTGCTGGAAACCTCCGGCACCGTCCGGATCAGCCGGTCCATGTCCGCGACATACGAAGCGGTATAATCCGGTGTCGATCCCAACGGCGTGCGGATCAGTGACAGAAACGTTCCCCGGTCTTCGCTTGGCACCAATTCGCGTTGAAGTCGATAATAGAAGACCGGCGCCAGCGCCATAAAGCCAATCGCAAGTATCGCCACCAGGAGTTCCGCGCGCAAAACCGCGGCAAGCATGCGCGCATAAAGGCGATTTATCCTTTCGAAAATCGGCTCCGACTTTCGATAAAACCAGCCTCCTTTCTTGCCGTCGATTACCGGGTGCTGCCGCAGAAGCCGTGAGCATAGCATCGGGGTGAGCGTCAGGGCGACAAAGCCCGACACAATGACCGAAATCGCAAGCGTCAGCCCGAATTCGTAAAAGAGCCGGCCAGTCGACCCCGATTGAAATGCGACAGGCAGAAACACCGCAGCCAGAGTAAGCGTAGTGGCAATGATGGCGAAAGCGACCTGGCGCGCGCCGCGCACCGAAGCAGCGATTGGCGGCTCTCCGTCCTCGATGCGGCGATAAATGTTCTCGAGCATCACGATGGCGTCATCGACGACGAGACCGACGGCGAGAACCAGAGCCAGCAGGGTCAGGATGTTGACGGAGAATCCCAGCGCCGCCATCACAGCAAACGATCCAATGATCGACACCGGAATCGCCGTAAGCGGAATCAGCGTGGCCCGCCAGTCGCGCAGAAAAAGCGCGATCACAAAGATGACCAATCCGACCGCCTGGATCAGCGTCATGTAAACTTCGTCGACCGACCGAAGCACGAACTGGCTCGAATCAAAGGAAAGCTGCAGAATGGCTCCTTCTGGCAGATCCCTCTGGATAATCGGAATCAGCTCTTTCACGGCCGCGGCGACTTCGAGGAGGTTTGACTGTGATTGCCGCACGACACCGACTCCGACCGTCGGCTTGCCGTTGTAAGTCGAGCGCGTGCGGTAATCCTCGCTGCCGATTTCCGCGCGGCCGACATCCTTGAGTTTGATCTGAACTTCACCGCGCGTCGCCAGCACCAGGTCCTCGAACTGCGCAGGATCGTTCATGTCTCCTTCCGTCCTCACCGTAAACTCGCGGGTCAGCGACTCGACCCGCCCGCCCGGGATATCAACGTTTTGTTCGCGCAGGGCGCGCTCGACGTCCGAGGCGGTCAGCTGGTAGGCGGCCAGACGATCAGTGTCGAGCCACACCCGCATCGCGTATTTCTTTTCACCTCCGATCCGAATGTTGCCCACTCCAGGCACGGTCTGCACGCGCTGCTTGACGATCCTGTCGGCGAAATCGCTCAGCTCGAGGAGCGAATGGCGATCCGAGTTGAGGGCCAGCCACATGAAGGGATTCGAATCCGCCTCGACCTTCGATACCTGCGGTTCGTCCACCTCCTCGGGAAGCGCGGTGCGAGCCCGCGCCACCCGGTCGCGCACGTCGTTGGCCGCTTCATCGACGTCACGATTGAGATTGAATTCAACGGTGATTTGCGAGACCTGCTCGCGCGATGAAGATTTCAAAACTTTGATGCCGTCGACGGATGAAATCTGTTCTTCGAGCGGTTCGGTCACACGCGACTCAACCACCTCGGCCGAGGCCCCCGGATAGACGGTGGAAACAGAAATCGTCGGCGTGTCGGTGTCCGGATACTCGCGCACCGGCAGGCCGCGAAAACTCAACGCGCCCAACAGGCACACAATGACCGAAGCCACCGTCGCAACGACCGGCCGCCGAATGGAGATATTAGACAACGTCATTCGCTCACCTCACTCACAACCGCGAGCCCTGCTTTTCTATGTCCGTTTTCATCGGAACCGGCTTGACGGCAGCGCCCGGGAAGAGCACCAGCACGCCGACCCCGGCCGCCACCACCGGCATGCCTTCTGTGAGCGCATCGCCCGCGGGCTTGATCTCGACATAACCAAGCTGGCGAAGTCCTGTTTGGACCGGGACGAATTCAGCGACCATTTTCCCGCTCTTCTCGCGCACGGCGATCACCGTGCTTCCACGCGCACTGGCCAGCAGCGCACCTTCCGGCACCGACAGAACCCGCTTCCTCTCGACGAGCACCAATTCCACGGTGACAAACATGCCGGGCTTGATCCTCGGCGGCGGTTTGTCGACGAATCCTCTCACTTGTGCCGCACGCGTATTTCGATTGATCGTCGCGCTCACGAAATAGACTTCGCCTGGCAGCGGGATCAGTTCACCTTTCTCATCCACGTGCCCCGTGGCCAGCAGCCGAAATGGACTCCCGACATCGACACCTCTATAAAATTTCTCGGGCACCGCAAAATCGACTTTGAGCCGGCTCAAGTCTTCAACCGTTGTAATCACCGTTTCGGGCGAGACCAGTTCCCCAGGAGAGACTGAACGCGCTCCTACGACCCCATCAAAGGGCGCTTTGATGGCCATTTTGTCGAGCCTGACATCGATGAGATTGAGGGACGCCATCAGGCGGGTCACCTCGGCCTCGGTGGCATCGAGTTCGGCTTTCGAAATTGAATTGGATTTGATGAGGATGGCATTGCGATCTCGGTTGGCCACGGCCAGCCGATGGCGCGATTCCGTCTCCGCCCGCTGCGCCGCCAGTTCGCTGTTGTCGATGGTCACCAGTGGCTCATCCTTCTTTACTGGCTGGCCTTCCTTGAAATCAATACCGCTAACGACGCCGCTGATTTCGGGCCGGACCGAGGCGGACTCGTTGGCTTCCAACGAACCCACGAGCTGCAGCAATTCGGTCATGTCGCGCCGTTCGACAGGTGCCGTCTCGACTACCTGGACTCTCCCGCCGGCCGCGCCTGTCTCCGCGCCGGCTGACGAGGCACTTTCCTTCTTGCAGGAGGTGAAAACGAGAGCCGCCAAGAGGAGCGCCTGACAAACACGCAGCGAAAGGTTGCCGGACTTGCGATAGTGACGCAGGCCTCCTGCCTGTGCGTACCCCGGCCGTCTTGGCCGGTCCTCTTTTGCTGGCGATAAACTCAGGCAGGATGCCTGAGGGCCGCACAGGCGGGACGCCTGCGTTACTTTAAAGTCTCTCGCCCTATCCAACATAACACCAAGTCCTTTCATTCTGGTAGAGCGTTAGGGTTTCACCCTCCATCCTCCACCCAGCGCCTTAATGAGTTGTACGGTGATGAGAAATCGCTGGCCTTGAATCTGGCGCGCCAGCCGCAGTGCCTGCAGCCGGGTTCGCTCGGCATCCACAACTTCAAAATACGCCACCAGCCCCGCCTTGTAGCGGTTGTTCGAGAGATCGGAAGTCTTGTTCGCTGCATTCACTGCCCGCTCTTGCACCCCGGCCTGCCGTCGAAGTACGTGCAGTCCACTCAGGGCGTTTTCGACTTCCTGGATCGCAATCAAGACCCGCTGGCGAAAATTCTCGACTGTTTCCTCGTATTCCAATTTGCGGCGGTCATAGACCGACTTGTTGACGACCTGCTCGAAGATCGGGATGTTGACCGAGGGGCCGATGGACCACGCCCGGCTGGGACTTTGGAGCAGGTCCGCGATCTCCGCACTTTCGAACCCAGCACGTCCGGTCAACCGCACGCTGGGAAAGAATGCGGCCTTGGCCACGCCGATTCGGGCGTTGGCAGCAGCCGTTCGCCGCTCGGCCTCAGCCACGTCAGGACGCCGTTCAAGCAAATCGCTCGGCACCCCCGCCGGAACCGCGGGTGGTTCCTCGCGCAGCGGCCGGACCGAAAGCGAAAACGACGACGCTGGTTGTCCAACCAGCACGGCGATAGCATTGATCAACTCTGAGCGGAGCTTTTCCAATGCCACCGCTTCGCTCTCGGTCGCGGCCAGCTCGGTTTCCGCTTTAACGACGTCGAGTTCATTGGTGGCACCACCCTGAAATCGGTTTCGCACCAAGCCGAGTGTCTCGCCCCGCAAGGCGACGCTTGACCGGAGTAAATCGAGTTCCGCTTCCAGCGAGCGCAGCGCAAAGTAATTCTGTGCGAGGTCTGCATGCAGCGCGAGTCGCGCATTCTCGTAGAGGGCGGCCGCGGCGTCCGCTTCCGCAGCGACCGCTTCGATCGAACGTCGCACCTTGCCCCAAAAATCGATCTCCCAGCTTGCCTCAATGGGAAGCCGGTAGCTATTGCGCGTCCGCCCCGAGAAACTGCCGCCCTCACTAAAAAAATCGGAGCTCGATTGCTGCAGGGTTCCCGAAGTCCGCCGTCGATCGAAGGACGAATTGAAATCGACGTCCGGGAGGAGGCCTGCTCCGGCCCCGCGCGCCAGTTCCCGTGCTTGCATTACGCGAAGCATGGCGGCGCGCAATCCGCGATTCCCGGCATCAGCCCGGGCTTCGAGCCGATTGAGGGTCGGGTCGTTGAAAACCCGCCACCACTCGCCCCGTGTTTCATGGTCGCGCGGCCGCGCTCGCCGCCATGTCTGCGATTCCTTGAAACTGGCCGGCAACTCGATCTCGGGTCGCTCGTAATCAGGACCGACCAGCGCGCATCCTGTGAAGAATGCGGCGAGTGCGAGCGAAAGCAAAATGACTAAAAGGATTCCAGACGCAAGACGGCGCGACGATCCAGGAAAAGGGGGCACGGGCGTCCCGGCGGTGGCATCATACATAGAGAATTTCATAGCCACGGGCGGGACGCCCGTGCCCCTTTCGCTGGCAGCATCTGTTGCGTCGCGGACTTTGCGGAAGCCTGTTTCATAAAGTGACGCGACGTTCACTTTAGCCAGCGGCCATGGCAAGCGTTTACAAGAGGCGAGCCTTGTAGCCGCTTCGATAAGCAGGACCCCAGGACTAAACCGCTTCACAAAAGCGGCCTGCAAAGATAGAAGCAGTGATCGCGGTGCGCTGAATTCATTGCGGCTCGGGATAACGCTCGCCCTCCCCTGAAATCCGATAATGCGCGTTCAGTAAAACCCGCTCGAATGCTCCCTCCGGGGCGCTCACGGCGCTTCACCAAAAACCGGCCGCAGGCGTACGAAGAGTCGGGGTTTGGTCGATGAATCGAGAACCAGTCTGCCTTGCGCGTCGAAACTCCAGGCCACGCTCGAAGATCCCGAGAGGGGAAGCCAGGAGTGGGCGTCTTCACTTAATTCCACAACATCAGCGCTGAGCGGAAAGTGAGGCGATGGCGTCCATGCGAGATGGAAGTCGCCCGCCACGTCGAGCGACGGCACCGGATGCGGAAGTTGTTCGTTGGGAAAGGCGAGAATTCCCATGACTCGTTGCTGCTCGATGCCAATGAGCCGTTGCACATCCTCGCGAAGCACCCCGAAGAGCACTCCGTCGGTGGGGCTTCCAGCCATAGTCAAAGTGTCGCCATCGAAGAAGTCCGGTCCTGCGATCTCAAATGGAGTTGCCGAACCCAGTGAGGGGCCTTTGAAAACACGGGCTGCACAAACTTTCTCGTCGTCGAGCCAGCCAACCAGCCAGCCGTTGGCAAACGCTGTGACAGCGGGCTCTCGAATGAAAATGCCCGGGGACACGAGCTGCAAAGGTGCAGGGTCGACCACCGACCCCGTGCTGCTCACGCGAATGGCAGCGATAGTGTTCAACGAGCCTGATGCCAATGGAACACTCTGCCGCCAAACCACCAAATACTCGTCAACATTCGCTGCCACTTCCGGGGCATACTGCTCAGCATTGGGTGCCACCGGAAAACCGTCGGGAATTTCGGGTGGAACAGCCTGCTGGAAAAATTTGGCGTAAATATGATCTCCGCCGTTCGGCGGCCGCTCGTCCCGCCAGGTGACGAGATAACTTTGACCATTCGAAGCCACGGCGGGCGCGCTTTGTTTTGCGGGATGGGTGCAGACGGCAAACCCATTCGGCGTCGAGGCTGTGCCCAACGCCGAAAGCTGCGTGCCGAAAATGTCGTCGACGCCCTGTGAGTCGTCCTGCCTCCAGACGACCATAAATCCGCCGGGACCGGCCGCCACGGCGGGTGCGCGCGCGTTGACATCAGGGGACGACAAGATTGTCATCACCGGCAAGAGGCTCCCCATCACGCGGCTGCCGATTCCATAGTCGAAATAGGGCCCCGCCGGCGTGGCCGCGGGACGGCGATCCGTCCAAACGACGGCCCAAGTGTTGTCGTTCGCCGCGACGGCGGGGGAAATCTGATCGCCTTCTCCTCCGACGATCAAAATAGGTTGAGCATCAAGTGGAATGCCGTCTGCAGAAAAGCGCTGGCTATAAACGTCCCACCCGCTGGTGGCTTGGTCGCGATCGTCTTGCCAGACCGCCACAAATCCATCCCCTGTCGTCGCCACGCTGACGGCCTCGGTGCGATTCGATGTTTCACTCACGACCGCGGTATCACCCAGCGGAGCGCTGTCTTTCGTGAGTTGACGCGCCAATATCTTCGAAGGCCATTGGCCGTTGATTGGTTCATCGGCGCTATGAGAATGTGCGACCAGCCACTTTTGGGCGCCGGGTTCGAGCGCGGCATCGAAAATCTGTTTCGCGTCGGTAATCGGATATTCCTGCGGTGTCTCGATGGTGCCGTCAGGCAAGAGCCGCCGCGCATGCAATCCGCTCGAACCATCGGTTTCATCGGTTTCAGTCCATAGGATGAGCGTGGCGTCAGCATCGCCGGCGATTTCGCCAAAGAGCACACTATCGTTATTGGGATTGGGCCGCACCACCAGCGGCGGCGTATCTAAAACCTGCCCGGCCGCGCTGAGACGCGCCGCTCTAATTTCACCGAATTCTCCCACCGCACCAAAATCGCGCGAAAAATCAAACCATGTCACCAGAAAGCCGTCCCCAAGGCGCGCCACCTTCGCGTCGCGTTCGTTCCCACTCGCCGCGATGGCAAAGGGCGCCCTGGGTTCGCCGTCGAGGCCAATCGTAGCCCCGTAAATACCGTAAGGCGCCGGGCCCGCGGTCCACACAGCGAGGAAGTTTCCGCCTGAGAACGCCACTGCGGCTTCGTCCTGAGCCAGTCCCGGGGGTGAGAGGTCGCGCACCGTCAGTTCGGTCAGCGGCCCCTCGGCCGGTACCATGCAGCCCCGCAATTCGATGGTTCCATCGATCTGAATATCATCGGTCCACGCCAGCAGGCAGCGATCTCCGGCGCTGGCGAGTTGTGGAAAGCGCGCCAGAGTGTTTGGAGCGCTGACGGTGACGTGGCCTCCGACTTTATTGCCGTTGCGATCCACGCGCGCCACCTGCACGGCGGCCGAATAGTTTTCGCCCTGCGTGTCAATTAATGTCCAGGCCACCAAATATCCATTGCCGAGTCTTGCCGCCGCGACCTCCTCGAGACGCGTGGATCCATAACTTTCCGCAACCGGCAGCGCGAATCGAGTCGCCAGCCCGCCATCTTCATCGAAAAGCGCCGCCCGGATTTCATTCGGCCCGTCGGGAAGGATTGGCGCCTTCGCCCAGGCGATCAGCCATCGGCCGGAATTATAAGCGATTTCCGGATGCCAGTTACGCTCGTGACGCTGGGCTGCCACCGGCTCTGAAAAGGGGAATTGCGGACCGACTAAAATGTCCGCCCGAATTCCAACCGCCGCCGCAACACCGGCCGCAACAACGTGGAAACGAAACCAACACCGCGAACGGGGTTTGATGAAGCGGCGCATGGCAACAGCTTATCCGCACCGTTGCCGACTTCGGATGCGCCAAAATAGGAATCACGTTAAAATGCCAAAACGGGAATCCAACGACACCCTGGGAAAGATGTCGGGTAATCGGTGTTGCCCAAGCCGGCAGGCCCCTTTCTCGCGCCACCAGTTGGTACGAAGTTGCGGCGGCCGCGCGGAAAAATCGGAGCGTGAGACTGCTTTTGACTTATGTTTCCGGGCCGATGGACCCTGCTCGATACGCTTTGTCACTGAACCGCCGGAGTTTTCTCCAGAGGACGGGCCTGTGCCTGGGCGCGTCAGCCTTGCAGACGCTCTTGCCGCCGCAACTCATGGCTGCATCCTCGAAAGCCGGCGTGGCCGGCGGTGTCAGCGGGCATCTGCACCACGCGCCGCGCTGCAAGCGGGTGATTCATTTGTGCATGGGCGGCGGGCCATCCCATCTCGAGACGTTCGATTTCAAGCCTGAACTAAAGCTGCTTCATGGCCAGCCTTTTCCCGACTCCTTCACCAAAGGTCAGCAGCTCGCGCAATTGCAAAATACGAAGCTCATCGCGCGGGGGCCGTTTGTGGATTTCAAAAAGTGCGGTCGGTCCGGGCAGGAAATTTCAAACCTTCTTCCTCACCTGCAAACTATGGCCGACGACATGTGCATCATCCGCTCGATGCACACCGAGCAGATCAACCACGATCCTGCTTACGCGTTTCTCAACACCGGTTCGACGATCAAAGGCCGTCCCTGCATGGGATCGTGGCTGCTTTACGGACTCGGCGCGGAAACCGAGGAACTGCCGGGATTCGTTGTCATGATCTCGCAAGGTCCTGGTCCGGATCAGCCGATCTCGGCGCGGCAGTGGTCGAGCGGATTTCTGCCCAGCCGCTTTCAAGGGATCCAGCTCCAGACCAAGGGATCGCCGGTGCATTACGTGGGAAATCCGGAGGGCGTGTGCCAGAGCACGCAACGACAAGTCATCGATGAGGTCAACCGGCTCAATGCGCTGCGCTACGAGGAGACGCTTGATCCGGAAGTGCGGACGCGAATCAGCCAGTATGAAATGGCGTTCCGCATGCAAAAGTCGGTGCCCGAGCTCGCCGACATGTCGAAGGAGCCGCAGCACGTCCTCGATCTTTACGGCGTGAAGCAGCCCGGGGATGGCTCGTTTGCCTCGAACTGCCTGATGGCGCGGCGGCTGGCCGAGCGCGGTGTGCGCTTCATCCAGCTTTATCATCGCGGTTGGGACCATCATGCTGACATCGAGAAGAAGATGCCGGAAGCGGCGCACTTCACGGACCAGCCCACAGCTGCGCTGATTAAAGACCTCAAACAGCGCGGCATGCTCGATGACACACTCGTCATTTGGGGTGGGGAATTCGGTCGCACGCCGATGGGCCAGGGCACCGGCCGCGATCACCACATCCTGGCCTTTTCAATGTTTCTCGCCGGGGGCGGTGTCCGGGGCGGCACCACCTGGGGCCATACCGATGAACTCGGCTATCGTTTCCTCGCCGACGGTGAGCAAGTCCACGTTCACGACCTTCACGCTACGATGCTCCACCTTTTTGGCATCGAGCATGAAAAGTTTACCTACCGTTTTCAGGGCCTCGACTTCAAGCTTACTGGCGTCGAACCTGCGAAGGTGGTTAAGGGGATTTTGGCGTAAGAGTGCGCGGTGAAACGGCACGGCAGCCTCGCGGTTTCATCCGTCGACCTGGCTCCAGCGCATCGAGTGGCGCGAGATGGCTTCGGTGAGTTGCTTGAGCAGGTCGTCGGTCTCGCTTTCAGTGCGTCCTTCGGGGTAGAATTCGTCGCGGGCGCCGGCACCGGCATGGACCAAATCATCGGTGAACGCCCCGGTAAGCATCACATATGACCAATGCTGGTCATACCCGCCAATGAGCCGGTCTTTCATGTCGACCAGAGTCCGCTCAGAGTGATTGGGGGTCACGACGTGAGTTCCCACGAACCAATAGTAAATGACGTGCTGAATGCGCAGCGGGCCGCCATCGGGCAACGCGAAGCGGCGGCCGGTTTTCGGATCGGTCGGCTCGTTGAAGCAGCGCAACCTGGTAATTTTTAGCGGACGGCCATCAACGGTGAGGGTGATGATTTGCGAACGCAGGTCTTTAAACCCTTGCGCGGGCAAACACCGCTCGGGGCGATGAATGCTCGAATTCAAATCCTGACCGGACTGCACGATCGACGCCGTAATGGCATGCCACGAGTTTATCATCGGGCGCTGGCGCAGCGGATCGATCAGCAGATATTCTTTTTTCTCGAACTGCGTATCCTCGGCCAGTTTCTCGAGCTCTTCCTTGCCTGGCTCGCGGGAAAATCCGCGCCAAAAACCCATCTCCGCGGGCAGAGACATGGCAATGGCGCAGTCGCGCATCTTGGGCCGGTCTGGCAGCAGAAACGAAGTGCTCAGCCCGGCCAACACAATTAGAAAGAGCGCCGCCAAACGGCGCGTAACTCGAGAGGGCGGTGCAACTATCGGCTTCATGACGCAGATTCAGCGGGTGGAGTGGAGGCATTCTGCAACGTGCTGACCCGGCGAGTGACGACCCTGCTGCGGCCCGCATGATTAAGCAGCCAGTCACAGAGCGAAAGACCCGCCAGCCCGACCACGAGAAAAAAGATGAATCCGGAGCCGCCGTGATAAGACTTCGAGGCAAAATCCGGGCTGATGTATTCGGCCACAAACAAAATGCTCGCCACTCGCAAGCAGTTGCCGATGATGGCCAGCGGAAATGAGCAGGCGAAAATGACCAGCTTTTTCCATAGTTCGCGCTGTGTCAGATGGGCGTAAACGGCGCCAATGAGCGTCAGCGCCACCAGGGAACGGACCCCACTGCAACCTTCCGCGATATTGAACCCCCACTTTCCCGCCGGAACCGAATTTATGTCGTTTCCGGAAAGAACGGCGTCGATGCCCGCAAATGTGGCGATGCTGTAGGCGGCTTTAGTGGCCAGAAGCTGCAGGCCATTGGTAGCCTGAATCAACCCAGGCACGGGTATGAGAAAGTAGAGAACAAAGATCGGAAACGCGAGCAGCCGGGCGGCGCGCCAACTGTGTGCCCACGCGATCCCTCCAAGAATCAGAAACGGCAAACCGCCAACCGCGACATGGTACTGCAGCGTGCGAATGGCGACGAGATATGTAAGCACGCCGAAGATAATAAAGGCGATGCCCCAACCTGCGGGGCGCCAGGGAGCCTCCGCAACTTCCGGCAAACGGCGCAGCAAAAGAAACGCGATCAAAAACGGGCCCACAAAGCCGTGGTCATAGCCAGTTCGCTCATTCCAGGACCCCGCCAGATAGCCCAATGCGGAATAGTCGTGATAAGCGCCGAAATAGGGCACGAACCCGTAAAAATACGCCACCACTGCAATCGAGGCCATGGTTAGGATGGCCGCAGCGCGGTGTTGCCGGAAAAACAACCCAAGGGTTACGGCAACGCGTTTGATCGCTTCGAAGGGCAGGAGCGAGTGCAGGAAAGACATGATGGGGTGAGAGGGCGTAAAGTCTAAACCAAGGTGGCAACGGGCGCCATTTAGAAATCTTGCCTTAAATAGTGGCGGTGGCCGGAGCTTCTGTCGGAAGGGGCATGGCGCGATGACACACACGATCAACCAGGCGTTCCCAGGCATCATGCCCGCTCAGGATCTGGATTTGCACCCGCAGGTAATACACCGGCACATCGGTATAAGGCAGGGGAGGAAACCTGACAAAATCCTTTTCCGTCGTCACGATCATCTCGACATCGCGCCGCTCGCATTGCTCGACGAAGTTGTAGATCTCGTTCTCGCTGTAGCGGTGATGATCGGTGAAGCGGCGCGTAAGATCCACCGTGGCGCCCAGTTGGCGCAGCGCCTCCTCGAAACCCTCGGGGACCGCGATGCCGCTGATGGTGGCAACATATTTCCCGCGCAGGAAATCCAACGGCTTCTTTTGATGGGTGACCGCATTGACGAGGTGGCGGGGATGATGGTTGCACTCGATGATTTCGGCGACCTGATTGTAGCGGCGGAGGCGGCGGATGAGCTCGTCGTTGCTGGTGCCGTCACATTTCGTGATGAAAATATAGCTGGCGCGTTTCAAGTGCCGGCGCGGCTCGCGCAACGTTCCCCGCGGCAGGAGATACTCGTTGCCAAACGGAGCGGTCCGATCCACCAACACCAGATCGAGGCGGTGCCGGAGGCGGAGATATTGGAGGCCATCGTCGAGCAGGAGCGTGTCGGCCCCAAATTCTCGAATCGCATGCAAGCCGCCCTTGACGCGGTTTTTGTCCACCACCACGGAAACCCCCGGCAGGTTTTTCGCGAGCATGAACGGCTCGTCTCCAGCCTGCTTTGAATTAAGCAGAACCGTGCGTCCATCCGAGACCACGCGCGGCGGCGGATCCGGCGGGGCCTCTCGAGCCGTAATTCTTGCCGCCATTCGCAGCCATAACGAAGGCTTTTTCACTTTCCGGCGCTCGCTTTTGTAGCCGCGGCTGAGAATTGCCACCTGGCGACCGCGGGTGAAAAGTGCCCGCGCCAGCAATTCAACCACCGGAGTCTTGCCGGTGCCGCCCACGGTCAGATTGCCAATGCTGATCACCAGGCAGCCCAGGTTGTGCTCCCGCAGGAAAATGCGGTGGTGATAAAGCAGGTGCCGCAGCCACACCCCAAAGCGAAAAAGTCCCGAGAGCAGCCAGAGCAAAGCGCGCAGGAGCATGGCCTTCAGACCATGACGCCGTTCGAGAATGACATCGACCGCAAACTGCTCGAGTTCCTCGAGCATCTCTTTAAAAGCGCTGGTCTCTCCGCGATAAGCCATATGAGCCTCGATTGGCAGACTGCGCGCATACTGCCCGGCTCCAGGTTCCCTCGTCAACAAGATTGCTGCGGACAACGCCGCTGGCGCTCAGCCACCAAATCAGACAACGTGGGCTCCAGCATTGTCGGCCTCGACAACCAGAAGTTTGACTGGGTCTTTTCCCCATGCTGCGGTCATGGCAGCCGCCACGGAACCCACGTTCGCCCGCCAGACCAAACAGGCGATAGTCGAACCCGATCCACTCAGAAATCCGCCTAATGCCCCTGCGCGCGTGCCAGCTTCGATGACCTCGAACAAACCTGGGACCAGATGGGCGCGCTGACGCTGGTGAAAATGGTCTTCGAAACAACCAGGTAACTCTTCGTACTGACGGGTCGCGAAGGCGGCCGTGATCGCGCAAGCGTTGGCCAGATTCGCGGCCGCCGCTTTCAGCGAGACAACCTCCGGCAACACCTGGCGCGCCTCGGCGGTCTGTATCTCAGTGGACGGAATAAGGAGCACAAATGCCAGCTCCGGCTCGACCTCGAAACGAAACCAGATACCTCGAGGATTGCAGACAAAGAATCCTCCGAACGCGGCCGCCCCGGCGTTGTCCGGGTGCCCTTCCTGCTCGGCGCAGATCCGAAAAAGTTCCTCGCGATTGAGCGGACGTCCGCACATTTCGTTCAGTCCCAGCAGAACGCCGTAACGCAGTGTCACACTCGAGCCCAGACCCCGCGAAATGGGAACCTCCCCGGAAATGCTCCAGCCGAAGGGGAACGGCTCCATCCCGGCGGTGCTGAAGAACTGCGCGGCGCTCTCATCGGCCATGGGATGGGGCGGTGAGATGCTGCCGCTGCGTGTGATCGTGATGAGGTTGTAAATCGCCAGGGCGATGCCGAGGCAATCAAAGCCTGGCCCAATGTTCGAAGTGCTGCCGGGGACCTGGACCCTAACCTCGGTTAAGAACATCTTTCTTGGAACAGTCGCCCATCCGGCCCCCACCCTACCAGACGCGCTCGATTAACTTCTCTATGTGCCCTTTTTGCGATTCGGGCTTGGTCTTTTTGCGTCCGGAAACGTCTGCGCCCATGGCAATTTTCGAGTCGCTGCGAACCAACCTGGCATCGGCGATTCCGACCCGTTTAACCGGCACGTCATTGGTATCGACCACGGCGCCGCTGAGCCGATTCAAAACTTCAGTGCCATGAATAACTTCCCCGAAGACTGCATACTGGCCGTCTAAATTTCCTGCGGGGCGCAGGCAGATATAAAACTGGCTGCCGCTCGATGAATTTTCTCCGGGTTTGTGCGCCATGGCCACCGCCCAACGTTTGTGCTTGCCCCGAAATTCGCCCGGCACCTTTTGCCCGGTGTCGCTGGTGCCCCAAAGTTCTTTCTGAGCCTCGTCTTTGCTCAAAGGGTCCCCGGTCTGCACGATGTAGTTTCGAATCACACGGTGAAAAGCCATCCCTTCGTAGGCCCCGGCCTCGATATTCTTCCTGAAATTCTCCACTGTTTTCGGGGCGATCTCCGGCAGAAGTTTGATTACAACGCGCTCTTTCGCGCCGTTGTAATCGATGGTGAAAATTACTGCGTCCGGAGCGGCATCCGGTGGCAAGGGTGGCGGTGCCCCGGCAGAGCCGGGCTTTTGGACGCCAGAGGCAGCGACTGATTCCGCCGTGGCCTTCTTTTGGGTGGCTCCCGGTTTGCCGCGGTCGCGGTTTCGTTTCATCTCGTTGGTGACCGTGCTTTGCGCCTCGGCGGAATGCATGGCAGCCAGTACGAGACCGGCGAGCAGTGGAAAAAGAATTGCCTTCATGAACAACAATGGTTACGCGGCGGGAGTGTGGCGGAATTTTACTGTGCCGCAAAGCCGATTCTTCCCCGGCCCAGCGCGAAAGACACCGCCAGCGTCTGCCAACGTCCGCTTCACGTAACCAAGAGCAATGGATTTTTGCCAGTGCGGGTGGAATCGAGCGCTGGTCACCACCCCTGCCTCAATGAATTCAGGGCCGCTGAAAAGCCGGTGGCCCGCACACAGCCAGTCAGCGCCCTCGACCGTTTCCAAAGCGCGCAGCTCCCGGTTGACTTTGCCCGCGCTTTTAATGCGGCTGATTATCTCCTGGCCGATATAACACCCTTTGTTAAAATCGATGGCGCGGTCCTCGAGGCGGGCCTCCTGCGGCAACACGTCCGGCGTCAGTTCCGCGCCCCACACAGGCACACCATATTCAAGGCGGATGAGGTCGAGTGCCTCGGAAGCGAGGACGGCATCAGGTCCAGCCTCTTCTGTTGGCAGCCAGCAATCGCGCCCGCTAACGCCGAAACGATTGATCTCGGCAACGACGTCGCAGCAACACTCGGGTCGCTGAGACCCTACTCCAACCGCCGTTCCCATTTCATGAAAGAGCGCCCACTCTTCGGTCACATCAATCACCTCGCAATCGTCCGCAATAATGTATTTCGAGAGCCGCGCCAACAGGGATTCGCGCAATGAGCCATCGGCGTCGATGAGAAAGTCGCCATCCCGGGCGTGGACCACGACGTCGGCTTCAACCTTGCCTTTGTGATTGCACACCAGCGCATAACACGCCTCGCCCATTTTCAACCTTGCCACATTGTTCGTTACCTGTCCGTTAAGATAGCGGACACGGTCAGCGCCACTGAGACGAAATTTCGCGCGTGAACTCAGGTCAGCAACCATGCGGCAGGATTAACCGAGATAGTGAGTGGCCAGCACCGAGTAATCATCTTCGCCACGCTCATTCACCAGGCCAGCCATTCGCTCGGCCGCGGCGGAAAGCGCAGGCACTTCGAAACCTCCCTGCTCGGCCAGGGCCTTGGCATAACGGGCGTCCTTCAGCATGTTTTTGAGGGAAAAATGCGGCTCGAAATCCCGTTCGAGAATGGATGGAATCTTCATCCGGGTCAGGCCGGAGGAACAGGCGTTGTGCTCCATCGCCGCCGCAAATTTTTCTAAAGGCACGCCATGCGCGGCGACGACTGCCATGGCTTCGCACAAGATTTCAACCGTTGTGGCTGAAATCATGTTGGTCGCGATCTTCAGCACGGTGGCGTGGCCGACGTCGCCTACAGGCAAGATCGTTTTTGCGCTGGGTTCGAGCGCCCACCTGATTTTCTCGAGCCTCTCGACGGGACCTCCGACGTAGTAAGTCAGTTCGCCCGCCGCGGCGGCGTTCTTGCTCCCAGTGAACGGGCAATCCAGAAAAACGGCGCCTCGTTTCCCGACTTCACCAGCTGCGTGGTGCGTCGCATCGGGAGAGACGGTCGAACTATTGATGACAGTGTGCTTCGCGCCAAGGGCTGGGAGCAGCGCAGCGACCACGCCCGCCAACGCCGCGTCATCGCTCACGAAGATTTGCAATATTCCGGCGCGAGCCGCCAGTTCACCGGGAGATCTCACAAAGTTGGAGACCTCTCTCGGTGTTCGGTTCCAAACGAACACGTTTAATCCGGCGACGCGACACCGTTCCGCCACGCGGCTCCCAATGATGCCGAGCCCGAGAATTCCTATCGGGTGGTTGGACAAGTCACTGCTCATGCCGGACAAGATCATCGCAGTCAAACACTCGCAATTGAGTTTTCGGTACGCCTTGCAGGATTTGGCGGGGCGCGATGGCCGCATGGCGCCGCCATCTTCAAACAGCATGCCTGTGGTCAAGCGTTTGATCGTGCGGCACATACTCGATTCGATCCGCCCAGTCCCATTCTCGAGCGTCAGCCCAAATATCCACCAGTAACCGGGCTTGCTTCCCGTAAACCGTGCTGGCCAGAGACCGACGGAACAGAATGATTCCGCCATGACCCGACCCTTCGAGGGTGAGTTTTCCCGCGTGCATCAACATGCTGGCCCGGTCAAAGCCCACCACGCCTTCCTCGCGCAAAGTCATCAGAAGCGCCGGTCTTTCAGCGAGAGGCAAGCCCCGTTCTTCCAAACCGAGATGTGGATGATTGGAAACCCTGCTTCAATTCGATGGCATGCTGACACCAGCCGGTGCGAGGTGTTTTCATCCGCTAAATAAGGTCAGCGCTCAGGAAACCGCCCGCCATCTCCATGGGCCAACTTATCCGCTTCGATTGCGACCAGGAGGGCGCGGTAACCGTTATCTTCGGTTATTTTTCGCTGGTGATCCCGATTCTTTGTCCACGCTAACTGATCGGTAAACATCGCCCGCAGCAGATCACCATAGACGTGGAATTTCTCAGTGCCCAGACCGTACGCGAGTTCGAATTGTTGATAAACATCCAATGCCTTGAATCTTCCCCGGCACTCACGGTCTTTGCCGCCATAGACTGCCGTGACATCAAGCCTGGCTCCGCTGAAGATATCAATAAGCTTTCGGGTGTCTTCCTCGTCTGCGAGGCCGTGGATTCTGGCCACCGTGGGAATCCATCCCTGCAAGCTGATGCTGCCGCGCTCGAACAGGATGCGCAGTTCCTGGCGATCCATGCGCCCCGCCTGGGTAAAACCATGGTAATGGTTTACCAGCGTCGAAGAACCGTATCTGACACAACAATTCACCTGGTCTTCAACCGTCGAGTCCCCCCGGCAAGCAGCTTGTGCGGATTCGACTTTTCCGCTTCCCAGCCAGCCCTCGAACATGTCGAAAAAATGGACTCCATGTTCGATGAAGATGCCGCCACTTTTGTTGCGATCCCAGAACCAATGGTCTTCTCGAAGTCCCTCATCCGAGGCGTAGTTCTCGAAGAACCCATGCAGGACCTCGCCTAAAAGCCTGGCTTCGATCAAGCGGGCGACCTTGTCATAGAGCGGGTTGTACCGCTGCATGAGATTGGTTACAAGAAGAAGACCGCTTTTGCGCGCCAATGCCATCATTTCGTCTGCCTGGGCGCGAGTCACGGCGAGCGGTTTTTCGCAGATAACGTGCTTGCCGGCACGCAATGCGGCGAGCACCTGCTGGTGGTGGAGAAAGGGCGGCGTAGCGACGTAAACCACATCGGTTCCCGGCCGGGCCAGAAAATCGTTCATATCCTCCACAACGTCCGAACCAAACCTTTTCGCGGCGGCGTAGGCCGCCTGCCCGTGCGTACCCGTGATCCCGCTCAGCGTGACACCGGGCACTTGCAGAAATTGCTGCATCGCAAAAAGCCCGAATCCCCCGCAGCCAATAACTCCCAAGCCGGCATGGTGTTGCTCTGCCATTATTTGCTTCGTCGTGCGGCGCGCATCCAATGGTGTATTCGTCATGTTGTCAAACCTCCGGACACTGAAGGGCTAATTTTTGATTCCGCCTCGCTAGCGGGTTTCCCCCGGGGCCGATCCCTATCGAATTCAGGGTTGATTCCGGGCAGTGCCCCGTTTCGATTGTGCGCCAAATGCCGGACGAGAACGGAAATATCCGTGCGCCTGGCCGCTGGCGTGCGCGGTTGAAGAAGATTGGGTTGGGATCTCTGGTGGTGCTCGCCTTGCTGGCGGTATTCCATCGGCCGATCATTTTTCGCGGCACCAAGCTGCTGGTGATTCGTCTGGCGAAGGAACAAAAGCTCGATCTGAGCTACGACATCGACGGAACGATTTTCACCACCCTGCAAATTCGCAACCTGAGGGCCACTCCTCTCGAGCCCGGGCCGGTCGAGCGCCTGGACATCGCGGCGATCGATTTGCGTTACAGCCTGGTGGATCTCATGCGCGAGGGCCTCACCGGACTGCTCAAGGAACTCGAATTGCGCGATGCGTTCATCGTCATTGACCCGGCGCGCTCGGTGCCGCGCGCACCGTCGCCGAAAAAAAAGAAGGCAAAGTTTCCCGCGGTCTTTCCGCAGCGGCTCGAGTTGGGCAATATTAACCTGACCATCCGCTCGCCGACCGGAAACACCGAGTTCGTCGGTTTCGATGTGTCATTGCACCCGGCTGACCCCGGCGTCATCAAATTAAAGACACTGGATATTCCCGGCGTGCGCCGATGGAGTGACCTCAGCGCGACGGCGACGTTTCGGGAGCGAAATCTTGTGCTGAAGCAGGTGGTCATCGGCCCCGAGGTTGCGATTGCAGATCTGAAATTCGACATTTCGATGCTCGAAAATGACGAGCTGGGCTTTGCGGTGCAGGGTTCGTTCTTTGACTCACCAACCCGCTTGAGCGCAAGGATGACGGATCTCAATGAGAGCAATCACCTCGAAGTCAACGCAGACATCAGCGACCTTTTGTTCGAAAACGTTTTGCGGTACCTGAACCTGCCTTGGCCCGCCGCCGGCCAGCTTAAACAATTCAAGATATCATTTGCCGGAGTTCCCGAGGCGCCGTCCGGCTGGAAAGGAAAGATCGAGGCGCAGGTCGACAATCTTGCCTGGCAGGACCGTCCGTTGGGCCAGTTGGTGACAACAGTCGAGTTTGCTGATGGCCGGGTGCAAGCCACGGCAACCAATCAGCTCGGGACAGGAAATACGATTTCGCTGCGGTTCGACGCGGCGCTGCCGGACAAACTTGATGGTTTCATAAAAACGACCGGGCAGGGGTTGGTTGAAGTGCAGGCGTCGGATGTGTCGGCCATGGCGGACATTCTGGGCCGTCCGGCACAAGGCGACGTGTCGGCGCGAATCGATTTTGAGATCGGGAATCAGCAACTCTCGGCCGACGCCACGATTGACTCGAGAAGCCTGAGATCCGTGGAAACGGAGGTGGTGGACGCGAGCGTAGTGATCCACCTCGAAAAGGGACTCGACGCGCTCGGCCAAAGTCCACCTTTTGCGAAGCTTGCAACCCGAACACGGGGCAAAATCGGAAATGTTCGCTGGAAAGCTTACACCGCCGAAGCCTTGACGGCGGCGATGACCACCAGCGAAGCCGAGATCACTCTCGAGAGTCTAACCCTCGCCAAAGGGGCGAATTCGGTGAGTTTCCAGGGACACTACACCTTGCCGGACGACTTGCCGGGATGGGATACCAAAGCAATGGAGGGCACGATCGCAGTGGACGCGCCGCAGCTCGAGGCATTCGTGGCCAGTGACACAAACAACAAGCTCAAGGGAGCTGTGCAAATCGAAGGCCGGGCCAGGACCATCGGCGGCAACTACCAGGGCAGCTTTGTCGTGACCGGTCGGGAAATTGGCATTAATGGACTCGATATTCGCAGCGTTGATGTCGGGTTGAAGATCGAAAACGGCGCGGCTCGCCTGACGCAATTCGAAGCTGTGATGGATGAGAAAAACCGAATCGATGCTTCCGGTGAGATCATGCTCGCGAGTCCCCATTACTACAGTGGGATCGTAAAGGCCAGGCTGGATAACCTCTCGGCGCTCGACCCGGTATTGCGTCAAATGGGACGGCAGGAAGCGCTCGGTGGCGACCTGGCTCTCGACTGGCAGGGCGGCGGCCAGTTGAAAAATGCGCAACATTCCGGCGCGGGCACCCTCGATCTCAAAGGCGCCCGTTTTGGCCAGCGAAGAAACCTCGCGGCCCACATCGAGGGGACTTACACGCCGACTTTCATCGACCTTCCGGTTTTGCGCATCGCAGCGAACAATTACGAAGCCGCTGCCACCGTCGCATGGCGCAGGCAAGTGCTGGGGATCAGGAACTTTACTCTTCGTCAACAAAAACTGACGCTGGCCGAAGGTTCGGCGGAATTGCCTCTTGACCTTAACGAGTGGAAAAATGCCGGGCGCTTAATTCCCACCGATCAGCCGGTCAAGGTTATGCTGCGCACTAAAGACCTCGATCTCAAAAATGTGGCCGAACAGTTTGGGTTGAAAAGGCCGCTCATCTCGGGCGTGGTCGACGCCGGAATCAATGCCGCGGGCAGCATCAAAAATCTTACGGCTGATGCCACCATTCGCGCGCGGGAGGTGCGCAGTCCTTCCTTTTCGAAGTTGGCCGCTGCGGAGATCGCGCTCGATCTTGCGCTCAAAGCGGACCAACTAAAGGTGCAGGGAGCAGTCCGACAGGCACAAATCCAGCCGCTGGAAATTAATGGCCGCGTTCCGTTCGATGTCGACGCCATGATGAGATCGCGCACGTTTAACGACAAGGCCCCGATTGATTTGCGCATCCGGTTGCCGCGCTCGTCGCTCTCGTTTATTCCGCTCGCGCCCCCGGTCCGCTCGCTCAAGGGCACCGCCGCCATTGATGTGAAAATCGGGGGGACGATTGGAACTCCGGACTTTGCCGGCACCGCCGAGGCTGACCTGGATTACCTGCGCTTCAAGAACACGAGCGTTCCTCCCATCAACCAGACAGCGATTAGAATCAATTTCACGCGAAACCAAGCGACGATAAACCGCATGGCGGGCCGCAGTGCCGGAGGCTCGTTCAGCGCAGGCGGGCAGGTGCGCTTTGTGAAACTGAGCGAGCCGGTTTTTGATCTCAGACTCGAGGCGCGGCGGGTTCTGATCGTGCAGAACGACAATCTAACTGTGCGCGCGAGCGGAAACCTCGCGCTGGCCGGGCCTCTCGCGAGCGCGAATTTGTCGGGAACGGTTTTCGTTACACAGAGCCGGTTTTTCAAAGATGTCGAGATCCTGCCCATCGGGTTGCCGGGACGGCCGGCCCCAAAGCCGGCGCCAAGCGCGCCGGTGGCTGTGGTAAGTTTTCCCAACCCGCCGCTGCGAGACTGGAAATTCAATGTCGCGATTAAAACTGCGGATCCATTTTTGATTCAGGGGAACCTTGCAAATGGCCGCGCGGTCTCCGATCTGAAATTCGGGGGAACCGGAGTGCGCCCCTGGCTCGAGGGCGCGGTCCGAATTGAACACTTGATGACGTCGCTTCCCTTCAGCCGCCTCGAAGTCACATCGGGGTTCATTTATTTTTCTCCCGAGGCGCCATTTGTGCCACGGCTCGATATCCGCGCCAGCTCCGAGATTCGGGACTACAAGGTCAAGGTTTACATCTATGGGACCCGCGACAACCCGCAGGCGGTCTTTACCAGCCAGCCCCCGTTGCCGCAGTCGGACATCGTGGCCCTGCTGGCCACGGGCACCACGACCAAAGAACTCAGCAAAGATCCCAACGTTCTCGCCGGACGCGCCGCCTTGCTCGTGTTTCAGAAGCTCTACCGCAAGGTTTTCAAAAAAGGCGAGCCATCGCTCCCCGAAAAATCATTCTTTGGCCGCGCGCAGTTTGACGTCGGAGTGATCGACCCCAAGACCGGCCGTGAGTCAATCTCCGTAAAGGTTCCTCTGAGTGACGAATGGGTGCTGACCAGCGGAGTGGATGTAGGCGGCGACTTCCGAGGACAGATCAAGTACGTGCTCCGGTTTCGCTGACATGAAGAGACGCTGGCTCACCGCCGCGGCCATGTCAGGCGCGGCCGCAATCTGGTCGCTAAAGGCGGTCGACGACCGCCCGCCGGAACTTGAACAACCCGGCGGTCCAGATACGCTCCCGTCTTTGGCCATTCCAGCTCCACCGGTCCGAGGAAAGGCCGAGATGTTTTTTGTGGGCGCACAAGCTTTCCCGACGCAGGAACTTCAGAAGGCCATCGCCCGGCAGATTCAAAGCATCGAAGAGTACGGCCTCGATGAAGCCAGCGCTTATGACGCGGCGTTTTTTCTTCAATCATATTACCGCAAACAAGGTTATCCGCTGGCCGAAGTTAGCTCGCAAATCAACGGCCAATGGCAGCTCACCTTGATCGTCAGCGAGGGGCCGCAAACCAAAATCTCGGAGGTTGTTTTTCGCGGAAACACTGCTCACGACGATAAGACCCTGAAAGATTATCTGTTAGGGCCAACCCGCGAACGGCTCCCGCGCGCCAAAGCGAAACTCGATTTGCCCTATGTTGAAGCTGATCTGCAAACCGGCGCGGACCTCGTGCGCAGGCTCTATGCCGCGGAAGGATATCTGAATGCCGTTGTTGATAACCCAAAGGCCAAATTCAGCCCCGACCTCAGGTCAGCCCGCGTTTCTCTTCACATCCGTGAAGGTATTCAATATCAGATTGGCCGGATATCGTTCCGGGGGGATCTCGTTTACGGAAGGGATGTGGTCCTGGCGGCGATGGCGGAGGAGCTGAATCAACCTTTCACCGAAGGACGACTGGCAGCGGCTCAGAGAAAATTGCAGGATTTTTACAAAAAGCGCGGCCATTTCACCGCGAACGTTGAAGCCATCGGCGATACGTCTTCGTCGGTGAAAGGGAAGGTGCCGGTTTCCTTTCGCATTGCAGCCGGCCCCGTCTATCGCTTTGACGGCGTGAGTGTAAGCGGCCTGGACCAATTGAAGCCAGGTTTTGTCGAAAATAGGTTCGGGAAGCTTCGAGGAAGAACTTACGATCCCGATGCGGTGGATAAGCAGTTTCGAGAACTGATAGAAACGGGCCTCTTCGAGAATGTCGAAATCGATCCGGTTCCTCAGCCAGGCAACGAACTGCGGCTTGATGTCAAAGCGGAGGAAGCGAAGCCCAAAGAGCTCGGCTTCGGACTTGGTTTTGGTTCGTACGAAGGCGGAATCGTCAGTTTTGGATACTCCGACAGAAATCTTTTCGGATCCGGCCGGCCGTTCAGCTTCTCGACCGAGCTGACCTCGCGCGGTTACAAAGGGGAGGTTCTCTATTCTGATCCCTGGTTATTCGAGAGCGATTACAGCCTGCGATTGCGCCTCTACGCGCTGACACGCGAGGTCGAAGGTTACAAGAAGTTCGAATATGGATTCCAGCCATCCATTTCACGCAAAATAAACGACCAGTGGGAAGTCTCCGCCTTTCTGCTCAGCAAGCGGGTCTCGATCGAGGAAATTGAAATTCAGCCGCCCGAGTTGGTTGGATCACGAGATTATTCGGTGCATGCTCTAGGGGTCTCGCAAACGGTCGATTTCCGTAACAACCCCGTAAATCCATCGCGTGGGTTCTATGGAATCACCGCGGTTGATGCCGGGTTCATGACGCTGGGCGGGGATGTGCCGTATGTTCGCGGCACTTTCCAATTCTCGTACTACTTTCCGGTCACTAAGGCCTCGGTTCTGGCGGTGGGCGCCCGCGGAGGAGTTATCGCTCCTGGAAGTGATATCGATATGCTGCCCATCGATGAGCGGTTTTTCAACGGAGGTTCGACGACGGTGCGAAGCTTCGTGGAACGGGAGTTGGGACCAAAGAGCCGCAATGGCCTTCCCGTCGGGGGCGAGGCCTTCACCGTTTTCAATGTCGAATACACCTTCCCGATTTTCGGGGATTTGAAAGGCGCCATTTTCGCCGATGCCGGAAACGTAAGCGCCGGAGTGGGTGATTTCGGCTTTGATGACATGCGCTATGCCTTGGGAGTCGGCCTCCGCTACCAGTTGCCGGTCGGCCCGATCCGGGTCGATCTTGGCCTCAACCCATCCCCCAAACGCGACGAAAACAGTGGCGCCTTTCACTTCAGCATCGGCGTGGCGTTTTAGGCAGAGGGTCGGAGTCTGCGGTAGGGCTTCCGCCGAGCCGCGGTGAGCTGCGCAGAATTCAGCGCTGGCGGAATTCTGCGCTGCTCGCGATAGGCTCGCCCTCCCGAGGCGAACGGAGCGCAACATGGGGAGGGCGAGCCTACCGGCGAGCCGAGCAGAATTTTGGGAGGGGGTTGTTATTCGTGGCGGCTCAGCAGAAGCTTCGCCCTCACTACCCCTTGACGCAGCTTTGAGCAGAAAATGGTTCATTCATGTTCGATGATCCACGAAGCAATCTGCTCCACTGCCTTCCACCGCTCGTCATCGTGCAGGATGAGATGGTAATTGTTCGGGAAAAAAAGGCGACATTTATCAGGGCTTTGGATATGACTAAACCAATGCTCGATTTGCTGTTGTGAAGTGACAGGATCGTTGGCTGTATAAAGAACGAGAACCGGAATAGTCGTCCGCCGCGCCACGGCAGTGCTGGCGGACATCATTTTCTCGATTTCACGCAACAAGCGCAGCGATTGCATTTTCACGTAGTGGGGGGTCTGGGCCGCCTGGGCGCTGTGTGTGGTGTCGCTGGTAATGCGCATTCCCGCAACGCGTGACTCATCGAGGCTGCTGAGAGTGATCCGGCGGCCGGGCGCAAGAAACATGGCGACTCGCGTGGCCAGGTATCTCCATCCTGGCAGGCGCTCCCGAAGCTCGACCGCCGGCGAAAGCATTACCAGACCGCGGATCTTCCGCGCGTTGGCAGGAAGATCGTCGAGGGCATGCAGCGCAATCAGCGCACCCATACTTTCCGCAAGCCAGAAAATCGGCTCACGTGGATGCCGCTCGGCCACCAGATCGTGGAATTCTCGCAGGTCCCTTTGCCATTCCCTGGCGTCGCGAATATCGCCGCGGGCAGAAATTTCGGGATCATGGCCCTGGCTGCGCAGTTGCAGACCATAAACGACGATGCCGTGCCCCGGCAGTTTTTCACCCAAGGGCCAGAAATCGCTCGCGGCTCCGCTCAGCCCGTGCAGACAAATCAGCACCGCCTTGGACTGGCGCGGCAAATCCTGCTTTGCATTCGGCCAGCGTTCGAACGGCAACGTCCTGTCGTCGCCCGCGCGCCATTCAGTCGCTCCCAATACAGGCTTCACGGTCCGGGGCGACATGAGAGTGCATTGGCTCAAACACAGAACACCCATCAATCTCGCTGCGACTTGAATGAGTCCCGGCATGCGGCCCCCCGACCAAAATCCAGCGGGAGCAGGCAAGACACCTCTCCCAGGACTGGGGCTATTGCCCTTCTTTTTTCGGAGTCTCTGCTGGCGGTATCTCCGGCTTCGCTCCGGGAGGATTGACTTCGGGTTTGGCGCTGTCCTTTTTAGCCTCCCCTTTTTTCTCACCGGGTTTCCTGGGTGGAATCTCGACGGTGACCGGCGGAGTCACAGCGGTCACTCGCGGCTTGCCGTCCTTTATCTCGACGGCAATCGGTGGCGTAGCAGCGGTGGCCTTTTCTCCGCGATCCAGCTTCGGCGGCTGATTCTGCGCCTGGGCGGGCACTGCAGGTTTCGGTTCGATCCGCACCAAATCGATGTCAAAGACCAGTGCGTGACCCGGTTTGATTTTCCCTGGTCGCGGGTTGTTGCCGTATCCGAGACTCGCAGGCACCCAGAACCGGTATTTCGAACCCACTTGCATAAGCTGCATGCCCTCGGTCCAGCCTTTTACCACATTGCGCAGTCCGAATGGGCGAGGTTGACCCTCAGGTGAGCTATCAAACTCTGTTCCATCGAGCAGGGTGCCACGGTAGTTCACCAGAACCGTATCATCAGCACTCGGTTTGGGAGCCTTTGGGTCCTTCGCCGCTTCGATCACTTTATACTGCAACCCGCTCTCCGTCGTCTTTACGCCTTCGGCCGCCCGATTCTTCTCAAAAAAGACGTTGGCATCAGCTTCGTTTTTTCCCGCCTCGCGCTGGTTCGCCTCCTGCACTCGCTGGTTAATCGATTGCTGGAGCTTCTGCAACTCGGCCTGCACGTCCGCCTGCGAAAGCTTTGCCTCTTTGCCCTCGAGACCTTCCTTAAACCCCGTCATGACCTGCGCTCCATCGACCTCGATCTTGTCGCGCATAAGCTGAGCCGCCATGCTGGCTCCAATGGCGTAATCAGGGTCCTTCCCGAGAATGTCGTTGAAGCCTTGGGCACACTTTTCGTAGTCCAGCCCCACCTCACCTGAAGCGCCCTTGTGGCGGTTCGCAAAGAACGCACCCAGGGCGTAGCTCTGCCTGGCTTGTTCGCTGGGAAACTGCTCCTTGGGCTCGCTCGGTGGCGCGGCCTCAGGTTTTGCGGCCGGCGCTGCGGGCTTCGCACCCCCGGGTGCTGGCTTCTTTTCTCCCGCAGCGAGGCTCGGAATAAGCAAAGCCGCAATGGCTGCGGGGATCAGAAAGATGGGTTTCATGGAATAGGTGTAGGTAGTCAAAGGGGATCAATGGGCCGGGAAGGGAGTCTACGGCCGGTGCCGAGTGGGTCAAGAAGTGATCGGGCTGCCGCAGGTCCAACATTCCTTCTTTCCAGCCCCGTGGGCTGGCGCGACGTTGGCGAGCCAACCATGAACGCTTCAGCCGCAGGAATATTCACGCGCGAGCGGGACGGTCCTACCCCGGCGTCACGCCGCCACCCGAGGCGATGAATGCGGAAGACTGGGAGCTTGTCACTTTCACAGCCGGCGTCGCTGCGCTGAGCACGGCACTCATTGTGCCGCCTGGTTTGGTTCTGGCCTGGCTGCTGGCGCGCAAGGACTGGCGGGGAAAAGCCCTGGTGGAAACGCTGGTGGCACTTCCACTTGTCCTGCCACCGGTGGCGACCGGGTTGCTGCTGCTCAAACTGCTCGGACGCCGTGGTCCCATTGGTCGCTGGCTGCACGAAACGTTTGATGTCGACATCGTATTTACCTGGCGCGCTGTGGCGGTGGCTTTGAGCGTCATGTCGTTTCCGCTTTTCGCGCGTGCGGCGCGCAGCGCGTTCGAGTCAGTCGGCCCGCGTTTCGAGCAGGTTGCGGCAACGCTCGGAGCGGCTCCCATGCGGGTGTTTTTTACAGTTACCCTGCCGCTGGCTTTCCGCGGCCTTGCAGCGGGTGTGTTGCTGGCCTTTGCGCGTGCCCTCGGAGAATTCGGAGCCACCATCGTGCTGGCGGGAAATATTCCCGGCGAAACCACGACGCTCTCGATGGCCATTTATCAGAGCATCCAGCTTGGCGAGGACGACCGGGCCATGCATCTGCTCATCATTTCTGCCATCCTCGCCTTCGGTGCTGTCGCATTGAGCGAGTATTTCATTCGCCGAGCGAACCCACGCCCATGATTCTGCTGCTCGAACGCCTCTCGCTCCGCAGGCCCGGTTTCACGCTGGAAATCGATGCTGGCTTCACGGCGCCGGTGACAGGTTTGTGGGGACCCTCCGGGGCGGGGAAAACCAGCCTGCTCGAAATCATTGCCGGTTTGCGGCCGGATGTCATCGGCCGCCTTTCCCTCGATGGCGAAACCTTCAGCGATTCGGCCAGACGGCAGCATATGCCTCCGCATCGGCGGCGGGTGGGTTATGTGCCGCAGGACCTCGCGCTGTTTCCCCACCGCACCGTCGAGAGTAATCTGCGCTACGGTCAAAAACCTGGTGCGTCCGCACCGGCGCTCAGTTTTGATCATGTCGTCGATGTCCTCGATATAAGACCTCACCTGGGCCGCGGCGTGCGTCACCTCTCTGGCGGAGAAACGCAACGCGTCGCCCTCGGGCGCGCCCTTCTTGCTGCTCCTCGCCTTCTCCTCCTCGATGAGCCGCTGGCCAGCCTCGACCGCGCTTTAAAGACTCGCATCATTCACATTTTGCGCTGCGTGCGCGAGGAATTTCGCGTTCCCATGATTCTTGTTTCTCATGATATGGGAGAGGTGGCCGCATTATGCGACGAAGTTTTGTGCCTCGAAAGCGGCCGCATCGTCGACGTGGATCGCCAGCCATTGAACCGTGAGCCATTGAACCGCGAACTGCGCCAGCATGAACCGTGAATGCTTGCGCTGACCACGAAAAGACCGCACTGTCTCAACACAGGTTCCTTCGTACCAGCTTCCTTCCTTCCAATGAACGACCAGGCGATTGAGGCATTTACGCGACAGTTGGAGTCGCATCCCGAAGACTGGCATGTGCGTGCGCATTTGGCCGGACTGCTCGAAGCTGAAGGCGATCGCCATGGAGCCGCGCAGGTGATCATGACTGCCGAATCGCCCCCCGCGGCGCGCGAACATATTTTGGCGGCAGTGCGCATCTTGACTCCCGTAAATCCCGCCGCATCGCTGCCTTACCTGCAACTTCTAGGTCAAGCCGGGGCGCCGACATTTGGCGGTGGTGCCTCTTCCGGTGTTTCGGCGTTCGGATCCTCTGCTGCGCAGGCCGTTGCGCCGCCGCCGTCTCAACTTCGCTCCGCCACTTCCGCTCTGCGCGACACCGGCCCCCCAGCGCCGGTCACTCCTTTTGCAGCCTCAGAGGTTTACGCGGGCGCAACTTACCCAGCGCAGGCTCCCGATGCCTCCGGCGGGCCGGATGTCTCCCCGGCCCCCGGTGAAATCCATCTCACGGTCAGTGAAAAGCCGCACTTCGGGACCAGGCGTTTTACCATTGTGCTTGTGGCGCATGTGGCGGCGCTCGTCATCGCGGGCGCTGTCGTCATCGCCACTTACATCCCCAAAGGAAAGGACAATCTCACCTTTGAACAGACTCCGCCCAGATCTTCCGCGACCAAAGGGACTGAAGTCGCGGTCAAAATGGCCAAAAAGAAAAACTCGAGTAGCGCGCCCGCTTCGCAAAAACGCGTGCTGGCAAAAAACTCGCTCTCGGCCATCACTCTCCAGGCCATCGAGACCCCCTCTCCGCTCGCCGACACCAATTTCTCCGCCATGGGCATGGGTGGCGCTGGCTTGGGCTTCGGATTAGGCGGCACCGGCGGCCAGGGAACCGGTGGCGCTGGCATCGGCGGCGGCCGCGGCCGCTTCATGGGCGCCTTCAACACGGATAGCCGCTGCTCGAAAGGTGATCGGGACAAGCGCATCGCCGAAAGCGGCGGGGTTCCGGAAACGGAGCTACACGTCAAGAAATCGCTGGATTGGCTCAAGAAATCGCAGAATCCGGACGGTTCGTGGGGATCCCAGCATAAGGGATCGATGAGCGGACTGGCGTTGCTCAGCTACCTCGGTCACTGTGAAACGCCGGACAGCTCGAAGGACTATGGCGACACCGTCCTCAAGGGCATCATGTTCATGGTCGAGCTGCAAATGAAAAAAGGCGGGCTCTCGGAGAAAGACAAAGCTTCCAATGGATTCCCTTACGAACACGGCATCGGGACCTATGCTTTGGCCGAGGCGTATTCAATGACCCGATACGGCACCAAGCGTATCCCAAATCTGCGCGAAGCCGTGGTGCAGGCGGTCGATGTCATCATCAAGGGCCAGGCGGCTGACGGAGGCTGGAATTACGGTTACGATCCCCAACCGCGGCAACCGAATGCCACGGCCAGCGATATGTCGGTCGCCGGCTGGCAAATTCAGGCGTTGAACGCCGCCCGCCACACCGGCATGGATTTCCCCGGCATCAACGAGTGCTACACCAAAATCGGGGAGTATCTGAAAAGGGATTTCGATGAAGGCAGAGGCGGGTTCGGCTACGCAGGAGTAGGGGAAGGTAGAAGTCCCACCATGAGCATGACCGGCGTCGGCGGATTGGCGCTCTTCGTTCACGGAAAATCGAACACCGGCGACATGCGCAAAACAATTAAATATCTGGAAGACTATTTCGAGGAAAAGAAGCGTTACTTCAAATACGACGAAACATCCGGCAGCGACCCCGGCCTATATGGCTCATATTACATCAACCAGGTCGCCTTTATGCACGGCCGCAGCTTTTGGCGGAAATGGAACAAGTCCCTCCAGGAGGAACTCCTTCCCGCGCAGAATCCTGACGGCAGCTACCGCAAAGAAGGTGGGCCCGGCGGTTCGCACAGCAGCGAAGGCGCCGGTCCAGACGCCGACCTTTTCCGTACCTGCCTCTGCACTCTCATGCTCGAGGTCTATTACCGCTATCTGCCCGCTACCGAGAAACACATGGGCAGCAAACTGGATCAGTAACGCAGGTTTTTACGTCCGCCTACGGCATGGGGCAAGAAGGGAGCGGCGCCCGACAGAGCGAGACGAACTCGCATCTGAACGAGATATTACCATAATATGAAAAATGTTATAACTGTTAATATTTGTTGCGGAAGCCCCTTATTCTGATATTTCTCTCCGTATGTGCGATTTTTTGTTCTGTCGGGTCGGATTGCAGGAGCCGTTTAGACTGCCAGAATTTTCTGGTAACCGTGGGCGTGGATGGTTTCGGCCCTGATAGACGGCCCTGAGAAACCCCCGCTTCGGGAAGAAACCCTGCTGCTGGGTAGAAAAACCCGACGTTGCCCAGTAGATCGACCAATCATAGGTCTGGGACGTTCTGTTTTTTTAGACGATAAGCTTGTGGGAATCGCACTCATAGCACCCAAGGCGGCGCAAAAACGTGCCGGCATGCCCGCGCCCCGGCCAGTAGTTTCGGGCAAGTTCATCTTCATTGGGCGGCAGAAATTTTACGCCCGTGGAGTGACATACGGGCCCTTCCAGCCGGACCAATCAGGAGAGGTCTATCACGATCTCGACCAGATCGACGCCGATTTTCGCCAAATGGCGGCGGCCGGCATCAACACGGTACGGATATACTCGATGCCGCAGCGCGCCTTGCTGGACTTCGCGCAGCGACATGGCTTGCGGGTGATGGTTAGCCTCGCGGCCGAGCAGTATCTGGGGTATTTGGCGGACCGTAAAAAGAAGAGTCCGGATGTGGCTGCCTTGGTGCGGGAAAGAGTGCGCCAGGTGGCGGGCCACCCCGCGTTGCTTTGTTATTCCATTGGCAACGAGCTCCCCGCTTCTGTGGTCCGCTGGCTCGGGGCGCGACGTGTCGAGAGTTATTTGCGCAAAATCTTTCGGGCGATTAAGGCGCAGGACCCGGATGGGCTGGTCACCTATGTCAATTATCCCACCACCGAGTACCTCCGCCTCCCGTTTCTTGATCTGGTCTGCTTCAATGTTTACCTTGAATCGGAAGCGGTGCTCTATTCGTATCTGCTCCGGCTCCAGAACATCGCCGGCGACCGCCCGCTGATCATGAGCGAAGTTGGGTTCGACGCTTTGCGCAATGGTGAAGACAAACAAGCTCGGGTGCTTGATTGGCAAACCAGAACAGCCTTTCGCGCGGGCTGTGCCGGGGCCATCATCTTTTCCTGGACCGATGAGTGGTATCGCGGAGCATTCATCACTGATTGGGCCTTCGGGCTGACTGACTTTGAGCGGCGGCCGAAGCCGGCACTCACAGCGGTTCAAACCGCTTTCGCGGAAACGCCGTTTCCACGCGCCCGCGAAACACCGAGATTTTCAATCGTGATCTGCACGTATAACGGGGCGGCCACGATTCGTGAAACCCTCGAGGGCGTGCGGCGGCTTGCCTATCCCAACTACGAGGTCATTGTGGTCGACGATGGCTCAACGGACGCAACTGCCGCCATGGTGGCCGAATTCGACGTGCGTCTAATCTGTACTAAAAACCAGGGCCTCAGCGAAGCCCGAAACGTCGGTTGGCGCGCCGCCGACGGCGAACACGTCGCGTATCTGGATGACGACGCCTACCCGGACCCGCAATGGCTGGACTATCTGGCTGTGTCTTTTCTCGAGACCGACCATGCTGGCATGGGCGGACCGAACGTGCTGCCGCCGCAGAGCGGTTTAATCGAACACTGTGTTGCCAATTCCCCCGGTGGACCGGTGCACGTTCTCCTCACCGATGAACTGGCGGAGCACATTCCCGGCTGCAACATGGCCTTCCGGCGGACCGCTTTGGAAGCGGTCGGAGGGTTCGATCCCCGTTTTCGCGCCGCTGGTGATGACGTAGATTTCTGCTGGCGAATTCAGCAGCGCGGCTGGACGCTCGGCTTTAGCCCCGCCGCCACCGTCTGGCATCATCGGCGAAACTCCATCCGCAAATATTGGCGGCAACAGCGCGGATATGGCGAGGCCGATGCGCTGCTCGAGGCGAAATGGCCCGAGCGCTATAATTCGGCCGGCCATCATACGTTTAGCGGACGCATCTACGCCCCAGGCGTGAAACATATCTTGACCCTCGGCTCCCGAATTTATCACGGGGTCTGGGGCAGCGCCCCATTCCAGTCACTTTACGAACGGAAATCCAATACGCTTTTGAGTCTGCCGGCCATGCCGGAATGGCATCTGCTGATCTGGTTTTTAGCAGGCTGCTCGCTCCTGGGATGGTCCTGGCCACCGCTTTTTTTCGCGGTCCCGCTTTTGGTGGCAGCCGTCACTGTGACCATCATCCAGTCTTTGCGGGCGCCCCTCGATGCTGGTCTGCCACCCTTCCGACGATACCCTTACCTCCGGCTGCAACTGTGGTTGCTTACGGCGTGGCTGCATTTCGTCCAGCCGCTCGCCCGCCTCTCTGGCCGTCTTGGCCACGGCTTGACCCTCTGGCGCAAGCGCTGTTCGCCTGTTACCGCATTCTCGTTGCGGCACCAGGGGGCTTTGTTAAGGAAGGATTGGGTTGCTCCGGAGCAACGTGTCTCCGCGGTTTTGGAGCGCCTGCGCTCAGAGCGCATCATCACCCTCGCTGGCAGCGAATTCGACCGGTGGGATTTGGACGTCCACGGAGGGATGTTTGGATCAGCCAGATTTCTTATGGCCGCGGAAGACTGGAATGGTGGACAATTGATCCGCACCCGTATCTGGGCGCGCTGGCGTCGCGGCGCGCGGCTGGCGGTCGCCGTTTTTGGCCTGCTCGCCGCCGCGGCAGCCCTCGATCACGCCTGGATTGCTTCGGCGGTCTGCGCCATCGTCGCGGGGATTTTTGCCCTCTGGGCCGTCCGCCAATCGAGTGGCGCGATGGCCGCGCTCATGCGAGCCACCTTGGACCTGCGTCGGGAGCCAGCGTGATTCATGGAGCAGCGTCGATTGACCGATCTGCAAATCCTACGCCGCCTCCTTCGGCAGGCGCGGCCGCTGGCACCGCTTCTCGCTGGCATGTTCCTGTTGAACATTCTCGCCGCACCGCTGGCATTGCTTGTGCCGCTGCCACTCAAGATTGCCGTAGACCACGTCATCGCCGATCAGCCGCTGCCATGGTTTCTTGCCGCCATCACGCCCGATTTTGCGAAATCGTCGAAAGAGGCCATGCTGGTATTCACGGCCTGTCTTGTCGTAGCGATCACACTGCTCCTTCAGGCGCAAAATGTGGCCACCCATATGGCGGAAAGCTTCGCGAGCGAAAAGCTCGTCCTCTCATTTCGTTCCCGGCTTTTCCGCCACGCTCAACGCTTGTCGCTGCTCTATCACGACCGAAAAGGAACCGCCGACTCGATCTATCGCATCCAGTACGACGCGCCTGCCATCGAATGGATTCTCGTCCATGGGATCACCCCCTTCCTCGTCTCAGGCTGCACGGTCGTGGGAATGGTTTACATTATCGCCCAGACCAGTGCGCAGCTCGTCCTGGTTGCGCTGACAGTGATGCCGGTACTCTTTGCTCTCGCGGAATTCTATCGGCGACGGATTCGCACGCGGTGGGGTGAGTTGCAAAACGTCCAATCCGCCACCATGTCGGTTCTCGAGGAAACGCTCGGCGCCATCCGCGTCGTCAAAGCGTTTGGGCAGGAAGAGCGACAGCAGGCCGAATATATCGATAAAGCCAGCCTCGGAGTTCGCCGGCATGTTTACATATCGTTTCTCGACAGCGGCTTTGGCGCGGTGGTTGGTGTGGCAGTCGCGTGCGGCACGGCCGCCGCCCTTTTTGTGGGGGTCCAGCACGTGCAATCCGGCGCAATGACGCTAGGCCAGTTACTCATTGTAATGGCCTACGTGGCGCAGCTCTACGGGCCGATGAAGACCATCAGCACGCAAATCGGCAAGATGCAGGCTTCGATGTCGAGCGCCGAACGGTCATTCAAGCTGCTCGACGAAAGCCCCGATGTTACTGAGCGCCCAAATGCCCGGCCACTCCCGAAAGCCCGAGGAGAAATCGAATTCCGCGATGTTTCCTTTGGCTATGAAGCTGGTTCTCTGGTTCTGCATGGTGTCTCTTTCCAGGTGCGGCCCGGAACCCGGGTCGGCATCCTCGGAAGTACAGGCGCGGGAAAAACAACTCTCGTCAGTCTGCTCACTCGGTTCTACGACCCAACCAGCGGCCAAATCCTGCTCGATGGAGTCGATCTTCGTGAATTTCGGCTCAGCGACCTGCGAAGCCAGTTCGCGATCGTGCTTCAGGAACCGGTGCTATTTTCTAACAGCATTGCCGAAAACATCGCTTACGCGCGGCCTGGCGCATCGCGCGCGCAAATCGTGAACGCGGCTAAAGCAGCAAACGCGCACGACTTTATCAGCGCGCTCGCAGATGGTTACAATACATTGGTTGGCCAGCGAGGGGCCAGTCTCTCCGGAGGCGAGCGTCAGCGCATCTCGCTGGCTCGCGCGTTTCTCAAAAATGCCCCCGTCCTGGTGCTCGACGAGCCGACAAGTTCAGTCGATATGAAAACCGAAGCTGGCATCATGGATGCAATGTGCCGCCTGATGTCTGGCCGCACCACTTTCATTATTGCGCACCGCCTGACTACTTTGGAGGGCTGCGACGTGCGGCTGGAGATCGAAAAGGGACGGCTCGTCGGCGACCAATCCGCCGCTCCCGTGGCGGTTTAAATACGCCATACTTAGCAAAAAGGTTCAGGTTGGTTTGCCTCCGCCTCCCGCGTCTGTTTGCGCAGGTCTGGCGTAAATAGCGTTAAATTGCCTCTCCGTACTTGTGGATTTTCGTTCTCTCTGGCGCCTGAAGTCGTGCGTATGTTTGCTGGGCGCAGCCACATTCTGCTTCGCAGGTTGCACCCCCAAATCCAAAATCAAGGACGCGCTGCCTCCCGAAGCCGCGGTCAGGAGTGCTTCGTTTCGGCAGGCGATGGGTTCGCTATTAGGTCCGTCGTGGATTGGGGGAAACAAGATAAGAACGCTCAACAACGGCGACGAGATCTTCCCGGAAATGCTCGCGGCGATTCGAAACGCGCTGCAATCGATCAACTTTGAAACCTATGTTTACGAGCACGGCAAAATTCCGGAAGCATTTGCGCAGGCGCTCTCGGAACGCGCCGCCGCCGGCGTTCGAGTCAACGTTCTAGTCGACGGCCACGGTGGGAAGCGCGGAAAAAGATATCGTTCCATGATGGAGGATGCTGGAGTAAAACTGCATGTGTATCATCCGTGGTTTGACATTCGACGCTACAACTACCGCACCCACCGCAAGCTTCTCATCGTTGACGGGCGGATCGGCTTTATTGGCGGCGTTGGCATCGGCGATGACTGGAAAGGCCGCGCGCGTTCGGCCGAGGAATGGCGGGAGACTCATTACCGCGTCGAAGGGCCGGTCGTGGCTCAACTCCAAGCGGCCTTCGCGGATAATTGGCTTGAAAGCGAAGAGGAGGTTCTGCAAGGCCCCGGGTTCTTTCCCGCCCTGCCACCGGTCGGAAAAATTTATGCAGCCGCCTTCGTGAGTTCTCCCAGGAGCCACCGATCCCATGTCGAATTGATGTACCACCTGGCGATTGCCTCGGCGCGGCATTCACTTCTCATCGCCACTCCGTATTTTGTGCCTGACGACACCCTGCTCGATGCCCTCTGCGCCGCTTCGCGGCGCGGAGTTAAGGTTGCAATTCTCATGCCGGGCGAGCATATCGACTCAAAGTCGGTCCGGCGCGCTTCGCGCAAAAGATGGCGGCGGCTGCGCGAATGCGGCGTTCAATTATTCGAGTATGAACCTACCATGATGCACACGAAACTCCTGGTGGCCGATGGGCTGTTCGTGTCCGTCGGCTCGGGCAATTTTGACCCAAGGTCGTTGCGGATCAATGACGAGGCAAACCTCAACGTGCTGGATGCCGGCTTCGCACGCGAGCAAACTCGAATCTTCGAAGCTGACCTCCGGCGGGCTCGACCGGTCGAACGCACAGGCGGACCTGCCCCCGCGGCAGAAATCCCATTGCAGGCAATCCAGACCCCGGTGGAAGGACAGCTTTGACTCGAGTTGAGTCGAACCCTGTCAGGGAGCGAGTGTAACGGTCACTTCACTCGCACGGCGTGTTTTTTATCCAGGCGCAGGACCGCGCCGGGCCGGAAGCAGGGGGACTTTTGGGTATCGTTGAGTTTCTCGCCATCCAACTGGATGCTGCCCTGTTCGAGTAGGCGGCGGATATCCGAGTTCGATTTTTTTTGTCCGAGCGTCGAGTAGGCGGCGGAGATGATGGCGATGGGCGAGGCGTCCGGCGGTGGCGAGAAGTACGGCAGTTCGGCGGATTCCAGGTTCTTTCTGCAAAAGCGTGCTTCCCAGTCGGTTCGAGCTTTTGCAGCGGCTTCGGAACCGGCGAATCGCTCCGCCAATTGCTCCGCGAGATTCATTTTTGCTTCCATGGGATTGGACTTTTCGCCCAATTCATCGCCCACGAGGGTGACATACCAGCGAGCCATCAACTCGTCGGAAATGCTCATCGTTTTGCCGAAGATTTCCGAAGCGGGCTCATCGACGCCGATGTAGTTGCCGGCACTTTTGGACATCTTCGCGGTGCCGTCGGTGCCTTCGAGAAGTGGAACCAGGAGCACGATTTGCGGCGGCAAACCGGCGGCCCTTTGCAGATCGCGCCCCACGAGAATATTGAACAACTGGTCACTGCCGCCGAGTTCGACATCAGCGCGGGTTTCCACCGAGTCCCAGCCCTGCATAACGGGGTAAAGAATTTCGTGCAGGCGGACCTCGACGGCCTCATTAATGCGGGAGCGAAAATCCTCGCGCTGCAGCATTTGCTGGAGGGTCACCTGGCTGCACAATTTGATGATGTCGGCAAACGCCATCGAGCGAAGCCATTGACCGTTATAGACGGTTTCGGTGCGGTTTCGGTCGAGGATTTTAAAGGCCTGATTGGTGTACGTTTCCGCATTGCGCATGATCTCGTCGTGAGTGAGCGGAGGCCGTGCAGCGGAGCGCCCGGTGGGATCCCCAATCATGGCAGTGAAGTCACCAATGATCAGCACTGCGATGTGGCCCAATTCCTGGAACTGGCGCAGTTTTTCCATGGCGACGGTGTGCCCGAGGTGAATGTCCGGGGCCGTGGGATCAACGCCGAGTTTTACCCGCAAGGGCCGGCCCTCCTTGAGCCGGACGAGCAATTCCTGCTCGGAGACAATTTTGGCTGCGCCACGGCGCAGGAGCGCGAGTTGTTCGTCGGGCGTCGCCATGGGGACAATCAGCTGCGAGCGTCAACGAGACCCCTTGTTCAACAACTGGCGAATTTCTTCGATGCTGCGCGTCTTGCCGGCAGCGGCGCCGATGGGCGAGGAATCATCGGCGCGCAACTCGATCGGGCGGGAGAGCAGCTTTCCATCCTCCGACGTGCCAGCCGGAGGTCCGCCCGTGACTCGGCCAATGCTCAAGTCGCTGCCCCGAACCGCATTCTCTGTGGCGCCTGCCGTGACCGGATACTCGCGGGTGGCAAAACTCTTCGACTGATCGTGCGCGGATTTTGTGCGCGCAACCTTGTCTGAATCGTGGAAAGCGTTGGTGCGCGCCTGCTGGTCTTCGAAACGGCTGATGAAGGTGCGGGCTTTCTTTTTCGAGTGCGGCGATAGGGAGTTTTCGAAGCGGGACTTTTTGCTGGTGTATTGCGAGCTTTGATAGCCCGCCACATTGAAGTCTTTGCCTTCGCCGTGGAAACTTTTCCCCACAGGCGCTTTCATGGTCCGGTACCCCTTTGTGGTGAAATCCTTCGATTTGAACATTCGGGTTTCGAACCCGCTGCGCTTTGACAGATCCGGTGCCAGGATTCGCTGCTCCAGCGAACGCTGGCCCGCTCTGCCCCCCCTGGCCAGGCGCGCCGGTTCGCCTCGGTGGACGCACGAGGAGACGCTGACGCAGGCCAGCAGCGCAAACAGAAACGCGATCAACCGTAAGCACATGCGGAGGGGAGCTAGAGTAAAAGCCCAGGCGGCTTTTGCAAACACGCCTATGCCGGAACCGTCAGATTTTGTGCGACCCTTTCAATGCGCAAGGCCCGCCCGGTTATGGCATCGATCTCCATCCAGACCCCACGAATTTGCACCGCGCCTTTGGCGACGAGGTTCTTGGTTGGAAGGTTGGTCGAAAAGCGGCGCAGGATGGGATCGACATCGCTGCCGATGATGGAATCGGCCGGGCCGCACATTCCAGCGTCGGTCAAGTAGGCGGTGCCGCTTGGCAGAATGGTCTCGTCGGCAGTTTGGACATGAGTGTGAGTGCCGATGACCGCGCTGACTCGACCATCCAGCCAACGGCCCATGGCCATCTTTTCACTGGTGGCCTCGGCGTGGAAGTCAGTGAAGATGACCGACGTTTCCTTGCGCATTTCGTCGACTGCAGCGGCCACGGCGTTAAAGGGATTATCCAGGGGCGGGTTCATGAACACGCGGCCCTGCACATTGAGCACCCCGACTTTGCCCTTGGGAGTGTCCAAAACAATTGAACCCTGGCCCGGCGCGCCTGGCGGATAATTGAGAGGACGCAGCAAGCGGGGTTCAATCGCCATGTGGTCGATGATCTCGGGCTGGTCCCACGCGTGGTCGCCCAAGGTGATGACTGTGGCCCCCGCACGAAAGAGCGCGATGGCAATTTTTGGCGTGATGCCTCGGCCACCCGCCGAGTTTTCGCCATTGACGATGGTGAAATCGATCTGGAGCTTCTGTTTCATGGCCGGCAGCGTCTCAGCCACGGCACGCCGGCCCGGTTCCCCGAAAATGTCTCCGAGAAACAACAGTCGCAACGTGTTGAATGCGGCCGAAGGCGGATCCATGAGTCGGGCAGTGTCGCGGGGAATCGAGGGCTGTCCAGCATGAGCGCACGCCCTGGCCCCTGGTCGGCATTTGTCGTGGCCTTGATCTTTTTGGCGCTGGCGATCATGGCTGGCTTCTGGCGTCCGCGAGAGCAGGTCCTCCCGCCGCCAAAAATCTTGTGGAAGCTCACAGCGCTCGCGCCGGAACCGTCGTGGGACGACATCGCTGCCGCGAATGCCACCCATGGCGAATTCACCACAGCGCTCGGAGACGTCTATGGCTTCGACAACTCCTGGGCGGACACCATTAAGATCACTCCCACGCATGCCGAGATCACGATCGCCACGGCAACTCCAGAAGCGAACCCGCTGAGGCTCGATTTCCATGGGGGACCACCGCGTCAGTCTCCGCTCGCTGGTTTTTGGCGGCCTGCTGCCACGTTGCCGCCATTGGCAGCGGGCAAGCCGCCGCTGGATGGCGTGCGCATCGCCATCGATCCGGGGCATATCGGAGGCGACTGGGCGAAAATGGAAGAGCGCTGGTATCAAGTTCCGGAGCAACCGACACAGGTGATGGAAGGCGAACTGACACTGAAGACAGCGGAGGTGCTCAGAGCGTTGCTCGAGCCACTTGGCGCCACCGTCAGGCTGGTGCGGGACAAGCTGGAGCCAGTGACCGCGCAACGGCCGTCCGATTTTGCCTCGCAGACGTCCTCGGCGGAACAGAGGGAGCTTTATTTTTACCGGAAGGCGGAACTTCGGGCCCGCGCTGACCTGGTGAATAACGAGATCCGTCCCGACGTGGTGATTTGCCTGCACTTCAACGCCGAGACCTGGGGAGACCCTAACAACGTTCAGCTGATCATGGTCAACCACCTGCACCTGATCGTTAACGGCCATTATTCCGCAGACGAATTAAACTATGACGATGTGCGTTGCGATATGCTGCGGCGTCTGCTGCAGGGCATTCACCACGAAGAAATCCGGCTCGCCGATGCGGTTGCGACAGCGATGGCCCGATCAACCGGCCTGCCGCCCTATGACTACGGACAGGGGCACATGGCGCAGAGCGCACACCGGGTGCTGCCCGGCAATCCCTATGTTTGGGCGCGCAATCTCATGGCGAACCGGCTTTATCTGTGCCCAGTCATCTATTGCGAGCCTTACGTGATGAACTCCCGGGAAGTTTACCAGCGCCTCGCCGCCGGCGACTATGAAGGAGAAAAAATGGTCGCTGGGAAAAATCGCCGGAGTCTATTTCGCGAATATGCTCGCGGGGTCGCCGACGGACTGAAAACTTACTACGAAACTGCACGGAGGAGCGGTCTGGCGCAATGACGATCCTCATCGCGGGATGTGGCTATCTTGGAAAGAGAGCGGGCCGGCTTCTGCGCGAATGCGGATGCGGCATCATAGCGCTCTCGCATTCGGAAGAGGGGGCGGCAGCCTTGCGCCAGGAAGGCTGGGATGCGCGCGCGTGCGATATTGGTGTGAGTGGCTCGCTCGCCGGGCTTCCCGCGGTCGATGCCATCGTGCATACCGCGGCGTCGGGCCGATCCGGCGCGGAAGGCTACCGCCATGTTTACCTGCGAGGTTGTCGAAATCTTCTCGAAGCCTTTCCCAACCGGCGACTCCTCTTCAGCAGCAGCACGAGCGTTTATGGGCAAATCGATGGTTCGTGGGTCACCGAGGATTCGCCGGCAGAACCAGATCGCGAAACCGGAAAAATCCTCCTCGAGGCGGAACACCTCGTCCTCGAGGCCGGTGGCACCGTGTTGCGCCTGGCCGGAATTTACGGCCCCGGACGCTCAGTTTTGCTCAAGCAGTTTTTGCTCAGTCTCGCGCAAATCGATGTGCGCCGTGAAGCGCCGGCCACACCGGACGGGCGCTGGATCAATCAAATCCATCGCGATGACGCGGCCGCTGCCATCATCCATCTGTTGAACCGCAGCGAAGCATCCGGAGTCTTTAACGTTGCTGATTCCCGCCCGATGACACAGCGGGAGATTTATGCCGAGCTTGCCCGGCGTTTCCAACGCCAGTTGCCGCCCGAGCGCCCGCCGGTCATCGAGAGCAAACGCGGGTGGACCCACAAACGGGTCGATAATGCACGGCTCCGCGCAACGGGCTGGTCGCCGCGATTTTCCTCGTGGTTTGACGCGATCGATGGCGATAAAGGTTTTGTCGGCTCGATACTTTCGCAGACAACCCTGTAAGCTTGTAAGCTTGGGCAGGGGATGGCGGGTTGATTCCAGGGCTGATCCATAAATAGACTGGCAGACGCCGAAGGCCTGATAATCAGGCGGCTCGACGGAATCTCGCCGCCGCCAGAATTGGCCCCGTTGGCAGTCGAGCCGGAGCAACATCCTGATCAACTCTGACAGGTGGGGCACCAGCAAGTGGTTCGGGTTGCGGCCGCCTCCCGCCGAAGCAGGGTGCCGCAGCGAGGACAGGGCTGGTTTTTTGACCAGCGGTGCCGAAAGAGCCAGGAGTCAGGCAACTCACTCCAATCAGAGCCGATTAACGAAATGGCTTGGCGCGAAACCCAGCGGGTAATCCGCCAAAGTTTGCGCAGAGTAAGAGGATCGAGCGTTTCGCATTGCGTGAGGGGATGCAGCTGGACGCGCCAGAGGATTTCGTCGGCCATCCAATTGCCGATGCCCGGAAAGACGGCTTGGTCGAGAAGGGCTGCCTTGACGGGCGAACGATGCCGGCGAAGAAGTCCCCGGCTGAGATGCGAGACGGTGAAGTTCCTGCCGAGAATCGCGGGAGGGAGTGCGTCCCACCAGGCAGGCGGCCGATCGCGCGAATTATCGAAGCGAACCCGTCCGAACATGCGCGCATCAGTGAAGACGAGCGCCCGCTTCCTTTGCCGAAGGACAAGATGGTCGTGCCTGATGGCGGCGTAAGCGGCCGGTTGAACGCTCAATTTCCCGCTCATGCCAAGATGAATGCCGAGCCACGCTGCCTGCGAGAACTGAAAGAGCATTTGTTTTCCGTGTGAATGCGCCTGCCGGAAGATCGCGCCGGGCAGGGACCTGGTTAAAGCCACGGTGTCGCAGCGGCGAAAAACGCGGGCGCTCACATGCAACTCGACCGCGGTCACCCGCTCGCCCAAGCCCGCCACCCAACATCTGCGATAAAATTCAACCTCAGCGAGTTCGGGCATCGACTTACGGGTTCTCCCGCCATGCTTTTAATCGCTCCCGCATGGCTGGCGTCGCCTGGGGCAGCGCCACTGCCTTGTCCAAAGTCTCCAACGCGTCTTTATTTTGGCCAAGCGCCCGCAAGACTTGGGCCACGTGATCCAGGTTCTCTGCGTCCGGTTCCGGGGAGGCAGCCTCCGCTTGGCGCAGCCATTCCAACGCCCTGGCGTGCTCGTTCTTTTTGAAATGAAACCACCCGAGGCTGTCAAGGTAGGCCGCATTGCCGGATTCGAGCTTTAAGGCGCGCTCGATAAGCTGGCCGGCCTCATCAATATTGCGATCGTGTTCGAGCCATAAGTAGCCGAGGGCATTGAATGATTTGGCTGCGAGCTCGGGATGATCTTTGGGCGTGAGTTCAATTGATTTGCGGAACTTTTCCGCTGCGTTGTCGATCTGCCCGGCGCGGCTGAAAGCCATGCCCCATTCAAAATAAAAGCCTTCGCTGAGAAGCGCAGTGGCTGCCGCCGGGTCGCCTCCGGCGGCCTGAGCGGCCCGTTCAAAGGCTGCGAGCCCTTTTTCGTGCTCGCCCAGCCTTGCGTGGGCGAGCGCGGAGTGATACGGCGGCTCGGGCGACGATGGATGGTTGAACTCCGCGCGCTCGAGAACCTCGAGTGCCTGCCGCGGCATGTCAGCCGTGAGCATTTCCCGGACCAGCCGCAGTGAGCTGTTGAGATCGGGATCTTCAGAAAAGCGAAGCGCGGCCGCGCGATGTTCGATGGCTTTGTTCCGTTCGCCCTGCGCCGCATGAAATTTCGCCAGGGCCTGGTGCACTGACTCGCTGGAAGGATTGATTTCGAGCAGCTTCTGCCAGACTTGAAGCGCCTCTTCCTGCCGTCCGCTCAACGACAAGGCATGCGCGAGCTTTTCGCGCGCGCGGAGATCATCGGGACGATGACGTATCGCCCGCTCATAGAGCGGAACGGCATCACCAAAGCGCCTGGTCTGCGCATGGTGGTCGGCCACAGCCTCCATCACTTCGGGGTGATCGGGCGCAAGATCGAGGGCCTTTTTGAAAAAAACTGTGATTTTCTCGTGGTTGGCCGGTTCCATAAGAGGCCAGACCTGCGCTGCGTAGCCGCCCAAATCGAGCCAGAAGTGCGGATCAGTCTCGCTGCGGGCCGCCGCGCGCTCGATTACTTCAGCGGCTTGATCGCGCTCGCTCTCGAGCAGCAAAAGCCCCACCAGATTCCCGTAAACCACGGAGTGCTGGGGAAACTTTTCCACCGCCTCGCGCGCAACCGCGAAGGCGCGTGATTTGATGGAATCACTGTTGTTATGGTGGCGCGCGCAGAATTCGGATAGGTTGATGAACGCTTCGGGCCGCTGAGGATTTTCCCGCAGGCTGTGCTCGAGAATGGCCAATGCATCGTCAAGCTTGCGCGCGATGATGTAAGTATCGGCAAGTCGCTTCGCGAGCCCTAAATTGCTCGGATCGAGTTTGAGAACATCGAGAAACCGATCGATGGCCCTGGCTGGCTGGCGCCGCCGCGCCAGGGCCAGGCCTTCAAAGTAGAGCGCCAAAGCCCGGGCTCGTTTTGCGCCCGCTTCGCTCAAACTGATCGATTCCGCAGGTGGCGGAGCGCCGGAGGGAATCAGTCCAGGCTGGTCGGCCAGGGGAAGCGATGCCGCGCCCGCCACTGACAGGGTCGAGAACAACCCCAGCCCGAAATACACAGGCAACCAGAGAAGCGCCGACCGACTTCTCCAATGGCTCCGCATGACCAGAAAACCTGACTCCTAGTTCTTGTAGCGCAAGCGCTTCTTATGACGGTTCGCCCGTCGGCGCTTGCGGCGCTTGTGCCGGTTGATTTTCTCTTTCCTTCGCTTCTTGAGGGAACCCATGATTGCTGTTGAAAGTGACTTCCAATGTGGTTGCTTCCGCAGACGCCGTTGGGTCAGCGAACCTTTAGCGGATCAATTTATTGAGCGGATACTCGATGATCCCTTCAGCGCCCAGCGCCTTCAACTCAGGGATAATCTCGCGCACCACTTTTTCCTCGATCACTGTCTCCACAGCCACCCACCCCGGCTGGGCCAGAGGGGAGACGGTCGGAAGGCGGAGCGAGGGTAGACGTGAAACCAAGTCCTGCAACTGATTTTCCGGCAGGTTCATTTTCAGGCCGACGTGATCACGCGCAGCCAGCGCAGCCTGCAGCAAAAGTGACAGCCGGTCAGCCTTGGCGCGCTTCCATGGATCGGCCGCCGCCGCAGGGTTCATAATAAACTGCGGAAAGCTTGTCATCACCGTATCCAGAATGCGCAGCTTGTTCGCCCGCAGCGAATTGCCCGTCTCCGTGATGTCGACAATCGCGTCCACCAATTCAGGCACTTTCACCTCAGTCGCTCCCCAACTGAACTCGACCTCGGCTTGAACGCCCTTTTCCGCAAGATACTTCCTGGTCAATCCCACCGCTTCTGTCGCGATCGTTTTGCCCGCGAGATCGTGGACTGTCTTAACCGACGAATCTTCAGGTACCAACAAGACCCAGCGGGTTGGATTGGCCGACGCCCGGCTGAACGGCAGTTCGCAAAGCACCTCCACCTTCGCCTCGTTCTCGGTCACCCAATCGCGCCCGGTTATCCCACAATCCACAAAACCATGGTCGACGTAACGCCCAATCTCCTGCGCCCGGAGCAACCGCAATTCGATTTCCACGTCGTCGACCGTAGGGCGGTACGACCGTGAAGCGCCTCCAATCTGGTAGCCCGCCTTGCGAAAAAGCTCGAGCGTGGCTTCCTCGAGGCTGCCTTTGGGCAGGGCCATGCGAAGCATCGGGCTGGAGAATTCGGACGCTGAAGGCATGGTCCTTCCTAGCTGGGAAGAAGCATGCGGCAAGGCTTTTTGATCCCCCCTCGCTCCACCCGGTCAGCCTCCTGCGGCAAACAAGCTGCAACTTCCGCTTGAGGTATGTGCATTGTAAATATAATCTAGTTGCCCCGCGTTCTATTCCCCAAACCCCCAAAGTCCATGAAAACTACGCATTTCATCCTGCGCGCGTCTCCGTTGGCCGCCCTCTCATTCGCGTTTTTGACACCCTTCGCCTCAGCTCAGGTTGAAACCATCATCGAGATGGGCGCCGAGTGGCGCTACCTGGATACCATCACCAATGCCCCCGCCGGCCAGGCTCCCCCGACAATTGGCGGGGTAAGTGACTGGAGGGCAATAAATTATAATGCTGCCGCCCCAGGCAGCGGCTGGAAGGTAGGGAGCGGGTTTTTCGGCTTTGGAGACACGCTGACCCCCACGTATGGGACGACTCTCCTTTTCGGCGGAGATCCCGCCAACAAAAACATAACCACCTATTTTTGGAAGAAATTCCAATTGCCCGCCGGAGCGGTGTTTGGACAAACCTACAATCAATTGCAGTTGGGCATCAAGCGCGACGACGGGCTGGTGGTTTATATCAACGGACAGGAAATTCGGCGCGATAATTTGCCCGGCAGACCAGCGCCGATCACCCAGGCGACCCTGGCCACCAGCGCGGTGGACGACGCAAACGAGGGACGGATCTTTGAAACCAGTCACGACGCATCTGTCCTCAACCCACCCGGACAGGATAACATCATCGCCGTTGAACTTCATCAGGTCAGCATCGGCAGTTCTGATCTCCGTTTCGATCTCTTTCTAAACATAGCTGACTCACCCCCGTGTTTTGGTGTGGCCAAGCCGGGCATCAGTGTCGGATTTAACTATGACGGAACGGAAGGAGACGAGGATATAGTTCATCGCCGGATTAATTTAGAGGAACCCATTCCACCGGATACCTTCGAGTCACAGGACACGGAAATGAACTGGAAGATCAACTTGTCTCAAATCGGAGGCCAAGTCCTTATTGGTGACGTTGACCCCATTACCGGCAAAACGCTTCCCAGTAATGCCATGGGGTTGTTCGGTGATAAATTCATTTGGGACTCCGAGGCCATCGATACCCGAGGCTTCACCGGCCTGAGAGCGCTGCTGAATTTTCAGACGGTGGCCCAAACACCGAATACGTGGGCAGCCACGGAAAACTTCGAAGTTATTCTCAGGACGAGCACCGACGGTATTATCTACCGTGACGTTCCGTGGTTTTTCATTTCAAGCACCGGAGGCTCACAGTTCATTGACTATACCGATTTGGTGGCAGAGAACGCGGTCAAAAAAGCGATTGCTCCTGTCAGCGAGGCTAGTCCCCCCAACACCGGCGCAGCCAACTGGCGCAAACTTGCATTCGATGATGCCGCCTGGAGGACCAGCGTCCAAGGAAAGGGGGCTGGCTTCGACGCTTTTCCAGGGACGCCTCCCAGTTTCCTGGAACATATCGACCCCAACCTCGACTTTAAGACCGAGGTGTACACGACCAAGGTGGGGATTTACATGCGCTGCCGCTTTCCCGCCGTACCCAATCTCTCGACGTTCACTCACTTGCAATTGCTGGCGAAGTATAATGACGGCTTTGTGGCGTTTTTGAATGACCAGGAGATATTTCGAAAAAAAGTCGCTGGGACCGGCGCGGTTCCATTTAATACAACGGCCAACGACATAAACACGAAGTTTGTGTCCGTGGTTTTGGAAACCTTCGATGTGAGTACTCATATCGGGAAACTGCTGACGAACCAGGAAAATGTCCTGGCCATCCATTTTATGAATTCAGGCACAACCAGCAGTACTATGCTGATGTGGCCTTTATTGAAAATTGGACAATCCGCGGGGCCTCCACCGCCCAAACTCAGTGACCTCGACGATGGCGATATCGCAACTTATCGCACCTTTGACAGCTCTGCTTACTCCCAGGGTGGCCTGTCGCTGATTCCCGATGGCACCCAATCCTTAAGGATCCGCATTAATGCCAACATCGAGTCTTTTGATCGCGTTTACTACCTGGACGACATTAAAGTGTTAGGCATCCCAACCAACGTACATACGTATGACGCGTATGCTTTGGGAAAGATGCCCGCTCCGACATACACGGATGCTAATCGGGCGGCAGACGCGGACGCCGATGGGGATAGCATTCCGAACCTCGCCGAATATGCCTTCGGCACTGACCCGACCATTCCCGCACTGGTGGTTGGGAGCGGCGCCACCGCCGAACCCATCGAGCCCGAAGTGTGGATCGACCAGGCGGGGTTCGTGCTTTGCCGCTTCCGTCTTCCGGGTGGGACGATCGAAGAGGGTTCAGAACCCGGAATCGGCTATAGCATCGGCGACATCAATGTTCGGCCGCAGATCTGGTTTGGGGGCGATGAGGGCTGGCAGGACCGGGTGACGGGCGTGAACTATTTCGAGCAGGACGGGAATGTCACCGAGGCCAGCGACGGCGCCCCCGTCGTTACCGTTAAATCCATTCAGCCTTTGCGTGACCTCAATGACACCCTTTTTGTGCGTGTTCGGGTGGGTCAGCGTCATCCCTCTTATCTCGGCGGCGTGCTCGCCTCTCAAGCGTGCGATTTCTAAAGTAAAAAACCGCTTGCTTTGCATACGATGTAAATGCATGATAAGGACATGATCGCTTTCGGATCGCGCCGGGCTGGGGGCCGCTCCCAGGGCATTTTGGCCTTCAGTTTGGTGGAAGTGACCCTCGCGATGGCCATTGTAGCGACGGTGCTGGTGAGTTTGCTCGCGCTTTTGCCGTACGGCATGGACCAGGTGCGGGAGGCCAAAAGTACTTTGGTGCAATCCCGCATCGCCAACGAGTTGACGGGAGAAATCCAAGTGGCCGACTGGGGAACGCAGCCGGGTTATCCGAAGTTGCGCAAATACCACGGGGCCCTGATGCGGTACGATTCCGAAGGCACCCTATTAAAGGAGAGCAAAAAGGAAGGCAATGCCAATACCGTATACAAGGCGAAAATCGAGATTCCCAATGAGCCTTCTCATCTTCCCGGTCAATCGGGCGCTACGGAGGGGCGGTATTTAAGGAAGGTCACCGTCAAGGTCGCCTTCGCACCAGGCGATAAGGAGATTGATTTTGATTCAAAGGAAGTTCCCCCTCCGTATCGGGTTTTCACGACAGAAATTGTCAAACTGGCGCGGGATAAGATCAAGTGAATCGAAGCCGCCTCGGGTAATTTTTCCAATGATCAGATGTCGACATCGCCGGTTGGTTGGGAGCGCGCGACAGCGCGCCGGTTTCACGCTGGTCGAGCTGATGGTTTCCATCACCGTGCTTTCGCTGATGCTGGTGCTGGTCTTTCAAATGCTTGACGAAACCCAGAAGACCTGGGCACGGGCGAAGGGGATGGTATCGAGTTTTAAAGAGGCGCGGGACGGTTTCGAGGCGTTGAACCGTGTCGTGGGCCAAGCCACCTTGAACACCTATCTTGGGTATGACGTTTTCGCCAACAGCTCGATTCCGCAAAGCTTTGAACGCAAATCTGAGCTCCATTTCGTTTGCGGCCCGGTCAAAGAGCTCCTGGGAAACGCGGAAAATCGCTATCGCGTCACGCACTCCATTTTCTTTCAGGCTCCTCTCGGCTTTCAAACCATCGCCGCGAGAGGTCAATCGTCCAGCGGGCGCAAGGACGACTACAGTGAGATGGATACCTTGCTTAATGGATGGGGCTACTACGTCGAGTATTCGACCGACAAATTTGAACGGCCGCCGTTCCTGGGGCTGTTGACGCCGCCGGTCGAGGAACGGTGGCGTTACCGGCTGATGGAGTTCCGCCAGCCCGCCGAGGCCACGACGATTTATCAGTACCACCTCGACGAAGCCAAAAATCCCAGCAAGGATTTGGTGTGGAAATGGTTCAACGGCCGCCAGTTCGGAATCGAAAGTGCTGCCAATCAGGATCCCATCACTTCTGCGGGCGAAATCCGCACCACGCGGATCGTCGCCGATAACATCATCGCCCTCGTCATTTCGCCGCGGCTGGCCGAGAATGATCTCGAACAAGACGAAGACGGCTCACCTCCAATCTATCGTTTCAAAGAGGCCACCGACATCGCCAAAGGGTACCTCTATGATTCCCGCGAATTTCAATATTCCTCTTCAAAGACCGACGAGGTGCGATTTTCCCGCCATCAGATTCCACCCGTGCTGCGCATTACGATGGTGGCTGTTGATGAAATTGACGTCTCGCGCTTCGCGGCGCGAACCGATCCCACCAAGCCGCCCGATTATGCCCCGGATGACAACTTCTTTCAAGATGTGGATAAGTACCAGGCCCATCTCAAACAGCTTAGTGAATCCCTGGAATCCATAGGCATTCGGCATCGTGTCTTCACCAGCAACATTCGGATGCGTGAAGGCAACTTCAGCAAAGTCTTTTAACTTATGCTCACTCGATATTGTAGTTCTGGTCGACGGGCGAAGGGGCGCGGCGGATTCACGCTGGTCGAACTATTGGTGGTGATCGCGGTAATTGGCATGGTGGTGGTTTTGGCGGTGCCGACTATCGAACCAATGATGAAGGGATCGAAGTTGACCGCCGCGGCCGATGATCTGCGTTTCAAGCTTTCGGGTTATCGCCAGCGTTGCGTGGCCGAGAACCGGCCCATCGAAGTGCGGTTTTTGAAATTCATCGACACGGCCGTCCCGGGCGGACGGAATGCCTATCGCGCCTACGTGGCGGGTCGTTTTCGGCAGGAAAGGAAATCCTCCGGCGACGGGGCGTTCGTTTTTGAACCGATCGACAACGTGGTCCGCTTGCCTGAGGGAGTCGTGATCAGCTCGATTCCGGAATTCTCGACCGTAGTGCACAATGACCAGGTCCGGCATGGCACTCATGAACTGCCGGTGGCTGACCAACCCAACGCTGAATTCGCTTCGTTCGCCTTCCGCCCTGACGGCTCTACCGACCTGCCGAAACGGGCCGGAGACATCTGGTTTTTGACGATCATGACGGAACGCGACGACGTCGCCGGAGCTCCCTCACCGGACAACTTTATTACGCTCGCCATCGATGCGTACAATGGCTCGGTGCGGAGCTATTCGCGCTAGTTTGATGAGCGTGGGATTGACCGTGCGGCCGGGTTGGCCCACCGTCAGCGGATGACTTCCGCCACCGCGTGTGACCGCCGCACCTTTATGAAGAACGCCGCCGTCAGTGCCGCTGCACTCGCGGCCGATTCTGCCCCTGCCAAAAACAACGAGTCGACCCGCCTGAAGTTGGGTTTTGATAACTTTTCGGTGCGCGCCCTTCATTGGAAAGCGCCGCAACTTATTAAATATGCCGCAGAGCAACGAGTGGACGCGGTTTTGCTCTCCGATCTCGATTGCTACGAGAACCACTCGGCCGAACATCTCAAGCGCGTGGGCGATATGGCGCGCGATTCGGACCTCGAATTGCATGTGGGAACATTATCGATTTGCCCCACCTCGACGCGATTTGACAAGCGATGGGGCAGCGCGGAAGAGCACCTGCGGCTCCTCCTTCGCGTGGCCAAGGAAACCGGCGCCTCGGTGGCCCGTTGCGTGCTCGGATTTTCCGAGGATCGTCAGACACCTGGCGGCATCGAAGCCCGCATCGAGGATACCGTCGATGTTTTGAAGAAAGTCAGGAATCAAGCTTTGGATGATGGCGTGAAGATAGCCGTCGAAAATCATGCCGGGGATATGCAGGGGCGCGAGCTGGCCACGCTCATCGAGCAGGCAGGCCGCGATTTCGTCGGCGCCACTATTGACAGCGGCAACGCCACCTGGGCGCTCGAAGACCCGCTCAATAATTTCGAGGCGCTGCACCCGTTCATCTTGAGCAGCGGAATTCGCGATTCGATGCTCTGGGAATATGACGACGGCGCCAAAGTGCAATGGACGGCCATGGGCGAGGGCCTCGTCGATTGGAAAAGATACTTCGCGAGATGGATTGAAGTGGCGTCTGAACGTCCTGTCATTCTCGAGACCATTTCCGGATTCGCCCGCCCGTTTCCATACTTGAAGCCGGATTTCTGGACCGCCTATGACCAAGTCCGCGCTCGGGACTTCGCCGCCTTTGTGGGTCTGGCAAAGAAGGGCCATGAAATCCCACCGTTCAAGGCCAGCGCGGCCATGAGCGACGCGCAGTATCAGCAGGAGCAGCTCGAAAAAAGCCTGCGCTTTTGCCGCGAACTTGGATTGGGAAGGAAAAAATGAAGCAACGCATTGTTAACCCTGCGCGATGAGTCTCAGTGGCTTGAAAGACCGCACAGCGATTATCACGGGCGGTGCGCGGGGCATTGGCTATGCCTGCGCCCTACGTCTCCTGCGCGAAGGCGCAAACGTCTGCCTTTGGGATCGCGATTCCGTTGCTTTGGAAAAAGCGCTCACGTCGTTAGCGCATGAGGATGTCGAGATCGCGAGGCTCGAACTCACCCAATCGAGCGAAATCAGCCGTGCCTTCGAGGCTGCCGAATCGCGTTTCGGCGGCGTCGATATTCTCCTCAACAACGCCGCCATCGCCGGGCCTTCGAAAGAACTTTGGGAATGCAGTCCCGAAGAATGGGAGGCTGTGATCCGCGTCAACCTTTTGGCGGTTTTTTTCTGCTGCCGGGTCGTGGTGCCCGGCATGCGGCAACGGGGCTGGGGCCGGATCATCAGCATGGCCTCGATCGCCGGGAAGGAAGGGAATCCGCTGGCCTCTCACTACAGCGCTTCGAAAGCGGGTGTGATCGCGCTGACCAAGTCGTTGGGCAAGGAACTGGCAAAAACCGGCGTGCTCGTCCACGCCATCGCGCCGGCCGTCATCGAAACCGAGATGCTCGAGCAATGCAGCCAGGAACATCTCGATTACATGTTGTCGAAGATTCCCATGGGGCGTCCGGGTCTCCCGTCCGAAGTGGCTGCTTTGGTGGCGTGGCTGGCCTCGGACGAATGTTCCTTCAGTACCGGCGCGGTCTGGGATTTGTCAGGCGGCCGCGCGGTCTACTAAAGTGGTCGTTCGCTTCGTAATTATTCGTCGATGGATTTCACGATTCGGCGCCATCAACAAGCTCCTCGTCAAAATGTTTGGCTGCCCTGGCCGCGGAGCGGGCGGTGCCGGCGAGGACCGCCAGCGCAGCCAGACCTCCGCAAACGCCGCTCGCCAGCCAAAGCAAGGTCGTGCTTTTCTCATAAAGCCACAATCCTGGGGCCGCGCCGGCGATATATCCGATCCACCAACAGCTCGAAAGCACGCCGGAATAGCGCCCGCGCATCGAAGCCGGCGACAAATTCGACGCATAGGCACTGGTCCGGGAAAGACACAGCATTTCGCCGGCGGTGAGCAGGATGATCGATGCCACCGGCAGCCACCACCAGCGGCCCAGTGCGTTGATTCCGAGGCTGAGGCCGATGAGCGCGAAACCCGCCGCAATTGTCCGCGGAATGTTCCAATGCCGCGTCGCCCGCGTCAGCGGCAATTCGCAGAAGATGATCAGGACACCGTTTAGTCCGAACAGCAATCCAATCGCGATGGGCGAGTACCCCAAGCTGCGTGCTTCGAGGCTTAAGGCCGTGATCGATTGCCGCAGGGCGACGTTCGCCACCAGGCAGCCGATACACAGCGCCACAAAATTGCGATTGAGCGCGACGGAGCGCAGCGCCGGCATCCAGCCGCCGCCCGCATGCGGGCAGATATTTCCACGCGGCAGAAGAAAAAGCGCAATAACTCCGAAGGCAATTGAGGTGGCGGCATCGGCAGCAAACACCGCGAAGAATGAGCGCTGGGCCAGCCAGCCAGCCACGGCGGGTCCGAACGCGAACCCTGCGTTGACCGCGATGCGTTGGATCGAATAGGCCTCGGCGCGGCGTTTCATGGGCACGAGATCAGCTACCAATGCCTGCGAGGCCGGGCCGAGCGCCTCGGCCGCGAGACCTGCCGAAATCGCCAACACCACTGCGACGGGAACGCTCTCTGCCAACGCTAACGCAAGCATGCACCCGCCGCCCGCCAGTAGAGCCATCCCCATCGTTAGATTCCGGCCGACCCGGTCCGCCAGCCAGCCCCCCCACCCGGAGGAACACAGCGCGCCGATGCCGTACCCACTGATGACGTAACCCGCCTCCGTCGGCGAAAAGCCACGCCCAGTCAGATAGAGCGTGAGAAATGGCATTACGAAGGTGCCAAAGCGGTTGATGAATGATCCGCCCACGAGCACCCAGAAGGCCGGTGGAAAACCGGCCCACTGACTGGAAGAATTGCCGCGGCGAAAAGCGAAAATCATTGGCGTTAAAAACAAAAAGCCCGCCGTCCTTGTGAGGATCAGGCGGGCAGTCGCAGGGAACGTAGAAGTGAAAAACTAGATCGCTGTGTGACGGCCCGGCCAGTGTCGGCGCTTGGCGACGCTGCGCATGATCACTTGAAAAACGAGCCGACCATGCGACGCCAAGCCGCTTCCGCTGGCGCCAGGGCGCCATGGATTCGTCGCAGCATGTTGATCGGCAGACATGGGTGCGACGCAGTAAGCGATGACCGGCGCCTCGTCAACTCGCGCGAATGCAATTTGGAAACGCTCCGCTGGAGACAGCCGCTGGAGACGGCCCGCCCTCGGGCCGCAAATTACGGCAGCCGGGAGCGCCGCCGTCTCGTGCGGCCATCAAAAACCATTCGGCGAAGCCGCTGCGTCTGCAAAGCTGCACGCGGATGGCGGCGCCATCAACCCGAGACCCGGCGCGTAAGCGCGCCGTTTCCAGAACCGGCGCCCACCCCGCCAGTTCGACAAAAGTCTGCTGGCGCGCGAAAGAGCCGGAGCTACTTTTCCCGCAATGCTTAAACCGGTTCTTCATACTGTTATCCTGCTAGGCACGGGCTGGTTTGCGCTTGGCGCCGCCTCCTGCTCGCTTGCCAAAAAGTCCGCCTCCACCGCCAACCGCAGTCGCGAAGCAAAGCATGGGGCGGCCGCACAGACGGCCGCTCGATCGGTCCCAAAGCAGTTGGTCGGCGGCCCCCGAGCAAGCTACAGTTCATGCCAGGTTCCCGGTCCCTACCTGGCGATGACTTTCGATGACGGCCCTCATCCCACCAACACTCCTCGGCTGCTCGAGATGCTGCGCCAGCGCAATGTCAAAGCCTCGTTTTTTCTCATCGGCAACAGCGTGGACGCCTATCCCAATATCGCGAGAATGATTTTGGCTGACGGCCACGAAATTGCCAACCATACCAAGACCCATGCCTCCCTGAGCAAGTTGTCCGACGCCAGCGTCGAGCGCGAAATTACTTCCTGTACCAATTCCATTGTCAGTGCCACAGGCGGTTATCGGCCGCAAGTTTTTCGCCCGCCGTACGGCGCGATCACGACCCGTCAGAAGGAGTGGCTGCTCATTCAGTTTGGCCTTCCCAGCATCATGTGGTCGGTCGATCCCCTGGATTGGCAGCGTCCCGGGGTGAGCGTGGTGGCGCAGCGTTTGATCAGCCGCGCCCATCCAGGGGCGATCATGCTGGCGCACGATATCCACGCTCCGACCATCGAGGCCATGCCTCAGGTGCTCGATACGCTCCTGCAACGCGGCTACCATTTTGTCACCGTCAGTCAACTCATCAACCTCGAGCGCGCCGGATCGCAAACCCTGGCCATGAATTTTGGGGCCGGGAATTTGTGATTTGAAACCCGATGGCTATCTCGGTTTCCTCAACCCCGCGGAAAACAGAAAGTTTGGACGGAACGTCAGGCCAAGCGTTCCGGTTGGCCAGCCGGCGTCAGCGTCGCCGTTCAACTTCCGTCGGCCGAATACTGATGACTATCGGACGATGGTCGCTGGCTTTGAGCCAGCCATCCCATTTCATGACAAAAGAACGGTCGCGAATGATTTCCGGATAGAGGCCGCGGCTGACGAAGGCGAAATCAATCCGATCATAGACGTCTGCAAAATTCCAATAGTAGGTCCAGCGGTCGCCATCACTGTCGGTGAGAATGAGGTCGCGCAAGTAATCCCTGGTGCCAAAGCTGCCCTGAATGGTTTTGATAGTTGCCTCGTTGCGCGTGTCGTTGAAGTCACCGTAGACCAGGAGATTGACGTTGGGATGGTCGGCAAGGATTTTTTCCAGGTGGAGGCGCAGCAGCAGAGCCTCGTTGCGGCGCATCAGGTTCTGATCTCCTTCAACCACTTCGCGCCGCGACTTCAGGTGATTGCCGATAAGTCGAAGTTGGTAATCCGGGTTGACCTGCAATGTCACATCGAGAATGCCGCGCTGAAACGGCAGCGTCTTATCGTCGAGCTGGTAGGTAAGTCCCTTCTGCGAATTGTCGGCGATGATGGGGAATCGGGATAATAACGCCACGTGCCGCACGGCATCTGCAGCGTTGAGCAAAAGCTGGTGGCCGAGTTCGAGGTTTTGTTTTTTTAGTCGGTCCCGAAGATCTGCCAGGTCTTGTTCTGTGCCCATCTCACACACGCCGAGAATATCAGGTTTGGCCAGAGTAAGCGCTTTGACCAGAGCCGCCTTCTCGGACTCAGGCTTGGGGGCCTTTTCGAGGATCTCCCCGCGGACCCGGCGCTCCATTTCGAGATAGTTGCGCACGTTATAGTGCACCATCCGAATTTCGCCCGGCCCGATTGGCTCCTGCGAATTCAGCCACGCTATGGCGCAGCAAACGATCAGCGACCTCAGAACCAAAGTGGGCGCGGTCCGACGGCCGTTAACCACAAAGACCGGCGGTTCAGCTCGGATACTGCTGCTTCCCCGCGGCCTCGTGGACATCCCCTTTGATGTCCTCATCGATGTCCTGGCGCGTCTTCCTCAGCTCTTTTTTGGCATCGTCGCCGCCCTTGGTGATTTCCTGCTCGAATTCTTCGCGCGCCTTTTTGAACTCGCCCAGGCTCTTGCCCATGCCCCGAGCCAGTTCGGGAAGTTTCTTCGCTCCAAAAAGAAGCAACAGCAGAATGAAAATGACGGCCATTTCAGGACCGCCAAGACCCATGAAACCCGCGACGAGAAAGGAAGCGCTCATAATATAAAAGGTTGCAATCACGAGAACCTCGGTTCTCGCGATGAAGGTGGACAGACGGCAAGCTACTGTGATCGTGCTGGCTCCGCAAAGGAAAGTTGCGCGGGCCAGTGTGACCGTCAAAGTGGTCCGCCGGATTCCCTGCCTGACGTGACAGGCAGGATGACTGTCTTACGGGGGTTTGCCGATGCTCAGGAACGAAACATTACCCATTTATGAGATCAGGGACACTCTGGCGAAGGCGATGGAACCGTGTGCCAGTGGCATCCGGTTGATCATCGAAGCACCCACGGGATCCGGGAAATCGACGCAAATCCCGCGGATGTTGATCAACGACGGCCTGATCAAGCCCGGCGAGGTTGTCGTTCTGCAACCGCGGCGGTTGGCAGCCCGCATGCTCGCCCGGCGCGTTGCCCAGGAACAAGGAACCCGGCTGGGCCAGGAGGTCGGCTACCAGGTGAGATTCGACAAAGTCACCAGTGCGCAAACCCGGATCCGTTACGTAACAGAGGGGATTCTGCTTCGGGAAATGTTAGCGAATCCCCGCCTTCCAGGCATCGGCGCGATCTTGTTCGATGAATTTCACGAACGCCACCTTTACGGCGACATCACGCTGGCGCGTGCCATGGACTTGCAGGCCACCCGCCCCGATCTCGTCCTACTGGTGATGTCGGCCACGCTCGAGGCGGGGCGGCTGCGTGATTATCTTGCGCCTTGTCAATGCCTGAGGTCCGAAGGCCGCGCGTTTCCAGTCGAGATCCGCTACTCGGCGCCCAAAGGTCTCAATGAAGAGGCGTGGAATCACGCCGCGCGCGTCTGCGCGCAAGCCTCGCACGCCAACGCTGGGGACCTTTTGATTTTCATGCCCGGCGCTTACGAAATTCGCAAGACCATCGAAACGATTCGCCGGGAAAAATGGGCGCATCAGTTTGACGTGCTGCCCCTGCATGGAGAACTGCCGGCAGCTCAACAGGACCGCGCCGTCGATCCATCGGCCCGGCGCAAGGTCATCGTATCCACGAACGTGGCCGAGACTTCAATCACCGTCGACGGCGTCACCACGGTCATCGACAGCGGGCTGGTGCGGCGGGCTCAGTTCGACTCGCAACGGTCGATTAACACTCTCACCATTCAAAGGATTTCGCAGGCCAGTGCCCACCAACGGGCTGGGCGAGCCGGTCGCACCCAGCCGGGGATCTGCTGGCGATTGTGGTCCGAAAGCGATCACGCGCGACGGCCGGTTCATGAAGTGCCCGAGATTCTGCGCATGGACCTGGCCGAAGTGGTCCTCACTCTGCTTGCCAGCGGTGATCTCGAGAATTTTCGCTGGTTTGAACGGCCGGTCGAACAATCGCTCGCGCAGGCGATCGAACTATTGCGCGAACTCGGTGCGGTGAGTCTGTCTGGCGGGCATGCGACCATCACAGCGTTGGGCCGCGAGTTGGTCAAATACCCGGTGCACCCGAGGCACGCGCGAATCCTCGAGGCGGCACGGGCCGAGAACTCGATTCCCCTGTTCGCGCTGATCCTGGCACTGCTTCAAGGCCGCCCGATTTTCGGCAAAGCAGGAGCGGCCCCACCGGAAAGATTTGTCGTGGGCGGTGAGTTTTCCGATCTGCAACCGATGCTTCGGGCGTGGGCGGCAGCGCGGGAGTGCCGCTTCGATTTCGACGAATGCGCCCGGCTCGGAGTGAATTCCCCAGCCGCCCGCGAAGCCGCGCAGCTGGCGGCACAACTTTCAGGTCTGGTGGGCCAAAGCAAGGCGGCCGACGACACCCTCACCGAGATCAGCGCGGAGACGTTTGGCAAAATCCTCTTGTCCGGTTTTCCAGATCAGGTTGCGCGGCGTCTGAACGAAGGCAGCCTCGTCTGCAATCTGCCCGGTGGCCGACGGGGCCAGCTGGCCAGGGAATCGCTGCTGCGTCGCTGCCCGCTGGTCGTCGCAGCCGAAGTGCACGAAATCGAAGGCCGTGAAGTCCAGGTTTTGCTGGGCGGAGCGACAGCCATAGATGAAAAGTGGCTCGAGGAATTGTTTCCCGATGATTACCAACGCAGTATGGAAGTGGCGTGGGATGAAACCCAGCGTCGCGTCATGCAGAAGGAGCGCACGGTCTTTCGCGACCTCATTCTTTCCGAAAGGCAAAGCGGCGAGCCAGACACGGGCAAGGCTGCCTCAATTCTGACTGAAAAAGTTTCGAGCGGCGAACTTCGCTTGACGGGATGGGACGATTCTGTCGAGCAATGGATAGCGCGAGTCAACTGCCTGGCGCGCTGGATGCCCGAGCTCGAACTGCCTCCTCTCGACACGTCTGCCCGCGCGTTTGTCATCGAACAGATGTGCCAGGGCGCTCTCAGCTACAAGGACATCAAGGAACGATCGCCCTGGCCGACATTGCGCGCCTGGCTCAGCCCCAGCCAGGCAGTCTTGCTCGACAAGTTCGCCCCCGAGCGGCTCACACTTCCGGATGGCCGTTCCGCCAGGATTGTCTATTCGGAAAATGCCGATCCAATGGTGTCGGCGCGGATCCAGCAATTATTTGGTCTGAATGCCACCCCCGAACTAGCGGCCGGACGCGTGACGGTTGTTCTCAGCATTCTTGGTCCAAACATGCGGCCGCTTCAGGTCACAAAAGACCTCGCCGGTTTTTGGAAAAATCATTACCCGCGACTCAAACAAGAGCTGCAGCGCAAATACCCAAAACACCAATGGCGGTGAAGGGCGGCGGCATTACACCCCTCAGACTCGCGACGCTCCGCCCGCCATACAGCAGTACACTCCACGGACCTCGTAGCGCTCCAATTTGGCTCATCGACCGCAGTGTCGCTGCCACGGACCTCGCAGCGCTCGTCCCTCCGTTCAAATCTTTTCCCTTGGGAGGGTCGAGCGCCGCGGGCACTTAACTTTACGCTTACGAATACTTGACGTTTTTTCCCGGGTCGAGCTCGTAATCCAGAATCACCTGCTCGGAGGTAAATGGCTCGATCACTTCATGAGTGAACTTGACCCAGATCGGGTCATCGTGGCACATCGCCTGTTTGTCGCGTGAGTCGAAATCGAGGATGATGACGAACGGCCACTCGCACAAGGGGTCGATCCTTTTACCGGCACGGACGGTGAGAACTTCGCGGATTTGGAGGAGCTGGCTGCGCGTCTTTCGCATGATCTCTTCGAGCTTGTCCGGAGTGATCTCCGGACGGAGCTTAAAGAGCGAGACCTGAGTGACCATGCCTGGATGAGCGGCGCGGCTAGTCGTTCCAGCGCAGAGCGCCCTTTTTCAAGGCGTAGACATACGCGACTCCCAGGATGGTTACGAAACTCAACATGCTCCAAAAAATTCCCGGATATTGGGCGACGTGTTCCTTGAAAATGACAGCCCAGGGATACATAAAGACGACCTCGATATCGAAGAGGACGAAGAGCATGGCCACGAGGTAGAATTTGACGCTGAAGCGGGGCTGCGCCTCACCTATGGGAAGCATGCCGCATTCATAGGCACTGTCCTTGGTCGGATTGCGCTTGCCCGTTCTCCCCAGCAACACACTGAAACCGAGCATGGCTGCGGCGAAACCAGCCACAACCAGAAAATGCAGGAGCACCGGTCCGTAATGGTCGACCATGAGAAGAAGAACACGCCGCTATATCACCGCGTGACAAGCTCCACAAGTCGAAACGACGCCATCGAAAGGGGGTTGCCTTGGGGCCGACGCTTCGCTAGCCTTGCCCACCGTGACGCAGCCGACCGAAGAGGAGTCCTCGGACTTTTTGAAAAAACCTGATCTTAGCGGCCTGGGTGAGAAGAAAAAGGACATCCCGGGCGGGCTCTGGCAAAAATGCCCAGGCTGCGGCGCGGTGGTTCACGAATTGCAACTGGCCGAAAACCTCCGCGTCTGCCCGAAATGTGACCACCATTTCACCATCACGGCGCAGGATCGCATCGATGGCGTGGTCGATGAGGGAAGCTTCGTTTCGATGGATGATCATCTCCAAACCATCAACGCTCTTCATTTCAAGGATTACAGCGACAAAATCCGCAAATACCGCAAGGCCACCGGCCTCAACGACGCCGTGCTCACCGGAAGGGCAAAGATCGAGCGCTGTCCCATTCTGCTCGCCGCGATGGACTTTCGATTCCTCGGCGCCTCGATGGGCAGTGTGGTGGGAGAAAAGATCACGCGCGCCATCGAAGTCGCCACGGCGGAACGCAGTCCGGTCATCATTTTTTCCGCCAGCGGCGGTGCACGCATGCACGAAGGCATCCTTTCCCTTATGCAGATGGCCAAAACCAGCGGCGCATTGGCGCGACATCACGAGGCGCGGTTGGGTTACATTTCCGTCCTCACCCATCCAACTACCGGCGGCGTGACCGCGAGTTTCGCCACCCTCGGCGACGTTATCATCGCCGAGCCCGGTTGCATGATCGGGTTTGCCGGGCCGCGGGTGGTGAAAGAGACCACCCATCAAAACCTGCCGCCCGGCTTCCAAACCGCCGAATTTATGCTCGAACACGGCCTGGTTGATTTCATCGTGCACCGTCGTGACATGCGCAAAAGGCTCTCGCAGTTGCTCGGTTACATGGCCACCGCGGCATAAGACTTCTTCAGGGCGCCTTCGTCGGAAACCGCTAAGGATTCGGATCCCCACCGAACCCTGACTTCGCAGGATCAACCGGCGCACCGCTTCCGCATACTGAATTCGCAGTGGCCGGCCCATCCCTGGATTCTATTCCGCCATCCCTGAGCAATGTCAAAATGAAAACTCTGACTCCGACATCTGCTCTCTGACTCCGACATCTGCTCGCGCGACCCGGTGGGGCCGCAGTGAACATGGTCGCGCGAATTCAGCGCGGCTCGCGATACGCTCGCCCTCCCGTTGGACTGTCGCGCCCAGCAGCGGGACGGCGGGCCTAATGGCGAGCCGCAATGGATCCCCCCGCCGCAAGTTCAGCCCGGCTCGCGATAGCCTCTCGATCCAGGGCCATATTGCGCAAGAGCGCGTGGGCGCAGGCTCGAGCGAAAGCGGGATCGTTGATTTCACAATCCATTTCGACGATGTCCAAATCCGGACGAAGGTGTTTTTTGATGGCGGCAAACAAAGCGGTGTCCGCCTCGGGTGAATGAAACGGCTTGCCTTCGGCGCTGATGACGCTAATGGCTTTGGTTGGCAGTAGCAGTGTGACCGGGGCGGTATAGGCGTTGAGTTTTTCCGCCAGGATGCGTCCCAACTCAGCGCATTCCTGAGGTGTGGTGCGCATGAGAGTCACCTGCGGATTGTGGTGGTAAAACGTGCGGCCATTAAACTTGTCGGGCACGGTGGCGGGTTCGCCGAAGTTCACCATATCGAGGCAGCCCGGGGTGACGACTGCGGGCACGCCGGCTTTGGCTGCGGCATCGAGCCTCGTGGGGCCGGCGCCCAAAATGCCACCTACCAGTTCGTCGGCCCACTCGGTGGTGGTGATGTCGAGAACGCCGCTGACGATTCCGCTTTCGATGAGCGATTCCATGGTGCGGCCGCCGGTGCCGGTGGCATGGAAAACCAGGACTTCATATCCGGCCTCTTCGAGGATTTTTTTCGCTTCCGTGACGCAGGCGGTGGTGTTGCCGAACATGCTGGCCACGATCAGAGGTTTGTCGTCTGAAGTGGTCACCTGGGCCTCGACCATCCCGGAGATGGCGCCGGCTGCGCGCGTGAAAAGCATTCGGGACAAGCTGTTCAGGCCGGCCACATCCACGATGCTGGGAAACATCACGATGTCCTTCGTTCCGACATAGGGCGCCGTGTTGCCGCTGGCCAAAGTAGTGACCATCAGCTTTGGAAAGCCGACCGGCAGCGCCCGCATAACCGCCGTTCCGATGGCGGTCCCGCCGCCGCCGCCGAGACTGATCACACCTTGGAAGCGGCCTTCCGCGGCGAGTTTCGCCACGAAAGGCGGAGCGGCGGCGGACATCGCAGCCACGCAGGCTCCGCGGTCTTTGCGATCCCCGATGGTCGAGAAATCGAGGATCTGTTCACGCCCGATGTCTGGTTCCACCTGCGGCGGATCGAGTGTGCCGACATCGATGAGCAAAGCGGTGTGCCCGCGTTGCCGGATGACCTCAGCCACGAACGCCAGTTCGTGACCCTTGCTGTCGTAAGTTCCGAGAATGGCGATGGTGGGCATTGTTATTCGTTATCGGTTATTGGTTATTCGTTATTGGTTGAATCCCACCCCGCAATGACAACAGCTGTAGAATCATCTGTTTTCGAAATGAGCTTGAAATATCCGCTCATGGGGACGGCTAACGGAGTATTTACGAACAACCAATAACAAATAACGAATACTGAAGATCGGCAGCCGGCTGCCGATTTTTCCAACAAAAAACCGGAGCGCAGTTTCCTGCGCTCCGGTTGCCTTCAGGCGGGGTAAACCCCTAAACCCCGACTAAAATTCGTAGCCGCGCTCGCCGTGGTCGATCATGTCCAGACCGGTTTCTTCGTCCTCTGCGGTGGGACGCAGACCGAGGAGGGCCTTGACGATGACGGCAATGACCAACGTCCCAATGACCGCCAGAGCGATGGTGATGAAGATGGCTTTAACCTGCTCGAGCCAGAGCGTGTTGCCGACGATCTCTTTGAGATTGAGATCGAGGTTGGCGTTGACTTTGTTCGTGGCCAGAAAGCCGGTCATCAGGGCTCCGAGCGTGCCACCGATGCCGTGAACACCGAAGGTGTCGAGGGCGTCGTCGCAGCCGATTATTTTCTTCAGATAGGTCACGCCCAGGAAGGGAATGATGCCTGCGAGGATGCCGATGATGACGGCTCCGCTGACGGTGACAAAGCCGGTGGCGGGCGTGATGACGACGAGACCAGCCACAACGCCCGAGCAGAATCCGAGGATGCTCGGTTTGCCCTTGATCACCCATTCGGCCACCGCCCACACAAAACTGGCTACCGCAGTTGCCATGGTCGTGGTCATGAAGGCATTGGCGGCCACACCGTCCGCAGCCACGGCCGATCCGGCATTGAACCCATACCAGCCGACCCAGAGCATGCCGGTGCCGATCATGCACAGGACCATGCTATGCGGCGCCATCGGGACCTTGCCGTAGCCCTGGCGTTTCCCCAGGAGCATGCAGAGCACCAACGCGGACCAACCCGAGGACATATGAACCACCGTGCCGCCAGCAAAATCGATCGCCTTGACGGTGGCATTGGCGTTCCAGACTCCGTTCATGAATCCGTTGACGCCCCAGACCATGTGGGCGAGGGGGAAATAAACGATCAGCATCCAGAGGCCGATAAAGAGCAGGAGCGCCGAGAATTTCATACGCTCGGCGATGGCGCCCACGATCAACGCCGGGGTGATAATGGCGAACATCATCTGATACATCGAGAAAACGTTCTGAGAAACCCAGTAGGCATAGTTGGTGTTGGGGGCGGAATCGACTCCGGCGAGGAACTTGAATTTCAAATTGCCCACAAAGCCTTTGATCATGTCGTCGCCATCGGCAAAGACCATGCTGTAACCGACGGCCCACCAAAGAAGGGCCACCAATCCGGTAATTCCGAGACACTGCGCCAGCACGGACAGAACGTTCTTTCGCCGCACCAGACCGCCGTAAAACAGCGCGAGACCAGGCAGGGTCATGAAAAGAACGAGCGCAGCGGAAGTCATCATCCACGCATTGTGACCGGGACCAGCCCCCAAATTCGACGAAACCTTGGCATCGACGGCGTCACCTCCCCGGGCGCCGTTATTCACATAGGCTTCGAGGTCGGCGATCCGTTGCTCGACATCGGGCTTGGCTTTCTCGTCCTGCCCCCAGGAAATGGACGGGACGCAGCCCAGCGTCAGGGCAAGTGCGGCCGGTGCGGCCAAGAGCCATTGTTTCAATCGCGTGAATGTGATCATTTGATGCGTGGAGTGGTTAGGAGTGGGAGCTGCGGACCTCCAGAGCGGTCTGTAGCCCGGGTTCTTTGAGTCGCGGCAACTGGCAAAGCATCTGCCATGCCAAGGTCAGGACGCATTTCAGACTACGGCGTCGCGGCGCCCATCTGCTCACCATCCTGCGGGCCGCGGTCTTGCATGAGAGCTGACGCCGCCGCATCGTGGCAGCCATGTTCGTCGACCATCTGAAAATTTATGCGCGCGCGGGCGATGGCGGGAACGGGGTGGTGCATTGGATCCGAAAGAAATTCGTGCCCATGGGGGGTCCGGATGGCGGTGACGGCGGCCGGGGCGGCCACGTCATCGTGGAAGTGGATCCTCATTCCGACAGCCTGCGGCAGCTTTTTTACCATCCCCGGCAGATCGCCCAACGGGGGGAGGACGGCAGCCGCCAGAACATGACAGGGCGCAACGGACACGATCTGGTGGTGAAAGTGCCGGCGGGTACCCGGATTCAACGCGCAGAGGGTGATCTGGTGGCCGACCTCGTGCATCCTCGAGAACGCATCGTCCTGTGCCATGGCGGCAAAGGCGGCTTCGGCAATGAACATTTCAAGACCTCGACCAACCGCGCGCCTCAGGAAGCGACGCCGGGTGGGCCTGGCGAAGAGGGACATTTCATTTTCGAGCTACGGAAAATCGCGGATGCGGGGATGGTTGGATTTCCGAACGCCGGGAAGTCGAGCCTGGTCGCCGCCTTGAGTGCGGCCAAACCCAAAATCGCCGCTTATCCGTTTACCACGTTGAAGCCAATGGTCGGTGTGGTCGAATATCCGGGCTTTCTGCGCGCGACGGTGGCGGATATTCCGGGCTTGATCGAGGGCGCGCATGAGAACCGCGGTCTCGGCCACGAGTTTTTGCGGCACATCATGCGCTGCCGGCTCCTTTTATTTGTGATCGACATGGCCGGCAGCGAAGCACGCGAACCGTGGGATGATCTGGCCTCGTTGCGCACGGAAGTCTCGCTCTACAGCAAAGAATTGGCGGAACGTCCCTGGCTGATTGTGGCCAACAAAATGGACCTCGATGGCGCGAAGGCGAAGCTGAAAACTTTCAGGCAGCGGTTCAAAAGAACTGAAATCGTCGAGAGTTCCACCGTGGCGTCACCGGGGGTCGGGGCTTTGCAGGAACGATTGCGGGACCTGGTCGCGCAACGACCGGAGTGACCGTGGCGCAGGTTTCCATCCTTCGACGGCCGAGTTCATCAGGACGACGGTTGGACACGGTCGCCATGCGGCGGGAAGTTGCCAACCTATGACCGAATGAACAAGAGCTGATGGCTGGAACCGCCGCACCGTCCGAAAAAGTTTGTGTCCGCTTTTGGCGCGGCCGGACATTCTACCAGTGAGAAACGATGACACCAGATGACGAACTGCTGGAACGATTTGTCAGGGAGCGCGACGAGAACGCCTTCCGCGAAATTGTCGAGCGTCACGCCGGGATGGTCATCGGCACCGCGCGGCGGCGAACGGGGGACATCGAGCTGGCGCGGGATGTCGCGCAGTCGGTGTTCACATTGCTGGCTCGAACCGCGGCGCGGCTGCGCCATGGCGCGGATCGCCGTCTGGCTGGATGGCTGCACCGCACCGCGCTTCTGCAGGCTTCCAACGCGCTTCGCACGGAAATGAGACGACGCCATCACCTCGAGGCTTACGCCAACCAGGTTCCCAACACGACTTCGCCCGCCGGGCGGCTTGCCTGGGACGAGGCGTTGCCGATGATCGACACCGCGATCGACACGCTTCCGGGCAAGGATCGAGATCTGGTGTTGATGCATTATTTTCAACGCCGCACCTTTCGCGAAATAGGTTCGTTGATCGGCGCTTCGGAAGAGGCCGTGCGCAAACGGACTTCGCGAGCACTCGAGAAGCTGAGCGGCTTTTTCCGCCGTCGCGGCGTCAGCCTAAGTGCGGCCGCTTTGGCCAGCGGACTTGCGGCCGAAGCGGCCGAAGCGGCGCCGGTGGGATTTGCCGCTTCGGCGACGGCCGCCGCCATAGGCGGCTCAAGCGCGATCAGCTCGACCACCATTCTCGTCAATAGCCTCGCCACTACCATGACACTGACAAAAATCACCGCTGTCGCTGCCGCGGTAGCCTTCGCCACACCCATTGGATGGCGCTGGCATGAGACACGCGCCGCGCAGCAGAACATCGCGCATCTCCTACCCGCCAACCTATCGACGCGAGCTGCTGCGTCGTCCGCGGGTGGCCTGGCTCATCCGGCGGCCGCGCCCGCCAGCCCCGTGCTCGCACGTTTCGCACAGGAATTGCGCACACTTGGCAATAGCGGTGAGGACGCCCTCCGCCTCATCGAATTGCAGCGCCTCCTCCTCGAATTGCCGGAAGCCGATCTGCCGGAGGCCTTTCAACTCGTCCAGCAAACGCCAAAAGAGAAAGGCACTGGCCAGCTTTTGTATGCGCTCTTCGCACGTTGGGCGGAATTCGGAATCGACAAAGCGCTGACCGCTTCGCGGGACCTCGCTGTCGAGAGACGTGTATCCGCGCAAACCGGGGTTCTCCTTGTCTGGACACGGCAGGACATCAATGCCGCACTCGCTTGGGTCCTGGCACAGCCCGCCGGTGACGTGCGCGTGCAACTGCTCGATATGGCCTATCACCAGCTCATGAAAACAGATCCGGAGGCCGCGCTCGCGAAACTTCCTCAGGTGCCCGACGAGGCCAAGCGCATCCAATATCGGCGTTGGACGTTCGAAGTCTGGCGCGCATCCGACCCTGAGGCCGCACTGGCCTGGTTGCGCGAAAAGGAACCCGAAGAGACGCGCACAGCCGCAACCCAGGAATTTCTTCACCAGATGGCCGGCTACCGGCCCGATCTCGCCTTCAAATATGCGCTCGAGCAGGAAAATCCCCATCTGCGCGAGGACGCCGCCCGCTTTGCCCTCATGCAGTGGGCATTTCACGACACGAAGGCTGCGCTCGAAGCCCTCACTCAACTGCCCCCCGATTTGCAGACGGAGAGCGTCGCTATCAACACCGTTCCGTTTCTCGCCGCCGCCGACGTCAACGCGCTTATCGAAGCGGCAGGTCAACTACCCACCGGAACTTTCCGCGATTCGGTCGTTGGCAGTGCCGGCGCCGCGCTGGTGGCGACCGATCCGCAACGCGCCCTGGACACCGTGGGGGCGCGTTACCACCGAAACCAGCCGCGAGAAGGCTTATGAACGGCTCGCTTACCGCTGGATGTCTCACGACCGCGCTGCCGCCAGCGCCTGGCTCGAAGCCACCGACGTCCTTGCGCCGGACAAGAAATCCAAACTGCTCGAAAACGTCCGCAAAGAGCGATGAACATTCGAACTCGCATCCTGCTTCACTTCGCCGCAGTGCTGGTTGCACTCGGGCTTGGCCTCGCGGCCCGTGCCTGGTTCATGCCGCCGCCTAACGCTTTATCAGACAAGCCGGTTCGCCCGGATTCGGTCCAGGGAAACGCGGCCGCGTCTTCAGAAGCAGCGCCGGTCTTCATGCGCGAGTCGGAAGCGCTGGCTGATCTGCCGGTGCAAAAAGCATCCGTTCTGCGCGACGATCTAAAGGCAACATTCAAAAGCAAAAGTCCGCTCCGGGAAGAACTGCGTCTCCAGTCATTGCTCGCGGAGTCAATCAAGTCACCGCATGATCTCGCGAGGGCATTCGAATTGCTCGATTCCGCGGGCGATGAATACTTCCGTCAACAGGCGGCGATCTTGATCGCCAGGCAGTGGGCGGAGCGCGACCCGGTGGCGGTGCTCACGGCACTGCCCGCGCTGAAAGACCGCCACGTTCGTCAGCAGGCCATCGCCCAAGTGGTGGGATTGTGGGCGGCCAAAGATCCCCAGGCGGCTCTCGCCTACGTGAAGGGCAAGGCCGATCTCGGAGTTCGTTCTGCCGCCCTGCACGCCATCTTCTCCGAATTGGCGAAACGCGATCCCGTGGCGGCGCTCAAGCGTGCGCGCGAGTTTCAAGAGCCGAATTTCTCCCACGGCCTCGAACGCAGCGTCTTCGGCGAATGGCTGCGCAAGGATGCCGATGCGGCCTTGCGTTTCGCCTTTGACGAATCCGACCCCGCGCGTCGTCAGCAGTTTACAAGCGCAGCGGTGGAAATCCTCAGCTACACGGAGCCGGAAAAAGCGTGGACACTCTACCAATCGCTGCCACCCGAACAACGGAAGGACCGCGGGTTTCCTTCACGACTCTTCAGCGCCTGGCTCCGAAAAGACCCGGGATCAGCCTCCGAGGCCGTAAACGGGATGCCCGATTCACAGCAGCGCCGGTCGCTGATCCGCGAATCCGGCCGCCACGTTGCCTTCACGGATGAAGCGAAGGCCCGAGCGCTGGCCGAAAAGTTTACCGGGGCAGAACGCGAGCTTTTTCTTGCCGGCATGGGCGAGGGCTTCACCAGCGACGGCATGATGCCGAAATTCTCCCAGGCAGCCGAGATCGCTTTGAGCCTCAATGATCCGTCGGCGCAGATCGAGTTGATGCGCACGATTGGTTCGCGCTGGGGTCGCCTCGATGCGCCGGGCGCCAGCGAATGGCTCACCACGCTTCCGCAGGGATCAGCGCGCGACGCCGCCGTTGGCGAATTCGTCCGAGGCGTCTTCGCTACCGATCCCACCGCTGCGCTCACCTGGGCGGCGGCCATCACGGACGAAGGCAAACGCAGCCGCCGTCTCAGCGAACTCCTGCCAAAATGGGCCGAGAAAGATCCCGCGGCCGCCACGGCATGGCTCGAGCAGACACAGGAACTGAGCCACACGGATCGCGCATCGTTGCGCGAAAAAATCAGATAAATTGGCCAGGCGTCTGTTAGCCTTGCTTGAGGAGATAGCGGGCAACGTCCTGGCGATCTTTCACCGTATTGGGCAGGTGTGAAGCATTATTCAAGTCTCGATCGTCGATCCGCCGCTGTGATGAAGCAGGCAGTGGCAACTTCGACCGAACTGGCAAAATGCAGAGGCGTCTGGCTCCCCGCCTTGGGGACGGTCTGGCTCGAAAGGACCACCCCGCTCCCCAATAAGGCATTGACCGCGGCGCTCCCTCCGTTTCCACTCCGCGGCATGAACGCGCTGGCTGTCGGCATCGACATGGGTGGCACCTCGGTGAAAATCGGCGTGTGCCGGGGCCCGGAGATCGTGCACAAAGATGTTCCCATCATTACCGCCGATTTCCCGGAGCCTGAAAAACTTATCGATGAGATGGTGCGCCGGGTGCGGATTTTGTGTGCGCGATTTCGCTATATCGAAAGCATCGGCGCCGGGGTGCCGGGCTTCGTGAACGCTGAGACCGGCCTCGTCCGTGAGCTGACTAACGTCCCCGGCTGGCAGGAAGTGTACCTTGCAAAAGCGTTGCGCGAAAAAACCGGGCTGCCGGCCATCGCGGAAAACGATGCCAACTGCATGGGGCTGGCGGAATGGCACTACGGAGCCGCTCGAGGCCTGCGTCATTTCATTGCCATCACCCTTGGAACCGGAGTCGGAGGAGCTGTCTTTGTGAACGGAGAACTTTATCGCGGCAGCCAGTTTGGCGCCGGCGAAGTCGGGCAGATGAGCATTGATTATCGCGGAGTGGAAGGACCGCATGGAAACACCGGCGCCCTCGAACGCTACATTGGCCATCGCCAGATCAGTGAACGCGCGGTGACCCTCTATCGCGAAGGTCGAAAACGCCTGTCGGAAAAAGATCGCAAGCCGTCGGCGCTCGCCGTGGCAGCCAAAGCGGGGGACAAAATCGCAACCCGGATCTGGGATGAATTCACCAGCCAACTGGCCTGCACCCTATGCAACTGTGTCTGGCTCCTGAATCCCGATGCCGTAGTCATTGGAGGCGGCATTGCCCAGGCGGGAGATCTCATTTTCAAGCCGCTGCGCAAGAAAATGGACGCGCAGCTCGCGCGCCCTTTTCGCGAGAACCTGCTTGTCATCCCGGCACACTTCGGCAATGAGGCGGGCATCATCGGGGCCGCAGCACTGACGCTTTCGAAAGCCGATTAGGTGGCGCCGCCAGAGTTGGTGCACTTTCCGCTCTATTTGCGGCTTCCGCGGAACATGCTTTCTGTGGCTGCCATCAACATCGACTGGGACATTACAAATCGCGCACTGCTTTCCCCGGGGGTAGCGCCTATTCAAAGCTTACGAGACGTTGGAAACAGCGAGACCGAGTGACTTTTATCTGCCGACCCGAAGTTAGAGCGATCACGCTCATTCCGATGGGTGCGGCGCGGCTCCGAATCACCGCGTTCTTTGTCCTCGGCGAGGGCCCGGATGCCCATCAATGGCACGCGCCGTGAAAAGAACTGAATCCGCCCGTAGCAGCGAACAGCCCGGCGCTGCCAAAAAAGCAAACAAGAGAAAAAAGGAGCCGAGCTCCAGGAAGCACCCCCTCAGTCTT
>JBPCQC010000099.1:0-21762 GCA_050998515.1 Verrucomicrobiales bacterium
TAAATCCACGCAGCCCTCACTACCGACGCTGGAGCTCCCGATTTTATGCCGCCGTCCCGCTTGACTGAAGCGAGGACGGACGCGCCATGTCACCGCAAAACCACCCACAAATTCTGCGGAGGAACCGAAAAAAAAATTGGCCGCCCGAGTGGCTACGCCCCTATATGTAGCGGTCGCGGTGTTATGGGCGTTCTCCGTTTTGGCATGAGACAAAAGGGTCCGGAGAAAATTCATGACAAGTCTCAGCGATCTCTGGTTTTTGCGACAGGCTTGTGAGACGTTGCTGGGCGTTCCCATGTGCAGGCGGTGCGCGATTGGAGCAGCGCGGCGGCGAGGCGGGCGCGAGCTGTGGTTGGCTGAAAATGAGCGGCTTTTCCGGTTGACCTCGGAGGTGCGGGGGCCAGTTTACGGGTCCTTTTTTCTGCGCGGCTGGCATGCATCGTCACACCATTTCGGTTCTGGTTGAAAACAAGTTTGGGGTTCTGGCCCGGGTGGCCGGGATGTTCAGCGGGCGTGGCTTTAACATTCATTCGGTGAATGTCGGGCCGAGCCACAATCCCGAAATCTCCCGGATGACCCTGGTGGTGAATGCCAAGGACGACCGGGTGGTCGATCAAATCATCAAGCAGCTCGACAAGCTGGTCGATGTGATCCAGGTGATCGACTTTCGGGAAGGCGAGAGCGTGGAAAGAGAGATGGTCCTGCTGCAGATTGAGGTCGATTCCCGCATCCGCGCCGAGGTGATCGAGCTATGCGATATTTTCAGGGCTAAAATCATCGATGTGAGCACGAGAGTGCTAACGATCGAGATCACCGGTGACGAAGGCAAAGTGAATAAGTTCATTCTGCTCATGACTCACTTCGGGATCAAGGATTTGACGCGCACTGGGAAGATCGCGCTTCCCAAAGCCGATGGGCTCGAGCGCGAAATCATATCCACCTGACTGGTTTTCCAGAATCAAAAATGCCCGCCAAAATCTACACCGACAAGGACGCTGACCTCAGCGTATTACGGAACAAAACCTGCGCTGTCCTGGGCTTTGGCTCGCAGGGCCATGCGCATTCATTGAACCTTCGCGATAGCGGAATCAAAGTTATCGTGGGTCTTTACGAGGGGAGCAAGTCGATGGCGGTCGCTGAGAAACATGGTTTCGAGGTCGTACTGACTGCTGAAGCGGTGCGGAGGGCGGATGTTATCATGGTCGCGCTGCCGGACACCAAACAACCTGCCGCATTCAAGAAGGACATCGAACCGAACCTGAAGAAAGGCAAGACTCTGCTTTTCAGCCACGGTTTTTCGATTCATTTCAAGACGATTGTTCCGCCAGCGAACGTGAACGTGATCATGGTCGCGCCCAAGGGACCGGGACACATCGTGCGGAGACAATACATCGAGGGCAAGGGGGTTCCCTCATTGATCGCGATCCATCAGAATCCAGGCCGGGATGCGAAGAAGATCGCGCTGGCCTGGGCGAATGGGATCGGCGGCACCCGTGCGGGCGTGCTCGAAACCAGTTTTAAGGAAGAAACGGAAACCGACCTCTTCGGCGAGCAGACGGTTTTGTGCGGTGGCTGCACCGCGTTGATTCAAGCCGGGTTCGAAACTCTGGTCGAGGCGGGCTACTCGCCCGAGATGGCCTATTTTGAATGCCTGCATGAATTGAAGCTGATCGTCGACTTGATCAATGAATCCGGGATTGCCGGCATGCGATTTTCGATTTCCGAAACCGCCAAATGGGGCGATGTCAGCGTGGGGCCAAAGATCATCGACGCCAGTGTCAAAAAGCGCATGAAAGCTGCGCTGAAGGACATTCAGACCGGCAAGTTCGCCCGAGGGTGGGTTGGCGAATACGAAGGCGGCTACAAGACTTACAACAAACTGTTGAAGGACGGGGAGAAGCATCCCATTGAAAAAACCGGGGCGCGCCTTCGGTCGATGATGCCTTGGATCAAAAAGCGGGACATTAAAGGGGCTCAGGCGGCTTACGAATGAGGCGGGCTTCAGTAATTGGAAATTAGTTATAAGTAACCTTCCTCGCGTCGCTCTTTTTGATCTGGATGGCACGCTGCTGGCGGAGGATACGCAGTTGCTCTTCTGCAACTACGTGCTGAAGCGGCATCCGCTGCGCCGGCTGTTTCTGCCCTTCTTCCTTCCGTTTGTGCCGGCGGCCGCGGCACGCGTGCTTGACGCCCGGGAGATGAAGCGGGTGTTTCTAAGCTATTTGTGGCTCACGCCGCGGCAGCGGCTGTTGGAATACGCCCGCGATTTTGCAAAAAACGACGCGGCGACACGGGTGTTTCCCCAGTTGCAAGAGGAGATCGAGCGGCATCGGCGGGAACGGCGCGTTCTCGTCCTCAATTCAGCGAGTCCCTTGTTTTATGTGCAGGAGATCGCGCACGCTCTGGGTTTCGATCATGCCTTTGGCAGCCGCGTCGTAATTCACGATCTCCAGCCCTTGGTTGCTGACCTCACCGGCCCCAATAACAAGCGTTCAGCCAAGCTTCCCGGGATGGAGACCGCCGGACTCCTGCCCTGCGATGCTGCGGATTCCTGGGCCTATTCTGACAGCCTGGCTGACCTGCCGATGCTCGAAGTGGTCATGAACGCCGTGCTGGTCAATCCGAATCGCGAATTGGCCGCGCTGGGTCAGGCTCGGGGATGGCGCGTCATCCGTGCCCGCCAGCCCTGGCGCTCGAGAGCGGGCCAGGCGAGCGCCATCCTGCGCCAGGTGCTCGGGATTTACTGACGAGGCGGCTTACCACAGCTCCCTGGGGACACGTTCGACCAGCTTTTTTATTTTGTCGGCAGAATGTTTGTCCGCGATGAGCAGGGCGTCCTTGGTCTGCACGACGATGAGGTCCTTGACGCCGAGCAGCCCGATGTGAATGGGCTCGGATGAAAAGACAATGTTTCCGCTGGCATCAAGAGTCGTAGTGGTGGCGCGGGCGGCGTTGTCATCAGCATCACGGGGAAGGTATTTTGCCACGCTGAGCCAGCTCCCTACGTCATCCCAGTCAAAGGTGGCTTCGATATTCAGCACGCGGGAGGCTTTTTCCATCAGGGCGTAATCGATGGAAATCCTCGGGAGCCGTCCGAATTGCGCCTTGAGCGTTCCGCAGCGGTCTCGCGAATGCACCAATTCGTTTATAAAGTGCGCCAGTTCAGGGCAGTGCTGGGTTAATTCAGCCACCACTGTGGCGAGGCACCAAACGAACATACCGGCGTTCCAGACGAAATGCCCGCGGCTCAGGAATTCTTCGGCCAGCTCAGCGTTCGGTTTTTCGCGAAAGCGTGCCACTTCATAAACGGCGACTCCTTCCTCGAGTCCGCGAATCATTGCGCGCTGGCCGCGTTCGATGTAACCGTAACTCGGGCATGCCCATGTCGGCTTGACTCCGATAGTCACCAGAGCATTGGATCTTGTGGCCGCGGCAACTGCCCCGCGCAACACGCGTCGGAACTCCTCGGCATCCTGAATCAAATGATCGGCCGGCAGCACCGCCATCGAGGCATTGGGATTGCGGGCGGCGATCAATCCGATGCCTAATGCGACAGCCGGGCCGGTATCCCGTTTTTCCGGCTCGGCGATGATATTTTCCTCAGGGTGTGTGGACAAGGTGGCGCGCACTTGCGCTTCCTGCTCCCAATTAGTGAGAATGATAATGTTCTGCCGCGGAATGAGGCCATCAAGCCGGGCGATTGATTGTTCGAGGAGGGTCGTATCGTCGAAGAGCCGCAACAGTTGTTTTGGAGTTGTGTTGCGGCTGAGAGGCCAGAAGCGGGTGCCGCTTCCGCCGGCAAGGATCAATGCATAGGTGTCGTCAAGCATGGGCGGTCTTATCAGAAGGCACCTTTCACCATGGCGTGAGACGTCGGTTCTGAAAGAGCAAATTGGAAGCGAAGCCCGATTTCGTCCGCGGGACGTTGATCATTGTTGAATCATCAACGATGGTAGCGTTCATGGCGCATCGATCGTCATCGTCCACCAGTCGCACTGTTGCTGCCGCAGCTCTCGCTTGCGCTGCCGGCATGGTGCTGGGACATCGAATGAACCGCTCGATGCGGCGTTGGGTCGCGCTTGGTCTCATCGCCGGCGGCGCCTTCACCGCGCGGCCAGCGATTGCGGACGCCATCAACCGTGTGCGCTATTGGCCGGAGTCAGCGCGGGAAAATGACCGCCGCCTTAAAAGTATTCGGGATGCGGCGCTGCCTGCGGACATCGGCATTTACGACGGAGATTAGGGGATGTTCACCGGCATCGTCGACTGTGCTGTGGTTGTTCGTGAGGTGAGAAATACCAGGACCGGCGGCCAGTTGGTGTTGAACGAAGTGCCGCTTGCAGGCGAATTACCACTGGGTGAAAGCGTCGCCGTGAATGGGTGCTGCCTCACCGTAACAGGCGCCGCCGCCAGGAATGGCGAAGCCCGCTTCGATCTTTTGTCAGAAACATTGCGAGTGACCAATCTTGGGCAGCTTCAACCCGGAGGCCTGGTAAATATCGAGCGCTCCTTGCGAGCGGGCGACCGTTTGTCCGGCCATTACGTGCAAGGACATGTCGATTGCGTCAGCAAGATCCTCGATTTTTCTCAGCACGGGCAGGACCGTCGTCTGGAAGTCGGATTGCCGCGCGAGTTTTCACACCTCGTTGTCCGCCGCGGCTCGATCTGCGTCGATGGCATCAGTCTCACCATCGCAGATTTAACGAGCGCGAGCTTCGTCTGTTGGGTCATCCCGCACACCGCAGAATGCACGAATCTTCGCGCCGCAAAAGACGGCGACCTCATCAATCTCGAGTTCGATCTTCTGGCGAAGTACGTCGCGCGCGCACTGGAAAACTTGCCAGGCGCCCGGAGCGCAGAATTGTAGTACTTGTGGACGGCTGTGCCGCAGCCCTCGGGGCTGAAATCTCCGCATTCAATGCAGCAGGCTGCAAGCGCTCCAAGCCCGCGATCCGGCAGGCCGCAGGCCTGCGGTACGTCGAGCTTCGCTCACCGCAGGATTTCCCGCGGAGCATCGGGCAGGGCGTCGAGAAAAACCCGGCCGTACTGTTTGGTCAGAACACGGTTGTCCAGGATGACGGCGATGCCGCGGTCTTTGGCGGTGCGGATGAGGCGCCCAAGGCCCTGGCGAAGCTTGAGCACCGCTTCCGGAACCGAATACTCCATGAACGGATTGCCACCACGCTCTTCGATTGCTTCAAGGCGGGAAGCGGTGACAGGATGATCGGGCACGGCAAAAGGCAGCCGCGTGATGATGACATTCGAGAGGGCTTCACCGGGAACGTCCACGCCGGTCCAAAAGCTTTCGGTCCCGAAGAGAACGCTCGAGCCAGACTCCCGAAACTCCCGAATCAATTGGTGGCGCGGCTTGTCCCGTCCCTGGACGAGCAGGTTCCAGCCCTTTTTAGCACAAAAGGCATCGAGGCGCCCAGCCATGGTTTGCAACAGCCTGTAACTGGTGAAGAGAACGAAAGCCCGGCCCTGTGACATCGTTAGGAAATGGGCGATCCACTTCTCGAGCGCCTCCTCGAAGCCCGGCGCCCGCGGTTCGGGCATGTTGGCCACCAGGTAAAGCTTCATCTGGCGGCGGTAATCGAAGGGGCTGCCGATGCGGGCCGCATCGGCTGTATCTGCGCCGACGCGGCGGCGGAAGTAGCGCAGGTCATCCTCGCCCATGCCGAGGGTGGCGCTGGTCAGGACGCACGAGGTGGTTTTGCCGAAAAGCAGTCCGCGGAGCGCTTCGGCCACGTCGATCGGCGCGGTGCGCAACGCCACCGACTCTGCCGGGGTCTGCCCTTTTTCCACCCAGTAGACGTGACCGTCCAGGTCCTGATCAAGAAACTGGCGTATGCCGACCCGCGCCGCGGTGAGGCGGCGCCGCCCCTCGAGAAGTTCTAGTTTGTGGGACCCTTCGTCGAGTCTCTCGCATCTTTTTGCGATCTGCACTTCGAGCGCAAGAAAAGCAGCCGCAGCGCTATGTTCTGCCAGGCCGCCGGTGCGGACTCGGAACTCACGCGCGGGGGGAGGGAACCGGCAGGCGCGTTCGATGTGCCCAAAGAAGGTTTCCAGTTCATCGAGCAGTGCGGCGGCGAGTTTCACGGCTTCGCCATCGAGCACCGCCGGGAGCAGGCCCTTGCGTGTTCGCGGGTTGTAGAGTCTCTGAATCTGAGTTCGCAGACCACCCTGGGAAAGTTGCAAACCGAGCTGTCTGGCAGCGACATTCTCGAGGGTGTGGGCCTCGTCGATAATTAGAAAATCGTTAGGGAAAAGGAAACTGTCGCCGGCGCCGGCAGTTTCCTCGGCTTCGGCATTGGCCAGAAGGGTGAAGAGCAAGGTGTGATTGAGGACGACGACATGCGCCTCGCCGATCTGTTTTCGGACTTCCTGATAGAAGCAACCACCCTCGAGACCGCAGCGCCGGGCTGTGCAAGCGTGGGTCTCGCTGCAGACCTGGCTCCACACTTTAGGGTCCGGAGTGAATGGCAGTGTGCTCAAAGTGCCGTCCCGGGTTTCACGCGACCATTTATAAAGTGTTCTCAATTCCTGGATCTCAGCACTGGTAAAAAGGTCGTCCGACTGGCGCTGTGCGCGCTCGAGCCGGCGCGGACACAGGTAATTTTGCCGTCCCTTGAGCAGGACCGCCTTGAAGGAAAGGTCGCGTGCGAGCAGCTTCTGCACGACCGGGATATCCTTGTGGACGAGTTGTTCCTGCAAATTGATGGTGTGCGTCGAAATCACCGCCTTGCGGCCTTTCTCGACGGCGTGCAGCACTGCCGGCACAAGATAGGCCAGCGATTTGCCAACGCCCGTTCCGGCCTCGACCACGAGTGCCCGATTACGCTCGAGCGCCGCCGCCACCCGCGTCGCCATGTCCTGCTGCTGCGGCCGGTATTCGAAATCAACTGACTTGGACAGCTGCCCGGTCTCAGAAAACATCCCGCTCACACGGGTGGCCAGACTTTTGGGCGATGCAGACGGCTCTGTCGGCTTGATGGCGGCCATTGTCAGGACGAGGGAAAAATCCCGCCATTGTCAGCGAGGGCGAAGACCAGTCAATGCAGCTTGTCGGACCTGGACCAATTCCAGTCGCGATCTGTCTGGAAGTGTGGCCTCCCGCGAGATATGGTCGATCCTCTCATCTCAGCTGCCATGCAACTTGTCCACACCGCTGGCGCCACTTTAGCGATGGCCCTTGTCGGGCCATTTTGGTTTGCCAGCGAGCCGCCGGCCGAAGCGTCGGAGCGAATACCCCGGTTTCGCACGCTCGAAGGAAACCGGAGGGCCCTGGGCGGCATTGAATTCGACGTTGTGACGCGCGAAATCACATTGCCCGCCACCGTGAACATGACCGATGGCGAGATCGAATACGTCCTGGTGCATGAAACGGGAAAGGTTCATGAAAGCCTCCTGCGCACGACCGCGTCGCCGTTCGACCTCAACGTCGTTCTGCTCTTGTTGGATTTTAAGCCGGACCCTGGCTGGTTCGTCCCGCCGGCGAAACCCAAGCCCCTGACGACGGTGAAGCCAGCGAGCCTCGGCGACATTTTTGTTAGGTGGAAAGGCGCCGGCGGCACCGAGGCGAGCGCGCGCATTGAAGCTTGGGTCGGAAACCTGCTCACGAAGAGAACCGCAGTCGAAGCGCCGTGGGTTTACAGCGGCTCCGAGGTCACGGCAGACAGCCGCTTTGCCGCGGAGGTCGACGGCACCCACATCGCTCTCTACCTTGATACGCGTTGCGTTTTCAACAGCCCCCGTGAAGGAAACCACAATGACATGATCTGGACCCCGGCCGAAGGCATTCAACCGAAAGGCACTTCCGTCACTTTGGTTCTTAAACCGCCGGGTCTCACGAGCTCGCCGAAAGATAAGGCCGCACCCTCTCGAAAGTCAGGGAATGAGTTGCCCCCACGTAATCCCCGCCAGCGTAAACTTAAGAAGCCATGACGAGATTCCTCATTTGCCTGGGCCTGGCGCTGTGTGTGCCTGGCGCAGCGCCCTCTCGAGCCCGCAACCAGGAATCACTAAAAAACGAGACGGCGCAAGCCGTGCGGCGGGCAGTTCATTTTCTGGAGAAAAGCCAGGACTCCTCGGGGGCAATTGGTGACAGGGAGAATCCGGCCATCACGGCATTGGCGGTTTTGGCCATTTTAGGAGATCCCGTGGCCAGCAAGAAAGCTTTCCCGGAGACCGCAGGCAAAGCTTACGATTTTATCGCCTCATGCGCCAAACCAGACGGCGGCATTTACGTCAAGGGCCTTGCCAACTACAACACCGCGCTCTGCCTTACCGGGTTGATGGCGCATCCGCGGGGAGATTACCGCCCCCTGGCGCGCAAGGCGCGGTCGTTTGTCATCGGCTTGCAGCAGGACAACGACGAACCGGGAAAGCCCGATCATGATCATGATGGAGGCGTTGGTTACGGCGGTTCCTCAAAGTATTCCGACCTCTCGAATACCCACTTTGCGCTCGAAGCGCTTTATTACGCGCAGGCACTGGATGCCGAGCAACCGCCGGCCGCGGGTGAACGGCGGCTTAATTACGAAGCCGCCATCGCATTCGTCTCCCGCTGCCAGAACCTGAAATCCGGGAATGATCAGGCGTGGGTGAGTGAGGACGCGAAAAACAAAGGGGGTTTCGTCTACGAACCAGGAATCAGCAAAGCGGGCGAAGAAAGACTGCCCGACGGGCGGGTGGCGCTTCGTTCAACTGGCAGCATCAGCTACGCAGGACTGCTCAGCCTCATCTACGCGAAAATGGATCGTAATGATCCACGGGTGAAAGCGGTCCTGGAATGGCTGCAGAAGAATTACGCGCTCGAAGAAAATCCGGGGCTGGGGCAGCAAGGGCTTTTCTATTACTACCATTCGATGGCCAAAGCGCTCACCTTGCTGAACATCGCCGAACTGACACTCACCGACGGAAGCAAAGCCGATTGGCGCGAACAACTCGGAAACAAATTGCTGCGCGAACAAAAGCCAGACGGTTCCTGGATCAACGGGACTGGCCGCTGGCGCGAGAGCGACCCGATTTACACGACGGCGCTGGCGGCGCTCACGCTGATTCACATCCACAACTCACTTTAAGCCGCCGTGTATCGATGGTTTTTCCGATCGTTGTTGTTGGCCCACATGGCGGCCGCGCTTTCCTGCGGGTCGCTCGAGCGCAGCCGGCAGCAACGCACGATGAACCGCGTCATTGGCGGGGTTCCACCGATGGGTGATGTCATCCCGCGCAGTGCCGTCGCGGTCCCCTTGATGCGCGATACGCGGCATTCGGTACCCGTGGTTCTTGCGAGCGTCAATGGCGGTCCTGCCTTTCCCCTGGTTTTGGATACCGGCGGCAACCACACCATGATCAGTGCCCGGCGCGCCAACGCGAGCAGTATCGGCACGATCTTCGGCACCGGCCACATCACCACCGCCTTTGGCAACCGCGAACGCAGCCAACTGGCGGTAGCCAAGCAGTTACAGCTCGGACGCCTGTCTCTGCACGGCGTTCCCCTGCTCATTCATCACTTCCAGTCCACCGGGCCACTCGAAGGATTGGGCGCCGATCTGAACGTGCTCGGCACGCCCGCCATGTCCGCGTTTTCCTACATCACCTTCGATTACCAGGCACAGCGAGTCACTTTTGCTTTTCAGGGCCGCTTCCGACCACTGCGTAGTGACGCTTTGCGTTTGCCCATGCAAGTCGAACCCGACGGCCACCTCAGCGTAAAAATCAGCCTCGCCAAGCGGCCATTGCGCGCCATCGTCGATACTGGCTACGACGGTGTTTTGTTGCTCAGTCCTGGCCGAGTGCAAAAGCTCGGTTTCGGCACCGCGGCGCGCAAGGGCATGAGTGTTCGCGCCATTGGTCCTGGAGCTTCGACCGAGGGGCAGGTGTTTCTGCTGCCCGGGATGGAGCTGGGGGGCAGATTCTTCCCGCACGTCGAGGCGTGGACCGGGGGCATCGAAGATTCGGTCCTCATCGGCAGCGGCCTGCTGCGGTTCTTCCGCGCCACCTTCGATTTCCAGCGCATGGTGCTGTGGCTCGAGCCCCGGGAAGGGTGACAGGAAGTCATAGTGCAGAAGGCAGAGCAGAAATTCACCGACAAGCTGCCTCTTTCTGCGTTCTGCGTTCAGCCTTTTAAATCATTCCGCTGGCTTGATCGGCCTAATCCAAATGTTGCGATACTTGACCGAGGGCAGGTCTTTATGGTCTTGAATGCGGATCGGGGCCTTGGGTGGATGTGATTTGTAAAGCTGTACACTGCGATGCCCGGTTGGGCCGAACGGCTCGGCCGCGTGCTGTACGCAGACGCCATTGTGAAAAATTGTGACGCGCGCCGGCCGCGTCAGCTTTTCACCCTCGAATCGCGGCGCTTCCCAAATGATGTCGTTCGTCTGCCACTCGCCGGGCGGACGCATCGCATTAACCATTGGAGGGATTTCCCCGTAAATCGATCCCGCCTGCCCATCGGCATACGTCTTGTTGTCATGGCAGTCGAGCACCTGGATTTCGTAACGATTCATCATGAAGATGCCGCTGTTTCCACGGTGCTGGCTGTTCGATTGCGGCGGATTGGGCGTCTGCCATTCGATGTGCAATTGGCAATCGCCAAATTCTTCCCTGGTGAAAATGTCGCCTGCGTGGGAAAGGTCCGTGCTCGTGGCAGCGAAAGCCGCTTCCGCGATGGGTTTGTTCGCCGCCGAACCATCAGCCTTGCGAAATTGCGCGAGGTCTTTGCCATCGAACAACACCAGCGCGTCACTGGGGGGAGCCGAGTCCGTTTTTCCAGGCGTGACCACAGCGGGACGGGGGCGGGCATCGTCATGCACTTTCCATTTGGCGTTCGGCAACTGCGGCGTGTCAGTGTAACCGGTGGGGTGGACCTTTTCCTGAGCGCACAAAGGAACGCCGCAGGCAGCGATGAAGATGAAGAACAAAAGTGACGCTTTCATGCGGCGAGGTTCCCGTGCGGGAGTGGGGAAATCAAGCCCTGCTTTGATTGGCGGGTGGGTGTTAGCCGGATTAGCAGCGGCTTGGGCGGGGCCTCGCCCCACATCGGGGTGCTGCAATCACCGCCGCCGCGCAGTGAGCACTCCACGGGCGGCCACTGTATCGAAATGCCTCACCTCCTCGAAGCCGGCCGCGTGCAGCCAGAGGGTCATTTCCTTGATGCTGTAGCAACGCCCTTGCGTCCCATGTGCCAGGGTCACGGAATATTCCGCGACGTGCAGTGGCCCGTCTTTTGTGGGATTCAACCAGGCGTCGTGAATGATGAGCAGTCCGCCCGATCGCAGTGCGGCCGCTGACTCCGCGAGCAGGGTTTTCACCTCGGGCACATCCCAGTCGTGCAGGACGTTCGACCACAAATGGGCGTCGAAATCAGCCGGCAGCGGCGGCGTGAACATGTCTCCCGCGATGACATCAACGCGCTCTTCAAAGCCCCGCTGAAGGATCAGTTTTCGCGCCAGATCATCAACCGGCGGTTTCTCGAAGACGGCAACTCTGAGGTGTGGGTGGTGGGCGACGAATGAGCAGGCGTAAATTCCCGAACCCCCGGCGATGTCGAGCAGTCTGGTGGTCGTGGAAAGATCCAACTTTTTGGCGGCGGCCTGTGCCAGGTAAACACCCCGGCAGTCCATGGCCGCTGTAAAGCGCGCGGCATAACAGTCATCGGCCATGGCAGTGTGCCAATCTTCCTGAGCGTGGTGTTTGCCACCCCAGAGTACCGGCTTGCCGGTGCGCAAAACGTCGAGCAGATCAAGCGCGCCGCGACGATCTTTGAGCGACCCGTAGTAAGGTCCTAAAAACCATGGCGAGTCAGCGACCAGGTATTCCGCCGCTTCTGCGCTGAGGTGGAACGCGCCATTCTCTTCAACCAAGAGTCCGCGTGCTTTGAACAGCGTGAGCATGACATCGGCCGGACGTTCGACCAGGCCAAGGGCCTCGCAAATGGCTGCGAGAGTTGCCGAACCACGCCGCGCAAGCCAGGAAAAAAGGTCGAGGTGAACCAGCGCGGCGATCAGCATGTCGTCGGCGTAGAGGCAATCGCGGTAACGATAGATTTCCGTGGGATCAGTTCGCGGAGTGGCAGTAAGATCGGCAGCAGGCTTGCGCATGCCGCCGATTGTGAGTCTGGCGCAACGAAAAAGCGACACCAGGATAATGCCATGCGGCAATCCCAGCACCCAAAGCCCGGGAACGCAATGATGCATTCGCCGGCACCACTGCGCGATCGTGTCTCAGCTGTGTGTTTAAAAAAGATTCTAAGCGTCGCGAAACTACGTCGCTTCCTGTCCCTCCGCGCGGGTCGAGGAGATAGGGACGCCTGACCACAGGCGTCCGCCCAATTGGGCGGCGCGATGCGCCGTTATTTGGCAGCGCCGCCGCCTCCAGTTTTTTCTTTGATCAGCTTTTGATCGTCTTCCTTCAGCTTCGAAACATCATAAGTAAAAGTCTTTCCGTCTGTGCGCCTGAAGGTGGCGATATCACCTTGCACCGAAACCAGTGCTGCTTTCATCGTCTTGCCTTCGGCGTTTGTCCACTCACGCGCTTCGCTTAATGCCGCGGTTGTGGCCGAGCCTGGACCTGGAGGCGCGGGCTTCGTTGTCGGAGGAGCCAGGCCACCGGGCTTGTCTTCGGACTTCCCCAAACCGCGAATCTCACGCTTGAGAAGTTTTTCAAAATCTTCCTTGGCGGGATGGCCGTCGAAAACCACCTGCCCTTCCGGATCAAAGATCACCGCGTGGGGAATTCCGTTGCCGCTCTTCGGACCGGAGACGCCATTGGTGAGGGTGAATTTAACGCCCGCCTTGGCAGCCACCTTTTTGATTTGCTCGGGAGTCCCATTCTGAACGTGAGCGCCAATCATTTGCAGGCCCTTGCTGCGGTAGCGTTTGTCGAGATCCGCCAACTGCGGAAGCTCAGCGATGCAGGGGCCTCAGAACTGCCCCCAATAAACGAGGGCCACCACCTTGCCCTTCATCTGATCCATTTTGATCTCTTCGCCTGAAAGGGTTGGGCCAAGCTTGAATTCTGAAATGGTGTGCGTCGAAGCTGGCTTGTCCTTCTCTTTCTCTTTCTCTTTATCCTTGTCCTTATCTTTGTCAGCCGCTGTCAGAAGCGACAACGGCATGGCCAGAGCGAGAGCCAACCGTAAGAACAGGCTTGTCTTCATGCAGGCAAGCATGCTGAAAGCGAGGCATTAGACAAGCAGAATCCCAAGCCATCCAGGGTGGCTCGAAGGGCGGCGGACGCATCAGCGGTGTGGGGAACGGGCAAATCGAATCAGTCCCGCAGCCAGCGATGAAAGCCTTTGGTTTCCCAAACGCGGACTTTGCCATCTTCGCGTTGCACGACGAGGCGGGCCTCAATGTGGGGGAGGCGTTTGAGGAAAGCGCGAGTCTTTTCTTCTCCCATCACACAGAACGCGGTCGAGAGCGCATCGGCGGTGGTTCCGTCGCGGGCGATAACACTGGCCTGAATGCGGTTGGTCAAGCCGAGACCAGTCTGCGGGTCGACGATGTGTGAGTAACGGCGGCCACCCATCTCGACGAATTGGTGGGCATCGCCGCTGCTGTCGAAGGAAGCATTTTTCAACCAGAGAACTTCGGGTGAGCTATTGCGAGCGGGCGTGCCGATCTCGATTTTCCAACCGGGAAGGCCGGCTGGCGGATCCCCGGCGAGAACGCTTCCGCCGGCGTCGATGAGAAAAGTGGAGATGTCCAGCGTTTTGAGCACTTTAAGCGCGCAATCCTGGCCATAGCCTTTGGCGATCCCGCCGAAGTCGAGTTGCATACCGGGCTTTGCCAGCTCAAAAAGGGCGCGGTTTCCATCGCCCGAGCGGACCTTCACATCCGTCCATCCCACAGCATGGCGGGCGATTTCGAGCTCGGTCGAGGAGGGCAATTGACCGGTGCGGCGGGAGGCACGCCACAAACGCACCATTGGACCAACGGTCGGGTCGAAGGCGCCATCGGTCTCCCGGGCGATTTCGAGTGATCGCACGAGAACCTCGCGAAAAAAAACTCCCGGCTGGTCGGTGCGGCCCGCGCGGCAGAAGCGATTCAATTCGCTGTCTTCGCGGTAATCCGAGAGCGCCTGCTCGATCTGGGCGACTTTCGCCCAGACGGCATCGCGGGCTGCGTGGGCATTGCTTTGGTCATGGGAAAAGAGAACCAGCTTCCAGAGAGTTCCCATGTGCGGCGCCACGAACTCGTAGCGTTGGAGCGGGGTTCTGACTGGAGGCGGAGCCGCCGACGGCTCTTGCGCGAAGAGGGACGCGGCGCACACTACTGCCAACGGAACGGTCGTCGCCTGCATTCCAACAGCAAAGTCCCCCACCCCCAATCCGCAATCCGCATTTTCTCTGTGTCCGCGCCGCAGAATATCATCGGCATCGTCTACGACTACGATCAGACGCTGAGTCCGACGTACATGCAGGACGAAGTGATGTTTCCGCATTTTGGAATCAACGCCGCGGCCTTTTGGAAAAAATGCCAGGGTTTGGTGGCGAGCGAGGGATTCGACAACGAGCTCGCGTATCTCAAGGCGTTGCTCGATTACTTGAGCTTTGACCGTCCAACCAGCGACGAACTGCGCGCTCTCGGGAAGAACCTCACGTTCTATGTGGGTTTGCCGGAAATGTTTGATGAGTTGGAAAACGTGCTCACGCCGGCGCATCGTGCCATGGACATCCACATCGAGCATTATATTGTCAGCAGTGGGTTGAAGGCGCTGATTGAGGGTTCACGTCTTGCGCCGCACATGAAGGCGATTTTCGGCTGCGAGTTTGCGCACGACGAGGAAGGCCGAATTACCTTTCCGAAACGTGTGATCAGTCACACCCAGAAGACACAATACCTTTTTCGCATCAACAAAGGCCTGCTCGATCTTTCAGCAGACGTGAATGACCACATGCCGCCGCATTTGCGGCGCATTCCATTTCCCAACATGATTTATCTCGGCGACGGACCGACCGACGTGCCCTGTTTTACGGTGGTCCGGCAATATGGGGGGCAGGCCATCGCGGTCTACAACACGACCGACGCCGCACGCGCCAGTTTTCGAAAGTGCTATCAACTGGCCACCCACGCGAGTCGCGTCAAACACATCGCGCCAAGCGATTACCGAGGCGGCAGCCACCTGCGCCTGCTTCTTGAAGAAATGATCACTGAAGTGGCGGACCGGATGCTGGCTGAACGCCGGGCCGAGTTGACTGATCAGGTGGTCAGCGCCCCTAAACACGTTTGAAGCCAAGGGCGAATCCCATCGCAGAGCGAGGCGCATCGTAAAGAAAACTGTATGAAATCCCCACTTGGAATTGGAGTTCTGACGGCTCTCCTGGCGCTGCCGGCGCGAGCCGACCGTGTTTTCGTGTTCAACACCCACACTTACGTCGTCGTTCAAACCAAAAGGACGTGGGACCTGGCGCACGCACACGCGGTTTCGGTCCTTCATGGATCGCTCGCACAGATCGACGACGCAGCGGAGAATGCGGCCATCCTGCTCGGGGCATCCGGCCAGGGAGGCTCGAGCACGGCGGCCGACGGGGGCGGCGCGGTTTACCTTTGGATCGGGGGCGATGAGTTCGAGATCGAAGGGACGTTTGGATGGATCGACGCGGCGGGCGGGAGAACGAAATTCTGGACCGGGGGGAAAAACGGATCCGCCTTCAGTGGCCTTTATCACAACTGGGGTCGCAGCGTCGTTGGCACCGCGGGCCCCGAGCCCGATAATTTTAACGGCACGCAAAACCAGGTTGGTTATGCCCTCGGTCCCTGGCCGGCGGCGGGCGCGGACAAGATCGGGCAGCCAGGGCAATGGAATGACCTCTATGGGACGAACCAGCTTTTCAGCATCGCGGAGGTCCCCGCGCCGCCGAGCAATCCATCCGGGCCAACGAACGTGCAGGTGACGGCTTTAGAGAACGGGGCCCTGGATATCTCATGGCAGGACAATGCTTTAAACGAAACTTCCTATCAGATTTACGTGAACGACAACCCGCAGGACGTGTTTTTCCAGGTCGGCTCCAACCTCGTGCCTAACGACACTTCACTGAATCTCTCCGGCGGTCAGCCGCACACGACTTACGAGTTCATGATTCGTGTTCTCCTGGCGGGTGGGGCGTTCGCAGATTCGGCCATCGTTGCGGTTACCGTCCCCGATTGGATCAATAGTCGCGCCTTCCATCCGGCCACCGTCGGCCAGCCATTCTCTTATCAAATCACAACGACCAGTGCCGCCCCGGCGTCGAGTTTTGGGGCGAGCGGACTTCCGGCAGGTCTTCAAGTCGACCCAGCTTCCGGGCAGGTTTCGGGCACGCCAACTCAGGCCGGAGTTTTTCAGGCCACGCTGAGCGCGGTGCTTGCGGACAGCACGGTTTTGACGGCGCCGCTCACGTTGCGGGTGATTCACCCGGCTGGACCGCCGGTGGTGACCATGCTGCTGCCGACACAAACCTTGCTCGCAAGCGAAGGATTGGCCGCGGCAAATCTATTGCAATACTTCACTGATCCCGACACCGAAGCGGCAGTGCGTTTCCAAACCAGCAAAGGCAGCTACGACGTAGCGCTTCATCAATCCGCCACGCCTTTAACAGTCGCCAATTTTTTGAAATACGTCGACGGGACGACGATAGCAGGCGGGAATTACACGAACTCGATCATCCATCGAGTCGAGAGTAATTTTGTGGTTCAGGGTGGGGGATTCAAACCCGCCTCTCCAAATCTGCTGGGGATTCCGACCGACCCCAGCCCGTTGAACGAGCCGGGGATCTCGAATGTGCGCGGCACCATCGCCATGGCCAAACTGGGCAACGATCCCAACAGTGCAACCTCTCAGTGGTTCGTCAGCCTGGACGACAACTCGCAGAATCTGGATAACCAGAATGGCGGCTTTACAGCCTTCGGGCGCGTGCTTGGGCAAGGTATGACGGTGATGGACGTCATCCACGCCTTGCCGCGTGGCACCTACAACATCGCAGTCGATTATCCACCACCCAGAGGCACGCAGACGGGCACGTTTACCAATTGGCCGATGGACACTGCCCCGCCGGCCCCGCCGGCGTTCGATCAGACCAAGCTTGTTCTCGTTCAATCAGTGACGCGCATCCAACCTTTGGTCTTCTCGATCAGTCCCGCCGGCGGCCCTGAGATCGTCACAGTTACTTTGGCAGACGAACAACTCCGATTGGCGCCAATCGGCGCGGTTTTTGGAAATGCCACCTTTTCAGTCATGGCCACTGACCGAGAGGGACAATCCGTCAGCCAGCCACTGGCGGTAACGGTGGAGGATGATTACCCATTTTGGGCGGCGCGGCGAAATCTCGGCACGGGCGACGATGCCTTGCCTGGATCCGATCCCGATGGGGATGGATTGGTGAATCTGGCTGAGTTTGTCTTAGCCGGTGACCCAATGGTTTCAGACCTGGCCAATGTGCCGCTACTGGTGGGATTTACGGAGACCGCCAGCGGCCCGACTCTCACCTTGACATTCACTTTCCGGAAATTTCTGGCCGGCTTGCGCGTTCAGGTCGAAACCTCCGATTCGCTGGCGGCGGGGTCTTGGAATCCAATTTGGACCGACAGCGACGGCCTCATCTCTCCCAGCGTGATCAGCAGCGAGGATCTGGGGGATCGTGTGGGAATCACGGTTGGCGCCATAGCCGCGACGGCTCCGGCATTTTTGCGGTTGAACATCCAGATGCTGCCCTAAGCATATCGTTTTTATTGCGCATAAATTGAATTGTTCCTAATTGACCTCGCCGGCGGCGCAGTGCCGGGACAAATCGGTTCGATTCACTCATGGCCGCCAAACACGTTGGGATTGATCTGGGAACCACCACTTCGGGACTGGCATTCGTCCGTTCGGACGGCAAACCGGAAATCGTGCCAAATTCGGATGGTGAGCGACTAACGCCCTCAGTGGTTTATTTCGACAACCACGAGGACGTCAAGCTCGTAGGCGCAGCGGCGCGGGACGGCGGCGATCCCGATCGCACCATTCAAAACATCAAGCGCTACATGGACAACCCGGACTTCATGGTCTCGATGGACGGGAAAACGTGGACGCCGACTGAAATTTCAGCGCTGATCCTGGCGAAGCTGAAGCGCGACTGCGAGAGAACCATCGGTCCCATCGAAGAAGTTGTGGTCACCGTGCCGGCAAACTTTAATGAACTGGCGCGGCGCGCGACCGTCGCGGCCGGACGGATCGCCGGATTCAAGATTAAGCGGATCGTCAACGAGCCCACTGCGGCGGCGCTCTATTATGCTCTGGCGCACGACATTCAAGGCCGCGTGCTGATTTATGATCTGGGGGGCGGAACCCTCGATATCACGATCCTCGAGGTTCAGGGAGAGGACTACCGTATCCGCGTTTCCGAGGGGGCGGCCCGGCTCGGCGGAGCCAACTTCGACGAAGAGCTGCTCGACCTTTTCGCAGAAGCTTACCGACGGGAGCATGGCACTGAGTTATGGGAGACGGAACGTCAGCGGCGACAGGCGTTGCAAGCCGGAGAAGACATCAAGAAAATGCTCTCGAAACTGCGGACGGTGGGCGGCACCATCGGCAATGACCGCGTGGGTCTCACGCGAGTCGAAATTACCCGGGACGTTTTCGAAGCGGCCATGGATCGACTCTTCATGCGCACGCAGATGCTGGTCGAGCAGACGCTCAATGCCATCGGCGCGACCAGCAAAGACATCGACCATGTTTGCCTGGTAGGTGGCGGCACACGGATGCCGCGGATCCGTAAAATGCTTCATGATTTGATTGGGGTAGAACCACTGGCCTGCGGGAACGTTGATGAATGTGTGGCGCTGGGCGCGGCACTCTTTTCCCTGCAGGCGGCGCGGGTTCACGAAGTTTGCAATCAAAGCTACGGCACCCTCGCGATTATAGAAGACGCGGCCACCGGACACGAGGTCTACGCGAATTCCATTGTCATCCCGAAGAACACACCCATTCCCTGCCAGCAGTCGCAAACCTACCTCACGTCCGAAGACAACGAGCGCGTAATCGAGGTCTCGATCACTCAAGGCGAGGACACCGATCCGAAATACGTCGATGTCGTAGGAAAAATTGCGCTCGAAGTTCCGCCGGGGCGGCCGAAAGGATGCGAAGTGACAGTAACTTACGGTTATGATGCCAACCAGCGAGTTCATGCCCACGTCACGGACGAACGTTCGGGCAAAAGCCAGGAAGTCCAGGTAGCTTACCAGGGCGCCGGTGTGCTCACCGAAGAAGAGATCGAGCGCAAAACGGCCCACATGGAAGGTCTCCGCATCGAGTAGGCAAGACTTATTGCAGCACCTCAACGATAACCAAGTGCCCGTATGTTTGGAAAGTTTTTTTCACGTTTCTGGCGCAGCTTTCGCAAGGGGCCGGTGACCGACGGACGATCGCAGGCGTTTTCTTTCGATGATCGAATTCCCAAGGGCTCGAAACGCGAGGCGGGGAAGCCACGGGCCGTATTGGAGTGGGAGCAGGCAGCGCGACAGAGGATCAATAGGAATGCCCGCCCTGAGGAACTCTGCGGCATCACTGAAGGCATGAGCAAGGAACAAATTCGCAGGCAACTGGCCATGCTCTACCGCCGACACAATCGCGCGGCCGCGAGTGTCGATGCGGCGTTGAGGGAGGAAGCTGAGCTGATGCTTGATGCCATTGTGGTTTGCCGGGAAAAATATCTCGAACCTCAACGCGCTGGTTAAAGGCCTTTGCGCGTTCTTTTGGCTAACGCCGTCACCAACTCCGGATGCCTGCGCTGCTGAAAAGGAGTTGAGCGTTGGGGCGCATCCCCAAGGCCTTGCTTTGTAATTTTTGACAATCATGCCATTGTAAAGGGCGCGCATGCCCCCAATGCCCCGCCAACTTCTCGCGCTCGCCGCGCTCGCTTTGGTTCCCACCGCTTCGGCCCAGGAATTTCGGGCGCTTTGGGCGGATACTTTTCACGCCGGACTGCGGAATGCGGCGGAAGTGACGGCGCTGGTGACGGCGGCGCGCCGGGGCAACTGCAACGCTGTGGTGGTTGAAGTGAGGAAACGGGGCGATGCCTACTATCGAAACGGCCTCGAGCCAACGGCCACTGACGTTGCGGCTGGTTTTGATCCGCTGGCCGATCTCGTCCAAAAGGCGCACAGTGGCAGTCCTCGCATCGATGTCCATGCCTGGATGGTCACTTACAACATCTGGAACAACGGAACCGAGCCGCCGTCCCAGCCCACCCACCCCTACAACCTGCACCCGGACTGGCTCACCCAGAGAAATGACGGCCAGCAGTTCGATGGCAGCAATTACCAGTTCGATCCCGGCCATCCGGGGGTGCAGGAACATACGTTCGCCGTCGCCATGGACATCCTGACCCGCTACAACGTGGATGGGATTCATTTTGACTACATCCGCTACACCGAACACGACTCCGCAATCAACAATCAGCCATGGGGCTACAACCCGCTCGCGGTCAGCCGTTTCAAGACGTTGAAAAGTCGCACCACCACACCTGCCCCGAGCGATCCTGTATGGTTGCAATGGCGGCGCGACCAGGTCACCGCGTTGCTGCGCAAAGTTTATCTCCACGCCTGGGCCGCAAAACCGGCCGCACGAGTTTCGGCCGCGCTCATCCCGTGGGGAAACGCGCCGGATTTGAGCCTGGCTTCGTGGCAGAGCACCAATGCCTACGCTCGCGTTCTCCAGGACTGGCGCGGCTGGATGGAGGAAGGCATTCTCGACCTCGCGTGCCCGATGATTTATCGCAACGAAGAGACGACCCCGGGCTTCGAGGAATGGGCAGACTTTGCCAAAGAGCGGCAATACAATCGCGCCGCCGCCATCGGCATGGGCTGGTATTTGAACACTGTCAGCAACACCATCGAGCAGATCAAATTGGCACGCCTTCCCACTGCGGGCGGAAAGCGCTCGGTCGGCGTGGTCGGTTATTCATATGCCGTCATGAATCGATATCCGGACCCCGAAAATCCCGGCGGCTATATCAATAATTTTGTGCCGCGCAATGAAATGCTCGATGCCCTGCGCGAGGACGCGGCTGCGGAAACCTACGACCCCGGCGGCTCACCGGTTTTTCTCACCTCGGTCGCGCTGCCGGCCATGCCTTGGAAAACCAATTCGATGCGTGGTCATCTCATGGGCTTTGTCCGCGAAGCTCCCGGGGGCACCGATATCGACGGCGCCACGCTTACCCTCTCCGGTCCCGCCGGCCGCACCTTGCTGACCGACGCGACAGGATTTTTCGGTGCCGTCGACCTTCCGGTAGGAGATTACACGTTGACGATCTCGCTTCGCGGGTTCGCGAGCCAGACTCGATCCTTCACTGTCGTCGGAGCGCAGGTCGCTCAGCTCATTCTGGCCATGGCCCCGCCGGAACTCGAAATCCGCTCGGCCATCTGGAACGCCGCAAAGACCCATCTGACTTTGGTTTGGGCATCCGTGCCCGGAAAAGAATACAACATAGAATATTCCACCAATCTGCTGGGTTGGATACCCCTTGTCTCGGTGACGGGGAGCGAGCAGGAGACAACCTCCTACGAATTGGCCATAGCAGCCGCCAGTGCCACCCGACGCTTCTTCCGGGTCAAACTTGCGGAATGAGCAGACCACGAATTTCCCAGGGCTGATTTTTTCATTGCCGCTGACGTCAACCGTCGTCAAGGGTTGCGGTTGATTTCTCCGGCCTCACAGAGGCCGGCTACAACGCTGTAGCCGGGGTCTGAGACCCCGGTCGGATGGGCAGGATTGGAAACCTGAAGTACCATG
>JBPCQC010000137.1:0-76157 GCA_050998515.1 Verrucomicrobiales bacterium
TCCAAGCCATCAAGTCGAACGCCCGTGGCTTCCGGCGATTTGAAAGCTATCGAACTGCGGTGCTGTTCTACCTTGGAAAGCTTGATATGTTTCCCTACGCAACCCACACGAATGCCTGAAGAGCGCAAAAAAAGGGGAAGGATTGCTCCTTCCCCCGGGGCACGAATGCCGCTGGTGATCTCAGTTAATTTTGACTTCGATTTCCTTTGGCTTCGCCTCTTCGCGTTTCGGCAGTTCAACTGTCAGCACACCGTCCTTGAAGGTGGCACTGACAACTTCGCCCGACGCATCATCCGGCAAGCGGAAACTGCGGCTGAAGCTTCCATACGAACGCTCGATGAGGTGCGTCTTGGTCGTGTCAGTTTTCGTTTCCCACCGGCGTTCCCCCCGAATCGAGAGCACGCCGTTTTCGACGGTCACCTTCACAGCGTCTTTTGGCACATCGGGAAGATCTGCCACAATTCGATACGCTTCGTCGTCTTCAGTGATGTCTACCGAGGGCGACCACGGCCGGCCGCTAGCGGTGCCGCGCAGCAGCGCGTCATTGCCAAAGAGCCGGTTGGTCAGCGCATCGAACTCGCGCAACGGATTCCACATAGTTAGGTTTGTCATGGCTTTGTTTCCTTCTGGTTTGGTTAGAGTTGAGTGGGTTGATTTCGTTGGCTACTTTCGCCGTTTCTCTTTTATCGCTTAAAGCATGCCGGGAGAGGATGATTTGTTATAAATAACTTGTAATAAATTTGTTATCTTCCATAAACGGACGCGGGGCAAAATCATTTAAGCGGCCGATATGCGCCATTATGGCACGAATCTCCAAGCAGCCCGCCAGCGCGACCTTTTGACGCTATCCTGGGGAGTCGGTTGGGGGCGGGGGGTGCGTCCTAATTTTCCAGCGGCGGCACTTCCAGCCAACGGCGTTCGGCCCAACTTTTCAAGCCGAGGTCGGCCAGCTGCACTCCCTTCGCTCCTTCACGCAAGGCCCAGGGAAACGAAGCCCCGCCGCCCAAGTGCTTGAGAAATAGTTCCCATTGAATTTTAAACGCGTTGTCGAAGGGGACCGACTCGGGAACCTCCTGCCAGCCGTCAAAAAAATCGATCGGCTGAGGCACATCAGGATTCCAGATGGGGCGGGGGGTAGACGCGGCCGATTGGATGAAGCATTTGCGAAGACCAACCACGGCCGAGCCCTGCGTGCCGTCGACCTGCAGCGTCAACAGGTCGTCGCGCCGGACGCGCACGCACCACGAAGAATTGAAATGGCAGATGATGCCCGAGGCAGTTTCAAACGTGGCATAGGCGGAATCGTCCGCAGTGCAATCATAAGGCGCCCCGCGCTCGTTCCACCGCCTCGGAATGTGCGTCGCTCCCAGGCACGAGACCGCTTTAACTTCGCCAAAGAGGTTATCGATGAGATACCGCCAATGACAGAGCATATCGACGATGATGCCGCCGCCGTCCTCTTTGCGGTAATTCCATGACGGACGTTGGGCCGGCTGCGCTTGGTGTTCGCCGGAAAAGACCCAGTAACCGAACTCCCCCCGCACGCTCAAGATGCGGCCAAAAAATCCCTGATCGCGCAGCAGACAGAATTTTCGCATGCCCGGCAGCCACAACTTGTCTTGAACGACACCATTTTTGACGCCCGCTTTTTCAGCCCTTCGTGCCAGCCCAAGCGCTTCTTCAGTATCAACGGCAATTGGTTTTTCACAGTAGATTGCCTTGCCCGCTGCAATCGCACGATCGACAAACCCGGCGCGGTACGGTGTTCCGCTGGCATCGAAGAAGACCTCGTTAGCCGGGTCTGCCAGCGCCGCATCAAGATCAGTGGTCCAGCGGGTCAAGCCGTAGGCTTCCGCCAGTTCGTGCAGCTTTTGCGCATTGCGCCCGGTCAGCACTGGCTCCGGTATGAGCGCCAGGTCATCGGAAACTTTGACACCACCTTGTTTGCGGATGGCCAGGATCGAGCGCTCGAGGTGTTGGTTGGTCCCCATGCGCCCGGTGACGCCATTCATGATCACGCCAATGCTGCGAGTCTTCATAAGTTGGCGAATCCTATCCAGAGGCAGCACCAGCGTTAGCAATTTTCGTCCGACGCTGGAGATAAAGCCGCACCGCTCTTCCCGCCCAAGTGTCGGACGCGCGGAAGCGCATCCCTGCCCGATTCGCAACGGGTGTGATTCGTAATCAGTGATCGGTCGAATGCGAACTACTGAATCGTCACAGCGATTCCTGATACGCCGCGACAATTTTTTTCAAATACTGCGCCTGATCGGTGCCCCACCAGCGATTGGAAAAGATTTCGACTTCGCGCCAGCCGGGAAAGCCGGAGCGGCCGATCCAATTGGAAATTCGTTTCAGGTCGATGCAGCCTTCGCCCATAAGACCGCGGTCATTCAGGAGGTCGGTGGTCGGCGTGAGCCAGTCGCAAATATGAAAGGAGAATAGCCGCCCGGTTTTTCTGGCGCGGTCGATGCCCTTTCGAAGGTCGGGATCCCACCACGTGTGATAGACATCGACGGCAATGCCGAGGGCCGGTGGCGAGCCGAGCGCATCACAGAGAGCGTGTGCCTGGGCGATGGTATTGATAGCGGAGCGATCGTCCGCATACATCGGATGCAGTGGTTCGATCGCGAGTTTGACATCACGTTCCGCGGCATACCGCAGCAATTTGCCGAGGCGCTCGGCAATTTGCGCACGGGAGACTTCGAGCGGTTGTCCTGGTTTTGCGCCGCAAACCAGCACGAGCACGGGAGCCCCGCAGCCTGCAGTTTCATCCACCGCGCGCCGATTGTCGTCCCACCAGTCGTCGTTGGTGAAAAAGCCTCCGCGCGCCACGGCGACGACATCGAGGCCGGCTTCGCGAGCCTGCCGCCCGATGCGCTCCGGATCACGCCCTTCAAAGTTGTAGCGCCAAAACGTGATCCCGCGCACACCGGCCGCCGCATAATTCTGGATGCATTCCTCGGTCGACCACGGCCGATTGGTGATCGTGTGAACGGCCAGGCGGGAAAGGTCGTCGGGCATGGGACGATTCGAGGGTTGAGAGGTTGAGAGTTGAGGGCGGTCCCGGAAACCCTGTCTGACAGAGATTTTCCAGCAGAGCGGTTCCGAGGCAACGCCATGGGATTCAATCTCTCAACACGCTTTTGCTGAAAAAGCACGCGCAACCCAAAGTCGGAGCGTCGGCAAAACGCGACGGATCAAAGAGAACGGTGTCTGGCACCGCGCAGGTGTCTCTCAAATCTCAACCATAGTCCAACGATCCAACCGATGAGAGATAAGCGGCATTTTTGGAATTCCCTTTTCGAGGCGGCTCTTTATGATCAGCTTTCTCCACACAATCATCGATGAAACCAGTCCCGCTTGTCATAATTATAGTACTCTGGATTGCTTCGCTTGCGGGCGTATTTTGGATTGGAAAACGACAGGGGCAGGAGCTGGCGCGAACCGAGGCTTCCCGCGAACTGAAAATGGTGCAGGAGAACGGCGGCCTGGCCAGGACTCGCCCGCCTGCAGTGGGCGCAAAGGAAAGGGCGAGTGGAGAAGCCGCGACGTCCGATTCCACCCGGCCGACGGTTAAACAAATCCTGGCGCAAGTTAAGGCGTTGCTGCGCTCCGGGGGGATGAACAACCCTGCCACTGGGATAAAAGCGCTGACTTTGCTGGGTCAGGTTCGTGACGAAGACCTGCAGGAGGCACTGAAGGAAGCCGAGGCAACCACCGAGCCACAGCAGAAAATGATGTTGTACATGGTTTTGTTAGGCAAATGGGCTGAGAAAGACGGCCCGGCCGCGATGAAATACGCCGATGAAAAGCTGGTCAACGCCGGACCCATGATACAGATGGCAAAAATGGGGATTATTTCGTCATGGGCGCAAACCGATCCTGAGGCGGCCTGGCAGTGGTACCGGAACAAATCACCCGATGAGGGCGGCTCGGGTCCCATGGGCGGACGTTCCATGGCGCTGATGGGGCTGTTCGCGAGCATGGCGGGCAAGGACCTGGATGGCGCGCTCAAGAAAACACGCCAACTCGAGACGCCCGAGGAAAGGCGAATGGCCATGATGGGTCTTTTCCAAAGCTCTTATGATGATGAGACTCGCCTCCGGCTAATGAAAGAGACCGATGCCATCACGGACGCTGACGACCGCAAACAAACCCGGCAAATGATCGTCGGGCAATGGGCCATGCTCGAACCGGAGAAGGCGTCCCAGTGGATAGACTCGTTGCCTTCGGGGGACGAACGGAAAGAGGCCGCGCGCACCGCCGGGAGCACGTTGATGATGTCGGACCCGAAGAAGGGCGCGGAGTTCATGCTCAAGCACAGCGAGGAAAAGGACCGGGCTTCAACCTACGACACCATTGCCTCGACTTGGGCGAATCAGGACGCCAACGGGGCGGGCGCGTGGCTCGGCCAGCAGCCGCAGGGCCCGGAGCTCGATAAGGCACGCGCCAGTTTTGCACGCATCGCGGCGAATCGTGACCCGGAGAGCGCCATGGAGTGGGCCAAGACTGTGACCAATGAAGAACAACGGCGCCCGGCGGTCGAACAGGTTTACAAGACGTGGCGGAAGAAGGATGGTCCGGCGGCCGAGCAGGCGTTGCAGAATTCCGGCCTGCCGTCCGAAAAAATCGACGAAATCATCAGGACCGCGCAGGAGAAGGATCAGAAAAAAGCCGCTGAAGCCGCGGTCAAGGAGAGCGGAGCAGCCAACTAAGGACGGCACGAGGAACGTAGTTGGTGGAACAAGGTCGAACAAGGTCGAGGATTTTGATTCAAACGCGATTGGACGGGCGAATCTCTCCTGACTGATTCCTATGCCGCCAGGCTGGCCTCGCGGCGCTCGGCCCCGTTGATGGCATGGCTGGTCTGGCTGCTGGGGGCCACCTTTGATTGTTCGAATTCGATTGGGAGGGGCGAGCGCTGTGAGCCTTCATTCGTTGGTTATCTCGCCAGAACTTTGGCTTGAGCCTCGATGACAGGCTGATAAGGGTGGCGCGTGCAGCCGGTGCACCAAACCACAGATGATCAGCCGTCAACGCGCGCGCGCATACCCGCAGCCATCCCGCCTCGTCAAAGGTGTGCTTTTTGACGTCCTCTGCAAGGCTGCCGCCCTGGCTGCCACCATTTCCATCATCCAGATGTTCATTCACCGGCGGGACCGGGCGGACTGGCTGTCGGGTGATCTCGCCTGGGGCCTCGGTTTTCTGGGCGCGATGGCCGTTTACTCGCTCTTCGGCTTGCTGCGCCATTACCACGGCAGGAGGACTCATTGTCCGCTATGCCACGGGACGCCGTTTCACGAGCAACCCAGCCAGAAAAGCAGGGACGCCACCAAATTTCCATTGCTCAGCTACCGCACCAGCACGGTGGTGAGCTTGCTTTTCAGCGGACAGTATCGCTGCATGTATTGTGGGACTCCTTTCCGCTTGAAGCGCTAAGGCGCCGGTTGAATCTCGCGCGTGCACCATCTCGCTTATGTCTTCGAGCGGTTTCCCACCTTTACGCAGACATTTTGTGTGCGCGAGGTGCTCGAGCTTGAACGCCAGGGTTTGCGTCCGCTGATTTTTTCCATCCGGGACACACGCTCCGAAACACCGCGGCATTTTCCGGAGGAGCTTTATCAGCGCGTGCATTTCCTGCCGCCCGAGAACGATCTCATCGATTTCATCAAGACAGAAAAGGACGCGAATCGATTGCCACAGGAAATCGTGCTGAGCCTGCGCCATTGGGGTGAACGATCTGACAAGCTGCGCGTTTACGAAGCGGCGTACATCGGGCAAAAAATGCGCGCGGCGGGCGTGCGGCATGCTCACTCACACTTCGCAGGCGTCGGGGCGCGGGTGGGCTGGTGGTTGAAATACGCCTTTGACTTCACGTACAGTTTTACCGGCCACGCCAATGACATCTTTTGCGAGGAACCCGGCTTGGATTTGAATCTTTCGCGCCTCATGAAGGAGGCTTCGCTGGTGGTGACAGTGAGCGATTACGCCGTCCGTGAACTGCGGCAGCGCTTTCCGGCGCAGTCATTAAAAATCCACCGGGTTTACAATGGTCTCGATGTGCGCCGCTATCCGATCGCCCATCCGAACTTCGAATCCCCGCTGATCTTCAGCATAGGCCGGCTGATCGAAAAGAAAGGTTTCCATGATCTAATCTCCGCCTGCGCCTGGCTGAAGAAGCGAGGTCACCATTTTTGTTGTGAGATCGCCGGCGACGGTCCGCTCGAATCCGAATTGCGCGCGCAGATCGCACAGCTCGGTCTTCAAGATTTCGTGACCCTGCTCGGCGCTCAAACCGAGGAGCAAATCATCGAGCGGCTTGGCCAAACCACCGTTTTCGCCCTGGCTTGTGTGACGGAAAAAGGTGGGGGAAAAGATAATCTTCCTACTGTTTTAATGGAGGCGATGGCTGCGTCAGTCCCTTGCGTTGCCACGAATGTCGCTGGGATTCCCGAGATGGTCGAAAATGGAATCACCGGGTTCCTGGTCGAGGAGGGACGGCCCGAAGAATTTGGCGCAGCGATCGAACAGGTTTTGAGGGGCGGCATGGTTTGGACGCATATGAGTTCCGAGGGTTTTGCACGAGCGTCGGACCTCTTTTCTTTGTGGAATACCGCCTCACGCTTGATGCGGCTGTTTCTTTGGCATGGCCTCACGCGCTTTGATCCTGCCCTGGTCATCCGGCAACCGGCTCTGGTCGCTCCCTATTTGCGCCAGGCCTGCTGGCGCGCCGTTCGTCTTGCGCGCTTTAAGCGCTTGCGTCACCGCCGGGCGCCGGATTTTGTGGCGGCGAATGGCTGAAACCGGCAGCGTTGGACATTAAGCAAAGACCGTCCACAATTCAGCGATGCAGACGAAAGGTTTGCGACACAGCAGACTATAAGTCTGCGGTACGACGCTCCCGTCATCCGACAACTGATTCTATTTCGTCAACCCTTGCGCTTTATCGACGAGTTGGATGAATTCGCCACGGTAGCCGAGAGGATCTCCCGCTTTGCCTTCGAGGGCCAGCCGCCGGACGATTTCCCAGTTGGCTTCGCCTTTATGCGGCGAGTCTTTCAAAAGCATGCCGAAGGCGGCGACGCTGGCCGCGAATTTGAAGTCGGCCGGCGCTTCTGCAAACTTCGTCTCTTGATCCACTACCGGCACTTCGAGCAGCTCGCTCTTCTCGCTCTCGGGCGCCTTGTAGCGGAGTTTGACGGTCATTGTTTCGCGGGAGTGCGCGGGATTGATTTTCAGTTCCAGAGGCGCCGGCGTCAGCGCGGGCGGTTGATATTTCAACGGATCGATCGATGCGGGATGGGGTGGCGCGCCCACTGGCACGAGTTCATATAATGCGGTCACGGTATGTCCCGCGCCGATCTCGCCGGCGTCCTTTTTGTCATCATTGAAATCCTCCCTGGCGAGCATCCGGTTGTCGTACCCGAGCAGCCGGTAGCTGCGCACCAGGACGGGATTGAACTCGATCTGGATCTTCACGTCCTTCGCGATGGTGACCAGCGTGGAATTCATTTCTTCGGCGAGAACTTTGCGCGCTTCCCCAAGGCCGTCGATGTAGGCGTAGTTTCCGTTGCCTTTATCCGCGAGCATTTCCATTGTCGCGTCCTTGAGGTTGCCCATGCCATAGCCGAGCACCGACAAAAACACTCCGGTCTTCGCCTTGTCGGTAATTAGTTTAAGCAATTGGTCGCGATCAGTGATGCCGACGTTGAAATCGCCGTCGGTGGCGAGGATGACGCGGTTCACTCCTTCTTTGACGAAATTCTTGGCGGCTATTTCGTAAGCCTGTTGGATTCCGGCGCTGCCGTGGGTCGAGCCACCGGCGGCGAGAGCGTCGATCGCCTGCATGATCTGCTGTTTCTTGTCACCCGTCGTGGCGTCGAGCGCGAGACCGGAGTTTCCGGCATAGGTGACCATCGAGATCCGGTCGCTGCTGGTCAACCGCTCGACGAGCAAGCGGAGGCTCTGTTTGACCAGCGGCAATCTGTCCGACGGCTCCATCGAGCCGGAGACGTCGACCAAAAACACGAGATTTGACGGTCCTCGTTTTTCATTGGTGATCTCGCGGCCTTTCAGCCCGATGCGCGCAATGCGGTGCGCCTGCTGCCACGGGCAGTCCGCAACGTCCACCGTGACCGAGAATGGCCTGGCGCCTTCCGGTTGCGGATAATCATAGGAGAAATAGTTCACCATTTCTTCCAGTCGCACGGCTTCGCGCGGAGGGCGCTGTCCCTGGTTGAGAAAACGCCGCACGTTCGCGTACGAAGCCGTGTCCACATCGATCGAGAAAGTCGAGAGCGGTTCGGCGGCCACGCTCTTGAATCCGTTTTCCGGAGCTTCGACATACGCTTCGTTGTTAGGATCGGGCCGTGAAGTATCTTTGTAAAAGTAGTAGCGATCGTAGTAGCGATCGAGATCCTGGGGTCGACGGGCCTCGCCGCCGGCAACTTTCAGACCATCCACCTGTTCCTCGGTGAATCTGACTTGGGAAGGAACCGCGCCCGCAGCGGGTGTGGGAGGAACCAGCCTCTCGCGCTCCGATAGACGCCGCATTCTCGATTGGGCCAGAGCAATGCCTCCGGCAGTTCCGGCCCCGGCGTCCGACGCTGCCATTTTCTTGCTGTCTTTTTCAAGTCCATCAGTTCCGGCGACAACTTTCCCTGCTTCTTCTTTTGCCAATGCGAGCGACGTCGTGAGTGCCCGGCCCGAAGGCGCGGCTGGCGCTGATTCTGTCGCTGCCGCCGGCGTTGCGGCCGCAAAGAGTCTGCTTGCTGACTCGTCAGTTTTTGATCTCGCCCGGTCGGATTCGGAAACAATATCGCCTAGTTGCAGTTTGGCCTCGCTGGTTCTTTCCGGCTTTGCGGCCGCCAGAGCGGCCGTCTCCTTTTCGTTTTCGGCGACCAAAACCTCACGCAAGTCCAAGTCGTCGGAGCGGCCACCCGCAACGCGGCTCAAATAATCGGATGGCGGCCGGCCGAAACCGTTTTCCGCAACGGTTTTGTCCTCGAGGATGGTGGCTCCGAATGCCAAGGCAGTGGATTTGGAATCAGGCTGAGTGAACTCAGTTGGCGGCTCATTCGATGGCTGTTCCGGATTGGGAGCGATTCCCCGCAGCCCGAGATTCTCCCGGACGTCATAATATGACCATAACTTGCTTTGGTCACGGTCCGAAGGCCGCTGCGCTAGATCCTCGCTCGATCCAGCGGTCGGAGCGACTCGCGGAGGAACAGCCCCGCGCTGCCAGACCGCTGACTCAGCTCGCGAATCTGTTCCGTCAACCGAGGCGGGGGAATCGGGCCGGATGCGGTCGGTCCACGCCAGCGTCTCAGCCCCACCAATAACCTCCGGCGCGGTCGCCATGCCAGATGCGTCGGCCGCCCTCCGATGCCGCGTATCCCGCAGCAAGAGCTCAGCGGCGAAAATAGCCGCCACTATCACTGCCGCCGCCGCGCTCAGCGACAAGACCAATCGGCGTACTTTGAAAGGCACCACTTTGGGGCCCTCCGCTTCCGCCTCGGCAAGTTGGTGGGTGAGTCGGGCGCGCTGGTCGTCGGTCAGGGCGGCATCTCCGGTTGCGCTCAAGGCGTTGCCGATCAACGAGCAGAAATCTTTTGTCTGGGCAGCGTATTGTCGAGCCTCCGGTGCGTTTTCCCATTCCGTTTCAAGGCGTTTTCGTTCCTCGGCTGGGAGTTCATCCAGCGCCCAGGCGGTGAGCTTGACTTTAAGTTCGTCGTTCATGGCTGTGAAAAGAAGGAAGATTACTGTGCTGACGGGAGTGAGTGGATGTGCGGTGCGGGTTTTGCATGCGCACTCAAGGTGTTTGTTCGGCATGCCATTCCGCGCGCAGGGACTGTACCGCCTGGTGAATGAGCCAGCCGATATTGCCGCTCGAAAGTCCGGTCGCGGCACTGATCTCGCGATAGCTCAACCCGGTCTCGAATTTTAGCTTGATGACGCGCCGTTGCTTTTCGGGTAATTCCGCAACCATGCGACGGATGCGCGCGGCGCATTCTTTTTCCTCGAGCGCGCGGTCTGGTTCGGGTGCGAGCGAGGGTTGGCGTTCCAGAAGCTCAGTGTCCATGGGCACAAGGCGTTGGTTTTTCCGATGACTATCAATGACGCGATTTCGGCACACCGTGAACAGCCACGGAGCCAGGTTTTCGATATCCTCCGAAGTCCGCTCGGTTTCGCGGCTCAGCCGGATAAACGTGTCCTGCACTGCATCGCGGGCTTGTTCGAGGTTTCCACACAGACCTAGCGCGTAGCGCACCAGCGGCCGCTCGAAGCGGGCCAGCGCTGCCACAAGCCAGGCCTGCGGAGAATCCTTGGGCGGTTCAGACATGGCGATGTCGGCAGGCATTACGCAGCCCGAGGCACCTTCTTGGAAATTTGTTCAAGAGAAAGCGGGAAGAGGGAGCAGCGGGATGGCTCCAGGAACCGTTAAAAGGTGAGCCGTGAATCGTTGAACCGTCACCCATGAACAGTTGAACCCTTAGTCGTGAGGCGTAAAGCGTCGCGAATCGTGATTCAATGATTCGTGCCCCGATTTCCTGCGGGCATAATGGCACCGCTGAACTGTGAACCCGTTCGACGAACGTCCCGACGAATGGCAGGAATGGATTTCGCTCACGCGCTTGCAGCGCTGGGAGGAGAGCCAGAAGATTTTCGCGCACTATTGAGCCATGGGAGGCAGCCTTGATCCCAACCCCGATCCAGACAGCCCGAACGTCGCGCCATTTGAGATGACGTTAAGGTCAGTGGCCCCTGCCACGGCAACTGGCGCTGAGCGAAATTCACGGCTGCCAAGCCGCCGGAGTCGCTGGCAGCAGGCCATTTCTTGGGCGATCTCGCCAGACTAACGCCGCCGACGCCGGAATCCGAGAACGACCGACCCGAAGACACTCAGAATGCCCAACGAAGGCTCGGGAATGAGCACCGCGCTGAAAAGCACATTGTCGATTTGATATTGCCCGTCCGGGTTGGCGAGCGAGTTATCGTCGGCCCAAAGAACATACATGAGTTCGCCGGAAGGCAGGTTTCCAACCGGCAGCGTGACACTTATCGGACCGATCGTGCCAAAATTATCGACAGGAATCCATTCATTCGGAAGGCCAGTGAGACTGTAATAAAGACGGTGGCCCGGGATGGGACCTTCAGCGGCCGGGTCATTTGCCACAGAAAGGTCGTAGTCCAGGTTTACCTCCGAAACAGCAACAGCCTCTTCATTTTGGATCGTCGCCATGAGCAGCGCTGCAGCCACGCCGGTGGGGGCTGATTCGAGGTTTAGGTTGATTGAGTTCCAACGAAACATCGCATTGGTTCCAGGAGCGCCTGGATTGTCCGCCGTTTGAAAAGCAATGTCAGCCGCGCCCAATGGCTGCACTGTTGCGTCCATGCTGGTGGCGTCAAAAATGGTCGCGGCCCCGGATCCTGCAGAATTGGTGGCCCACTCCGTGGGGTTGGGCTGAGTGTCGAAAGTTTCGGTGAAACCAACCACGCCAAGAAAAATGGCCGCTTGAACGGGAGAAAAAACCGTCAAGGCGACCGCACACGCCAGCGCTTTGCCAGCGTTGTAAAGGGTAAGTGTCTTCATATTTTGGGGATCATTGGAGAGGGTTGGGAAAAAGGCAAGGAGCTATTATTTCGCGCTCAGCGCGCCCTGTGGTGCCCGGGCGAAGCGGCTATGAAGTGAGGTTGGCTACGCCCAGCTTCAAAAACTTCCCCCGCGACCTTTTTGTGCTTGTTCTAACTTTTTTCGTGACGGATGGAATCATTTAAGCTTTATTAAATTTCAGAAATGCTAAAAGGGATGAAAATCGCCGTTTTAAAGGGAGGACCTGGAAGCGAACGAGGGGTGTCGCTGAAAACGGCGGAGTGTGTGGTTGAAGCGCTGAGGTCGGCTGGGGCGGAGACGAGCGAAGTGGACGTCCACAGCGCCGATTTTGCCGTGCCCAAGGAGGTCGAGTTGGCCTTCAACGTAATCCATGGGACTTTTGGGGAAGATGGACAAATTCAGCGGATTCTCGAACGGCGAGGTATGGCTTATACCGGCGCGAGAGCGGCGAGCAGCGGACGCGCCTTTGACAAAATCATCAGCAAGAAACTCTTTCTTAAGAACGACGTTCCAACTCCGCCCTACGAGGTGATCGCGTTGAGCCGCGGGCAGCGTCCGCGGATGGCGCCGCCCTTTGTGATGAAGCCTCCCCGGGAAGGTTCGAGTGTCGGGGTGCATATCATCAGGGATGCGGCGCAGGTGCCAGGCGCTTGTGAGGATTTGACGAGATATGGCGACGAAGTTTTGGTCGAGAAGTTCATCGTCGGCAAGGAGCTGACGGTGGGTATTTTGGGGGATCAAGCGCTTCCGGTGATCCACATTTGTCCGCGTTCCGGGTTCTACGACATGAAGAATAAGTACCCGTGGATGGGCGGTGGCGGCGGCAGCGAATACATTTGCCCCGCCGACATCACTGAGGTGGCGACTGCCAAAACGCAGGGGGTGGCGCTCAGGGCCCATCGGGCGCTGGGCGTCGAGGTCTACAGCCGCGTGGACTTGATGTTGGACGAGAGCGACAACCCGTGGGTGCTCGAAGTAAACACCATTCCCGGGATGACCGAGTCAAGCCTTCTGCCGAAGGCGGCTGCGGCCGCCGGCCTCAGCTTTCCGCAACTTTGTGAACGCATCGTCGAGCTTTCCCTCAAATCAACCTGAGTCAGTTCTGAAACTGTGTTAGGCATCTTTAGAAGACAACGCAAGCGCAAACGCGGCGGCAATTTTCGGCGCCTCAAGGCACTCGAACGCCGGCGGCGGCGGGAGCACGTGCTGGATGTGCGCATGCCTCCATCGCGCAAGGAGGAGCAGCGCGCGCGGCTGGGCCGCTGGCGCACTGGCTTGAAGGTCGGACTGCTGGTGAGCCTGCTCGCCACCCTGGGCGTGGGCGCGCGATATGCTGTGGCGCGCCATTTCTGGAGCAACGGCGATTTCTTAGTCCGGGAGCCCGTGATCAAAACCAACGGTTCGCTTACCCACGAGGAGATTTTGCAGAAGGCGGGCGTTCCGCAAGGAATGCACATGCATCTGGTGGATTTGAAGGGCGCCCGCAAGCGACTGGAAAGTCTCGCGGTTGTGCGCAGGGCGAGCGTCGAGCGGGAATTTCACGGACGACTTTTGATCTGCATCGAGGAACGCATCCCGGTGGCGTGGCTGGCTTGCGATGCGCCGGCGGTGCAGGCCTTTACGACCAACCCCGCGCAAGGCGGATGCCTGCTGGACGAAGAAGGCGTGATCTTCCCCTGCGAAGAGCTCAAGCCGTCACTAATGAAACTGCCGGTCGTCCACACACGGCGGCTGCCGAGCGTGCAGACCGGTTCTCGCGTGGAAACCGCGAGTGTGCAGCGGGCGCTCGATCTCCTTCGTTGCAGCCGCCAGGCGCTTGCCGAGGGCGCCAGCGAGATCGTCGAGGTTGACGCGCCCAACGATTGGTCCCTGGTGGCGAAATTCAGCGACGATGCGGTGGTCACCTTTGGCTTCGACGAGGCGCCAGCTCAATGGCAGCGACTCAAGCTCATCATGGACATCGCGGCGAAGGAAGGGAAGCGGCTGGCCACAGCGAACCTGGTCCCGCGCAAAAACGTGCCCATTACGTTTTTTGAATCGGCCTCCGAAGAGACTTTGGCAGACTCGGGCCATCGAGACATCTCGCCTGGCACTTCACCGCCGCAGAAAATGAACCGGCGTCCGCAGCGGGGAACTTCGACCGCGCAGATCGCGCCAGCGCCGCCCACCCAGACCCCCGACTCGATACTCGACGAAATCCTAGGAGGCGGCAACTGACCCGTTATGCCAAGATCGACCATTTACGCAGGCTTGGAAATTGGAACTTCCAAAATTTGCGTTGTCGTCGGCGAAGCCAAGTCCGATGGCGCCATCAAGATTCTCGGGGTCGGCCAGGCTCCCTCGCGCGGTGTGCGCAAAGGCGAGATCGTTGATTTCGAGACCGCTCAAACCTGCCTGCACGATGCCTTGGTGCGCGCCGAGGACCGCAGCGACGTCATGATCAAAAACGTCGTGTTGTCAGTGACGGGGCCGCATCTCGAAAGCCTGAACAACCGCGGGCGCCTCACCATTCCCGAGGATCAGAATGAAATCACCGAGGATGATCTCGCCGAGGTGAAGGAAATCGCGCGCGACGTGGCCATTCCCGAACAAAATGTTTTTTTGCACAGCATCATCCGTCATTACATCGTGGATGGGCAGGACAAAGTGATCAATCCGGTGGGGATGCTGGGTCGCAAGCTCGAGGCGGACTACCACATCATCCACGGGATTCGAAACCGCATTCAGAATACCATTCGCTGTGTGCGGGAGATTCCCCTCGAAGTCGAGGACGTGGTGTTCGCGCCCATTGCGGCCGCCCAGATCGTGCTTACCTCGGCGGCCAAAGAACAGGGCGCGCTGCTCATCGACATCGGTGGCGGCACCACCGATTACGTGCTCTATGCCGATGGGGCGGTGGCGCAGTCCGGAAGCATCGGCCTGGGGGGCGACCATCTCACCAACGATATTTCCATTGTGCTGAAAGTGCCGTTGTCGCGGGCGGAAAAACTGAAGATCGAAGAGGGAAATTGCTCGCTCGAAGCGCCGGCCACGCACGGGCGGATTACCATGGAAGGAGACGCCCATTTTTCCGGCCGCACTGTGGATCGCGAATTGCTCAATGGAGTGATCAACAGCCGGATGACCGAGATTTTTGAGTTGGTGCGCAACCGTCTGTTGCGGGGAGAAGGGTTCGATGCCTGCTCGGCCGGGGTTTATCTGACGGGCGGCACCAGCCTCTTGAAAGGGGTGGCGACGCAAGCTGAGGAAGTCCTCGGCCTGCCCGTCCACCGCCCCAACACCGCCCCCATCAGCGGGCTTACCGCAACCTTCGAAAACCCACAGTATGCCACTCCCATAGGACTTATCCGTTATGCCCAGATCCTTGAAAACGAACGCCCGAATCGTTCCGCCATTGCACGCCTCACCGGGAAACTTAGCGAGTTCTTTACTGGGGCCAGGCTTTCCAGTTGAACCTTTGTCTGACCATATTCCAACCACGCCCGTTATGATCGAATTCGATTCCACCAGCCACCAGGACGAGGCCGTCCGGTCGTCGATGCCCGTAACCGTCATCGGCATCGGAGGGGCCGGCTCCAATGTCCTCGATACCATCGCCCTCGAAGGCCTTTGCGAAGGCCGCCTCGTCTGCCTGAACACCGATATTCGCGCCCTCCAGAATTCGATGGCGGGGATAAAAATCCAACTCGGCAAAGAACTGACCCAAGGTCTCGGGGCGGGAGGTGATCCCGAACTGGGTTCGGAGGCCGCGAGGCTGTCTGCCGAGCAGATTCGCGCCGAGGTGGGAAAGCAACAAGTCGTCTTTCTGTGCGTCGGTCTCGGCGGCGGAACTGGTTCCGGGGCTGCGCCGCTAGTGGCGAGACTGGCCCGCGAGGAAGGCGCCTTTGTCGTCGTCTTTGCCATGATGCCATTCAGTTTTGAAGGTAAACGGCGGGTGCGGCAGGCGAACGAAGCACTCGCGGCGCTGCGCCACCAGGCCAGCGCACTCATTACCTTCGACAACGACCGTATCGGCGAACTCGTGGTGCCGAAAAAAGGCATCCAGGATGCGTTCACCGCCGCGGACAAGGTGGTCAGCCAGAGCCTTAGAGCCTTGATGAACCTGGTCAGCCGCCCCGGTTTGATCCGCATTGGCATGGACGATCTTATCACCGCACTGCGAAATCATGATAGCCGCTGCCTTTTTGGCTACGGGGTCGCCAAGGGCGAAGACCGGGGCGCTGATGCCTTGCGCCAGGCGCTGAAAAGCCCTTTGCTCGATCGCGACGAGTTCCGTAAGCGCGCGAGCAACGTTCTTGTTCACGTGTGTGGCGGGCCGCAGATGACCTTCTTTGAAGTCGAGGAATTGATGACCAAACTCGGCGACCATCTGCCGGATGAGGCGCAAATTCTTTTTGGCACCGGCACTGACCCCCAAATGGGTGACCAGATCAGCGTCACGATTCTGACATCGCTGGGCAGCAACGAAGCAGCCGAGGCGCAAGAGCAACCATTGACGCCGGCGGCACTTCTGCCGCACGTTGCCCTGGCGCCCGGAATGAGCGCCCCCGTTTCGTCTTCGTCTCCAGCCCTTGAAACCGTGGATTTCGCGGCCACGGCCCATCGACCGGAGCCCGCATTGCCGCTGGTCGAAATCAGTGCCGCCGCCGGCGATTCTGCCCAGGAGGGAGCGGGCGATGAATTCGAGGCCGCCAGACTTGAATCCTCCCCGTTTGAAGAATGTGAATCCGAGATCGGTGATGCGAGTGAGGGAGCCGCGGTCGCTGTCGAAGAGGAATTGGAAACAGCAGGGGCGGTCCCGACAGAACCGGTTGAGGAATCTCCCGTCGAGATTGTCGAAACAGAGACCGCTCTGGAGCAAGAGGAACCGCTCGACGTTCGGGCCGAGATGCACGACATGACCGAATCCCCCCAGCCGGAATCCCCGAGGGCGGCAACTGAGGACCCGGACCCGGGATTGGAAGGCTTGGACGAACTGGAAGAAGAGGAAAAAGAAGAACCCCCCAAGCCAAAAAGAACGTTTCATCTACGGGAGATTAGCCTCCCGAAAGGGCGGTCAGACGCAGGAACGGAACGTCCGGCACGGTCCGGCAAGCCGCTTATTTTTCAAAGCTGGCGTCGCGAGCAGGCGCGCATCAATTCACTGCCACCCCAGCCCCCCGAAAAGGTCGATCCCGTTTCCGATTTCGAGGATGCTGGTGAACGATCCAGTCCACCGACCGCGCCGTCCCGTCCGGCCACACGGCTGCCCATCTCACAAGGTCGTCCGGACGATGAGGGCACAAAAACCGGGCCGGCCGTGCAGGAGCAGGCGACGTTCGATGAATCTCTCCAGTCGCTGTCCCGAGGACGCTTTGAAAAGGTCGAGCCGACGATGGAAGACGGCCAGGACCTTGACGTGCCAGCCTTTCTCCGGCGCCGACGCAAGTAAATGCTGGTGTCACTCGAACCCTCTGCCGTCGAGCACGGGGTGCCAATTTCAGTGCAAGCCCAAAACGTCCTGCATGTCATAGAGCGCCGCCGCTTTTCCGCGCAGCCATTTTGCGGCGCGGAGCGCTCCCTGCGCAAAAGTATGACGGCTGCCCGCACGGTGGGTCAGTTCAAGGCGTTCGCCGGTCGCAGCAAACACTACCGTGTGGTCGCCCACGACGTCCCCGCCCCGCACCGCATGCATTCCGATCTCGCGGCGCGTCCGCGCCCCGACATCACCAAAGCGTCCATGCCGGACGTCGCCGTCATAAGCGAGGCCGCTGACCTCGCTGAGGATCTCGGCCAGCCGCTTTGCCGTCCCGCTCGGAGAATCGATTTTCCTGTTATGATGCATCTCGATCACTTCCAGATCGAAATCCGCACCAAGAATGGTCGCGGCGTGGCGGGTCAGCCAGAACAGCGTGTTCACCCCCACGGAAAAGTTTGGCGCGAGGACAATGGGCAGGCGCGTCGCTGCATCATGTATCGCGGCCGATTCCTCGGCATTGTGGCCAGTCGTTCCGATGACCAGAGGTTTGCCGCTCGCCGCGCAGGCCTGGGCCAGCTCCGCGGAGAACGAATGGTGGCTGAAATCAACCACCGCATCGCAGGAGGGGAGTGTCGCAGACAACGAGTCGCCAGCGTCAATTTTGGCCACCACAGAGACATCCGAATCCTGCGCGGCGCACTCGATAACCGCCTGGCCCATGCGGCCCTTGCAGCCGGTGACGAGAATTTTGAGCGCGCTCATGGTCCGGCGCCTTTAGCCCATTTAGCCGGGAAGCACAAGCGAGCGCAGGGCGCACAGAGCGGAGGTCGGAGGTCGGAGGTCAGAGGTCGGACGGAAGCGAAGCGCGAGTTAACGAAAAACAAATGACCAAAAACATATGTCACTGCGCCTCATTCTTATTCTAACCGGAGTTGCCTTCGCAGCCCAGTTGCCTTCCTGCTCTTCCGGGCGCGCGAAGGAGCCTTACCGATACAGTTACAAATCGGGGCGGACGGCGCGACTTGTCGGTGGCTACGCCGAAGCGCCGCGGAGGGCGCCCCGGCAGGTAAAACAGGCCATCGCTGCAGGGAATGAATTATTGGGAAAACCGTACAAGTACGGCGGAGGGCATCGCCACATTTATGATTCCGGCTACGATTGTTCGGGCACTGTTTCCTACGTGCTCAACCGCGCCGGACTGATGCGCGGCACCATGCCGTCGCAAGGATTCCGCAAATACGGCAAAAAAGGCGAGGGAAAATGGATCACGCTCTACGCCAAAAACGGCCACGTCTTCCTCGTCGTCGCCGGCCTGAGGATCGATACCGGCGGCAGCCGCGCCCACACCGGCCCGCGCTGGAAGCCGCGGTCCCGCACCACGCGAGGTTTTTATCTCCGCCATCCGCCGGGATTGTGATTCCAACGCGTCTGGCGAACTGAGCCGAATTCGCCAATGAAGCAGGTTAAAAACCCGCGACACGGCAGCCCGCAGGCCTGCGGTACGGGCCTCGCACCGCAGACTTTCAGTCTGCCGTGTCGCAGACCTGTGGGCTGCATCATTCTAAGTATTTTCCGGCGACATGGGTAACAAAATCCCGAGCAGCTAAAATACAGTGCTCGGCATGTCTGGAACCAAACATCTATTGTAAACGAACGAATTAAACTAATTGGTCGTACGAAAGGCTATGGGTCACTGGGCTCACATCTTGACGTTTGCCATTTACTCGCGCTCAGAAAAGGTCGGGACAGCGGTTTCGTGGCCGGCATAAGACCGGCGAAGCCGCACGAGACGGCGCTCCCAGCGCGCCGAGCGCACATTCCGCGCACCAATGCTGCTTCACCTCCCGGCAAGTTCGCGAATCGAGTGAGTGGGATCGGTGAGCGGGATCCTCAATCGCATTCCTGAATTGTAAGCGGAGATTTTTTGCACAAGGGTGCGCGTGGTATTCCCGATGGGACGTGCGCTCATAATTTGTCTGCTTGTTATTCTTCTGCCTGGCATTCCAGCGAGCCTGGCGCAGAAAAAAATCGTGGTGCTGGCGGGGGATCTGGATTCGCATCCGCCGGGGACGCATGAGTACGAGAAGTCGGCCCTTCTGGTCGAGCATTGCCTCGAGACTTCCTCGAGCCTCGATCCAAAACCGCGGGTCGAGGTCCATTTCCACGGCTGGCCGAAGGATGAGAAGACGCTCGATGATGCGGATACGATTATGGTTATTTCGGGCGGTTCGGACCGGCGCGAGCTCGACCACCCGCTGATGGTGGGCGAACGAATGTCAGTGTTAGGCAAACAGATGGCTCGTGGCTGTGGACTGGTCACTTTTCATTGGGCCACGTTTTCCCCGCTGCGAGTGAAGGCGCAGATGCTCGACTGGGTCGGGGGATTTTTTGACTATGAAAGCGGGCCGGACGTGGCGGGAAGGCGCTGGTTATCGTCCATCGAGACAAAAACCTGGAATTGCCGGCCGGCGACCCCGCGGCACCCGATCACCCGCGGCGTTGGGCGGTTTTCGCTCAAGGAGGAATTCTATTACCGCATGCGTTTCGGGGGAAACGATGGGCGCTGGAAGCCAATTGTGACGGTGGGCGAGGGGAACGACTCAGGATCAGTGGTGGGCTGGTGTGTCGAACGCGCGGATGGCGGCCGGGGCTTTGGTTTTACGGGAGGCCATTTTTACGCGAATTGGGAAGTGGCCGATTTTCGCAAGCTGGTGCTCAATGCGATTGCCTGGACGGCGAAGATAGAAGTGCCGGAAGGCGGCATCGAGTCGAAAACGAAGCCGATCGCGGAGACGCGCGGCGCGGAAGTGTGGAAGCGGCGCGCTCCGCTGGAGCCTTCGAATTGGCCGCAGGCAAGCCATCCCGTGAACCGGGAGCGGATCTACGACTTTTATGCCAAAGAGGCTGACTATTTTGCGCAACGCGCGGACTTGCTCGATTTGCTGTTGCCGGAATACCCGGGGCTTGACGGAGGCATCGAGGGGCATTGGGGCAACCAGAACGAGGCGACGTGGAGCGACGGGCGCTGGAAATTGACCGATCACGGTTCGGTCGTGTGCAACGTTTTTCGCGGCGCCAACATGACAATTCCGAAGGCGGTGTGCGTGCGACTCGGGGGTTCTGCGAAACTCGCCACCGTATTTAACCCGCAAACGCTGACGTTCGATGTCGTCTGGCGCGGCGGCTTTGTGAAATTTTCCGATGTGCGCCACGGATTCATGGATGGCGCAAGACTTGATGGCACGGTGGTCACGGCGTCGCGCTCGACTCGTCCGCCACTGCCATTTGTTTATCATGGATTTTACCGACATGGCGAACGCGTCACCTTCGCCTACAAAGTGGGCGAGACTGAATTGCTTGACTCGGCGAGCGAAGAAAATGGCGACTTTGTCCGGACGGTTGTTCGCGCCGGGGAGAAACCGCTGGCGGGCCTCGTCACCGGAGCTCCAGCGCAATGGCCGCAGGTCATCGAAACCAAAGGCGAACTGGGCGGCGGCGGCGGGCCTTATGTGATCGACACCCTGACGCTGCCGTTCGAAAACCCCTGGCGCTCGTTATTCTTCATCGGCGACCACGACTTTTTTGCGAATGGAGACGCGGCGGTGTGTACCATGAACGGCGAAGTATGGACGGTCAGCGGCATCGATGAAAAGCTCGAGCGCCTCCGCTGGCGGCGTTTCGCCACCGGCCTGCACCAGCCCCTCGGTCTGCGCATTGTTGACGACAAGGTCCATGTGCTTGGCCGTGACCAAATCACCCGTCTGCATGATCTGAATGCCGACGGCGAAGCCGATTTTTACGAGTGCGCCTCGAATGCCTTCGAGACTTCGCCGGGCGGGCATGACTTCATCACTGGTCTCGAGCGGGACAAGGACGGAGCGTGGTATTTCGCCTCTGGCAACCAGGGCCTGTGCCGGCTCGTGCCCGGCGCATCGAAGCCAGAGGTGCTGGCCACCGGCTTCCGCAACCCGGATGGCCTGGCCCTTGGCCCCGATGGAATGATCACCACATCTGGTCAGGAGGGCGAATGGTCGCCGGCCTCGGCAGTATTCGCGGTCAAAAAAGGTGCGCACTTCGGATATGGCGGTCCAAAAAACAACCGGCCGCCCGATCCACCGCTTGTCTACCTTCCGCGCGGCATCGACAATTCGACCGGTGGCCAGGTGTTTGTAGAAGGTGATCGCTGGGGGCCGTTGCGAGGCCAGCTCGTCGGCTTCTCGTTCGGCGCGGGCACGCATTACTTGATTTTGCGGGAGACGATCGATGGTGTAACGCAAGGCGCAGCGGTTCCGCTGGCGGGGGAATTTCGGTCGGGTGCGCATCGCGGGCGTTTTCATCCGCGTGATGGGCAGCTTTACGTCAGTGGCATGGCAGGGTGGGGGACTTACACACCCGACGATGGCTGCTTTCAGCGGGTTCGTTACACGGGCGCTGATGTCTTGATGCCGGTGGGATGGCACGCTCGCGACAACGGTGTGCTCCTAACATTCAGCCAGAGCCTCGATCGCAGCGCCGCCGGCAATGCAAAAAGCCATTTCGCGCAAATGTGGAATTATCGTTATGGGCCCGGCTACGGCTCGCCCGAGTTTTCCGTGCGCTGGCCCGACGCGGTCGGACACGATCCACTTGAAGTCCGTTCATCTCATGTGCTCCCGGATGGCCGGACCCTCTTTCTGGAGATTCCGCAAATTCGGCCCGCCAATCAGGTTCATTTACGAGTGCGGCCGGGCGGAAGCAGCGCTTTTGATATCTTCTGCACGATTCAGCGCCTCGGCCCCGCGTTCGCTGACTTTCCCGGCTATCAAGCGGTGGCCAAGACGGCAACCCGTTCCGCGCCGCTGGTGGCCAGTCCTCCGATGAGCAAAAGGAACCCCTGGGGCAATGGAATTCCGGGAAGAGCGATTAGATTGGAGGCTGGCAGCGCGCTGCAGTTCGCGCCAAAACGATTCGCGGCGAGGCGGGGCGAACGGTTGTCGTTGACGTTCGACAATCCTGATGTCGTGCCACACAATTTTGTTCTCCTCAAACGTGGATCACTGCAACGCGTGGGCGAGCGCATCAATCAACTGATCGCGGAACCGGGCGCAGCCGCTGAGCACTATGTGCCGGCGATGGACGATGTCCTTGTCTTCACCGACATGACCAATCCGCTGCAATCATTCACCATTCATTTCAACGCCCCGGCGGAATCGGGTGATTATCCATTCCTCTGCAGCTTTCCGGGCCACTGGCAGATCATGAATGGCATTATGAGTGTTGAGTGAAGCCACGCCGGCAAGGTGAAACAGGCTTTCCTGCCTGTAACGGCATTCATGGTCACACGCTGGAAAGCCCGAGTCACATTGGCTTTCACGCGGCGCGAGGGCGCGCCGTCTCCAAGGAAGTTGCGCGCCCTTGCTGAAGACGGCCCGCCCTCGGGCCGCGGGAATGGGTTCGGCGCATCATTCGACAACGGCGGCTTCCTCGTTTTACTCCAACTGTTCATGAAGACCCCGATATTGTATTGCGCGCTCTTGTTGCTTTTGATCGGCGTGGCGGCGGGCCAATCCCCGACCGTCCACACGAATCGAAAGGCAGAGCAGGTTTTGCCTCTGCCAAAAGGGGATGATGTCTTCCACTTTGTGGTCTTTGGGGACCGCACCGGAGGTCCCCCCGAAGGGGTCAAGCTGCTGGCACAAGCGGTTAAGGACACGAATCTTCTGGATCCCGATCTCGTGATGACGGTGGGCGATCTGATCCAGGGTTACAATGACCTTCCCAAATGGGAGCCGCAAATGAAGGAATACAAGGCCACCATGTCCGGCCTGAAGATGCCGTGGTTTCCGGTCGCGGGAAATCATGACATTTTCTGGCGCGGCGACGGCCGCCCTCCGAACGAGCACGATGGCAATTACGAGAAGCATTTTGGTCCGCTCTGGTATTGGTTCGAGCACAAGAAATGCGGCTACCTCGTTGTCTTTTCGGATGAGGGAGATCCTCAGAAGCCCGACGAGGTACGCGACTTCAACGACGTGGCCCAGCAGAAGTTCAGCGACGCCCAGCTCGCATGGGTTCGCGAGGCGCTCGCGCAAATGAAGGGCCTGAAGCACATCTTTGTTTTCATGCATCATCCGCGCTGGGCGCTCGAGCTTTATCCCGGCAGCAACTGGGACCAGGTCCACAAACTCTTTGCCGAGAGCGGCAATGTGCGCGCCTGTTTTGCCGGTCATACCCACCGCGTGCGCACCCATCCCACGCGGGACCGCATCGAGTATTACACGCTGGGTGCCACCGGCGCTTCGATCCCAGGGATTTATCCGCAGGCCGGTTATCTGCACCATTTCAATGTGGTGGCGGTGCGTGCCGAAGGGATCAAAGTTAGCACCGTGACAGTTGGATCCGTTCTCGATCCGAAGATTTTCACCCCGGAGCGCCAGGTCGACATGGATAAGGCGCGGGAGTCGAATCCGGAACATCTCTCGCCCCGGCTCTCGCTCAACGCCGATGGGTTGGGCGCGGGATTCTACGAGATGCGGTTTAAAAACCCCAGCCAGCGACCGCTGGAAATTACCTTGAGCCAGGACCCGGCGCGCGACTGGATCTTTACCCCCGGCCATCAGCATGGCGTCATCGAGCCCGGGCAGGATAAAAAGTTTTTCTTCACCTGGGCGCGGGTCAAACCAGGCCTCGAGGGTGCCGTTCTGCCCCCGGTTCTAACGCTCGATTTGGATTACATCGAGGAGGCGATGCGGACGCCATTGCCGGCGCGCAAAGTTTCGCTGCCGCTTTCGTTGAAGGGGTTGCCGACAACTGTGTTCGACCCGGCGGCTCCCGAGGTGGCGCTGCGGGTGACGCGCGAGAAAACCGGGGTGCGCGTGGAATCGACCACCTTCGATTTGCCCGATGGGCCGTTCACCATCGAGTGTTGGGTGCGGCCGGAAATCGAACAGCCCACCGCGGGCCTGGTTGCCAAGACTCAAAGCTCCGATTACGGACTGCTCGTCGAGAAGAATATCGTTTCGTTTCTTGTCTATTTGAATGACCGCTACTCGGCCGCAACCGCCAAAGACCCGATTGCGCTCAATAAGTGGACTCACGTAGCCGGGGTATGCGATGGGCAGTCGGTTGCGCTCTATCTCAATGGTAAAAAATCGGATTCCACGCCTGCCAAAGGTTTTCGCCAGCGAAACGATTTGCCGCTCTATCTTGGCGCCGATCCAGACCACAAGTCCGAACCCAGCCGGTCGTTTTTTGGGGCGGTCGACGAAGTGCGCTTAAGCAAAGTCCCGCGTTACACTGCCGAATTCACTCCGGAGCGCCGCCATAAGCCCGATGAAAACACCATCCTGCTCTTTCACCTAGACCGCTTAATGGGCGGATTCTTTCCCGACCACTCGGCCTCCCAGGCTCACTCCCGCGCCACCGGCCAGGTCGATCTGGTGCCGGCGCCGTGAGGCGGCAGCCTCGAATAGCACAGGAGGCCTTCGGCCGGCTGTGCCGCTGAATTTCGCCTGCAGGGTTGAATTGCGATGAACCACCGGTCTGCGACACCGCAGACGGAATGTTTGCGGCACGCCATTCTAACTGGCCTCGATGAGAGAGTCCCGCGCCCGGCCATTCGATGGATCCTGAAAGACTAATGCCGATACGCCAGATCCTTGACCGGATCGATCTTCCAGCGGCGGGCGGCATCGGCGACGTCGTTGTCGAGGCGCCAGTTGTCGGGCAGGTCATCGCCTGTATGGGCGGGATTGGCGCCCTTGAGTTTCATGCATCCGGTGTTGTCTCCGACCTGGCGGATGAAATTGCATTCTTGCTCTGTTAAGATTGCGTCGGGCAGTGCCGCCAGATCATCGAGTTTGTCTTCGATTGGCCGGGCGCCGGTGCCGATCTCCTGCGTTAACGTGGGGACGACACTTTTTACCGGCCGCTGACTCAGTGTCCAAAGACAGGCGAGTTGGAGCAGGGTCAACCCGTGTTGCTCAGCGATGGGCCTGATTCTGGCCACTTTTTCCTGTGCGGCTTCGACCCATCCGGCGGGGCGATAACTGCGGTGATCCCATTTTGCGAATTCGTGCCCGGGTTTTACGTCCCCGTGGAAGATGCCGCCGTAATCGACAACGCGTGCGAGCAGCCTGACGCCATTTTTTTCCGCGGCATTCAGGACGAGTTCACCGGGCCACGGCTCGAATGGATTCAGGATGATCATCGCCCAATCGAGCAGACTGCCGAAGCGCTCGAAACTCAGAATCAGGTCCAATGAGAAGCCATTGGCTGGACCCGGGGCCACTCCCAGACGACGGGCGAGGCCTTCGCTGCGTAACTTGTCCAGGGCGAGCCAGACGGCATCGCTGGTGTATCCGATGCGGTCGGGATTGTGCAGCATCAACACATCGAAGTGATCGGTGGCGCAGCGGGTCAGCGACTTTTCGGCGGCCATTCGCACGTAGGAGTCAAAGTCCCTGGAACTGCGAAGAGTGGGGTGGGTGAAGCGGGGATAACCCTTCGCTCCCTCTCGCTGCCCGGTGTAGAAATCGTGCCCGATGAGCCCGACCAGGCAGTAGTTTTCCCGCGGCACTCCAGCGAGTGCGCGCCCGACAAGTTCGTCCGCGCCACCATTGCCATAAACATCGGCGGTGACGCAGGTGCGAACTCCCTTCTCATAGGCGCGTTGAATGAGCGCGACGAATCGTTCTTCGCTCAATGGCTCGCCGTAATGCATGTAGCGCCCGCCATTCCAGGTGCCAAAAGCCGTGCGCGTCATATCCATACCGAAAGAAAGCAGTTCAATGCGATGGGTCAATGCGCAGCAGCGACAAGAGTGTCGCAGCCACGGGGGAACCCCAGCGACAAGAGTGTCGCTGCCACGGGGGAACCCCAGCGACAAGAGTGTCGCTGCCACGGAGGAACCCCGCGACAAGAGTGTCGCTGCCGCGGGGGAACCCCAGCGACAAGAGTGTCGCAGCCACGGGGGAACCCCAGCGACAAGAGTGTCGCTGCCACGGAGGAACCCCGCGACAAGAGTGTCGCTGCCACGGGGGAACCCCCAGCGACAAGAGTGTCGCTGCCACGATGAAGCCAGCCGGGCTGCCACCACCGCAAACTTCCGCTTGTGCACTAGCGGCCGCCTATGGACCGTTGCAGGCGCATGAAAGATTCCCCGACTTCAAATCAGCCCGCATTGTCACAGGACAGTCTCGATCCCACGCTGTCCAGACGCGCCTTTTTGCGCACTTCGAGTCGCCTAACGGCCGGGTCGGCACTCGCTGGCGTAGCCATCCCGCAGGTTTGGGCCGCTGGCGAGGAGAAGGTTCAACTCGCGCTCGTTGGCTGTGGTGGGCGGGGCACTGGCGCGGCTGTTCAAGCGCTCAACGTCACCAGCCTGCCAACCAAACTCGTCGCCATGGCGGACGTTTCTCACAACAAGCTCAATGAAAGCTACAGCGGCCTGCGCAACCAGTTTCAGAATTCTCCGGACAAGGTCGACGTGCCCCAGGAACGGCGGTTTATCGGGTTCGACGCGTTTAAAAATGCCATGGAATGCCTGAAAGCCGGCGACATCGTAATCCTGACTACGCCGCTGGCATTTCGCGCGCCGCATTTTCAACAGGCCATCGCGAAGGGACTGCATGTTTTCATGGAAAAACCGGTCACCGGCGACGGCCCCACCTCGCGCCGCATGCTCGAACTGTCAAAGAAGGCCGACGAAAAGAATCTCAAGTGCGGAGTGGGTTTGATGGTCCGCCACTGCAAATCGCGTCAGGAATTATTCAAGCGGATCAAGGACGGCGAGATCGGCGACCTCACTTTTCTGCGTTCCTACCGCATGCACGGCCCGGTGGCGTCATGCTTTTCCACCCGCAAGCCCCCGGAAAAAAACGAGGTGCTCTGGCAGATCGAGCGCTTTCACAGTTTTCTCTGGGCGAGCGGCGGTCTTTTCAGCGACTTTTACATTCATTTCATCGACGAATGCTGTTGGATGAAGGACGCCTGGCCGGTGCGTGCTCACGCGCTGGGAGGCCGACATTTCCGTGGCGAGTACGTCGATCAAAACTTCGACACCTACGCGGTCGAGTACACCTTTGGCGACGGGACGGTATTTCAATTTAACGGGCGCACGATCATTGGCTGCAAAGATCAGAGCGCGAGCTATGTCCATGGCACCAAGGGCCTCGGCGTGGTCAGCCATTCAGGCCACACACCAGGACGTTGCCGCACTTACAAGGGGTTCAATATGAAGCGCGAAAACGAGTTGTGGGCGTTCCCCCAGCCGGAACCCAATCCTTATGATCTTGAATGGGAAGACCTCATCGATGCGATCAAGAACAACAAGCCCTACAACGAAGTGCCGCGCGGTGTCGAGGCCAGTGTCGTCACCAGCATGGGACGCATGGCGGCCCACACCGGCCGGGACGTGACCTACGATGAAATGCTCAATTGCCCCCACGAATTCGCGCCGGGAATCGATTCCCTTACCGAGGCCGGTCCCGCCCCCATCCTGCCGAATGCTGACGGCAAATATCCACAGCCAGAGCCAGGGAAAAAGAAGGACCGTGAGTATTGAACGGAAAGGTAGTGCCTCTGACCCCAGATCGTTCGCCTCTATTGGCGTTCATTAACGGTTTGAGGATCGGGTTTAGCCTGGCCAATCCTCCAGAGCTTCGGTTCGGTGCGGATGAAGAGTGCGCCGTCGGTCACGGCGAAGCTGGCGAGTGAGCGTTCGCCGAGACTGTTTTCAGCGAGCTTTTCGAATTGCTTGCCCGCCTTTAAGACGACGCATCTGCCGTCCTCATCCTGGAAATAAATGCGGCCTTCGGCGTGAACCGGGGAGGCGGTGTGGGCGCGCCCGCCGATGCGCTCCTGCCAATGGATGTCGCCGAATTTTGCGTCGGCGCAGGTGACGATGCCGCCCTGGTCGGTGACCCAGTAGATTTCTCCGCCCACCACGATCACTGAGACCGACATCGGAGCGCGGTTGTCCGAAGTCCATTTCACGTGAGTCTCGGTGATGTCACCTGAAGCACCCTGAGGATCGATGCAATAAACGTCGGGAGTATCATACGAAGTTGAGCTGTAAACCAGGCCGTTGGCGAAAACGGCTCGCGGCACGATCGAGTACCCTTCGTATTGCATCCGCCAAAGATGTTTTCCAGTCTCTGGCGCAAACGCGTCGACGGCACCCGCTCCGGGACTGACGACTTGCTCTTTGCCGCCGACATCGATCACCGTGCACGTGGCGAAGGCGAATTTTTGCTTCTGCTCGGTTGGGGGACGTGGTTGGCGCCAGGCGACCCGTCCTGACTGCGCATCGAGCGCGAGAATGAATGGATCGGTCTCGCCGTCGCAGTTGAAAATAAGACGATCCTCGACCAGCACGGGCGAGGCACCGGCACCGTGTCGGGGGGGATATTTGAAAGAGCGATTTTCCCAAAGCTTTTTCCCGGTTAGGTCGAGGGCCGCGCAGCCTTGATGGCCGAAATGAACGTAAAGCCGGTCGTTGGTGATGATCGGGGTTGGGCTGGCGTGACCGTTCTTTTGGTGGATGGTTGCGGGCGAGCTCGCGCCCTGCTGTTTAAATACTTCCACATCCCATAAGATTCTGCCGTTGCTTGCATCGAGACAGAGGGTGCGCAACGAACGATCCGCCTTTGCGTTGGACTCATCGCTGCCGTCAGTCACAACCGCGGTTGTCAGAAAAATCCGCCCGTTTTGCATCACCGGCGAAGACCAGCCGCGTCCGGGAATCTCCGACTTCCAGGCGACGTTGTCCGTTTGATTCCATTTCACCGGAACATTTTTAGCGGGCGAATGGCCGTCCGCGGCCGGTCCGCGAAACTGCGGCCAATCTGCCGCACAGGTGGCGGCTGGCGCGATCAATAAAAAGAGCGGTGCGTAGCGAAACATATGGTGAAATTGCAGCCGATTGTCGCTTTGCCGCTACGGCGTCAACACCTCAAAGATGCCGATGCCACCCACCTGTTCATTGCCGACAGCGTTTCCAACCGCCGAAAAATACCCTTCCCGCATCGAATCGGCATTGAAGGTTAAACTCGGCGTCAAACTGAGCAGAAATTTGCCACCCGCCGAGGGGCTGGAATTGCCCGAGAAGACCAAAGTCATTTGAGGGCTGAAGAGACCGGCATCGCCTGCGCCGCCTCCGTACGAGGCAAAAGCAAGACCGCCGTTCGAGGGTGGGGGGCCGGCCGCGGACCATGTTCCGGCTCCGGCGGAGCGGTTGATCGTGAGATCGAGCGAAAAGGGCGCTGTGAATTTCAACCGCACCGAGGCGCCGCCGGAAAGCTGGGGCAGCGTCCGGGCAATGAGAGAGGAATAATCAGTTTCAATGATTTGGAAGAATCCCGCGGGACCGGTGCTTTCGGGAGTGACATCGAATGTGGCGTTTGGAATCTCCGCATCAAAGATGGCGCTGTCAAAAATCCGCTGCCAGTTTGTGAGGTTGGGCGAATAAAGAATATGGAGGGCCCTGAAGAGACGCACGTCAAAGCCAAGGAGAAATCTGGCGGCGGCGGGCGGGGAAGGTGGCTGATAGCCGAGCGAGATCGCCATCGGGCCACGCACCTTGGGCAGTTGCCAGGCGATTGGCTCGAAGGTTTGCGCCGCAGGGCCTTCACGCCTGATGCCGACGTGGTTGATGAATACCGAAGGCTGCGGCCGGTCGTTCGTGTCCCGTGGAACGTTGGCGATGGCATCGATGACCGCCATGCCCTGCTCAAAAGTGGGTCCGCCGCCAGGCCCAGCGGAGACCTTTCCAAACACGGTGTGAACGTGATCAAGCGACGGTTGAGAGGAGAGCGTAATGAAGAACTGGCTGTGGCCGGAGTGTCTGGCTGCGGCATTCGCCATCGACAAGACACCGGCGCCGAGGTGCTTGTAAAGAAGATCACCACTCTCGTCCTTGCGAAACTCATCCGGGATGACATAACCCGGCCCGTCACTGCCATCTCCAAGCGGGGATCCAGCCTGAATGACGAAGCCGGGTATCACGCGATGAAAGGTCAGCCCGTCGTAAAAAGGAACCGCGGTTCTGTATCTATAGGTCCGCGCATCGAGCCACGGCTGGCTGCCCTCGGCGAGCGCGACAAAATTCGCCACGGTGCGCGGCACGTCCTGGAAAAACAGATCGACACTGAAGTTGCCCAGACTGGTTTGGAAGTCGGCGTAAAGCTGGGCAGAGGCGGTGGCGGGGACGGCGCACAGCAGCGCGGCCCCCAAAAGGCGAAGGCGCTTCATTGTGATGGGGGTCACCATGCTATGCCGAACCGGGGGAAGGTCACGCTAATTGTCGAACTCGGCGAACGAGACTAGATATGAATAGCGTGCCCAAACGCCTGACCGGCAGCCTCGTGGATCGATTCACTGAGCGTGGGATGTGCATGAATCGTGGCCTCGATGTCCTCGTAGGTCAGCTCGGCGGTCATGGCCAGACCGAGTTCGGCGATGAGCTCGGTGGCTTCGTTTCCGATAATATGGGCGCCCAGGATTTCGCCGTGCGGTTCGCCGATGATCAGCTTTACGAAACCGTCGCTTTCCGCCACGGCCAGCGCCTTGCCACTCGCCTGGAAAGGGAATTTGCCCACCTTGAATTTAAGGTTCTTCTCTTTCGCGGCGCGTTCGGTCAGCCCGATGCTCGCCACCTGCGGCTGACAGTAGGTGCAGCCCGGGAAAGTCTCGATCTTCTTCGGCTTGAATTTTGGATCAAACATGCCGTTGACCGCCTGGATTGCTTCCCAACTGGCTACGTGGGCCAGCCAGGGGGGGCCGATGATGTCCCCAGCCGCGAAAACGCCAGGGGTGCTGGTTTGATAGCGCGCATCGGTCTCCAAAAACCCTCGCTCCGTGAGCTTGAGTTGTGTTCCGTCCGTCAGCAAGGGCTTCACGCCAATGGCCACCAGACAAACCTCGGCCGAGAGTGTCTCCTGCTTGCCGTCCTTTTCCGCGGTGACTTCCACCTTCGAACCGTGATCCTTCGTCGAGACCACTTTGGTGCTGCCGCGAAAAACGATGCCGCTCTTCGCGAAGGATTTCTCGAGTGTTTGGCTCACCTCAGTGTCCTCGACCGGCAAAATGTCAGGCATCATCTCGAGCATCGTGACCTTAGTGCCGAAAGCGTTGTAGAAATAGGCGAACTCGACCCCGATGGCGCCGGCCCCGATGATGATCATGTCCCTGGGCTGTTTCACGAGCGCCATGGCTTCGCGGCTCGAGATGACCGAAGTGCCGTTGAAGGCAAGGCCCTGGAGATCACGCGCCACGCAACCAGTGGCGATGAGAATATTTGCCGCTTCCAGTTGTGATGCGGCGCCCTCCGCTGGCGTGACGCTCACTTTTCCCGCCTCAGCGACCCCGGCGACGCCGCGCACGTACTCGATTTTGTGTTTCTTGAAAAGGAACTCGACGCCTCCGGCGAGCCGATCCGCCACTTTTCGGCTGCGCCCGATGATTTTCGCCCAGTCATAACCCAGCTTGTCAAAGGTGAAACCGAGTTCCCCGGCCTTGTGCTTCATGGTCTGGAATAGCTCCGCGTTGCGAAGCAGGGCCTTGGTGGGGATGCAGCCCCAGTTCAGACAGGTCCCGCCGGCCCGTTCCTTTTCGACGCAGGCGACTTTTTTCCCGAGTTGAGCCGCCCGGATGGCCCCGACGTAGCCCGCCGGCCCGCCGCCGATGACAATGAGATCATACTTCGACATTCGAAGGCCAGATAACGCGGCAGCGATGGCGTTTCAAAGGAAATTGCCGCCGAGGGTAGGGCGCGATGACCCATCGCGCCGTCCGTTACGTCTTCCAACATGCGGGATCGAGGCGGTAGAACGCCCGCAGGGCATCGTAAATGGACGGGTTCTGGCTCGCGAGATGGACGGGGTGCCTGATGAAAGCCTCACTCGCGGCAGCAAACAAAGCGACATTTGTTCCAAGATCCGGCATGATTTCAGCGGCCCGCGCTCGTCCGCGCGGACTATCGCTGTGCAGAGACCGCGCCCAACCGGCGAAAAACAGCCGCTCGTCAGCTTGAGGGGCGAACTCCTGCCAGTGGGCCTTGATCTGCGGATCGCGTTCTTCACGAAACATGCGGGCGGCCCGCGCCTCCGGGTCCCATGCCGTGAGCAGCACGCTGTCGCCCAACGGTTCAGACGAGGCTGCGATCAACTCTTCGAGGTCTGCGGGAGTGCCCACCACCACGGTGCGAATCGACGGAAGCGGGGGAATCCGGATGTTCGCATGCAAAAGCGCAAGATGGGCCCCGAGGCTCACGATGATTTCTTCACTGAGGTTTTCGTAAACGCCCTTTCCATCGAAAAGCAGGTCGTTGATCTTGAAAAAGGCGAGTTGCTGCAGCTTTTCGCGCAGGTCGAGGGGGAGGCGTGAGTAAACCGACAAACCGCTATCGAGGTGCCGCAGCCACCCCAACGGAAAACCAACCGCCCACACTTTCTTGGTGCGTGCCGCGCGCCGGATGCGGTTGGAAATTCCGCTGGCAACCAGACAGGCCAGCAGCGCACCAGAGATGGCAACCTCGATCAACATCAGGCCGCAAATGATCGATTTTTACGGCTGATGATCAATGATTGTTCTCTCAGGAAATGGTTTTTTCCACGCGCCCGGCTTGGGCGACAAGGGGAGGTTCAGCGGGCGCCGACTGGCTGGCCAATCACCTTTTCGAGACTGGTATCGCGCTCCGAGCCATTTTCGATCGCTTTGTGGTAATGATTGGCGGCCTTGCTGGTGTCCTGCTGGTTGGCATAGATGACCGCAAGGTTGTAGTGGGCGTCGGCATAGGCCGGGTCGTCAGCGACTGCCTCGAGAAATTCCTGGCGCGCCCGGTCGATCTCGTCGCGTCGATTGTAGACGCACCCCAACGAGAAGTGAGCCCGCGCGTTGCGGGCGTCAAGACCCAGGGAAATCTTCAGGCTTTGTTCCGCCTCGTCGAGCTTGCCTTGACGGTAGGCAACCACGCCAAGCAAGTAGTGCGAAAAGGCGTCGCTCTCTTGATAGGCGAGCGCTTTCTTCAGGTTCTTTTCCGCGTCGCCAAATTTGCGCTGTTTGACCTGAGCTACGGCCGCATTGCTCAGTGCGAAAACATTAGTCGGGTCGCTTTTGAGAATTGTTTGGAAGGCGCGTTCGGCCTCCCATGACTTGTCGCCACGAAAGGCGGCAATTCCGGCTTCGGCCACGGTTTGCAATTCCGGCGGCAATTCCTGGCGCCCGCGTGCAATGCGGGTTTTCGTCGCATCTCCAGTGGTTTCCGACCCTGGCGAAGGTGCGGATTTGTTGTTTTGATCGGGCCTGGTGATGAGCGTGACCCCCACGCCTTGATTTTCGAGGAAGCTTTTCATCTGCGGATCCTGCAGCAGCCCGGTTTCTTCAGGGGAAAGCGTGGGCGGAGGCGCTGCCAACTGACTGATCGTGGTGAGCAGTTGATCGTTGTTAATCTGCAACTTGGCGAGCTGTTCGAGGGCCAGGCGTTTCTTCTGCTCGCGATAGGCCTGGTGTTTTAGCTGTTCGAGGATCATCCGGCGCAGGAGCCGGTTTTCGTCAGCCAGTTCGGGGTCCGACCTCGTGTCTGGAGTCGCTTCGAGCAGCTTTTCGGTGGTCTCTTCCAGTTTGGTGCGCAGCCCGGCGATTTGCTGGCGATAATCCTCGTTTTCCTTCTGGGTCCGGTCGAGCTGGTCGCGCATTGAGGCGATCTGGTCCCGCAACGTCGAGGCTTCTTTCAACGCCGCGTCCTTGTCGTTGGTAAGCATCACCACTTTGTCGTTTGCGGCGTCGAGCAGCGTCTTGAGTCGATTGTTTTCCTCGATCAGCCCGTCTGCGCCTTTGAGTTCGCCTTTGCTCTGGACCAGGGCGAGCATCTGGTTGCGCTCGGTCGTAAGCGCCTCCTTCTCCCCATTGAGCTTGGTAATCGTTTCGCGCGCGGTCCGCAGTTCGCCCAGCAGTTCGTCGATCCGCGTCGTTGCTTCGTCCTGGATTTGGGTGGCCTTGACCAGCGCCGAAGTTGTCTCTTCGAGTTGCTTCCTGAGCTCGCCCAGCTCCCGGTCTCTTTTTTGATCCGCCGTGTCCACTTTGTTTTGCAAATCGATCTGCTTTTGCAGCGAAGCATTCAGTTCCTGTTTGTTCTCGAGGAGTTGCTGTTTGACCTTGAAAAGCTCGGCTTCCTTGGCTTGCATCGCCTCCTGCACCCGCTGGTTCTCGGTTGCATACGCGGCCACCTGGCGCTGCATGTCGGCCAGTCGGCTGTCGATGGGCGCGGCATTGGCTGGCGGCGCGATTCCAGGCAGAATACTCGGGGGAGCTTGAGGCGGCAGCAACGGCGAGGGCGGCGCAGTATTGTCGAGGGGGGGCAGCAAATCGGCAGGCGGCTGGTTGGGCGCCGAGGAACCGCCGGTCGTGCGGCGATCGCGTTCGCGCTGCCGGACCTCCTCCATTTTCTTGCGAATAAGCGTCCGGCGTAAATTCACCATCCTCGTCTGCCAGCTCGGATTGGTCCGCGCCACCGAATCGAATACCCCGCTGGCCTGCTCGTATTTGTAATAGGCCCCGGCGAAGTTCTTCTGCCCTTCGAGCTTCTCCGCATCCTGCATCAGGATATACCCCTGCAGATAGAGTCCCTCGACGTCATAGCCGCCCGGCACAGGCTGCTGAGCCAGACACCAAGGCAGGCAGAGCAGGCACACGAGCATCAGCCAGTGCCGTGGGGGAAAACGAAGTGGGGCAACCATAATTGAGCGCAACGGGGTTGAGACTATAACGGAGCGCTTTCCGTTGTAAATAATGTCTCTCGGTCCCCCTCGGGTACGCTGCCGAACCCGCTGTGCGCGTGACTGAGTTACTTTCTGGGGCGGTGAAATCCGGTCTTGCCTTTTGGGGGGCCTTTGCCTGACTTTCCAAAACGCTGGCCGCTGGTGCGAGGAGAAGGGCGGCCCGCGATGCTGGCGCGGAGCGGTTTTCCGCCGACATCGGCGTCATTGAGTTCCTCGGCCCATTCGCGGGCCTCGTCGCTGCGCACCTGGGCGAAGGTCTGATCGTCGAAGAGCGTGATCTGACCGACCGATTGCGGGGCGAATCCCGGCGCGGTTGAAACCATGAGGTCCACGATATCGCGCGGGCCGAATCCGTTGGTCTTGCCGACATTCAGACGGAGCCACTGATAACCGCGGGCGGGCGGCGGAAGGTCGGTGCCTTGGTTTTCGAGGCGCGGAGTGGGTTCTTCGAGTCTGGAAGTGGTTTTTGCGGCGCGAGGGCGCGCCGTCTCCACTGTTGCAGCGCGAGGACGCGGCGTCTCGATGGTTGCGGCGCGAGGGCGCGCCGTCTCGATGGTTGCGGCGCGAGGGCGCGCCGTCTCGACGGTGGCGGGACGGGAACGCGGGGGCTCAATCGGGCGGGCGGAGCGTTCTGGAGAAGGCGCGGGCGCGTCGAGGCCGGCGGAGGTGAGCCATTCCTGAAGGATCGCAGCCGCGACGTCAGCGCAGGCGAATCCTTGATCGAGCAATTGGTCGATCAAGGCATCGGGGCTTTTGAATTTTCCGCTTTCGAGACGGCTGCGCACCCTCTGCATGAGGCCGCTGGCTTTTCGTTCTTCGACTTCGTTCGGGGTCGGCACACGGCCGCGTCGAAGCCGCTGACGGGTAAAGCGCTCGATGTGCTGGAGTTTATAAATGTCGCGCCCGCTCACGAGGGTGAACGCGAGACCGGCCCGTCCGGCCCGTCCGGTGCGGCCGATTCGGTGCACGTAGTCTTCAACGTCGTAGGGCAGTTCGTAATTGACGACGAGATCGACTTCTTCGACATCGAGTCCGCGACTGGCGACGTCAGTGGCGACGAGCAGATCGAAGCCGGATTTGCGGAACTTTTCGATGGCGCGGGTGCGCATGGCTTGCGAGAGGCCGCCGTGGAGGCGATCCGCGGAATAGCCGCGGCCCAAAAGTCCGTCGGTCAGCTCGTCGACCATTCGCTGGGTGTTGCAGAAAATGATTCCGAGCCTCACGTCCTCCATGTCGATGAGCCGGGTCAGGGCATCGAGTTTGTCCCGAGCGGGGACCTCATAAAAAAGCTGGGTGACCGTGGGGACGGTGATCTCTTTGGATTCGATTTTGACGTGCTCGGGCGAGCGGGCAAACCGCTGGATGAGGCTCTTGATCGGCGCCGGCAAAGTGGCGCCAAAGAAGACGGTCTGCCGCTCGGCGGGCATGACGCCGAGGATTTTTTCCATATCCTCGCGAAAACCCATGTCGAGCATGCGGTCGCATTCATCGAGCACAGCCAGACGCACCTTGCTCAGGTCGAGAGTCCTGCGGTCCATATGATCCATGACCCGGCCTGGCGTCCCAATGACGATTTGAGGGCCCCGTTTCAACTCATAAAACTGCCGTTCGTAGGAAGCCCCGCCAAAGATCGGCACCGCATGCACTTTGGGGCGAAAGGCGGCGAGCTTATGCACTTCATCGGCAATCTGCATGGCCAGTTCGCGGGTAGGGCAAAGGATGAGAACCTGGACGACGTGTTTTGTGTCATCGAGCCTTTCAAGTGCGGGGATGACGAAGGCCGCGGTCTTACCCGACCCCGTTTGCGACTGGCCCACCACATCCCGGCCGTCCATGAGCAGGGGAATGGTCGCAGTTTGGATGGGAGTGGCTTCTTCGAAGCCGAGTTTTTCGACCGCCTTGAGCAAAGGGGCGGAAAGGCCGAGTGCTGAGAATGTTTTTTTGTCCATACGGAATGAGCGTTCAGTCGGGGTGCGTCATGCAGCCATTGCAAAGGTCCAACTCGGGCGCGAATTTATTTTCCCCGCAACTTCGCCACCGTGCCGTCGACGCCTGGTGGGGGAAACTCGACCGCAAATTGATCGTCGTCCTTAAGTTCTTTTTTTAGGCGGAGCATTTCCGCTTTGAGTGCGGCCGTAGTCGATTCCTGTTCCGGCTGTCCGTAGAGGTTCTTGAGTTCGTCCGGATCGCTGACGAGGTCGAAGAGCTCCCATTGATCTTTTTTCCAAAAGTGGATGAGCTTGTGGGTTTGCGTGCGCACGCCGGCATGGCGGGCGGTGTGGTGGTGGCCAGGATCGTGGTAGTAACGGTAGTAAAAGCTCGAGCGCCAATCCGGCGGATGGTCGCCTATGAGCAGAGGAAGAAGGCTGCGTCCTTGCATCTCCGCGGGCACTGGCAGTCCCGCCACCTCGAGGAAAGTGGGCGCGAAATCGGTGTTGATGACCAGTTCCTTCGCGCGGTGGCGGGTTCTGGCGGCGGCCGGCCAGCGCGCGAGCAGGGGAATGCGCAGCGAATGCTCGTACATGAAGCGTTTGTCATACATCCCGTGATCGCCCAGAAAAAAGCCGTTGTCCGCGGTGTATATGACCAGCGTGTTTTGCTCAAGCTGATGGGCTTTCAGGTAATCGAGCAGCTGGCCAATGCTGTCATCGACTGACTGGACGCAGGCGAGATAATCACGCATGTAACGCTGGTATTTCCACTTCGACAGGTCTTCACCCCGCAGTGTTTTTTGCTCACCGTCCGTCTCAACTATGGCTTCCTCGGGCTTCCCCTGGAGCCACTCGCGGTAGGCGGGCGTCCCTGGCTTCAGGTCGCTGGGCGGCGCGAGTTTGAGATCGTTGCGCGTGAAATCGTTGCGCACCGTTTGCCGATTTTCCCGAAGCGCGTCGGTGCGGGTGGCATAATCGTCCCGCAGCGTCGCCGGTTCAGGAATCGCCTTCCCCGCGAATTGAGCGCGGTATTTTTCTTCGGGTTCCCAATCGCGATGCGGCGCTTTGTGATGGCACATCAGAAAAAACGGCTGGTCCTTCGGGCGTTGCGTCAAAAAATCGATCGAGAGCTCAGTGATGACATGGCTGACGTAGCGGCCCCTATAAGTTTTTTCGCCGGTGACGGTGTAGAAAACGGGATCGTTGTAGGCGCCTTGACCGGGAAGAATCTCCCAGGTGTCGAAACCGGTTGGGTCACTTCCGAGGTGCCATTTGCCGATCATTCCGGTGTGGTAACCCGCGGCCTGGAGCATCTTCGCCCCCGTCGGCTGGCTGCCATCGAAGCGGTTAAAAACCGGCACGCCGTTGCGGTGGGAGTACTTGCCGGTGAGAAGCGTCGCCCGGCTCGGCGTGCAAATCGAATTGGTGACGAAGCAATTTTCGAAAAGCACTCCTTCGGCAGCCAGGCGATCCATGTGCGGCGTCTCGTTTACCTTCGAGCCGTAGGCACCGACCGCATGCGCGGCATGGTCGTCGGACATGATGAAGAGAATGTTTGGGCGGGCAGCCTGTGCATTGAGAGCGATTGCGATCCATACAATGAAGAGCCAGGCCTTTCTCATATCGGCGATGGTAAGTGCGGAAAAGGAAGGCTGGCAAGTTCGGGTCAGCGTCTACTCGCGGATACCCTCGGCTGCCAGGAGCGCCTGCGCGGTTCGGCGGGCTGCGCCTTGGTGCGGCGCCAGCACCCGCCGGCCATTTTCCACGAGCTGGCGTGCAGCGTCGGGATTTTCGAGCAGGCGGCAGATCGCGAATTCAAGTTCATCGAGGCTTGAGACTTGAATGGCGCCCTTGTGCGAAAGCAACGCAGCCACGAGCGAAGCGAAGTTTTCCATGTGCGGACCAAAGACAACCGGTCGCCCTGCCATGAGTGCCTCGACCGGGTTTTGGCCACCGGTGGAGAGGAAGCTTTTCCCGATGACGACCACGTCCGCGAGGGCCTGCCAGCCGCGAAGTTCGCCGGTCGTGTCAATGATGAAGGCATCGAGGTCACCTTTAGGCGACTGTGAACGCCGTCCCGTCACCAGTCCGAGCTTCTGCAATTCCTGCATGACACTGGCAGCCCGTTCGAAATGGCGCGGAGCCACGAGAAGTTTGAGCCTGGGAAATTTGCGCCGCAGGGAAAGGTAAACGCGCGCCAGGGCGGCCTCTTCGCCGGAATGCGTACTCGCGACCAGGAGGAGGGGGGGCAGGGGCCGGCCCCAAAGGGCGCCTAACAATTCTTCGAAGCCGCGAACCCGCGCATCAGCTTGTTCAGCCTCGTAGTCGTGCTTGACCCCTCCGGCGACCGCTATGGCCTCTGCTCTGACGCCGATCGCAATCCAGCGCTCGCAGTCCTCGGGCTCGGGGACAAATACCTTGTCGAGCAATGAAAAAAACGGCGAGACGAGATAGTGCCATCTTCGATAACGCCGTTCGGAACGCGGCGAAAGCCGGGCGTTAGCCAGAGAAACAGGCACACCCCATTTTCGGGATTGCGTGACAAGATTCGGCCACACTTCCGCCTCAATGAGAACGAGCTGCCCGGGTTGGATGGCATCGAGGGCCCGCCGAACACATGCGCGAAGATCTAGCGGATTATGGATGACTTGAAGGCCTGGGGGTGCGTTTTGCCGGGCGACCGCATAGCCTGTGCTGGTCGTCGTGGACAACACAATGTCTGTATCCGGCCGTTGCCTGACCAATTCCGCGATCAGTTTTCGAGCCACCAGCACCTCGCCGACGCTGACCGCGTGCAGCCAAAACGGTTTGTTCATCAGCGCCAGCCGTTGGCGGGTTTCCTGGCCATAAAAACCGCATCGTTCCCGAAACTCCCGCCAACTGCTCCCGCGGCGGCGCATCTTCAAAATCGAGCCGGGAAGAGCCAGCAGCAGGCCCAGCGGAAGCACGACATTGTAAGCGGTGAGGGCGAAGCTCAGTCGCGTTCGGGCAGGTCGTTGGGTCGGGGCTGGAGGAACGAGACCAGGCTCGATCCGTAGCTCCGCTGGTCGAGCAGTTTCCATGTCGGCGGCACCTCTAGTTTTTCGCGGCTGGCTAGTGATTCCAATATAAAAATCCCGTCCGAGGCCAATAAGGCCGCCAATTCTCGAGAGTTTAACAGCGCTGTTGTGTGGTCGAAATCCTCCGACGATTTCTTAAATGGGGGATCTGCAAACACCAGATCAAACCTGTGCCGTGCGGTCCGAAGCCAGGTGTAGACATCGCGGGGATGGATGTCGGCTGCATCGGCCAGTCGCGCTTTTTCAATATTGCGGCGAATGATGTCGCAGGCGGCGCGATTCTTTTCGACGAAGACCGCGCTCGAGGCTTCCCGGCTGAGCGCTTCGATGCCATAGGCCCCAGAACCGGCAAAAAGATCGGCCACCCGCGATCGAGGGACGATTTCGCCCAGCTTGGAAAAAACCGCTTCGCGGACACGCCCCGCGGTGGGCCGGATATCGTATCCAGGCGTCAGCAAGGGAATGCCTCTAGCGCGGCCTGAGATGATTCGCATGGCCCATGCTCAGGGTAATTCTGCCTCTGGGTCCGTGAGGCCTTTGTTTTCCTGGGTGTCTTCCGGTTCCGGCAGGTTGCGCAAGTGCATGCGCAGCAACTCGGCTCGCAGGGCATCCCGAGCTTCGGGATCGAGTTTTTTCTTGGTGGCCAGTTGCAGATGGGCGGGCTGGATTTCCACCAGCAAGTGATCGATGAGCAACTGATTGCCGGGTTTTAAGAGCCCGAGGTCCTGACCCAGCCGCAACATCGAGAGCAAATTGAGCGATTCCTTGCTTTCGATGGTGTGTGCGTGGCGCAGGATGCCGTAGGCGCGTCCGATATGATCGCGCAGCTTGGCGGGGTTGTCTTCGAGAAGCTTCTGGCGGGCGTTGCGTTCGTTTTGGACGATTTGCTCGATGACAGTTTCGAGTCCGGCGATGATTTGAGACTCCCGCTGGCCGAGAGTACTTTGATTGGATATTTGAAAAAGATGCGCCAGCGCCTCGGTCCCCTCACCGTAAAGACCCCGGACCGCCAGCCCAATACGGTTGATGGCCTGAATGACGCGATTGATCTGATCACTCAGTACCAAGCCTGGCAGATGCAACATCGCTGAGGCGCGGATGCCCGTGCCGAGGTTGGTCGGGCAGGCAGTGAGGAATCCCAGGTTTTCGTGGAAGGCATAGCTCAAGGCTTGCTCGAGCTGCACATCGACGCGGTCCACCAGCGCGTACGCGGCCTTCAAGTCCAACCCAGGAAGAATGCCCTGCATGCGCAAATGGTCTTCCTCATTGATCATGATGCTCAGATTCTGGGCGCGGTTGATTACCGCGGCGCTTCCGGGGCCTTTGGCGGCCTGTTCCCTGCTGATAAGATGGCGCTCGACCAAAACTTGTTTCTGGGTCGCTTCGAGTTTGCCCAAATCCGCCGAGAAACCGTCCTGCATATCGGGCAGCGCTTCGACACGCGGCTGCAACTCCGCCAAAGCTTCCTGCCGCTGCTCCTTTTTTGACCAGCCCGGAAAGGGACGATCTGCAACATTGCGCGCCACGCGAATGCGGCTGCTAATGACAATGTCGCCATGCGGCCCCCCAGGAAGCATCCAGGCCGCCGGTTGGCGAATCAGCGTTGAAAAGCGCATCATGCCAATGAGTCCTTCACGGTCGCGCGCTGTGCTGCGTCAGGCGATTTATTTCATCCCGCAACCGAGCGGCATCTTCAAAATTCTCTGCATCGATGGCCTTCGCCAGGTCCTCCCGCAAATTTTCGAGCCGGTGCGTGACGACGCTGGCTGCGGCTCGCGCCGGCACCTTCCCCACATGACGTGTTCCTTTGTGAATGTTCTTCAAAAGACCTTCGACCTCGCCGTCGAAAACGTCGTAGCAATGGGCACAGCCGAGCCGGCCAGCCTTCTTAAAGTCAGACTGCGTGAAGCCGCATTGTTCGCAAGTCAGTTCGATGCTCTTGGCTTCAGGTGCCGATTCCTGGCCGATGCCCAAGAGCAGTTCCGCGAGCGCGAAACCGGTGGGGTCTGTCACCCCTTTTTGCTTCGAGCATTCCTCACACAGATTCACCTTCTGCACCTGGCCATTGATGATCTGAGTGAAAAAAACGTTCGAGTCCTTGTCTTTGCAAACGTCACAGAGCATGGGGAAGTGTAATCTACGGGTCAAAGGAGGCGTAGCGGAAAACCACACCCTCGTGCAAATAATTCTCCAACACCGCCCTGAAACAGGTCGGCCGCCAGTCGAAAGGCGCTGCCAGCGACACCCCGCATGTGCCTCAGAGTATCCGAATATTCTTTGCACTTTCGCAGCACGCGATTTAAATAAAATTTCCCTGGGCGTGGCATTGACTGTCATAGGGAATAATTAAGCTTCCTTAACAAATTGGCATCTGGTATATTAGACGAAATTCTGGAGCCCGCGGGCATAGCTTAGTGGTAAAGCTCCAGCCTTCCAAGCTGGCCATGCGGGTTCGATTCCCGCTGCCCGCTCCAGAGCTTTCGTTTCCATGATGTCCCAACTGCCAAGTGTCGTCTCGTGCGCCGCCAGTGTTTTGTGCGCGGTGGCGTCGGTTTACGCTGGGGATAACAAGAAATGCGAGGCGATAGCGGCGATCGTGCGGGCGCAGGTCCTTGTGCAGCCGGCGCGGGTTCTCATCGTTGTCGAGGATGCCATCGTTCAGAACGAACTATGTGCGTGCGAGGTCCTGAAGGCGGCGATCACTGCCGCAAAGGCGGATCCCGAATTGGTTGGGCAGATCGTGTTCACTGCGATCACCATCGCTCCTTCCCTTGCCACCGCGATTGCTGAGTGTGCTTTGGCCGTGGCGCCAGCCGCCGCCGCAGAAGTCGAGGCCGCACTCCATCGCGCCGTCGCCGACGCCGAGCCGCCCCGCAGCGATTCCACGCCCAGGGGCCAACAGCAAAACGGCGAAAACGGCGAAAAAGCGAAAAATCCCTCGCAGAGCAAAGGGACGTCGCCCACGCGCGGAGACGCCATCGTCCGCAGTCCGGTTGAAATCGGAGGGATTTATCTCATTGCACCGGGTGGAGGGGGCGCAATCGGCCTCCCCTCGCAGAAAGCCGCTAAAAATGCCGGCCGCCCAAAAATTGCCAGGGCGCGCGTCGTCATTCGGCCCCTTGACGTGTCCCAAGGAGCCTCCGATGATCCGGACTAACCGACATCCGACCGCCAAAAATGGGTCGTCTCAGTCCTTAAACCGACCCTTTTTGAGGGTTGCAGACACCCTATATGCATTAAAAATGCTTCGATTTGAGAAAAAACTGTTGCCTTGCTCGACCGACTTCGCTAAATAACCAGCACTTGCGTGCGAAAGTCCACCCAACCATCAGTCACCGGAACCAGATGAAAAAAACCGCCTCCGCCATTTTTGCCGCCTTTGCGGTTCTCTCAGCCGTTCACGGGCAGGGTCTGCTCAGTATCGGCGCAAATCACGACTTCGATGCCCAAATGCCCTTCACCGTCACAGTGGCGTCGTCGGTCGGTTGGGATTCGAACATGAATACCAGTCCGTATAACGAACAAGATTCGGGATACTGGCAGAACGGAGTGAGCGTCTATTACCCGATGGGGGACCGCCGCAATCACTTTATGCTCGGCGCTCACTACTCAAATATTTATTATTTCGATCCCGCTCCCGAGGCCGAAGATATTTATCACAATGCGCGGTTGACGTTTGATTTTTCGCGTGACCTCAGTCCACGGGCCAACATCAGTAACAGCTTTTACTTTTCGTACGAAGCGGAACCCGATTATTTGATCGGCGCCTCGGCCAACCGGCGCATGAATCAATATTTTTACGGCTACAACAATCTGTCGTTTACCTATGCCTGGACCCGGCGTTTTTCAACGACCAGCAGTTACACTCTGAGCGGCATTTTTTATGAGGACGACGTTTATCAGAACGAAGACCATCTCTCCCACATTTTTGGACAGCAGTTCCGGTACGCCTTCTCCCGCACCACCACCGGCACGCTCGACTACCGCATTCAGTTCAACCACTACGACAGTAATTCGGGAGCGGATTCGATGACGCATTATCTGCTCGTCGGCGTAGACCACTCGTTCAGCCCGCTTTTAACGGGCAGCGTTCGCGTTGGCGCGCAATTCCGGGATTACGATAACGGAGTCGGCGGCACTACGACCGCCCCTTATCTTGAAGGCGCGATCAACTACCGGGCCGGCAAAAACACCATCCTGCGCTGGTACCATTGGCTCGGCCTCGACGATTCCGAATTCGCCGGTTTCGGGGAAACCTATTCTTATCGCACCGGTCTCACCCTCCAGCACAAGCTCACCGAGCAACTCACCGGCAATCTGATGCTTCATTACATCCACTCGGATTTCTCAGAGAGCCCGGACGGCTTGAGCGACTTCGCTGATAATACATTCGCCGGCAGTGTCGGTCTCGATTATCGTGTGTGGCGCAATATCAGCCTGAACGCCAATTACTGGTTCACAATGAACTCCTCCGACAATTCAGACCGTGAATATGACCGGCATCGTGTTTCGCTCGGCGTTACCGCGACGTTCTAAGGCCCTCGCTTAATCAAGATTCGCTCTTTGCTCCCTCGGCGCTTTGCGGCGAGGGAGTTTTTTTTCCCCTTCCGTTTGCACTTCCAAGCTCTTATTCCTATATTGCCAACCCATGAAACAGCAGCAGAGTGAAGCGAAACTTCACGCCCTCGATTATTGGCAGGTTATCCGCAACCGTTACGGTGTCATCCTGCTCTCTTTTTTCCTCGTCTTCATGACCGCCGCCGTGGTTACGGCAATCATGCCAAAAAAATACGCAGGGCGCGTCCTTCTCGAGATCGAGCGATTTTCCGGCACCAACCTGGCCTTCGAAGACCCGGTTGCGAGCATGCGCAATGGCTCTTCCCAAACCTTTCTTCAAACCGAATTCAAAGTTATCACGTCGAAGGAAACCCTCTACCAGGTCATCGATAAACTCGGTCTGGTTAAGCGCTGGAACCTGCAAAGCAAGGATGACGCATACTATAAATTGAGGGACATGGTCGAGGCCGACGAGGAGCGCGGCACTGATTTGATCAAGATCACCGTGTTCAGCACTGATGCCGAGGAAGCATCCGAGCTGGCCAATACCATTGCGCGCTCTTATGCGGAGAGGCGCACCAGAACAGAACGCGAACGCGTCAATGAGGCGATCGAGGTAATTGAGTCCACCCGCAAGAAGCAGGAAGAGCGAGTTGAACTGGCCCGAGCGAAGGTGAAGGAGTTGGTTGAACAGTACAAGATTATCGACTTCACGCCGACCACGGGATTCGGACGCGGCCAGGAGCCGAACCTGGGCGGGCAGATGCTCGTCAGCGAGGCCATGCGCATGGAGATGGAAACCGAGAAACAGATCGGTGACGTCACCCAGCGCTTGCAAGCCATCAAAAACAAGGTGGGGGATGAGCTGATCAGTGCCGCTTTTAGCATGGGCATCATGGATCCAAAAACGAATGCCATTTACAACCCGTATTTGCAGGACCAGACAATTCTCCAACAAATGCTCAGTTCGGGGTATGGCCCAAAACATCCTGACGTTTTGGCTATGAAGAGCCGCCTCGACGAGGAACGGCGCCTGCTTGACGAGAGCGTCAAAAGCACCCGGGCAAACCTGGAAGATCAGCTTACCATGGCACAGAGGACGCTCACCGACATGCGCCGCCTCAAGGAAGAAAAGAAGGACAACACCATCCAGGAGAAATCCCAGATCGTCGACTATCAACAGGCCAAGGATAATTACGCACTCCAGTTCGATCTGCTCCAGAAAATGGTCGAGGAACAGGAAAAGGCCAAGCTGACCATCGCCATGCCGAAAAAACCGACCACCATTCACGAGAACGCGGTGGTTTCCAAGCAGTACTCGAAGCCAAATACCAAGCTGCAATTGGGTTTGGGCGCCGTGGTTGGTCTCGTCCTCGGCCTGGGTTTCGCGTTCTTCCTTGAATACCTCGATACCAGCGTGAAAACACTGGATGACGTCGAGCGCTATCTCGGAGTCCCGGTTCTCGCTGTCATTCCCAAGGACGTCGGTATTCTGCACAAGCAAAGCGGGCTCAGTCCCGATGCAGAGGCCTATCGGATTTTGCGAACTAATATTGAATTTAATCGAAAAAGCGCGGACGCGAACGCCATAACCATCGTTTCCGGCGGGGCGGGCGAAGGGAAATCAACCACGCTGGTCAATCTCGCCTACATCTGCGCTCAGGGGGGGTACAACACTCTCATGATTGACGGTGACCTCCGCCGGCCCAAGCTACACACCTTCTTCGACATCAATAACTCCGTCGGCCTGACCAACTATCTCACCACGGAGTTAATGCTCGAGGATGTGATCCTGCAGACGCCAATCGACAATTTGTATTTTATGCCGTCGGGTATTTTGCCGGCAGACGCCGCGGGCATTCTGAACTCACGACGCATGTCCGAACTGATAGCCGATGTCAAAAACCGCTTCGACCTGGTCTTAATCGATTCACCGCCCATTCTCGGGGTCTCGGACGCCTCAGTGCTGGCCAGCGAAGTCGATCTCACGATGATTGTCATCCAGCATCGCAAGCTGCCGCGTTCGATGCTCCTGCGTGTCAAACAGGCCATTGAAAATGTCGGGGGCAACCTCCTGGGCGTGGTATTGAACAACGTGGATGTCCGCAGCGACAACCAATACCAATACTACACCAGCTACTACACATACTATTCACCGACGAACACTGAGGCCAAAGCCAAGCCTCGTCCGGCCACCAAATCAGCGGAGACGGCTTCGGCGAAGGCCCCCGCCGCTGCTGGCGATGGCGACGAACAATACTAAGCACCGCCCAGTCAGTTATACCCTCTTCCAGACCCTTCCTTCATGACTTCGCTGCTCCGCTCCTTGATCGCATGCGCAGGGGTTTTATGCGCATCCGCGACTTTGCCTGCTCAACAGGGCGAAACCCCGATCCGTGTCGGTGATAAAATTAGCATCAGCCTGACGGGCGTGCCACCCAGTGAGAGCCAAATGATGGGCAACATCCCATTTACGGTTGCGAACGATGGAACTATTGGCTTGCCACGGCTGTCAGGTGAAATGGTGACGGTGGGGCTGACCCCCAGCGCACTGGCCCGCAAGATTGAGCTGGCGTACAAAGGCGCCGAGATCTACACCACTCCGCGCGTCAACGTGAGTCGGATCCTGGACGCCACCACAACCCAGTTGGTGTCGGTCGGAGGCGAAGTAAGGGGGACTGGTTCGGTCGTGTTCAGACCGGGGTTGCGGCTTCTCGATGCCATCATGGAAAAAGGCGGCTTCACAGATTTCGGGGATCCGAAACGGGTCAAGCTCATTCGAGGCAACAAGACCAGTATTCATAATATAAAGGACGTGAGCAAGGACCCGGACGCGAACGTCGAGCTGAAGCCCGAAGATCGGATTATCGTTCCCCAGACCGGCTTTTTCAAGTTTTAGCCTGGCTCCCCTCCTTTTCGTTGCCGTTCGGATAAAGACGCGGTCCGTGCCGAAGCCAACAGGTTGCGCGCGTGCGCTTCGGCGGTGGCCTGATTTCCGCCCAGCATCCGTGCGAGTTCCTTGAGTCGCGCCTGTCCGCTAACCAGGCGCAGATTGGCCCGGGTGCGTTTCCCGGTGAATTCCTTCGTGACCTCGTAATGCGAAGCCGCCAACGCCGCCACCTGAGGCATATGGGTAATCGCTATCACTTGGTGACTGGTAGCCAATTTTGCCATTTTTGTGCCCACCGCAGTTGCGATCACGCCACCGACATTGGCATCGATTTCGTCAAAGACGAGGAGTGGAATGGCATCGTGCCGGGCGACGGCGCTTTTCACCGCCAGCATAAGGCGTGATATCTCACCACTCGAGGCGATGAGTCGCAGTGGCTTTGGCGGTTCTCCTGGATTGGGAGCAAAGAGGAAATCGACTTGCTCGGCGCCGCGCGGACCAGGCTCGTCCTGCGGAGTGATCTCGATATCAAAGTGGCTGCGTTTGAAACCGAGATCCAGGAGATGAGACGCGACTTCCCTGGCAAGTCCGGGCGCGCGCTTACGGCGCTCCACGGCAAGGGCTGCAGCATACCGGCTAACTTCGTCACGGGCGTTTTCCAACCGGGCTCGTAACGCCTGCAAAAGATCGCCACGGTTTTCGATTCCCCCAAGGCGCCCTGAGGCCCTTTCCCTGTGATCAAGAACCGCCTCGACGGTTCCGCCATACTTTCGTTTCAGGCTTTCGAGCTGATTGATCCTTTGCTCGATCTCTGTCGCCGCTGAGGGGTCAAGATCCAACCGCTCCAGGTATTGCCGAAGGTTGGCATCCAGCTCTGCGATTTCGACCGCAGCCGTTTCCGCCCCTTTGCGAGTTTCGCCGAGCGACGGGTCCATTCGCTCGAGATCCCGCAGCATCCGTTGCAGGTGTTCGAGTTGCGTGAGAATTGAATCCTCGTTTTCAGTCAACTTTTGCCGCGCGGCCCCCGCCAGTGCGGCGATCCGGCTGCTGTTGGAAACCACCTTGAATCGCTGCAGCAAGTCCTCCTCTTCCTCCGGCCGCAATCGCGCCGCGTCAATCTCACTGACCTGATGCCGCAGCAATTCGGTTTCCGATTCAGACGCCCGCTCGGAACTCTCCAGCTTATTAAGTTCGTCTTCGGCTGCACGCCATTGTTTGTAGGCCTCGTAAAATTGGCCCGTTTCTCGAGTCAGCCCGGCATAAGCGTCGAGGATCGTGAGCTGACGCTCACGGGAAAGCAGCGATTGATGTTCATGCGGGCCGTGCAGATCAACCAGTTCTTGTCCGATCGTTTTCAACGTAGCGAGCGTCGCCGGACTGTTGTTGGCGAATTGCCGGTTCTGTCCCCCCAGGGTCATCACGCGTTTGAGCAGGAGTTCGTCATCCGCACATCGGTCGAACCCGGCCTCTTCGAGCAGCCCGTTCACCTTCTCGGCTTGTTCGAGGCGAAATATGGCTTCAATGGTGCAACTCTCCTCGCCCGTTCGAATAATCGAACGGTCGGAACGTTCCCCCAAAATCAGCTTCAGCGCACCCACGATCATCGATTTGCCCGCCCCCGTCTCTCCCGTTACGCAGACCAGGCCACTCCCGACTTCCCACGTGAGATCTTCGACCAGGGCTAGATTTTTGATCCGGAGAGATTGAAGCATTAGCGTAGCGGGAGGCGCCTGGTTGGATTATGAAAAACACGGTGCCGGATTCAACCTCATCCCACGTGCTGGAAGTGACTTTTTTGGGGACAGGCACCTCGGTCGGCGTACCGATGATCGGCTGCGACTGCCCAGTCTGCCGGTCGAGTGATCCGCGGGACCGCCGCGAACGAGCCTCGATTTTTGTGCAAACCCCCGAAGCGGCCTGGGTGGTTGATACCGGACCCGACTTTCGCAGCCAGTGTCTCCGGGCGGGCATTCGCCACCTTGACGCTGTTCTGATCACCCACGCTCATACCGACCACATCATGGGGTTTGATGATCTGCGACGATTTACCGTCGGCAGGGAACAAATGATCCCGGTCTATGCAACCGCCAACTGTCTGGACGCACTTCGAAGAATCTTCGATTTCGCTTTCGATGGCGAGAACCGTTACATCGGTTATTTGAAACCTGACCCGCGCGTCGTCAACAAGCCGTTCATTCTCGGTGCCACTGAAGTTGTCCCTTTGCCGGTGAGGCACGGAAAGCTCGAAACCATTGGTTACCTTTTTGCGCGTAAGGGACGGAGACTTGCCGCCTATTTGCCGGATGTAAAAGAAGTGCCCCAGGACACTCTCGCACGTCTGCAGGGAGTCGAGGTATTGATAACGGACGCGCTGCGGTTTACGGAGCATCCGACGCATATGAACTTTGATGAGGCCCTGGCTTTCGCCCGACAGGTGAAAGCGAGGCGAACCTGGTTCACCCATTTCCAATGCCAGGTCGGCCATGCCGCAGCAGAAGAAAAACTGCCCGACGATGTGCGTCTTGCGTATGATGGATTGAGAATTGCCATCCCACTGTGAGCATGAGACGACTGTTCCTCGCCGGTTTTTTTTGCGGTTCATGCCTGGGGGCGGAGCCGGACGCTTATCCGCAGGAGACGGTCGTCCTTTACAATGCAAACACTCCCGAGTCGCAACGCCTGGCGGTGGTTTACGCCAAAGCGCGAAAAATTCCCGAAGACCATCTCATCGGCGTCAATACGCCGCCACGAGAAACGATTTCCCGCGCTGAATTTCAAACCACCATCGAAAGTCCGCTGCGAGAGACGTTCTCTGAGCGGAAGTGGTGGAAGATCGGTGGCTCAGGAACGGCAAAAACGGCAACGGAAACCGTGCCTCGTCTCCTCGTGCTCATGTACGGCGTGCCGCTCCGAATCGCTGAAGAACCCGTTTTGCAGGCCGATGGCAAGCCGCCTGCGGCCGCACAACAAAATCAAGCCAGTGTCGATTCCGAATTGACCCTGCTTGGCCTGTGGGAAAGGCCGTTCGCCGGGGGGCTCAACAATCCCTATTTCGGCAAGGATCGGCCGTTTCGGGAGGTTCAGCTGCCGATCATGTTCATGGTCGCGCGCGTTGACGCTCCAACACCAAAAATCTGCGAGCGCATGATCGGGGACGCCCTAGCGGTCGAAGCCACGGGCCTCTGGGGCCGGGTCTATCTTGATCTGGCCCGCAAAGGCCCGGGTTACGAAGAAGGGGATCGGTGGCTGCTCGGGGCTGGGAAATTGTTAGGCACCGCCGGATGGCCGGTCATCATTGACGCGCACCCAAGTACGCTTCCCACGAACTATCCGATGACCGACGCAGCCGTCTATTTTGGCTGGTGGATCCGCAATGCCGATGGCCCCCTGCTTAACCCCGCGTTCCGCTTTCGCCGGGGAGCGGTCGCCTATCACATGCACTCGTTTGCTGCGGAGACGCTTCATTCCGAAAGTGCCAACTGGTGTGGCCCGCTGCTGGCCCGCGGCGCCGCAGCGGTGCTGGGCACTACGTGGGAGCCTTATCTTAGCTACTGCACGCGGGAAGACATCTTCACGGATCGTCTCCTCAAAGGTTACAATCTGGCCGAAGCAGCGTGGATGGCGACGCCGACCCTGTCCTGGATGAATGTCGTGGTCGGCGATCCTCTTTACCGGCCGTTCGCCCGCATGGACTCTCCCAAGCCTCAGGCGGAGAATGTCGAGTTTCAGCTCTATCGCTCGCTGGTGCGGCGTTATGGGAACGAAGAAGACAAGGAACTGCTGATGCGGCCATTGCAGGCGACGGCAGAGAAGCGCAAGAGCGGGATGCTCTGGGAGGCGCTCGGCCTTCTGGCGCAAACGTATTTTCCCAACGATCTCAAGCGTGCGGCTCAGTGCTTTGAAAGCGCCGGCAAGACTTATCCGAAAACAGCGGATCGCATTCGTGCTTATTTGCATGTTCCGGACATGGAATGGCGCAACAACCACCTCGAGGGAGCCATTGCTGATCTGAAGCGCGTGATCACCGAATTCCCAAAGGAGCCGGAAAGTGAAGCTGCGCGCGTCTGGCTCAATATTCTGCGACCCGCTCCAGACCGGAAGCCATGATCACTTCGGCTGCGATGAGCTATCGAGATTTGCTGGTCAGGGTCTTCGGGGAATCTCGAATAGCCGAGGATGAGCAGTTCGAAGGTTTTAGCACCCGGCCGCCTGAAATCGAATTGCAGAGCCGCTGGTTTGCGGGTGATTTCGGACGCCGCTTTACCGCGCTTTCCGGGCAGGAGGTCGAGATCGTTCAGTTTGGAGTCTGGAACCACGCTGCAGGGCCGGATTTTTGCGAAGTGGTGATCGACGTTGCGGGGCGTCAGCTCCGGGGAGCGCTCGAAATCGACATGGACGCCCGCGATTGGGAACGCCATGGCCATGCCCTTAACCCGGCGTATGACAACGTGGTGCTGCACATGTTTTTTGACGCGCCGCAGGGTCAGCGGTTCTTCACCCGCACCAGCCAGCACGCCGAAGTGACGCAGGTCAGATTGGATCTTGCCGCGCTCGGTGCGGAGCCGCTCAGGAAAGAGCAGGCCGAGGCACGATGGGGCCGATGCTCATTTCCGCTGCGCGAGTTGAGCGCGGATCGGTTGCACTCGCTGCTCGAAGCGGCGGCACGCCATCGTATCGGTCAAAAGGCAAAGCGTCTCGCGCGCGTCGCGGGGATCCATGGCTGGGACCAGGCAATATATCAAGAACTGGCGGGCGCGCTGGGCTACCGGCGCAATCAACTGCCGATGACCGTCATGGCACAACGGCTGCCCTTGAAATTCCTCACCTCACATAAGGCAGGGGCCGAGGCTTTGCTCTTCGGCGTCGCCGGCTTTTTAGAGGCAAGAGTTTATGAAGGTGCAGCAGCCGACACCCGGGACTATTTGCGGCGGCTTTGGGAGATGTGGTGGAAGCATCGCGATGAATTTGCCGGCGCCTCTCCGCCTCAGCTTATCGCTGGGGGATCGCGTCCCTTGAACCATCCTCAGCGCCGCATCGGTGCCCTTGCGGTGATCGTTACGCAGTGGCGTCGCATCCGGCAGGCCCTCGAAGGAGGAGAACGCGCCTTGATGGATGCGCTGCGCAACGTCCGTCATCCCTACTGGGAGCATCACTACACCCTCACCAGCCAGCCGAACCCTCGGCCCATGGCGCTGATCGGCGAAAGCCGCATCCTCGATATCCTGGCTAACATTGGCTTTCCGATTTGGAGCCGAACCACGGACGATTGGTGGGCTGCCTACGCGAGGTTGCCAGCGTCCCTCGATAACGAGAAATCCCGGCGCGGCGGCATTCGTCTTCTCGGACAACGGGCGGATGCCGGCCTTTTTACCCGCAAACTTTTTCAGCATCAGGCGTTGATTCAGATCTATCAGGACTTCTGCCTGCAGGATAATTCAGACTGCGCGAAATGTCTGTTTCCAGAACAATTGGTCCAGTGGACCTGAGCGTGGCGGAGAACTGGACAGCCGGTGGGACTCCGGTACGACAGGCCTCTGGGCTATTCAGTCTGGCGGCCTTTCAATCTGCCCCTGGGGCGGACTGGAAGCCCGCGGGACGCGACAGACTGGAGGCTGGTCTTACACAAGCGTAAGTCCCACCCGCTGTTGCAACCTTCGCTCTGGAGCCTGCGAAATTGAATCCTCCAACGTAAACGAACCCGTCTGAAACCAGATGCCGACTTCAATCGCCGTGACTCAAAGATTACTCCCCCAGCTAGGATTCATGTGTGCAGCGACGCTCGCTGGTTCCTGCCAGCCCGCGTCCAAGGACTTGCTCTACCGCGTGCCCGGCATGGAACGCGTTACCGTTCGTCCGAACGTCGTTTACAAGACGGCTGATGCAGTGCCATTGCATGCCGATTTCTTTGTGCCATCCGCCGATGCACCGAGATTTCCCCGCCCTGGAGTCATTTTCATTCTCGGCGACGGACCTCCGGAAGTTCTCCGCTCTGCCAAGGACTGGGAATTCTTTCAGTCGTACGGCGGGTTAGCCGTCGCGTCGGGCTATGTGGGTATCACCTTCAATCATCGGTCCTCGCAAGACTATCAAAACCTGGCCGGACACTGATACCGGGGAGGACCGAGCATTCACCCCAACCGGCGGGGCGGTGTCGAGCCGTGTTGCTGCTGTAACTGGCTTCTGTGACGCCGGCAGGGCGCCCTCGACCGGGCTAGGTACTATCGTGCGGGCAGTTCCTGGTGGGGCGAGTCAGTCGAGCCGTGCCTTTTTGATTCAGAGGTTCGTTTTAACCGTAGCCTGGTCTCCCGGCTTGCAGCCCTTTCGGCTCTGCTCCACCGTTGCCGCCGATGAAAGCCCCTCTTTTTGCTGCTTTTGCCCTCAATGCGTTGTGTTTAATACCGTGGTTGAACGCCCGCGAAGGCATCATACCCGTCGATGCCGAAGGCAAACCGCTCAACCTCGGATTCGAGGACGGATCCCTGAAAGACTGGAAAGCGGAAGGGCAGGCATTCGAAGGCCAGCCGGTGGAAGGGGATAAGGTTTCCGTGCGGCGACCAGAAATGAAAAGCGGTCACGATGGCCGCTTTTGGATCGGGACCTTTGAAAAATTCGGCGATCCGCCGACCGGTACACTCACTTCGGTTCCCTTCAGGGTGACGCATCAGTGGGCGAGTTTTTTGGCCGGCGCAGGACCTGCCGGAAAGGGGCGGGTCGAGATCGTGGATGTAGCCAGCGGAAAAGTGGTGCACTCTGCAGCCGGTCGTGAGCGCGAGGAGCTCGAACTGGTGGTGGTTGACCTGAGTAAACAGCAGGGAAAGGAAATCCTCATTCGCATCGTCGATGCCGGTCCGGGGCACTGGAGCCACGTCAATTTCGACGACTTTCGTTTTCACGACCAACCTCCAAAAGCGGCGCCACGGCGCGTGCTCGCCGGAGGTCCGCCACCACAGGCTGGTGCGACAAATCCGCTGCTTTCACCGCAGGAAGCGCTGAAAAAAATGGAGGTGCCGCCGGGTTTTTCCGTCGACCTCATCGCCTCCGAACCCGACCTCGTCCAACCCATCGCGTTTTGTTGGGATGCGCGCGGTCGGATTTGGGTGGTCGAAGGAAGGACTTACCCGCGGCGCGCAGGCAATCCACCGAAACCGCGCGCGGATGATGCTGGGGGACTCGACAAACCGACGCCAGAGCAGATCAAGGACATCTTTGGCGGAAACGACCGTATCCTGATTTTGGGAGATGAGGACGGAGATGGAAAATTCGAATCTCGCAAGGTTTTCGCGGAAAACCTCAATCTCGTCAGTGGCATCGAGCTTGGTTTCGGCGGCGTTTATGTTGGTGCTGCGCCGTATTTGCTGCATTTCCCCCTCGACGACAAAACCGACAAGCCGGCCGGCGATCCGCGCATTCTGACGGACGGTTGGGGCTGGCAGGACACGCACGAAACCCTCAATTCATTTATTTGGGGACCTGACGGTTGGCTTTACGGGTGCCATGGCGTGTTTACGCACTCGGAAGTGCGCGTGTGTGGTGATGCAGGCGTGTCGTCTGCACGTACCGCGGGCGTCTCGCCTGCGAATCGGGAAGCGGCCGGGCAAGATGCCCGGGGTACGCGCCGGCAGGATGCCGGCATCACGAAGCGCACACCTATCAACTGCGGCTACTGGCGGTTTCACCCGGTGCGGCACGAGTTCGAGGTATTTGCGCAGGGAACGTCGAATGCCTGGGGTCTCGATTACAACGAGTTCGGCGATTGGTTCTCCGAGGCCTGCGTCATCCCGCACTTCTGGCATATCATCCAGGGCGGTTACTACCTGCGGCAGTCCAACCCGCTGGGGCACTTCAACCCGTATGTTTACACCAACATCGAAACGATCGCTGATCACGTGCACTACATCGGTACCACACCTCACAGCGGAAATGCCGTCAGCGATGCCGCTGGCGGCGGTCACGCTCACTCCGGTCTCTGCATCTACAACGGAGATAACTTCCCGCCCGAATACCGCGGCCGCGCCATGATTTTTAACATCCACGGCCAGCGCATCAACCAGGAACAACTCGTTCCAAAAGGCTCCGGCTACGTCGCCAAACACCTGCCCGACTTCCTCAAAACCAACGACAAGAACTTCACCGGCGTCGCCCTCAAAACCGGCCCCGATGGCGCCGTCTATTTCATCGATTGGTACGACCAACAAAAATGCCACCGCGTCCAGCCAGAAGTCTGGGACCGAAGCAACGGGCGGATGTATCGAGTGAAGTACGACAAGACGTGGAAACCGTGGAAGGGGGATCTGGCGAAGGCTGCCCCTAAGGAATTGGCGAACCTCCACAAAAGCAAAAACGGTTGGCTCAATCGTATGAGTCGAAAGGGGCTTTGTGACCGGAGTACGACTGCACTCGATCGCACAGCAAGCCTGCAACTGCGCGAGACTGTGGCGGAAGGAACTGATATTATGGAACGCCTCGCGGCATTATGGACGCTGGCCACGACGAACGACATGGATCACGTAGATAGAGCCACCGCGGCAACGGAGTTCCCTGGCGCGTTGCAGCGGTTCGCTGTTGCTGCGTTTTCTGATAAAACCGACGCCGGTCGATTGCCGTGGCAAAAAATTATTGGCAATTCTGATCCACCGCTTCGATTGACCATCGCGAGCGCCCTCCAGCGCCTTCCCCTCGACCAGCGCTGGGATATCGCCGAAACGCTGATTCAGCACGGTGAAGACGCGGGCGATCACAATTTGCCGCAGATGTATTGGTATGCGATTGAGCCGCTGGTGCCGGCTGATCCGGCGCTGGCCTTGGCCATGGCCCAGAAGTCGAAGATTCCGCTCGTGGCGCAGAATATCGCGCGGCGGGTGGCGGACAGTGGTGAGACGGCGCTGGGGCATCTCGTCGGTGCGATGGCGAAGGAGAAAACCGCTGGCGGCCTCACTTATTTGATGAAGGCAACCCTCGAGGGGTTGAAAGGCCGTAGCGGTGTGAAAACGCCCGAGAATTGGGATAGCGCGTATACAAACATTCAGGAGGTGGCTGAAAAACGGCCCGATGCAAAGGAGCGGGCGGAAGAGTTGGTCAATCTGCGCACCGCATTGGCGGTCGCCTTTGGCGATCAGCGCGTCTTCCCCAGTCTGCGCGAGCAGGTTCTTGATGCGGGCCAACCGGATGAGCGGCGGCAGTCGGCGTTTGAAACTCTCGTGCGCGGGAAAGACCCGGAAATCGGCGCTCTCGTCTTGAGGCTCCTCGACGATCCTAAAATGCGCCTGACCGCCCTCCGTGCGCTGCCGCAGGCAACTGAAGGGAAATAGCGAACGTGGCAGGGAGACTCTTGTCGCTGATTTGATGGGTCCAGCGACAGGAGTGTCGCTCCACTAAAGGTTGGACCTAGACCCTTATCTGCGCTGGCTCAATTGTTTACATGCCTCAGACAGTGGAGCTACCTGTAGTCTCCGACCTCGCGATATCATCGCACGCCCACTGAACTCATGGTTCCGTATCTACTGGAGAAAGGCACGGGTTGCCTGTGCCGCAATTCAAACACATATGAAAAAGGCACTTCTATTGTTAGGCGCTGCTTTGGCGGTCAACCTGGCGGTTCCCGCCGACTCGAGCGCTGCTCAACGCTCCCGGGACGTCCGTCGCGTCGTGGACCGTTGCGACCGCTGTGACCAAGCGGTATTTGCGCAGCGATACGTCGCCGGATACACCCGAAAGGGAAATCCCATCTATCGGTGGAAGACGCTGGCCCACCGGCATTCGCACAATCGCTACGCACAGCCTCGTTCTGGACGGGATTATTATGCGCGGCGCGATTGGGATGGCTATGAGCGGGACATGTATGTTCGGGACCGCTACGACCCACGCTGGCGCGAGCGGCAATACCGCACTTCACCGAATTATCTCCAAATCCCGGGGATGTCTATCCGCCTGCGCGACTGATAAAGGTCGAGGCCGCCGGTGCGGTGGGCACGAGGTTCACCCTCGTCGTCCCAAACCGGGAGGTGCAGAAGCACCTCCCTACCGTTATTCCGTGTTGGGGGCGGGTGATGGAGGCTGAGTCGGGTCGTTGGCTGCTAATGGGATCAACCGCACTTCTCGCACAGCAGGCGGGGCGAGATATTCTTTAGCGACAGCATCGAGGTCGGGCTTGGTCACACTTTTGAAGTCTGAAATCAACGTGCGCGCCCAATCAAGCCGCCGCGGGTCCCGTTGACAGATTCCGCAGACGGTTGTGAGCCAGTAAACATTGTTCCGGCGCTGTTCCTCGATCGCATTGAGCAATGGTTTAAGGGCGCGGTCCACTTCATCGGGTTGGACGCCGTCCGCAGACAGCGCGGCCGCGATTTCGCGCACCGCGCTGGAAACTTTGTTCGCCTGGCTTGGACCTACCAGGATATGCGCGAACAGGTATCCGTAGCCGGGAAAAACGTCGCTGGCTGTAGCGGTGGCGCGTGGACTATAGGACTCTCCGAGTTCCTCGCGGATTTTTTCCCGCAGGCGGTCACTGAAAACAGAGGCCAGCACCTGCAGACGGCGTGTTTTCGCGATGTCGGCACGGTCTGTAGTGGGAAAATGCACCGCCACAAGCGCCCGCGCAATTTTGCTTTCATAGGTAAAATCCTTGCGGCCAGCTGGCGGAAAGTTGAGGGCGCCAGGTTTGGGCAAGCCGCCCTCATCGCGATCAGCCAGGGCGCCAAAGGTCGTCGAGGCCGCTTTAATGGCCGCTTCGATATCAATATCCCCAACGAGGGCGACTTCGAGGGGAGCCTTTTGCAAGGCGAGTTCGAGCCATCCGCGCGCCTCTTCCGGTGTGCGCGCGAGTACGTGCTCTTTTGCGGGGAACGCAAAGCGGTGATCGCCGCCGTGGAGATAAGGTTCGAGGCGCGCCTCGATCTGCCCCTCGAGGGTATGTTCGATTTCCGAGTAAATCGTTGGGACCTGTTCCCGAAAAATGCGGTCCGATTCTTCGCGCCAGCCCGGAGCGGTAAGGAATGCGCACAGAAGTTGAAGCTGTGTCGTCAGGTCGGAGGGCGTCGTTTTTCCCGATAGGACGAAGGCGTCTTCACCGATCTGAAATTGAGTCGTCACCGTCTTGCCGGCCAGAATGCGTCTGAGGTCATCGACGCTGTGCTTGACGAGACCGCCGAGTTCAAAGGTGTGCTCGGCGAACAGTTCGAGGCCAGGCTTCTCGACCGGCAGTGCCAGTTTTCCGGCACCAAAACTCGCCTGCACCAGAATTTCATCCTTTTTGAAGGGGGTCGGCTTCAAGTTTAGCCTGACGTTGTTCTTGAAGACGATCTGGGTGATCCCGAGATCGTCGACTTCCTGCCGCGACGACACCTGGCCTGCAACTCCAAAGTCGGTGTAGGCAAAATTCGCTTCGGATGCTTCCTGCGGCGCTTCCACTTTTTCGCTCATCCCTCGTTTGAGTGCCGCTTCCAGGGTTTCGCCATTCGCCGGGGGAAGCAGGTTTCCAGCGGCGAAAACCGCCAGGTCCTTGCTGCCGAATCCACTTTTAAAGGATTGGTGGCAATCATCGGCGGTAATGCGCGCGAGGTTGTCTTTGATGCGAGGCAGTTCCTGCGCTGGATGCGTGAAGACTTTTTCCGCCGCCAGGGTCTGTACGAGCAAATTCGCGAGGTCGCGTGACTTTCGGGTGTCCGCGGAACGTGCGGCGCTTTCAGCCTCCGCCAGGACGCCCGCGCTCGCTTCGGCAAGTTCTGACTTCGTAAAGCCAAAATCCATCGCCCTCCTCAACTCCCGCGCGCCGAGCGCCACAGCGTCGTGCCAGCGGTTTGGTTGAGCCGTGATTTCGATCTGGGCCACATCAATCAACCGCAGAAACGGAGTGAGTTCCACCTGCGCCTGCAACAGCGGCGCGTCTTTCTGTTTGGCGAGGATCTCGAATCGGCGGCCCACCATGCGGGTGGCAAGCTCACGCTTGAGGTCATTGAGTCGCTCTTCCGCGGTGTCGAGCCGGGGTTGATGCCGCAGAGTGACCGAAAAGCTTACTGTGGCGTAGCCGGCTTCTTTTTCGAGATGCGGTTTCGTCGCGACGCCGCGGCCGATCGTCACGCTGCCAAAATCCGGGTCTGCCATGCGCTCACGCTTCTCGAGGCCGCCTAAACTATCGGTGATGTGGCGCGCCAACGCCTGGGGATCGAGTGCGCCTACGGCCACAAAAATCATCCGGTCCGGCGTATAGAACTTCCGGTACAATTCGAGAAACTGTTCTCGAGAAGCCTGAGTGATGACTTCTTCGACCCCGATGGGCAGGCGCTTTGAGATCTTGTGGTCGGGAAGCTGGAACTCGAGGCCCTCCTTGAATATCCGGAAATCGATGGTGTCCCGGGAGAGTTTCTCACTCAGAATGATTCCGCGTTCCTTGTCGATTTCTGCCTGGTTGAGAAGCATGCTGTCGGCCATATCGCGCAGGAGCTGCAATCCATCGCGGAGGGTTTTGTCGTCGGGTGATTTTCCTTCTGCGCCCGGCGGCAGCTCGAGTTTATAGACAGTTTCGCGAAACGAGGTGTGGGCATTTGTGTCCGCGCCAAAGCCCATGCCCAAACGCTGGAAATACGCGACCATTTCACCGGCGGCGAAATTTTTTGTGCCATTGAAAGCCATGTGTTCCAGGAAGTGAGCCAGGCCGCGCTGCTCGTCGCTCTCGTGGAGCGAACCCGCCTCGATATACAAGCGCAGGCTGAGCCGGCCTGGGGGTTCGTCGTTGGGCAAAAGAGCAAAACGCAGACCATTGGCGAGCGCGCCCCAAGTGACTTTGCCGTCGGGCCGCAAATCGCTCCCGACATGCGGCCAGCGCGTCGATTCCACCAATGTCGCCGGGGCCGAAGCGGCGACAGTGGGGGCGGCCGTCGGTTTTGGCCGATCACAGCTTACGGGAATCATGGCCAGTGCCAGGGGGGTGAAAAACGGAGCAACTTTCATCAGCAAAACAAGACGGGGGCGCTGTGCGACTGTCAACCGTAGGAGACGGTCCGCTGCGGTCGTTGGAGAAGATAGGGGCACGGGTGAAAAAATGGAATTCATCGCCACCGACGAGACGCCCGTGCCCCTTTGGCGGCTGGCCCTCCGGTTCCAAGCGGCCCTACCCCTTGCGCAGGAGACGCATGTCGCGTTGAGTCCAACCTCGCATTTCAGGAGATGACGACCTTTGCATTGCAACTCACCAAAGCCCTCAAGGCGGCATTGAACAAGACGGTTTCCGATGTGCCCCCGGACGTCGCTTTCGAAGTGACACCGGCAACCGACACGCGCTTTGGCGATTATCAGAGCAATGCCGCGATGCTCCTGGCGAAGCGCCTTGGCAGGAATCCACGGGAGTTGGCTGCTGAAATCATCGCGGCGCTCGATGTCGGGGAAGTCAGCGCTCCGCCCAATGTGGCTGGCCCCGGGTTTATTAATTTCCGCATCAACCCCGAACCGCTTGCGAGACGGCTTGAAGCGATGCTTGACGATCAAAGACTGGGGGTGCCGGAAGTTCCCAGGCGGCGTCTGGTAATTGATTTCAGCTCACCGAATGTGGCCAAGCCGATGCACGTTGGGCACATTCGTTCGACCATCCTCGGCGATGCAATCGCGCGCATTGCGCGGTTTCTCGGACATCATGTCGTGGCCGACAATCATATCGGTGACTGGGGCACCCAGTTTGGCATGCTCCTCGTCGGCTGGAAATCCGCGCTCGACCGGGCCGCCCTCGAGGCCGATCCACTTGGAGAGCTCGAGCGGCTTTACAAACTGGTCAACGAACGCTGCAAAGAAGATCCTGCCGTCCGTGAGAGGGCAAAAGAGGAACTCGTCAAATTGCAGCAGGGCGATGCCGGGAATCTCGAACGCTGGCGAGAAATGACACGCCTCTCTCAGCAACAGTTCGACACGATTTACCGGCGGCTGGACATCCATTTCGACTACGCACACGGCGAAAGTTTTTACAACCCGTGGCTCGACGAAGTCGCTCAGGACCTGCTCGAACGCGGCATTGCTCGCGACAGCGAGGGCGCGCTCTGCGTTTTTTCAGACGGTTCGACTCCTGAAAAGGACGACCCATTTCTGATTCAGCGGGATGGGAAATGGCACGGGAATCCGGCGCTGGTGCGCAAAGCCGATGGCGGGTTTAACTACACCACGACCGACCTGGCCACCGTTCGCCATCGCATGCGCGAATTCGCTCCAGACCAGATTCTCTATGTCACCGACGGACGACAGCAGCTCCATTTTCGGCAGCTCTTTGCGATCTTTCGCCGTTGGGAGCCTCAGGCCAAGGTCGATCTCATCCATGTCTGGTTCGGCTCGATTCTCGGGGATGACGGCAAGCCATTCAAAACCCGCTCGGGCGAAACAATCAAGCTCACGGAACTGCTCGACGAGGCCGAGGAACGAGCGTTTCAACTCGTCACTCAAAAAAATCCCGCTGTCGATGAGGCCGACCGGCGCGAGATCGCCCGAGCGGTGGGCTTGGGCGCCATTAAATACGCGGATCTCCTGCCCAACCGGCAGAGCGACTATGTGTTTTCGTGGGACCGAATGCTCTCGCTCCAGGGAAACACCGCGCCCTACCTGCAAAATGCTTATGTGCGCACACGCTCGATTTTCCGCAAATTCGAAGGCGCTCCGATCGACCTCACAGGCCCGTTTGGAATTACTGAAGACGCCGAACGTGCGCTTGCTCTGAAACTTGCGCAGTTCGGCGAAGTGATCCCGAATGTGTTAAACGATTTTCGTCCCAATATCCTGGCCAACTACCTTTACGAGGTGGCGACCACCTTCCACAGTTTCTATGAAGCCTGCCCTGTCCTTCGCGCCGAGGAAGCGGTGCGAAAGTCGAGGCTCGCCCTGTGCGAGTTGACGTCACGGATTCTCGGCCAAGGTCTGAATCTTCTGGGAATCTGTGCGGTCGAAAAAATGTGAGCCGGTCCAAATCGTCCCATTTTGCGTTGCCAGCTTTCAACTGGCGCGTTTGCGAGGAATCCAGGTCCTGGCGGGCAGTGATGCCGACAGCTCCTTGTAGATGACGAAAGAGACCGCCATGATGAAAAGCGTCGGCGGTCCAGTGATTAATGCCCAGGTGAGGTCGGATGCCAAACGAGATTTATCCCATTCGCCGATCGCAGGTACCACGAACGGAAGACCAGACGAAAGAACCAGCCACAAGACGGTGATTGCGAGCATGGGCAGCGCCGCCGTCAGCAATATGGCAAGGACGAGGAAAACTTTCCGATTGGTGAGCTCCGCGCTTCGATGCAGGCCGGCGAGGCCGCCGCGTTTTTCCACGATGATCGCGAAATCATAAAGGCCGAAACGGATGCCGAGGATGATGCCAGGGATGATCATGGCCACTCCTCCCAGCGTAGTGAGAGCGTTGTAAACCAGGGTTGCGACGGCAAGCGAAACGTATCGGTGAACGCTCGCCATCACGCTGCCTGTGTATCCTGCACGTCGGCCCTGCCAGGTTTGCTCGAATACGAATGCAGTCGCCCCGGCCCCGACCGTTGCCACCAAGGCACCGGCGATGCTGTCCGGGATCATTTCCACCCAGAAGCCAAGCCAGGGATGGGCCTCGACAAAGTCGGCGGGCACAAAGAGGCGACGGACGAGCGCAGCCAGAAGAACAGCGGGGATTTCAAACGAACAAAACAGCGCAAAAACGAGACCGAAGCGGCTCGAGAAAAGCCTCCAGCCGCGACGCAAACACGAACCGAGACGCAGGCGGCCATCAAGGCAGTTCGCGGGAGCCATATCGCTCGCGGTCTGAAGCCTGGCCAGGAAAGCTTCCTTATGTTCGGGGACGACAAAGTGAGAGCCGTAAGTCAGCATCTCGGATTGAGGCCGTAATTCGCCACAACAGACGCAGCGGACATCGCGAGCCGAAGATTGGGCGGGGCCGACGCGAGTCGCGCGATTTTCTTCCTCGACCAGTTCTTCCGATAAGAGACGTTCGGCCAGAACCGTATAAGGCTGCGCTATCTCCCCGCCTGGCGTCCACAGCAACGTCTGTCCACCGATCTGATTGACCGCACGCAATCGAATCAGTTGTGCCGCCGTGACGGGTCCCACACGCTGTCCCTGGTGTTCGTAAAACCAGTCCATCTCGTTGGTTCATACTCAGAAGCGACCAAGCCTCGATCAAAAAGTCGCTCCGAGCGCCAGATTGGTGTAAACTTGCGCGATGACCCGAACCGCTCCGGGAAAGGACGATGTCGGCCTCGATGTTTTGGGGCACCAGTCGACAACCGCATCTGACCGGCGTCCAGGGCCGGGCCCGTTTTGGTTTTTTCTCGGGCTTACGTTGCTGGTGCTGGCCGTGACATTTTCGGTGTGGCTGCTGATGGTACGTCCGGCCCAGTCGGCAGCGAAAAGCCTGCGGGATATCGTGGCCAGCGCTCTGGCTGACATCACCGGACAGCAGGTGACCATTCATGCCAACACAGTGACCGTGGCGAAATCGAACATAGCCGAGCTCAATCTCGTGCAGCGCAAGACGCAGACGGTGGTGAAGTTTGAATCCCAGGTCTTTGGCAGCAGAAAGACGCTCATTTTACGCGGAGACTTTGTGGCCAAGGCCGGCTTTGACCTCACCCAGCCATGCAAAGTCGAGGTCGATGAAAAAACCGGGGAGGTAAAAGCAGATTTTCCACCCGCAAAGGTGACCAGTGTCGAGTTGAAGAACTACGAGGTATTTTTCTCGAACGATGGGCTGATCAACAAGCTTAGACCCGAGGATCAGGCCATGGCGACGCAACATATGATTGCGCAAGCGCGCCTGGATGCCTCGCGTTCAGATATTACAGACGAGGCCGAGGGCCAACTGCGGCAACGGTTGCGCGACCTCATCGGCCGCGACGCTCAGAAGATCCTGATCAGAGGAGAACAAATACGGCCGTAAAAGAAAGGCAGAACGCAGAGTGCAAAAGGGGATGACCCTTCATTCGGCCGATAATCGGATCACCGGATTTCCAGACTGGGGGATGACGCGATGACCGGTCGTTCGTCCTTCCGGCCAGGTGACGGAGATTTCGACGGAGTTGTTCCCTTCGCTCGGCACGAAGAAAATCCTCGAGCTTGACTGCGAGAGATAACCCGAGCCGGCATAGCTTTCGGCTGTGAAAACGCGCCGGCCGCCATCGCGTATTTCGATGCGCGCCCCGGCGGCCGAAGGATTACCAGGCTGGCCGACGAGATCGATGGCAACCACTCGCCGGTTGGCGTTGGCGGCTTTGTCGGAAGCGACGAAGGCGAGAAGGCGGTCATTGTTCTGTGTGACCAGAAAATCAGGCCGGGCATCGCCGTTGATGTCGGCGACAGCCAGAGCCTTGGCGTCGCCTTCGACCACAAAGCCCGTCACAGAGGCTTCGAGCGAATGGAACGTTCCATCTTCCTGGACCTGAAAAACGGCTCCGAGGCCTCCTCGCCAAAGTCCGGTTTCAGGTTCGCGAGTGAATAGATTCTGCACCATGGTCAGGTTGGGTCGACCGACCCCAGCGATGTTTCCGGCGACGCAGCCAAAGGCAGGCGAAATTTGCGCCGCGGCGGGAAGCGGGCGCCACGTGAATTCTGGATGGCCCTTCGTGGACTCATTGATCAAAATCCCGCTTTCAAGGCAGGTAGACGCGAACCGTTGAGCCTCCTTCAGTGCTGCGGGGGTGTAAATATCCGAGAGATTGGCGGCTGCAAACGCCTTGAAGGTCTTGAATTTTTCCTTAATGAACGGCATGGCCGTTCCGCTGCACGAACGGCCCCGCACCGGCAACTCGATGTCCTTGTCCGGTTTGGCTTCGACCAGGTCGGCGCCGCCGCGACCATCCAGATTGCCACGATAGAGAACAATCGGCTTTTTGTCAGAAGGATGACCATACTTGGTGTTCAACCCAGCATTGCCAATGGCGTAATCGATATCGCCATCGTTATCAAAATCCGCGCCGGTAACGGCATTCCACCAGCCGGTGCGTGCCGCGATCCCTGCCTGGTCAGTCATTTCGGCCAGGCGCCCGTTTTGGTTCAAAAACAACCTCACCGGTCCCCACTCGCAGGCGACCAGCAGGTCGACCCAAGCGTCACCATCGATGTCCGACCAGAGAGCGGCGGTGACGAGACCGGCGTCACGCAGGCCGGGTGCAAGTTCGTCAGTTGCCTCTGACAAGCGCGGTTTGCCGGGGGTGCCCTCATTTCGCAGCAGGACGGAATCCGGTGTCGTGGGATAAGCTCCCGGGACCGAACGGGAGCCCACAAACAGGTCGACGTCGCCGTCCCGATCAAAGTCCGCTCCGACGACACACGATCCCGATTGCCGGAGGTCGGGCAGCGAGCCCGGCTCTGCTTCTGCGAAGGCCGGCGCGCCATCAGCAGTGGACTGGTTTAAGTAGAGGTGATCAGCGTAGTGCGAATCGCCCGCGTCCCATTCGTTGCTGCCGCTGACGACGAAGAGATCGAGATCCCCGTCGCGATCCGCATCGAAGAACAGGGCGCCCATGTCTTCTGACGCCGCGTGATTTATCCAGGGGGCTTCTTTCAGGGCCACGAAGCGACGATCCGGCTGCTGAATGAAAAGCGCCCCTGCCTGGCCGCTGGCACCGCCAACAAATACATCATCGCGATGGTCGCCATTGACGTCAGCCACCGCCAGTCCTGGTCCAAACTGAGACAGCTTTCCCGGCAACAAAAACTCGCGCTGGTAGTCATCGAACGGCTTGTCTTCGTGTTTGAAATGCAGTCCATGTTTTTCGCTGGCTTCACTCCAGAGCGGTGTCGAGGCCGCGGTCTGCGGCTTGGTGACCCCCGGCACCGCTTCGGTTTGCTTGACCTCGAGGACCCGCCCAGCCACGCCTCCCGGAATCGATTGCACGCGCCCGTCCGGCCACTGCACTTCCAGACGCGTGAAGCGCGTTTTTGGACCCAGTCCGAAGTGCGCGATGGGCTCGTTGCTCGCGAGGAACCCCGTTTGGGGCTGGAGCAGCCGGGCTCGGCGCTGGCCGTCGACCTCGAGTGTGATGACGGCACCAATTGCCGCGCTGTTTTTTCCTGCTCCCTCGAGCTTCACTTTGAGCCAATGATGGCCGTCTTGCGCCGCGCGGTTGCGATAGATCGAAACGTTCTCGGTGAGGTTGCAAACCACGAGATCCAGATCGCCATCGGCATCCAGGTCTCCGCTGGCTGCGGCGTAACTCATGCTTTCTTTGGCCAGGCCCCAAGCCTGGGCGGGCACAAAATGGAGATCACCCTCGTTGCGGAACGCGAGGTTAATCTCGCGCATCTCAGGCTGGTCTTTGTAAATATCCCATTCGGTGCGTCCGATCCTCATTGCCGGCGTGACGACAATGTCGGAGTCAGAAAAGGTGCGAGCGATGCCATTGGTAAGGTATAAGTCGACGCGCCCATCGAGATCGAAATCAGCCAGTCGCGCGGTCCACGTCCAATCCGAGCGCGCGACATTCGCGAGAAATGCGGCCTCGCCGAAACGTCCGGCGCCTGAGTTGAGGAAAAGACAGTTGCGCATCAGTTGGCGCGGCCAGCCATTTTCCATGACCCAGCGGCGCATGCCGACCATTTCCCCCATGCTGGTTTTTGCTTTGAAGTGGGTCGTGGCCGCCATGTCGGCGACGAAGAAGTCGAGCCTCCCATCGTTATTCACGTCGGCCACGTCGCTGCCCATCGAGAACCACGTGGTGTAAGGCAGAAATTCGTCGGTGGCATCGCGGAACCGGAAGCGGCCAGTGGGATCGGGACCGAGATTCAGCCAGAGCCGATCGGGATCGATGAAGTCATTGGCCACATAAATGTCAGGGAGACCATCTTCATTGATGTCCCAGATCAAGGCCGAGAGACCATGGCCGTCGATCTCTTCGAGACCGCTGCCCTGAGTGACGTCTTTGAATTGCGGGGTGCCGTCTGAATCGGTTCCGTCATTGCGAAAGAGCCGGTCGGGCTGCGCATATTCCTGAAGCCACGGGTCTGGTGATTCGTTTGCGAACGGCGGAGTGACGATCCGCAAATAGGGAGCCCATGATTCCTTGACTCGCGCAACGCCTTTTTCGTCGCGTTCCCAGGCTCGCTCCCGCGGATATCCGCTGGGGGAGTACAACCGATTGGTGAGCAGGAAAAGATCGAGGTCCCCGTCATTGTCAAAATCCGCGAAATAAGGGCAGAGACTTGGGCCGGTGAAAGCGACGCCAGCCTTGAATGCCGCTTCCGTAAAGAGTCCCGTGCCGTCATTCAGAAAGAGACGGTTCGCCGAATCATAGTTGCACACATATAAATCGAGGTCGCCGTCTCCATCGACGTCACTCATCGCGGAACCGGCTCCCCAGGACGGGCCATCGCCGACCTTGGCCGCCGTCGAGCGTTCGAAGCGACAATCTCCGCGGTTGAGAAAGAGCGCGTTTTCGTCCGGGCCGCTGATAAGAAAGATATCAGGCGAAGCATCGCGGTTCACATCCCCGATGCACACGCCGCCGCAGGCGAAACCAGAATGATAAAGATAGGCATGAAAATCATGCGGATTGAGACGGTGGATGAAGTTAACGCCGGTCTGCTCGACGGAGAGTTCGTCGAAGAGGGTTTTGATCGAGGTCGGCGACTGTCCTGCGGCACACGCGGCGGACATCATCAACGCGAGCGTGATTCCAGCAACGTTCCGCCGTCGGTGTGCCTCATTGGATACGGCGCGCACTCGCGCCGGGGGAATTCCGGCGGCCCGGCGCTGGGCTATCTCCAGCGCACGCTCACCCCCCGTACCTCTTTTCATGCCACATCCTGGCCAAGCGGGCAGGCGGCCAGTCCCTTCTATCGGCGCCGACGAACCAGGCCCACCAGGCCGGCCAACGCAAGCACGAGACTGCCGGAAGCTGGCTCGGGAATGATGCGGAGCTGGATGGCGTTGAGATCGATCTGGCCCCCGTCAGCCCCCGTAGGCTCTACAAGTGCAGCCAGAATCTGCTGCGTTGTCGCGTCGGCGGTAAAGGTCCCGTTGAAGATTTTCGAACGGTTTGCAGGGTCAACCCATGCTCCGCCGGCCGTATAGTCGACATCATTGACCTGACGCGGATTCGCTGCCGCCCAACTGCTGTCAAGATCCAGGACGCGGGCGGACTGAGTCGAGCGGTCGTCGCTGGAGAAGATCTGAACCGTATAAACATCGCCGGGGTTCAGACCGGTTAACAGAAAATCTCTCGTCCCTCCCCATGTTAAGCCGTCGAGCAACTGATTGAGCTCGGCGTTGGGGCCGAGATAGAAGTCGTCGCTGGCTTCCCCATAGCTGGTCGCTCCCGTGCGCTCGAAGCCTGGAGTAAGGGCATTCGAGTCAACCATGGGACCGCCACCGCCGCCGGTGTTGAGTCGCGTAAAGGTCACGCCATTGACGGTTACATCCCCTCCTGCGGCACTGCTGAACATGTAAGCCCACTCACCGACACCGGCGGCGTTAACTTCTGTCGAGTCGACGGCCGGGCTCATCGTCCACGTGATAGTCGCCGCGCTGATGCTTCCGAGCGAACCCGCCAACAAAGCGCAAAGAGCCAACGAAGTTTTCATATTGGTGTTGAGTGAGAGCCTTTTCCGAGAACTGCCTTGGCAGATTATTGAGCGGGAAGGGCTGTCAGCAAGGCTTTTTCCATCCTTTTTTGGAAAATGGGGAGGCCAGCCGCCCTCGATCTTTGCGGGAACAGTTCAACAGTTGCCGACGGCGCTTTCCGCATATAGTCCCGCCTTTCCGATGCGGGCGCTCCGCCCAGAACGCGGAAGGTCGTTCATTACGCCATGTCCTCCGATATCCAAAGCAGCGCCCTGATGGAAAAGATCACCAGCCTGTGCAAACGGCGGGGATTCATATTTCAGTCCTCCGACATCTACGGAGGCATCAATGGTTTTTGGGATTATGGGCCGCTGGGCGCTGAGTTGAAGCGCAACCTTCGCGAACTGTGGTGGAGGGAAATGACCCGTGAGCGGGAGGACGTTGTCGGCCTCGACGCCACCATCATCATGCATTCGCGCGTCTGGGAAGCCAGCGGCCATCTGACGACGTTCGCTGATCCCATGGTGGACTGCCGCCAATGCAAGGGCCGGTTCCGGGCGGATCAATTGCCCAGGAAGAAGGAGGAGTCATTCTGTCCCACGTGCGGAGCCCGGGATTTCACTGAGGCGCGGATGTTCAACCTCATGTTTAAAACGAACACGGGACCGGTCGAGAGCGACGAGAATACCGTCTATCTCCGGCCTGAGACGGCCCAGGCGATTTTCGCGCAGTTCAAAAACGTTCTCGACACTTCACGTCAGAAGGTGCCGTTTGGGGTTTGCCAGATTGGCAAAGCGTTTCGCAATGAAATCAATCCCCGCAACTACACTTTTCGCTCCCGCGAGTTCGAACAAATGGAACTCGAGTTTTTTATCAGGCCCGATGAAGCCATTGAGCTCATCCACGGGAGCGCCGAGTCGTGGGTGGAAGGAGCCGACCTTTCGTCGCCGCAGCCGGCATGGGGATGGGAAATGTGGCACCGCTACTGGGTCGATCAGCGGACAAAATTTTATCACAAGATTGGCCTCGGAACTGATGTGCTGGCCTACCATTGGCAAAAAAAAGAGGAGTTGGCCCATTACGCCAGGGCTACTGTCGATATCCTGTTCAAGTTTCCTTTCGGCACCGAGGAATTGGAAGGCATCGCGGCCCGGGGGGATTTCGACCTGACGCAACACCAGAAATTCTCCGGCAAGCCGCTCGAATTTTTCGACGAGGAATTGAAAGCTGCTGCCGGCAAGTGCGACGCGGCAGCGAAGACGGCATTTGGGGCCAAGGTCGCAGCTGAATGGGTTGACCGCGCGGTTCAAGCTGCCCAAGAAAAGCGCGGAGATGAAGCGGAAGCGGCGGACAAGGCTCGCTTGGCCGCCGAGGCATTCTGCGAGCGACTCTTCAAAGGCTTCTACCTCCCTCACGTCATCGAACCTTCGGCGGGGCTGGATCGGCTCGCGCTGGCGATCCTTTGCCAGGCATTCAACGAGGAAGAGAACATAGATGAAAAGGGAAAGAAGGAAGTGCGCACCGTGATGCGATTCCCTCCCAGCGTGGCACCGGTCAAGGTGGGCGTTTTCCCTTTGCTAAAGAACAAACCGGAACTCGTAGCCAAGGCTCGTCAGGTTTATGCCTTGTTGAAGAGCGAGATGACCTGCTTCTATGATGAGGGCGGCTCGATTGGCCGGCGTTATGCCCGCCAGGACGAGGCCGGGACTCCGTTCTGCCTGACCATCGATTTTGAAACGCTAGGCGAAAAAGGTCCTGAATTGCAGGACACCGTGACGGTTCGCGAACGGGATACGGCCGCACAGGAACGGGTGAAGATCGCGCAGTTGCGTGCCTCCTTGCAGGCGCGCATGTAGTGATGGGCGTCTCAAAGGGGCAGGGTGTCTGGCCGTAATCATATACATTGTCCTTTAGAATCGGCTGCATTTGAAGCCCCGATTGCCGCGCTGCGGTGGGGCGTTTCGAGATTCTGGGGAGCGCACGCGCCCCCGCGTGCTCTGGTCGGCGCCCTCGCCGACCAAAATTCAAAGTCGAATCGGCGAAGGCGCCGATTCGGACACGCGATGGCGCGTGTGCTCCCCGATCCATCCAGCAGAGTATGAAAAAACCAATAAGCTAATCCCTCGACACAGGAGTGATTTTCAACGGCAGCTTTTGGCCATCTCGGAGCACCGAGATTTCCGTTTCTGCCCCGACCTTCAACTCGCCCAGCACGTAGGTGTAGTCGTAGATGTTTTTGATTTCTTTGCCGCCGAGAGCCACGATGATATCAGCTCCGCGAAGGCCTGCCTTCGCGGCGGGTCCCACTGGACTGACGCCGCTCAACTTCACGCCGACGATGTCGCCCTGACTGTAATCGGGAATCGTCCCCAAGTAGACGCGCATGCCAGCCCGCTGGCCCTGGCGATCGCTGGATTTGTATTCTTTCCAGACTGGCGAAGTTTCGCTGGTGGCCAGATCCCGGGCAATGGCGGCAATCAATTGGGTGACTTTCGCGGCGCCTTCGTGGTTGATTTTGTCCGCGGTGTCAGTCGGGCGGTGGTAATCTTCGTGCGAGCCTGTGAAAGCGTTTAAGATTGGCACGCGCTTCGGATAAAACGTCGTGGTATCGGTGGGGGCGAAGCAGTCGCTTTGCAAAGTGAGCGGCAGTCCGAGGGGAGCATTTCGTTTTTCGATGATAGGCTTCCAGGCGTCGCTCGAGCCAAGGCCCTGCAAGACCAGGGTTTTCGTGAGCCGGCCGACCATGTCCATATTCAGCACAGCGCACAATTGTCCGTCGAGGCGGTCTTCTTTGGCAGTGCTGTGGCGGCCCAGAGATTTGGCATAAGCGCTTGAACCAAGCAGCCCCTCTTCTTCACCCGACCAGGCGGCAAAAATGACGTCGCGTTTGAATGAAAGTTTCCCGGCCGATTTTTCACTGGCAAACCATTGGGCGATCTCGAGGAGGCTGGCGACCCCCGAGGCATTGTCGTCGGCGCCCGGATGGATTCGGCCGCGCTCTGTTTCGGTCGCTCGCGAATTTCCGCCGAACTCACGACCGAGGTGGTCGATGTGAGCTCCGATCAGCACGGCGGGGAGTGGCGGGGCATCGGTCTCCGGACCTTGGATTGGCTCTGGGGAGAGCCGCGCCAGCACGTTACGTCCCGTGCGCTTCTCCTGTTTCAGGTCGATTTGCGCCGAGAGACTCGCTCCTTTGACCTCGAAGCCAGGAACGGGGCCGCCTTTGTCCAATTCGTCCTGAAGGCTCTGCAAGGTCCTGCCGGCGGCGCCTAACAGCTCATCGGCGACAGCGTCGGTGACGGAAATGGCAGCCAGTCCGGAACCTGCGAGCGAGGCGTCGAAACCGAGCGGCACCAACTGTTCACGGACCTTCGAGTTTGGTCCGCTGACAAAGATCACCCCTCGCGCCCCGTGCTCTCGGGCCGTCATTGCCTTGTAGCGCAAGCTCGAGCGATGAATAAGCCGCGCGCGTTGTTCGGAGGCCAAACCCTCAGGCACATATCGCAGCACCATGACCCAACGGTCCCTGGTTTCGAGATGAAAATACGACGAGTATCCCGCGTTTTTGCCCTCTTCCGGCAACTCGATGCCGTAACCGGCGAAAACGAGGCCGGCCGCTGGCACATCGCCCACTGCCGAGAACGAAAGGGGCCGCCACTCTTGATCACGGCGCAGCGATCTGCCTGCCGCACGCAGGCTGTTGTTCGGACCGAGCTCGACCCCGGCCGTGAAGTCAAAGGACAAAAACCAACTGCCATTTTCACCCGCGGGTCCCAGCCCAAAACGCTCGAGCATTCGGGCGGCATATTCCGTGGCGAGGATTTCGCCTCGTGTTCCAGCGAGCCGGCCTTCGAGCGCATCCGAAGCAAGATACGAGATGTGGGTTTTGAGATCGGCGGGCGAAATAGCGATGGTGAGTTGACCACTCACTGCCCCGTCTGACGGTGCAGCCGGATGAGAACCGGCTGGTTCGAGGCGCAAAGCCTCGAGCGCGCGCGCATGATTCCACGCAGCCAGGAAAATCTGCGAAGTGCTGTCCGTCGTGCGATTGCTGGTCCAGGTCAGCGTTTTGCCATCAGGCGAAAACGAAGCGAGGCCGTCGAATCCTTCCGTGGTTGTGACGCGCACCGGGTCGCGTCTTCCCTCTGCGTCGACGAGATAAAGCTCGAAGTTGTCGAAGCCATGCAGATTGGTGGCGAACACCAGATAGCGGCCGCTGGGATGAAAAAACGGCGCCCACGACATCGCTCCGAGATGGGTGATTTGCTTCTGTTCGGCGCCATCGGCCTTCATGGTCCAGATCTCAGCTTTCTCGCCGGTGTCGTTAAAGCGCCGCCAGCAGATGTTCCTGCCATCGGCAGAAAAAAACGGTCCTCCATCGTAGCCGGGAGCCGAGGTTAGACGGAGAACTTGCGTCCCGTCGGCACGCATGGTGTAAATTTCCATGAAGTATTGCTTGTCGTCCTGGAGGCGCCTGGCGTCGCCCGCCGCAAGCGGCTCCGCGTAGGCATGGCGGTTCGAGGCGAATACGATGGTTTGGCCATCGGGCGAATAACAGCCCTCTGCGTCGTAGCCCCTGGCTGCGGTGAGGTTCTTTGGTTCGGAGCCTTCGAGCCGAGTTTCAAAAATGTCGAAGTTCTCATCGTAGTCCCATGCATAGCGCCGCATTTTTCCCTCGGCCCGGTTTTTGAGTTCCTGCTCCTGTTTGTTTTTGGCGGCGAGATCCTCGTGGGTGGACGCGAAAAGCACTTTGTCACCCGAGGGGTGAATCCAGGCGCACGTGGTCTTTCCATGCCCAGGTGAAACCTGCCTCACGTCTCCGCTCTCGAGGTTAAGCAGAAAAATCTGGAAGAAGGGATTCGCCGGGTCTCGTTCGGACTGGAATATCATCTTTTTGCCATCAGCAGAAAAGTACCCTTCGCCGGCGCGGCGGCCCTCGAATGTAAGCTGGCGCGGCTCGGACAGGAATTGCTCCTCACTGGCGTGCGCCATGTGAAGGCCGCTGGAAATCAAAACCAAGACAGCGTTTCGCATGGCGCCAACTATCGCGCTGCTTGGGCTAAGCGCAAAGCAGTGGCTGCCTGCGCCGCCGGCGCCGATGAATATCGGCCCGACACAAAGAATCGCACAAATCGAAGGGCTCCGGCACGGTAGTCCAGCCGATGTCATGGAAAGCGGAGGCGGGACTCGTGATGCTGCCGGCGATATGACTGCCGGTTGGGAAGAAGTTTAGGCTCCGCGACGGCGCCGTAACAGGAGCGCGCTGGCTAACCACAAGCTGGCCAGTGCTGCCGGCTCTGGAACCGCAATCGCCCATCTAATATCCGGTAAAGCCTGGAGATCCATTTGAGTGAGGTCTCTTCGTTCCCCGGATAAAAATCCCGGAGACATCAGCGGTCGCTGCAACTCGCCATCCGAGAGCCGAGGGCTCAGCAAACCGCTGGCCAGGTGTCTGCCGTCGGGGTGGATCAATCCTTCACCGGAACCTCCGTTTTCCGCGATGAGATTCGGCCCCAGCCACGTCGTCCCGCTTCGCAAATCGTTCCAGCTGCGCGCTGTGCCAAATCCAATGGCATGGAGAATTTCATGCATTGCGACAGAATAGAAATCGATGCGATCGGAGGGTGCGGGCGAGAGGTGGTCGAAATGCCAGAAGTTGGCCAGTTGGCCCGCGTTGTCGGTGAGTCCGTCGTCGTTGGTGTCGACGTCAAACCAGAGACTCCCCAAAGAAGCTCCGTAATCGATGGCGAAGCTCCCCGGATAACCATCGAGATACATTGTCCCAGCGGCTCTTCCGATCACTGGACCTCCGCCTCGACTGAATATTTCGCGCGACTGCTGTTCTCCGTCAGCCACAGCGGCGCCCCACTGAGTGCCGTAACCAAATCCGCTCAGCCCAACCCCCATGCCACCAGTCACCCCTTGTCCCACTTCCGGCCCAGCCAACTCCCGGACTCCGGCATAAAGGGTGACAGTATCCGCTGGCATTAGCGTGGTTGGAATGGTCGCTGTCCCGCTGGTTGAGGGCTGCGTGTAGTTGAACGACCAATTAAAGGTCGCGCTGGTCTCCCCATTAATGCCGAAAACCACATCGCTCGTCAGAGGCGCAAGAGCGGTTTGGATAAGTGAACTAACCCGGCCGGCCGCAGCCTCGAGGGCCGATTTCGCCGCCTGATTAGAGGCAAAGAAATCGTCCGTGGCTGCGTCGTGGGAATAGTCCAATTGAATATCGAGGGCGCGAACAGCCTGCTGCCCGAGGACCGTCCGCTCCCTTCCGTGCTGCCGCGCCATGTGGAAGCCTTCCGGGACCTGCTGACCGATGCGGGCCGCGCCCCTTCCTCACTGCGGTTGGATATAAAAATCATCGGGGGCATTTTTGCGCTGGCCGTCCGGCAGGGGCTGATTGCCAAGAATCCCTCCGCCGATGTGGAGATGGACGCCACCTTCGGGCAAAGCCGCGAACCGTTCACGGCGGCCGAGCCTCCAGGGGGCCGCCACGCCCTCGGTGGCTGCGGGATGAGGCGCGGGCGGGTTGCTCAGTGGCGCGCGCCCTGGCGGGCCCCCTAGCGCTACGGCAGAAAAGCCGGTCGCCGCATTTAAGACCTTTCAACTGGAACGCTTCTCGGCTTGCATGCTCATTTGAACGTCAGCTTGTGATTTCGTGCCTGCCCCAACAAAATTCCATTTTACATCCCACGCAAGGCGGCGATCTGGAGAGCGAGACATCACGCAAGCTCTTTTCATCGAGGTCGTTACAAACCACGAAAAGAGGAAACAGCAATATCGTGGCACGCGTGGCGGATTCGTGTATCTTTTCAGCAAGAAGATTGACGAAAGAGAATTGCACATTGCCGCAGAAGTCCGTAAAGACGACTGTTTTTTCGTTACAGGTTTTTGGACATGAAACGCCATTCCGTCACCATCAAGACCGACCAGCCGCCAATTGTTGAACTCGATTCGGAGGCACATGCGGCCTACATTCGATTCAGCACCAGGAAGGTCGCCGAAACCCGTCCCGTAACCACAGACGGTTGCATTATTACGATTGATTTCGATTCCGACGGCGGGGTTATCGGCGTCGAATTGATCGGAGTTCACGAATTTGGCGTGAAACCATTGCTTGAGAAGGCAGGCTTCCCGCCGCTTCCGAAGCGGTTGTCCGACAGAGCCAGATACGTTCCCGCCAACCTGCAAGTCGCCTAACGAAAATGGTTAGCATTGCGCGGAGCGACAGCGGAGCCGCGATGCTAACCTTGGTTGAACGATTCGCGGGCGCTGCGCCCTGCGGCCCCTCTGGCGCGATCTCATCAGGCGGGTCTGGGGCGAGGACCCGCTCCTCTGCCCCTGCTGCAAGGGGACGATGCAGGTC